>CAYOLG010000052.1:0-13052 GCA_964404745.1 uncultured Opitutaceae bacterium
TGAGGGAAAATTTCACCCTCTTCTCCGGGCTCGATCACCGAGCTCCGAACGGGCATAAGAATTGGAAAAACTACCTTACGGGGAAAGGTACGCCCAGCGTTTCCTTCGACCAGATCGTAGCTAAATCGATTGGACATCAGACCCGTTTTGAATCGCTTCAGGTTACCTGCGGGACACCTCCTGTAAACGGCTACATGAGCTATACCAAAGAGGGCATCATGCTTCCCGCGATCGGCCGCCCAAGCGTGTTGTTCGGCAAGCTCTTCAGTTCGGATTCAGATAAGGCGCGGATGAAGTACCTATTGGAAAGCGGCGGCAGTGTGCTGGATTTGGTGATGGATGAAGCCCGCTCGCTCGAGCGCCGCGTCACTACCCGGGATCGCGAGAAGCTTGGCGAATACTTCACCTCAGTGAGAGACGTGGAGCAGCAAATCCAGAAACAGCGGCAATGGCTGGAAAAGCCTTCCCCAAAAATTGAATACCCGCTTCCAGAATTCGATCCGGTCGCGCCCGACCTTTCTTTGGAGTGCGAATCCATCATGTACGACCTGATTACATTGGCCTTGGAGACGGATTCCACGCGAGTCATTTCATTTCTCGTTCCAGGATCGGGTCAGGTATTTACAATCAATGGGCAACTTCTCAGCGCCGGATACCACGGCCTATCCCACCATGGCAACGATCCCGGGAAGATCGCCGAGTACAATCTTGTTGGGACACAGCATGTCGAGCGTTTTGGCAAGTTCCTGCGCCAATTGAAAGAACGTAAAGACCCCGATGGGCGACCCCTAATCGATACAACGGGGATTCTTTACGGAAGCGGTATGGGCAACGCCAATACGCACAACAACAGCCACCTTCCTGTTCTGGTGGCTGGCGGCCCGTACAAGCACGGCTCCCATCTAGCTATTGACCGGAACAACCCCTCGGATACGACCCCGCTGATGGGCGACCTCTTCCTCACTCTGATGCAATCAATGGGCCTCGAGACGGATCGTTTCGCCAATGCCAAGCGGAACATAAACGATTATCTGCTTTAATGCTTCCCCGTATCGCTCGTCTTCTAGCGGCGATCACCTGTATTGCCGCTTTACCGCTTTCGACTCTGGCAAACTCCGAGGTCGAAACCTCCAGCGAGCCTATCCCGGAAGTGGCCGATAGCTTTCTCGTCGACTATTGCCTCAATTGCCATGACGAGATCGAATGCAAGGGCGACCTGAGCCTAGACTTCGTCGAAATCGACTGGAGTGACCATCATGCGAAGTCAACTTGGAGCAAAGTCCATAAAATGCTCAAGAAAGGGGAAATGCCCCCGGAAAAAGAGAGGCAACCAACGGCTGCGGAGCGTCAGGCGATGCTAAGTTGGCTCGATGCGACACTGAGCGAGCGCGATCCGCCAGGAGGGACGGTACTGAGGCGGCTGAACCGAGAGGAGTACGAGAACACGATTCGAGACGCGCTCGGAATACCGTTCACCGCTCCAGAGAGCTTTCCGTCCGACCTCGAATTCCATGGATTCGACAATGTCGGCGAAGGGCTGGCGCTTTCACCTCCACTCATGGCCCAGTACTTCGAGATCGCGACCACCGCGGCAGATCTCCTCATCCCGCCACTGAAAGAGGAAAAAACCGTTCCCAGCGAAACGTCTATCATCGGCCCCAATGATTTCACCCTCAATTTCACAACTGGCCATCCCATCGATGGCATTCTGCGTATGACCAGTTCTTCCGACCCTTTGGCTCGGGGTTCCGTTTGGCCCAATCGCTTTGCAGCGAAAACGACCGGTCGCTACGCCGTGAGGTTGGAACTGTCCTCATACCGACCCGAGGATGGACATTTCCCCATCGTCAAACTTTTGGCCTTCACAGCGAATGGAAACAGCTTCACTCGAACGTCAACGCTTCGTGAGCTGGCCGAGATCCGCGTTGGAGGCGAAACTCCCGCTGCCTATAACGCCGAAGTCGATCTGCAAAAAGGGGAAACCATAGTCGTTCACTACGACAATGCCACGCTAAGCGCAGATCAAAGCGCCGGACAGCTGGCCAGACACTTGCTGGAAATTTTCCGAGCCGACCCTGAGCTAGGAGCCGCTTGGAAAATAGCTGGCTACCAACGATCCGATCGAGGCTGGTCCTGGTGGGATCGTATCCAGAAAATCAAGAATCAGCCTGGATTCTCTAGCGAAAACTTCGATCCCGAATCCGAAGAGACCAGAGAATTCGCCCTCAAAATGGCCCGCACTGGGGTCAACCTCTTCGAGACCATGTGCTGCTATCGCTTCTTCGCAGGGCCCGGTCTGGATATTCACGAGCTATCGGTGTCTGGCCCCTTGCCGGCGGAACAAAGAACGATCGAACTGACTCCTTCGGATTTCACTTCCTTAGATGCCTCCGGCACCTTGACGCAAGAGCGGCTCTATCGATTAATCTCCTCCCGAAGCACGATCGCCGGAAGCGCTGTCTGGCCATCCCGGTTTGAAGCCAAAATTAGTGGCGTTTACCGTATCCGATTCGATGCGACAACTTTCCAGGATGCCAAAGCTATTTACAACTTGGGCGCTGAACCGTTCCAGATCGAGCTCTTTGCCCGCAAGAACTCGGCGGACCCATATGAGTTGGTCGACACGATGAGGAAGCTGGACGAATTCAGCCTGCTGCCCCAACTTGAACAAGCCCAGGTCTACGAAACGGAAGTCGTTCTGGAAAAGGGCGAGACGATCGCTTTTCGCTGGGGGAACAGCCCACTCTATTCGGATTCAGGCAACCGGTTATATTCGCCGGATGCTTTGGGCAAGCTCGCGGAAGACGAACGTATTCTAGCCGCTTACAGAAAACTAGGAAGAGCTCGGGAGCTGACGCCTTCGCAGTATTACGAAGCGGTTATGGATCTTGCGAATAGCGATTCTCTGGATACGGCGGAAGCCGTTGGGCAGGAAATGCCAGATCTAAGCGCCCCAGCTATTCACAATCAGTTCGCTCGTATAGCCCGTCAGGACATGATTCGCCATGGACCTGCATTGGATATTGGGAGTGCTGAAATCGTAGGCCCCGTTCGACTGGTAGAGGACAATGAAATGAGGGAGCAGCGCCTGCGTACCGCCCGATTCATGGGTCATCGTCAAAGTCGCGACGACGAGGCATACGCAACGGCTATTTTGCAGCCTTTTCTAGACAAGGCTTTCAGACGCCCAGCCACGGATGAACAAATATCCAAATACGTCAAAGTGGCTCTCCAACATACCTCTGAGGGAAATCGTTTTGAGGATGGTATCCACCTGGCCATACGGGCGGCCTTGTGTTCGCCAAAGTTCATTTATCGCGGCTTGCAGGCGGGCGAGCTGGATGACTACGACCTGGCGAGCCGATTGAGCTATTTTCTGACGAGCTCGCCCCCGGATAAAAAACTCCTAAAACTGGCATCAGCCGGATCCTTGTCAGATCCTAACACGCTCGCCACCGAAACACGTAGACTGCTCGCCAGCCGGCGAGTGAACAACTTCATCGATTCCTTCGCTGGCCAATGGCTAGATCTCCGCGTTTTGCCGGATATTATGCCCGATCCTCGGCTAATAAACTGGAACGACAACTATCTTAACGCGATCACTGAGGAAACCAAGATGTTCATCGCCGAGATCCTGCGCGAGAATCATACTTTGGATACATTCATCGATCCAGATTTCACCTACATGAATCGCTTCAATGCCCGTTTGTACGACCATCCCTTTGATGGAAACAATGCCATGAAGCGAGTGCCTATCGATCGAGGCTCCAGATACGGAGGCATACTGGGACAGGCCAGCGTAATGATGGCTACCGCTAACGGAGTGGACACCCAACCGGTCCTTCGCGGAGTTTGGTTGCTAGAGAATGTCCTGGGCGACCCTCCCTCCGAGCCTCCACCCAACGTTCCAGCCATCGAGCCTGACACGAGCGGCGCCAAGACGATTCGCGAACTACTGGAACGCCATCAGGCGGATGCCAGTTGCGCTAGCTGCCACCGCAAAATCGACCCTCCCGGTTTCGCTCTGGAAAATTTTGATCCGGTCGGACGTTGGCGTACCCACTATCCATTGTATGAGAAAAAGGGCGACAAAACAGTAACCGTGAAAGGGCAACTGGTTGATGCCGTCGGCCAGCTTCCTGACGGAACCCCTATTGACGACGTCCAGGATCTGAAACGCTATTTGGTCGAGAATATCGACATCTTCTCACTGTGTCTGACCGAGAAACTGATGGTATACGCGACTGGCCGCCCTCCCAGCTTTGGCGATCGCAAAGTAATTGATCACATTGTTGCTCAAGCCAAAAATGGAGGCAATGGATTCCAGGATCTTATCGTCGCTCTGGTAGTTAGCGACTCGTTTCGGGCAAAATGAGTTATTGTTCAAAAACAGATCGCTGACAATTTTGATCTGTCGAAATGCCCGCAATGCCAAACCCAGTTACAGTTTTTCAACCTGCCAATTCACTACTACTCATCCACACCAAAGGTAGGGGAGTAGCACAGTCTTCCAGCCTGTGTCCCAAACAGGCAGGATGCCTGTTCTACCTTTCGCGGCGTTAACCCGCTCATCCATCCAAGAAACAACAATCTCCAATGAACCGCCCACTACATTCACTCCTCGCCACTCTCAATGGTCCGGTCTCCTTTAGATCCGGTCATGTCGTCGCTCCGCTCTTCGGAACACTATTTGTTGCTATATTCCTTATTGCGACAATCGGTTGCGCTCCAAAATCGCAAAACGACCCGAGGTCCAAGCCGAACATCATCTTCTTGTTAACCGATGATCAACGGGACGACACCTTCGGGGCCATGGGTCACCCCTGGGTAAAGACGCCCAACTTCGACCGCTTACTGGCCCAATCCGTTCGCTTTACCAACACCTATACCGCCGAACCGGTATGCTCCCCGAGCCGGGTATCCTTGCTAAAAGGGATGCACGAACGTGTTCACGGAATCGGCTTCACCTCTTCCTACGAATTGACCGAAGATCAATGGGAACGATCCTATCCTCACTTGTTGCGTGAATCTGGATACTTCACGGGATTCGTTGGCAAGATCGGCATCGAATACTATACGTTCAAAGGCAACGCCGCCGAGAAATTCGACTACTGGTGGGGCCACGACGGCTGGACCCGTTTCTTGCCCAAGAATTCCGACTCTGCCAGCACTCGCCCTTACCACCATGCCGAGAACGACATCATCACTCCGATCATGGGCGAGGCCATGGGCGACTTCCTGGAGAATATTCCTGGCGACAAGCCTTTCTGCCTATCGGTTAGCTTAAACGTGCCCCACGGATCTCAAACCACCAGCATGTATGAGGATTATGAGGACTGGCGCAAGATGACGCGTCCAGCCAACGAGAATCCAGAACTGCAGGGAACGGAATTCTACGACACGCTCTATCGCGATCTGGAGATCGAGATTCCCGCGGAAACCGCCACCGATCCCTACCGCTTTATTCCCAAACGAATGCTCGACCAAGACAAGGGTCGGAAAACGCAAACTTACCCATACAACTACACGCGTGAAACCAATACCGAGCATCATATTCGCTACTACCAAACCATTTCCGGGCTGGACAAGGTGATCGGCGACTTGCTGGCTAATCTCGAGGCTCGCGACCTCATGGACAACACCGTCATTATCTACGGAAGCGACCACGGCTTGCTCATGGGCGAATACGGCATGGGCGGCAAGTCGCTTCTATACGATCTCGCCTCCAAGATTCCCTGCTTCGTTTACGATGGGCGCCTGCCAGCTGACAAGCGAGGGCGTGAGCTTGATCAACTGGTATCCAGTTTGGACATTACCAGCACCATCCTCGATTACGCAGGCGTCGAGCCTTTGAAATTCATGGATGGATCCAGCTTGCGGCCACTGGTTTACGACGAGCCGACCGAATGGCGCGAAGAGCTCTTCCTGGAAAGCCTCTACACGGGTCGAGACAACCCCTTTCAGGAAGGCATTCGCCAGGGGAAATGGAAATACATCCGCCTATACGATGGCGTCGAAAAATACGCTGAAGGCGACGTCGACTTCAGCAACCGACCTCCCGAATTCGAAATGCTTTTCGACCTCGAAGCGGACCCCGGGGAAATGAACAACCTGGCCGAGAGTATGGCCAACAGCGAAATCCTCGCGACCTTGCGACGCAAGACCGCGGAGCGATCCAACGCACTGAATGAATTGAGGGAGATCTATAAGGGGGAAGTGGCCACCAAGGGCCGGTAAACAGATTGTCTCGAAAACCGTTTTTGCCTACGTAGGAGCGGCTTTCTGCCGCGATACCTACCTTTATCATCGCGGGATAAACCCGCTCCTACATTCGCGATACTTTGCAAATGAAATACTCCCGCCTCCTTTCGCTCTTCACCATTCTCTCCTCACTCCTTTTCGCTAGCCAAGCTAGCGAAACCCCCAATATAGTCATCATCTACGCCGACGATCTGGGCTACGGGGACGTCCATATCTACAATCCCGAACGCGGCAAGATTCCCACACCCCATATCGATCGCATGGCTCGCGAGGGCATGCGTTTCACCGACGCCCACTCTTCTTCCGGCGTGTGCTCGCCATCTCGATACACCTTGCTTACGGGTCGCTACCATTGGCGCACGCGACTGCAGCGAGGAATTGTTAGCCTCTGGGGGCCACCAGTGATTCCGCCAGACCGGCTCACCATAGCAGGACTAGCCAAGCAAGCGGGATATCAAACCACCTGTATCGGCAAGTGGCACCTCGGCTGGAATTGGCCAATAGAAGAAGAGGACAAGGAATGGTTTCTGACCGGCGGCTACGGCGGCGAGAAAGATCTCACGGCTACAGCTGTCCACCGAGAAGCCTGGAAACGGGCATTTACCCAACCGATTAAAGGTGGCCCCACCGCCAACGGCTTCGACACCTACTTTGGGACTGATGTCCCCAATTGGCCGCCCTACTGCTATATCGAGAATGAGCGAACGATTGGAATCCCTACGGAGTACGCCGATGTGTCCCTGTTCGAGAAAAACCAAGCGAGCATCCAAGGGCCCGCTTTAAATGATTGGACCCTGGAGACCATCCTTCCCGAACTAAGAAAGCGAGCATCGGAATACATTCGCGAATCCGCTCCCAAAGATGACCCCTATCTTATTTACCTGCCACTGACCTCGCCCCATACTCCTTTGTCCGTCAACAGCGAGTGGGAAGGCAAAAGCGGTCTCGGACTTTACGCGGACTTCGTCATGGAAACGGACGCAGTAGTTGGCCAAGTCCTCCAAGCTATCGACGATAGTGGCGAGGCAGAAAACACCTTCGTTCTTTTCACCAGCGACAATGGCTGCGCACCTTACATCGATGTCGAGAGCTTAGAAAAACAAGGACACTACCCCAGCGGCCCACTTCGTGGATACAAATCAGACGCTTGGGAAGGCGGTCACCGAGTCGCTTTTATCGCTCGTTGGCCCAAGGTCATTTCCAGGAACACCATCAACCGCCAGCTCGTCCATCAAGCCGATTTACTGGCGACCATTGCGGACATAGTCGATCAGGAACTGCCGGCCAATGCGGGTGAAGATAGTTTCAGCTTCTTGTCCTTGCTGCAAGGCAGCGACCAACCCATTCGCCAACACGCAGTCAGTTGCTCCATACGAGGGCTCCCGAGTATCCGCGATGGGCAATGGAAGCTTATCGTGGGACCCGGTTCGGGCGGCTGGACCGATGGCAGCGAAAATGAAGCCGTTCAGCTTTACAATCTAGCTGACGACCTTGGAGAAACCCGCAACCTCGCCGAACAGCATCCAGAGCGGGTTGCCGATATGACAGCTGTGCTGGAATCCTACATACAATTTGGACGCAGCTCGAAAGGACCCGCACAGCATAACGATATCGATGTGGTCAGACATCCGCTACAGTGACGTGAGTCGCTATCCATTCTCCTGTGCCACGAAGAACACGGCGTATACGCCGCTGGTCACTCCCCTATCTCAAGTCCGAGATTCTTGGCCAGAAACGCGTAGACATCGGCGTACTCCTCTATGATTTTTGAGGTCGGCTTGCCCGAACCATGGCCCGCCTTGGTTTCGATCCGGATCAGCGCTGGCCTGCCGCCAGCGCTAGCTTCCTGCAGGCGGGCGGCATACTTGAAGGAGTGGCCAGGGACCACGCGATCATCCGTATCCGCGGTGGTCACGAGAATGGCGGGATAATCTGCACCGTCTTTAAGATTGTGATACGGAGAATACCCTAAGAGATATTCAAATATCTTTTTCGATTCAGAAGAGGATCCATAGTCATCGGTCCAAAAGCGGCCGGCGGTGAATTGGTCGAAACGGAGCATATCCATCACTCCCACTGCCGGGACTGCTGCCCCGAATAAATCCGGCCTTTGGTTGACCACCGCGCCGACCAATAGGCCCCCGTTGGACCCGCCCATAATGGCCAGCTTTTCGCTGTTGGTGTAACCCTCGGAAATCAGGTATTCCGCAGCCGCGATGAAGTCGTCGAAAACGTTTTGCTTGTTCTGCTTCTGTCCGGCTTGGTGCCACCTTTTCCCATACTCTCCACCTCCGCGAATGTTGGCCACCGCGTAGATGCCCCCCATCTCTAGCCAGGCTGCTCGGCTCGCGCTGAATCGGGGAGCGAGCGTAATGTTGAAGCCTCCGTATCCGTAAAGCAATGCCGGCTGATTTCCGTCCAGGGCGACACCCTTTTTTCTGGTCACAAAAAGGGGAATACGCGTCCCGTCCTTGGATGAGTAGAAAACCTGCTCGCTAACGTATTCATCGGGATCGAAATCGATACCTGCCCGATCGAGCAATTCGGTCTCGCCCGAAATGAAATCATAACGGTAGTTGGAGGGCGGTGTCGCGTAGGACTGGAATTGGAAGAAGGTTTCCGTTTCCGATGGCTTGCCACCAAAGCCGCTGGCAGTCCCTATGCCCGGCAACTCAATCTCTCCGATCGCTTCGCCCGATTTTCGATAAAGGCGAACTTGGGCAAGCACGTCCTTCAAATAGGTCGCTACGAACTGGTTGTGAATGACGTTAACCCGTTGCAGCGGCTCGTCTTGCTCGGGAATAATCTCCCTCCAATTCGTTCGCTCAGGGCGATCAAGATCAATGGCGATGATCCGGCCCCGCGGGGCTTCGTTGTCCGTAAAGAAGTAAAACGTCTTCCCATCGTTGTGGATATACGAGTAGTCGTTCTCGAACCGGTCTATCAACTCGATCGGAGCCGCCAGCGGCTCGCTCAGATCCTTGACCAGAATGCGGTACTTGTTGTCCGTCCCCCACCAGACTGAGAGGACTAGGTAACGACCGTCATCGGTTACATGCGTACCATAACCCCATTCTGGATGATCGGGTCGGTAATAGACCACGAAATCCTCCACCTGATCAGTTCCCAGACGATGGTACATCACTTTCATTTCCTGGTTCAGCGACTGAAACTGATTCTCCTCATCTGGGTCGGGGTACTTCGCGTAGAAGAATCCATCTCCATCGCCATCCCATGACACTCCCGTGAATTTCAAATATTCCAGCGTGTCGCTTAAATCCTCGCCTGTATCCAAATCTCGGACTTTCCAAGTTCTCCAGTCCGAACCCGACTCCTGCACGCCATAGGCCACATAGCGGCCATCTTTGCTAAATGAGGCGCCAGCCAACGCTACCGTGCCGTCTTTAGACCAAGTATTTGGATCGAATACGATCTCCGACGCGCCGTCCAAACTCCGCTTTCGATAAAGAACGTCTTGGTTCTGCAAGCCATCGTTCTTGTAGTAGTAGTACCACTCTCCTCGCCGAAAGGGCGTTCCGACTTTTTCGTAGTCCCAGATGTCGGTGAGACGTTTTTCGATCTCATCTCGGCCCGGTATCGACTTCAAATAGGCGAAGGTCACGTCGTTCTGAGCCTCAACCCATTCCTTAACGCGAGGCGACTCGCGCACGTCCTCTTCGAGCCATCGATAAGGATCTTCAACCTGGATTCCGAAATATTCGTCAACGTGTTTCACTTTCAAACTGTCCGGATAATTCAAACTTGCTGTCGCTAAAAAACTAAAGCCCAGAGTCGCGAGACATGGGATCGTCCTCAACAACAAGAAGAACGGACGCTGACAACTGCCACATGCGGAGCCGGAAATCATGAAGGCACATAATCAGGCCCTCCACTTTTAGACAATCCATAAACGTGACACCGGAACCGCAACTCGGAGAGCCCCATCAACAGATAGCCGCTGGCCAACGACGGTCGATTCACATTCACAATTGCCCATAATCACTGGACCGCTATCACTCGAAGCATCACACAGACGTATTTTTCTAACCCCAGCCCAGCCTCTAGGAGAGTGTCCAATAAAATCTAAATTGTGGGGTCGCCGCTTTCAGCGACCGCATAAGAAGAGTGCCCGCAGCTTCTGCGGTCTCCGCTAGCGGCGCCCCTACACTGAGAAACCGACATCATCTACTTATTGGGCATTCTCTGAAGTCCTCAATGCTTGCAAGAATCATGCTTCGCTCAATTTATTCCCTCTCCCTGATTGCACTGTCGACCGTAACGGCTGATTCCCGAGAATTCGAGGCGGCGAAAACGACCCAATGGGCTCCTTTTCTGGAGTGGGAGATCGAGAATACGTCCTACGAAGGGAATCCCTTCGACCTCATCGCCACGGCCACCTTTGTGCACGGCGGTTCGGGTGAAAGGCGAACCACCCAACTGTTCTACTCCGGCAACAACACCTGGAAAATGCGCTTTTGCGGAACGCGGATCGGACGCTGGACGTTTGCAACGCAAAGCGAAGACGAAGATCTGAACGGTCACACAGGCGCCGTGCGCATCGACAAAAATATGAGTGACTATGGATTCGTCACTGCCAGCGGCCAACAATGGGCCCGTCCCAAAGGACGAGCGGCAATTCCGGAAGCCTTCCTGCCGCAATTCGTCATGTACAAAAACCCTCTGGGAATCCAGCAGGAGGCGGATCGCGTTTCCGAGGACATTCAGACCTTTCTCGTCGACCATGGATTCACCGGATTCCACGTTCCCGTTTATTGTCGCTGGTTTGACCTGGAGCATGACCGGGCGAGCGACATCGATCTGGAGGACCCGAATCCGGATCTCCAGACGTTTGAGATCCTGGAAGACTTCATCAGCCGAGTTCACGCAGCCGGCGGGGTCGTGCACCTCTGGGCTTGGGGGGATGAAGCCCGTACGCAAACGCCCCACAAGTGGGGTTTAAACGGACCGGCGGATCAAAGACTACAGCGCTATATCGCCGCTCGCTTGGGGCCGATCCCAGGTTGGACGATGGGTTACGGTTTCGATCTGGACGAGTGGGTGACAGATGAGCAGATCAAGACCTGGCGCGACTACATGCATGCCCATATGGCCTGGCCCCACATGCTGGGAGGCCGGCACGGTGATCCCAACCGCGGGACCGATCACTCTTCGGCGATAGCCTGGAACCAAGCCCTGGACTACGCCAGTTACGAGCACCATCAGCCAAACCCGGAAGTGTATGCCGCGGCCCTGAAAGCGATACCCGGCAAACCGGTATTTTCCGAGGACCGCTTTCGTATCCGCCAATCGGATCGGTATCGCGACAAAGACTACACGGAAGAAATGACCCGCCGCGGCTTGTGGCACTCCACTATGGTTGGAGGGGTGGCCAACATTTGGGGGAAACTGGATGGCGACCTGAGCATCAATATGGGCTTCGGCGCTTCAATGCCCTACGACAACCCGCACTGGATCAAGACCTGGTCGCGCTTCTTCCAAAACCGCTTCGAGATCGGAACGCGCCCCGTAGATGATCCATTGCAAGGCCTGGTTCTAAGTAAGGAAGACGCTGACCGCTTGCTGGTCTACGTCGAGGATACTGCAACCGTCGAAGTAGACCTATCCTCCATGTCCCGTCCCCTACCCGTCGTCGCTGTGGACACCAGGCGACCTTATGAGGAAATCAATCTAGGCAATTTTCAGAATTCCCATCAGTCCTGGCAGGCGCCCTACGCCTCCGATTGGGCCTTGGCCATCGGCTATTTCGGCCAACCCTATCCGGATAGTCCAGCGGCGGAGGGCCTCTTCTTCGATTGGTCCACCCATCAACGACACGCCCCGGGAAGCGACAACTTCCAGCTTGCCTGGTCCGATGACGACCACCTGTACGGGGCTTGGGGCGATGGCGGCGGTTTCCACGGCACCAATTCCCAAGGCCGGGTCGGCCTCGGTTTCGCTCGAATCGAGGGCGACCCCCGCAACTACCGAGGCTTCAATGTCTGGGGCGGCCACGAGCCGGAAAATCCAGCCACCTTCGACGGCAAAAGCTGGGCCACCATCAGCATCGAAGGCGATCTCTATATGTGGGTCATTCCCGATCATCCGGAAGGCAAGAACTACCGAAACCACTACGAATACGTGGAGCTAGCCAAGTCGACGGATAAAGGGGCCAGCTGGACCAAGGCTCCTTGGCGATTCGAGCAAAGCGAAGAGCTGACCATCCCTACCTTTCTCAATTTCGGTAAAGACAACGCCGGTGTACCCGAGGAGTTTGGCGACTATGTGTACTCCTACTTTCTGGCTCCTCAAAGCCCGACCATGGAGCAGGAGGGGCCAAAGGGAGTAAATCTGATCGTGCACCGGCCCGGGCGCATCCATCTCGCCCGCGTCAGAAATGACCGTCTGATGGCCTCGAAGGACGCCTATGAATTCTTCGTTGGCCGTGAACCATCTGGCGAACCTCGCTGGGGTCCGCTCGAGGCAAAGCAACCGGTGTTCGAAGATGCGAACGGGGTCGGCTGGTGTCTTAGCGCTTCTTACAACCCCCACCTCGATCGCGTTATTCTCGTCACGCAGCATCGGCAAACCTCCGTTGGTCTGCTCGGCGTATTCGACTCCCCAACACCTTGGGGGCCTTGGTCCACCATTGAATACTTCGAGGAAGCGAGGCCTTTTGGACATGACCGCCCTGCCAGCGATCTTCCTTGGGAAAACAACGTCTTTTTCGCCGCTTTTCCTACCAAGTGGCTGGATGCAGAACGGTTCGTCATGAATTTCACCGGAGCCGGACT
>CAYOLG010000052.1:13152-15046 GCA_964404745.1 uncultured Opitutaceae bacterium
ATTCCACCATTACGAAACTCGCAAACCGCCCTCCTTTCC
This sequence comes from uncultured Opitutaceae bacterium, assembly GCA_964404745.1. Taxonomy (GTDB): domain Bacteria; phylum Verrucomicrobiota; class Verrucomicrobiia; order Opitutales; family Opitutaceae; genus Pelagisphaera. Next base: position 13,192 of record CAYOLG010000052.1, read on the forward strand.
TATGACAATCCGTCAAATTTTCCTGATCCTCGCCTGCTTTCTACCTGGCCTACTTTTCGCTGACGCCATTCGTCAAACCAAGGGCGATTACTATGATGCTTTTCGCCAATTGGACGTCGATCTCCCTACCCCCAACGTCTACCGCACGGCTTCCGGCGCTCCGGGCTCGCAATATTGGCAGCAACGGGCCGACTATAAGATAAAGGTCCAGCTCGACGAAGATAAACGGCGCATCACCGCATCCGAGACGATCACCTATACCAATCATTCGCCGGATCACTTGCGGTACATTTGGATCCAGCTAGACCAGAATCGATTCCGTGACGATTCTGCGGCTCGCCTTACGGAGACTTCCAGTAAAGACGAACTCACCTACAGCACGCTCGCTCAATATCATAAGTATGAGGATCTTGAGTACGGCCATGAAATCCAATCCGTCTTAGACGCAAGGGGAAGGCCGTTGAAACACACTATTGTGGATACGGTGATGCGCATCGACCTGCCTAATGCCCTCAAGCCGGGCGACAGCAACACCTTCTCCATCGATTGGGCCTTCAACATTATCGACAACAAGCGGATCGGCGGACGCAATGGATACGAACACTTCGAGGACAACGACACCTACATTTACTTCCTCGCTCAGTGGTTTCCTCGGCTCGTCGCCTACACCGACTACGATGGCTGGCACAACAAGCAATTTCTTGGGCGCGGAGAGTTCACGCTCGAATTCGGTGACTACGAAGTCGAGATAACGGTGCCTGAAGACCACATTGTTTCCGCCACTGGTGAGCTTCAGAATCCCAACGCCGTGTTGAGCGACGAACAGAGAGAGCGGCTGCGCGAATCCCAGGATGCCGTAAAGCCTGTCTACATCGTTACGCCCGAAGAGGCCTTGGAAAACGAGAAAGAAAAATCCGGCGGCACGAAGACCTGGAAGTTCAAAGCCAAGAACGTGCGCGATTTCGCCTGGTCCAGTTCACGCAAGTTCATTTGGGACGCCATGATTCACCAACAAGACGACGAGGAAGTGCCCGAGGTGCTGGCCATGTCCTTTTACCCGAACGAGGCAATGCCCATTTGGCACATGTATTCAACCGAGGCCGTCGTCCATACGATGGAAGTGTATTCACGTTTTTCGTTCAACTATCCCTACCCAACCGCCCAATCCGTCAATACTTGGGAAGGCGGCGGCATGGAATATCCCATGATCACTTTTAATGGATACCGTCCTAAGCCCTACAAGCCCGACGACAAGAAGGATGAAATGGGCGAAGATTCCGGCAGCGATGAAGAGGAAGATTCAGCCGAAGGCGATGAACCTGAGCAGGAAGATCCCGAATCCACCTATTCCAGAGCCATCAAGTCCCGCCTCATTCTCGTCATCATCCATGAAATCGGGCATATCTATTTTCCGATGACTGTAAATTCGGACGAGCGCCAGTGGACTTGGATGGACGAGGGCATAAACACGTTTCTACAGAAAATGGCCGAGTTCGAATGGGAAGACGACTTCAACACCGTCCCGCTTTTAGATTCGATCTCTAGCTACATGAGCAGTTCCAACCAAGTGCCGATCATGACCCAATCGGACTCGATCTTACAGTTCGGAGCCAATGCCTACGCTAAACCGGCGGCCGCTCTCACCGTGCTACGCGAAACGGTGATGGGCCGCGAACTATTCGATTTCGCTTTCAAGGAATTCTCGGAACGCTGGAAATTCAAGCGCCCAACCCCTTCCGACTTCTTCCGTACCATGGAAGACGCATCCGGGATCGATCTCGACTGGTTTTGGCGAGGCTGGTTCTACAGCACCGATCACGTCGATGTGGCAGTGACGGATGTTCGTGAATACAAA
>CAYOLG010000052.1:15146-23034 GCA_964404745.1 uncultured Opitutaceae bacterium
AGGCTCTTCTGGATCGCATCGTTTGCTAACCTTTTCTTCGCCGTTTCGAATATCCAGGCCCACCGCCAACCCGAGGCGCTGACCGCCATCTCCTACAATCCGAACACCGGATCCACGGAGATTGTACATCAGCTTCACGCCCACGATGCCGAACGGGTTCTTGAAGAATTGCCGGCAAACGGAAAAACGCCCATCGATACCGTGGAGGGCCAAGCCCGCCTGGCCTTGTATGTCGAAGAACGTTTTGAACTCGCCGACCAAAACGGCAACCTTTTATCGGACGTGAAGCTTCTGGGCGCCGAGCTCGAAGGCGATACTCTGTATGCCTACCAAGAATACGTCAAAGCGCTTCCGCGAACAATCCTCATTCGCAACGATATTCTGAGAGATATTCTGCCCGACCAAGTGAACACCGTAAACGTTCATACGGAAGCAGGAATCCGCACCCTGGTGTTTTCCGATAAAGACAAGTGGAAAACCTTGAAATGATTGGGCTGATTGGAACCTGTGGATCAAATTAACGATTAAAATGAATACAGGTTTTATTCCTCCCAAAAGCTTACCGCTGGTAGCGTTGCTATTCGTTCTTTCGCTTTCCTCCGCTTGCAGACAAAGCGATAAACGGAGAAATGTTTTATTCATTTCCATCGACGATCTCAACGATTGGGTGAGTTTACTCGGTGGTCATCCGCCGGCGATAACGCCGCATCATCACCGGAACTTTCTACGGCTACTACTTTTCCGTTTTCGGGCGTCAGGCGCCAGGCGGCCGCCTTCAGCTACGCAAGATCCTGGAGTCTGATGCAATCGACTATTTAAGCGGTCCGGAGGCCACCGAATTGGGCAACCCCTACCGCTCGAGAAGCCTAATCGCCTCGGTCTGGCTAAACAACAAATTGTGGCTAGATGAAATGGACGTAGAACCCAGGCTACCGGTCATGAAGTATGGCCCTGAACACTACGACCAAGCAGTCCTGCGTAGCGTGGCGGATGTTCGGCGCAAAGCGAGTTTCAGTTTCACCAATGGGATGGGGCTGTGGTTTTACGACTTTAACGTCGCTGGAGTTGATCTCGATGGCTACCGACCCAAGCACGCTAGAAGCCAAGGTACCTGGGACCAGCCCGTGGTCATGAGGCAAATCGAAGAGATGCATCACCCCTTTCGGCAGCGGGTATTGGAAAACCCCTACCGCGCCGATGCAGACGTCCTCTTTGTCTACGACACCGACAGCTTTTACAATACGGCTAGTCTGAAGGATTCCGATCCGGTTAGCCATACGCTAATCAACCACAACTCCCTGGCTGCCTTCCGCAGCGGCGTCATCTTCGATCCCATTCGCCTAGACGATCTGCCCAAGGTCGATCTCGACCAATATCGAGTGGTGATATTGAACAATATCTACCTGATGGACGAGAAGGAGCGCAATTTCATTAAAAATCAAGTAGCCGCAAACGGACGGAGCCTCATTTGGTTTTACGCTCCTGGCTTTATAGCCGAAGACCAAAGGGAAGCCGGAAAAGCCCTCGTCGAGGACTCAGCGGGATTCCACTTGCAAGAGGTGTCGGCGGACAAGGCCCCGGAAATCTCCCTGGCAGCAGCGGGTCTGGCTGAAGAACCTTTCCAAGTAGGCGAGTCCCCATTCCATCCCTTATTTGCCGTCAATGACCAAGGAGCCCAAGCTATCGGCCATTTCACCGAGGGCAATGGGGTCGCCATCGCGAGCAAGTCCATGGACAACCACCAACTCTGGTTTGTCAGTCTGCCTGGCAAGCAAATCGAACCGATTCACTTGCTCCTGAAAGCGGCCGGAGCCCATATATGAGGAGAACCCGACGCATTCTTCTACGGAGGCGACGGAGTCCTCGTCATGCATACCCTAACCGGGGGATCGAGGGAGATTCGCCTGCGCAACGGCAAGAAATTGACCCTAGACCTTCCAAAGGGTCCGAACACGGTTCTGCTCGACACGGACACCGGATTCATCCTCATGAATGAATACGACCCCGAGTTAGACCAAGTCTACATCCCGTACCACGAGTAAGGGTCGGTTACAAAAAAGCCAGCCCAGAGGAGACAACACTTAATGATCCCCACCGCAAATAGCGGAGCAGCTTTGAAGGTAGGGAGAATCGTCTCGATCCTCCAACACTTGAAACGGAGGACCGAGACGGTCCTCCCCACAAATTCCACAAACCGATAAGCCGGTGCCGCTGCACTAGCTCCGGTCGCCGATGCAATAGAGCTTTTGGTTCGTACGAATGAAGAGCTGTCCCTCGGACGCGGCGATCGAAGCTCGCGAATGCTGCTCGCCCTCGTCGCCCATGGCGATTTCACTGAGAATCTTTCCGCTCTTCGCATCCACCACGACGACGTCGGAATTGAAGTTCATCAAGTAAAGCTTTCCATCCGCCGCGAGAGGCGAGGCCTCGTATTTGTTTCGACCGGGCGTCTCCATGCTCCATTTGACCTCGCCGCTTTTCGGTTCCACCCGCGACAACACTCTGCGTACATCGCTGAGGATAAAGAAGTCTCCGTCGTAGAATGCCGGCGTCGGAACGTCTGAGGAAATATCCCGTCCCTTCGGGCTTACCCAAGCCAGGTCGTCATCACTAAGCGTACCGCTTGATCCCGCCTTAAAAGCGTAGATCGGCTCGCGTTTGGGAGCGCAGGCCAAAATGATACCATCGCCAGCAACTGGTGACGGGACCAAGCGCCAATGACCAATTCGCGTGGGATTCCAGGTGCCCCACCGCCAAAGCTCTTTGCCTGTCGCGGGATCGTGACCGGAAATCGCATCGCCTCCTGTAACAAGGATTTCCTTACGGCCCTGGTACTCGAAAGGCACCGGGGATGTGAAGGCCTCCATCGATTCGGCCGTCGCTTTGCTGGGCCGAAGCGTCCGATAGAGCTCCTCCCCGGTTTTCGGGTTTAGCGCCAAGAGGTAAGACTCATTGTGAGCCTCTCCGTGTCCCCAGGCGGGAACGTCGCGTTGCAGGATTTGCAGGATGAGCCTGCCGTCGTGGAGGAGTGGGCTGGTGCTCGGAGTCCATCCGAAGGCCAGCTTCCCGTAATCCTCCTCGATATTCCGTTTCCATAGCTCATTGCCCTCGAAGTCATAGGCGAACATCAATCCGTTGCCGTAGAAGAAAACCACGATTTCGCCGTCGGTAGCAGGCGAGCAGGATGCGTAGTCGCTCCTATCATCACGGCGATAACCGGTTCCTGCCTTGCGCTGCCAGATTAGCTTTCCGGTATTCCGATCATAACACAAGGCGTGCAGGGAATCCGTTTCCGGGTTGGCAGAGGAAACAAAAACGTGATCGCCCCAAACAATCGGCGAGGCGGCGCTGGGTCCGGGCAAATCCGCGCTCCAGGCGACGTTTTCCGTTTTCGACCAGCTCGTCGGGAGACTGCCGGCGTCTGTCGATCCGTTGAAGTTGGGACCGCGCCATTGGCCCCAGTTGGAAGCGGAAAGGGAAAGGGAAAGAGAACCTGCCAGCAGCATGGCAACGAGACAGTAAGATTTCACAGCGAACATGATGAAAAACTAGTTTGAGGATTGTTCGTAGGCTAATTACCTCCGAAATTCTGCGAAAGAACAAAATATCGAGAGAGGAACTCCTCCAAATAGTCCCGCCAAACTGGCCATGAATGGCCGCCCGACGTAAGCTTGTAGCTATGATCGACCCCTTCATCCGTAAGCCATCGATGGAAAGCTTGATTACGATCCAAGAGGAAATCATCTCGACCGCAGGCTATCCAAATTCGCTGGGCGCCCGCTTTGTCTAGTCGCTTCATTCTCTCATAGCGAATCTGCAGCGATTCCACGTCGCCGCTAACTCCGGAACTGAAGGCTCCAATGGTAGCGAAGCGATCCGGGTGATTGAGCCCGATCCTTAACGACTGCCCTCCGCCCATGGATAGCCCGGCGATCGCCCAGTCCTCGTGACGATTGGCGATCGTGTAGTTTTCCTCAACGAAAGGTATCAGCGTTTGGAAAAAATCGCTGTAGACGCTGTTGAAATTTTCCTCACTCCAATTCTCGCCGTCCAGGTCGCGGAGCTTGATGCCGGGTCGGCTGGCGTGGCCGTGAGGCATGACGATGATCAAGGGATCGATTTTCTTGGCGGCGATCAGGTTGTCGGCAATGCGATGGGCTTTCCCTACCTCGGTCCATGCCGTGGCATCATCCCCGGATCCGTGAAGCAGAAAGAGGACAGGGTAACGCTTGTCGCTTCTCTCATCATACCCCGCAGGGGTGTAAACGACGACCTGGCGGTGAGTCTTCAGATTGTTTGAGAAAAAATCGTGATGGCGAACGGTTCCATGAGGCACATTCTGCAGATCCCAGGCGGCCGCGGGAATTGATGGAATTTCGAACAGGTTCTTGGTTGAACGCCATTTCTTGAAGGATCGATTATGCGGATCTAGCACGATTGTTCCATCGACTGAAAAAACGTAATCATAGATGCCTCCATCTAGCGGGCCAACCGTGACTTCCCAGACGGCTTTGTCGGATCGTTTCATCTGGCCTTGCCCATCCTTCACAAAGCTCCCCTTCAGCTCCACTTGCTCAGCGTTTTTGGCAACCACTCGGAACGTAACGGTCCCATTTTCGTGTATCTGAGGGGACTCCGGGAAGCGGCTGTCAGGATTGTTGGCGGCGACGAGAGAGCCCGCCAGCAACGGGATCAAAAGAGCGAAAATCTGGAGTCGCGCTGAAGTCATGACCGCAGTCTGCCAGTCGCGATGGGCTGGGCAACTCAGATCGCTCCGTCCTGTTCAGCTTCTTTTGAATGTAGCCGGGCACCAGTCCCCTAGCCTGCTCCCATGTCACTAGAATCATCAAACCCAACCACCTTGGGTAGACGCCAGTTCATCAAGGGTGTCAGCAGCGCGGTTGCCGGAGCGACTCTGGCTGGCGCTACCCAAGTATCCGGAGCTTCTAGAAATAAAAAAATGCCTAATCGTTCCCCCTTATCCACCACCACCTATAATTGGATGTCATTCTACCGTCTCGATGGAGGCGAGTTCGAGTCCGATTTGCCCCGAGCCGTAGCCGAAGTAAAGCAAAGCGGGGCCGATCATTTCGAGCCTAATCTCAAGTCCTTGGACTACGTGGACACGCTATCCGACGAACTGCAAAAGCAAGGCATCGGCATGCAGTCGGTTTACGTGAACAGCGAGCTCTGGGATAATGAAAAAGCCAAAGCTTCGATCGATTGGGTCCTGACCATCGCCCGCCGAGACTCGCATGTACGTGCCCAAAGTGCTGGCGACCATCGCCCTGATAGAATCCATCGAACCGACGTTCCTGCCTGGGTTGTAAGCGAATCCTATCCATTCCTGCCGATACTGTCGCGGCTGATTTCATCCAGGTTTTTCGCCCCGGTGGACATCATAGCGAGACGCAATTCGAGACGAAGTAGCTCGAGAACCTTCTCCACCCCTTCCTGACCAAAGGCCGCCAAGCCCCACACGTAAGCTCTTCCGATGCCGACCGCCGTGGCTCCCAGAGCCAGAGCCTTGTAGATATCCGTTCCACGACGAAATCCGCTGTCGATCATGACCGGAATTTTTCCGTCCACCGCATCGACCACTTCCGGTAGACTCTCCAAGGCAGCCCAGCCACTCTCTTGAGCTCGTCCTCCATGGTTGGATACAATCACGCCATCAACGCCATACTTGAGACACAGTTCCGCATCTTCGCGGGTGACGATGCCCTTGAGGACGATTTTCATGTCAGTCATGTCGCGCAATTGGCCGATGATCTCCCAGGTCATCTTGGACCGGTAATCTCCGTCCCAGGTATCGAGATTTACCTGATCGAACATGGGCTTGTTTCTCAACCTGTCCTCAGGATCGTGACAGGCGATGCAACTTCGGGCATCCTTGCGGACGTATCGAAACCGCGTCTCGCTATTCTGGCCAGGAAGGTGCTGGTCAACGGTCAGTACAAGAACAGGGCAGCCTGCGGCGTCCGCCCGTCGAACCAAAGATTTCGTAATTTCCATGCCGTAGGTGTAAAGCTGATACCATATCGGGGCGCCGCGAGCGGCTATCACATCCTCTACGGAGGAGGTTCCAGCAGTCGACAAAAGCTGCAAGTGCTTTTGTTGCCTCGCGGCCCGGGCAACAGCAATTTCCCCTTCCGGATGAAACGCCTTTTGGCTGGCGACCGGGCAGAGGAAGATCGGGCTATCCCAATCCCCACCGAAAAGCGTTCGCTTCGTATCTATCTCGTGTACATTTTGCAGTCTGCGGGGCCGAAGATGGTATTTGCCGAAAACTTCGCGGTTGGCTCGCAAAGTACGGTCATCTTCCACGCCGCTGGCCAGGTAGCCCCAATGAGCGGGGGGCAACTTCATCTTGGCCACCGCCTCGAAATCGAATACGTTTAAGGCCTCGTCAACGGCTGCTATCAAATAGTCGTCGATATCGACATTCGCCGCCGATTGCCCAAATACCCGAGGGGTGAATCCGCCGGCAGCCAACACGGGACTGGCCGCCAGGAACTTGAGAAACTCGCGGCGGGAGGTAGCGGAATCGGGCTTTTTATTGAGGACCAAGGGAATCGAAATGAGTGAAGACAGTCTAGAAAGAACCAAGGATTCAATCTGAGACACGCTCCTCGGCGAGACAAAAGCCGGGAGAAATGCTAGGTCGGCAAACTCCGATGCTTTTCCAGCGACGCGGCTCGGGCATTGAGCAGATGAAAATGCTGTTTCCGGAAGGCGCCGAATTCCTGAGTATCGCACTGGGTATGGATCGTCATCCGCTTGCGGTAGGGGACGTAGTTACCGATGTGCCAACCGGTGTTACGATAGATGCAGAAGTCGCCGGGATTGAGGACCAGCTGAACAGCGCCGGGCATCGCTTGACAGTAGTTGAGGCACCGTAGCTCCAGTTCCTCGTCCGTTTGCTCGTTCGCCTCATCCATCAGAATCTCCTGAGTGCTGGACGCATACAAGGCGTTCTCTTCCGGGGTGTTTGACGTTCGCTTGAAAGTGCCGGGGACGTACCAGGTAGAATTGTCTTCGTAAAGCGGGCAGTTCACCTGATTCCAATAGTTGAAATCGTTGGAAATCGCTCCCCAAGATTCAGCCAAATGTTCCTTCCAAGGCTTCTCTTCTATGTGATCCCGAAAGTCGCGATGCCACTCCGTGGACCAGGGCCGATCCCGGGGAGCGAAGAGAATCGTCGACTCGGCTGTGGGTTGCAGGAAGTGGGACGGTGTGAGCAGGTCCCGTATCGCTTTCTCCAGCCCCTCTATTTCGTCGAAGGCATTGAACACCGACATGTCCAATTCATCGCTGAAATTACCGAGAACAGAAATGCGCTGGGCCTGGGGACCACCGATTCGCCGGGCGATCTCCTGGGCCTTGGCCGCTTCGCGCCGCAGGTCTTTCAGCAATGAGGTCGGAATGACTTGGGAGATAATATGGTAGCCGTCTTCGCGATATTTGCGTCGGTCTTCTTCGGTGATGGGTTGAATCATGGTATCTAATGACGAAGCTAGCTATAGCGAGTATCTGGAAAGAGTTGGCGTTATCGCTACCCTCGCATCACCCGAATGGCAAATCCTTTGCGGTTTTACGTATGGGCTCTCATGGCGGCGAAACTGCGACGGCGCAGGCCAAGCTCCCACACGAAACGAGTAGAACGGGCAACCTGCCTGTTTACAGGAATTGAAAACAAAGGCTGGGAGCCTTTGCTAAACTTTCAGCCAAAACGATCTTCAGCAAGCTGGCTGGGATGCCTAGCCAATGAGAAATCATCACGCGTTTCATTCGCTTTGCCGTTAGTGGATGACCGTCCCTAGTCACCCGTTACGGTGAACCTCTCCTTACTCGGCTCACTAGGGATAGTGTCCAAAAAGTTGATTAT
>CAYOLG010000052.1:23134-25637 GCA_964404745.1 uncultured Opitutaceae bacterium
CGGTGAACCTCTCCTTACTCGGCTCACTAGGGATAGTGTCCAAAAAGTTGATTATATCGGATTCCATCTGTGTAAGGGGCGCCGCTTGCGGCGACCCTACAAATTTCGGATTCATTAGATCCTTTATTAGCAACGGACCCCAAAAAAGCTTTATCTATTTCTCTGGCAGCAAAACGGAATCGATCATGCGGCAGGCCTCCCGCCTCACATCCTCAGGAAAATTATGGCCGGCATCTGGATAGCGGACAACCAGGTTTTTCTGGGCATCGAAAAGCGATCACACCCGGTCAAGAGAATCGCCAGTCAGCCAACCCTGTATCCAGAATCACATGCCGATCAATCTAATTGATCCATTACTGGTTGGTTGTCACGATTGTCTATTAAAGAGCTTTGTGGCAGGGAAGACCCATTCCTCAAGCCACGACAGTTCCGTCTTTCCAGCAATCCAACTTTTGATCTGCCTTGAAACTTAGGCTCCGATCCCCCACTCTGCGTAGAACTCCCAAAAAGTTTCATGGATTTTCCTATCAACCAGTCGACCAGCGATTATCCGCAAGCCATGACTAGAACCTACCCCAAAGCCACCCTCAGCTACGCCAAAATAGGTTTTGGGATAGGTTCTAGATTCGTCCTTCCTTCTGCTATGTTTATAATGGGAACTTTCTTTTGGCCTGTAGAGCCAAGAACCAGCCGTATTACGAGAACCTGCGGGCCAAGATGGTAGACGAGCAGATCGCCCAGCGCGGCGTCGACGACCCTGAGGCGCTAAAGGGCGAGGCGCCACGCCAATTGTTCGTGCCAGCCAACCAGCGGCCATGGTCTTACCGAGACCATTCGCTGGCGATCGGCCACAAACAAGCCATTTCCCAACCGTACATCGACGCCTACATGACCGAGGCCCTCGAACTCAAAGGGAACGAGCGCGTACTGGAAATCGGAACCGGCTCGGGCTACCCAGCCGCTGTGCTCGGCGAAATCGTCGCTCACGTCTATTCCATTGAGATCGTCGAGCCACTGGCCCGACGAGCAACTCAGACACTTGACGATCTCGGCTACAAGAATATCACCGTGAAACACGGAGACGGATACCAGGGATGGCCCGAGCATGCCCCGTTCGACGCGATCATCGTCACCGCGACCCCGCCCAAAATCCCGCAAGCCCTCGTCGATCAGCTAGCCGTAGGCGGACGCATGATCGTTCCCGTGGGCGAACGCTATCAGGAATTGACGTTGATCCAGCGAACCCAAAACGGCGTTGACCGCCAGAAGCTTCTACCGGTCCGGTTCGTGCCGATGGTGCGGGGCGACGAGTAATATGCCTGACGACGAACCACCAATAGCGAAATCCGTGCTCCGCAAACGTATCGCCTTGTCGAGACGGCACGAGTGGAACGTCGGGATACTATTCGCGATTGGAACCTTGGTATTCGCATCCGCAATCATCCTTTACACCGTAGTTGTAGAGCTCCCCAAGCAAGAGGCGATTGAACGGCAAGCCTATCGGGACGCCACCCAACAGCTAGCGGATCGACTCGCGGCTGGGGTAGCGAATTTGAGTGAATGGTCCACGGACGAATCGCTAGAAAGCTACTTGAACGCCCTCGATATTCTCTCTCAACGGAAAGATTACGATGCTACGCTAGTCTCAGAACTGAATGAAAGAGTGGATACTCTGAAGGAGGCGAGACAAACTCGCCAGGCCCGGTTCAACTCCCTCGTCGGCGAGGCCGACAATTTTCCGTTGGTCAGTTCTGTTGATGCCGTCCTTTCTTTCGATCGCCGCATGCGAAATGCCGTGTTCACCCTTTCCCAGAAACAAGGCGAAGAGCTCATGTCGAGATGGTCCGATCGTAGAGACAACGTCATAGCCATCAGAGGTGGAGATCGCTAAGCTGAGAAGCGAGGGGCAACGGGGTTTTAGGAAAATCATTCCCGCAGTCGCCAATCAGCGTCATCTTAATTTGTATTCGATCGTAGGAGCCCTGATATGTCGGGGTGATATTCTTATTGTCAGCCCTGTGGAAATCGCGGCGTAAAGCCGCTCCTACAGCCCGCAACAATCCGAGAATCTACCGTCAAAGCCCAACTTCGATAGCACCCGCATCGTATGTACCCTGACATGTCTTCCTAGCCTTAATTTCACTTCCGAAGACAGTTGATTACCGATCGGAGTTCGCTAGAAATCCCCAAGACTTTATGAGCGAACTGCCATTTGACGACGATCTCGAACTCTTTCAACTGATGCGCGACCGGCTTTACGCGGCGGTATTGTGCGACGCCCTAGACCAGGCCGGGTATCGCGAGCAAGCCATGCGGGCCGATATTCGGCCCGTTTACAAAAATGCGGTCGTTGCGGGAAGAGCCTTGACAGTAGAATCGGTCGACATCCACGAACCCAGGGATCACGCCTACGAAAAGGAAATCGCCGCCGTGGACAGCTTGAAAGCAGGCGATGTATTGGTTGCGTCTACAGGACAATCGACACGCACTTGCCTCTGGGGCG
>CAYOLG010000052.1:25737-26991 GCA_964404745.1 uncultured Opitutaceae bacterium
GGCGATGTATTGGTTGCGTCTACAGGACAATCGACACGCACTTGCCTCTGGGGCGAACTGCTTTCGACAGCCGCCACCCTTCGCCAGGCCAACGGAGCGGTGATCGACGGCTACACGCGAGATGTTCGCCGAATCGAGGAGATGCGGTTCCCCGTTTTCTCAACCGGTATGTACCCCGTGGATTCTGCCGGACGCAGCATAGTAACGGACTACAACTGCCCCATCGAATGCGGAGGCGTGTCCGTCCATCCAGGCGATATCGTTTTCGGGGATTTAGACGGCATTGTGGTCATTCCCCAAAGCGCCACGCGAGAAGTTATCGAAAAGGCGATGGCCAAGGTGGAAGGCGAAAACCTGACCAGAGAAGAACTGGAGCAAGGAAGCACGCTTCGCCAAGTCTATGACAAATACGGAGTCTTGTAGATGAAACGATTCGAGGGAAAAACCGCTTTGATAACGGGATCCGCCCGCGGCATCGGTCGCGGCATCGCCCTCTGCTTAGCTGAGGAAGGGGCGAACGTCGTTGTCAACGACCGTTCCAATGAAGCGCTAGCCGAAGAGACGGTCGAGGAAATCAAAGCTCTTGGGGTCGACGCCGTCTTTTTGAAAGCGGACGTATCCAAGCCCGACCAAGTGGCCACCCTCTTGCAAGAGGCCATCGAACGCTTTGGACGCATCGACATAGTCGTATCCAATGCCGCCTATTCCATACGTAACCACGTAGTCGATACAACTTGGGAAGAAGTCCTGGCGACCTTGGAGGTCACCCAGTTCGGGGTCTTTCATGTATGCCAGGCAGCAGCCCGGCATATGATCCAGCAATCGCCGAATCCTTCGAGCCGGGGAAAGATCGTAGTTATCAGCTCCGTACAGTCGGAAGTCGCTTCCGAAGGCTGCGCCGCCTACAACATGGCCAAAGCGGCCATCAACCATTTCGCATCAACGCTAGCGGCCGAGCTGGCCCCATCTCGAATCAACGTCAACGTCATCACCCCCGGCTGGATCGATACTCCTGGCGAACGGGCTTTCTATTCGGAGGAGAAGATCCAGGAGGGCGGGAAACGCCTGCCTTGGGGGCGCATCGGCACGCCCCATGATATCGGTAAAGCGGTCGCCTATTTGGCCAGCGATGACGCCGACTACGTTACCGGTTCTATATTGAAAGTCGACGGCGGCTACGTGGTAGCCCGCAGCGCCATAGATTGATCCACTTCGTTGGCATGAAATCGCTGATTAAAATTCTTACCATCTTCT
>CAYOLG010000053.1:0-25332 GCA_964404745.1 uncultured Opitutaceae bacterium
TATCGAAAGATCCCGGCGAGTCCACGAATGTTTTGGATCAACATCCCGAAGTCGCTCAAAGGGCTCAGAAAATCCTCAACGCCATCCGAACGGAGCCCTCCAGCCGAGGTGTGACACTCAAACTATAAGGGAGAGGTTTTGTACCCAACAATAGACGGAAATCCATCGGAATGAACTGCCTGCTATTGACCTAACTGCCGATGCAGCCATTTTCACCTAATGCCCTCAAGACTCTTGACTCATGACAAGCAACTTTAAACCACCCTACTTGGCTATCGCTCTACTGGCATGCCTGGCCTCGCTAAGCCTGTCAGCCGCCGACAAGCCCAACATCGTGCTGCTTCTAAGCGACGACCAAGCCTGGAATGACTATTCATTCATGGGCCATCCTCACGTGAAGACCCCGAATATCGACAAGCTGGCCAATGAGAGCGTCGTATTTACAAGGGGCTATGTGCCTACAGCGCTCTGCCGTCCGTCACTAATGACTCTAGCTACCGGTCACTATGCTCACCGCCATGGCGTCACCGGCAATGACCCATCGCCTAAATACGCAGAGAGGGATTCACCCTTGTATAATGCTCGAAGAGCTCAACTCATATCCTATATCGACGAATTCGATACGCTACCGGAACTTCTCGGCGAACAAGGATACTTGAGCCATCAAAGCGGCAAGTGGTGGGAAGGCAACTACAAGCGAGGCGGCTTTACCCATGGAATGACTCGGGGCTTCCCGCAACAAGGCGGGCGGCATGGCGACGACGGGCTGAAGATCGGACGCGAAGGTCTCGAGCCCTGCTTCGAGTTTATCGACATGGCCATCGAGCAGGACAAGCCCTTCTACATGTGGTACGCGGCCTTCCTGCCCCACACCCCGCACAATCCGCCAGAAAGGCTGCTGAAAAAGTACCGTGACGATCACCCTATCACAATCGCCAAGTACTACGCCATGATCGAGTGGTGGGATGAAACCTGCGGCGATCTCGTTGGCTATTTGGAGAAAAAAGGGATACGCGACAACACGCTTGTCGTCTATGTCGGCGACAATGGCTGGATCCAGCACCCGGAGCGCAACGGGTACGATGCTCGGTCCAAGCAAACTCCCTACGAAGGCGGTATCAGGCAGCCCACCATGTATTCCTGGCCCGCAGTCCTGAAGCCCGAATTTCGCGACGATCTGGTTAGCAGTATCGACATTTTTCCGACATCTCTAGCTGCTGCCGGAGCTCGCCAGCCGGATATTCCCGTTCCCGGCCTCAATCTGCTCGAGTATATGAAGTCCGGAGAGGAACTTCCTAGGGACGCCATTTTCGGGGAGAGCTTCGCCCATGATATCGCCGACATCGAGAATCCGGAAGCTTCCTTGCTCTTTCGCTGGTGCATCCAAGGAAAGTGGAAGTTGCTTCTAACCTATGACGGAGAAGTCAATCGCTACAAATCGACCCATCCTCGGGAGGAAAAGCGTCCCCAGCTCTTCGATCTCATAGCAGATCCGCACGAAACCAAGAACTTGGCGGGCGAGAACCCGCGCGTAGTCCGCCGCATGGTGAAAATGATCGACGATTGGTATCCAGTTAAAGAACGGAAAGTTCTGAAAAGGTTTAAATGATCGGGCTTCAATAGCGATTCAAGGTAGCGGCCGGTCTCCGAACGGCCCTTTGAAAAGCAGCGCAGGCATCTTGCTTGTATCAGAGTAATAGACCTCAGGCTGGAAACCTATGCTACCTTTCGTAACCGCTCGGAGATCGGCCGCTACCAAAACTTTAAGCATTTAGTCCTCTGCCAAATGAAAGCCTTTATTGGAATCGGCCCTCTTCTATTGCTAGTCGCTACACTGTTTGCGTCCAGCCACCAGGATCTAGAGGTCCAACAGATCACCAACGGCCCATCGCACCATTTTTTTGGATACATCGGACACGTTCAAAACATTCCCTGGAACGGATCAGAGAGATTCATCCTCGCTCTTAGATCCTCTTTCCAGGACCACTTGCCAGAGGGGCACGAACCAGCCGATATCCTGCTGATCGATGCTGCTGACAATTTCAAAGCCGCGAAGATCGAGGAATCGCGAGGCTGGAATCCCCAGCAAGGAACCATGTTCTACTGGAATCCGCTCAATCCAGAGTCCCAATTCTTTTTCAATGATCGAGATCCAAATACAGGCAAGGTTTTCACGGTTCTCTATGATATCGAGAAAAAGAAGCGGATTCGCGAGTATCGCTACGACGATCATCCGATCGGGAACGGGGGCATCAAGCAAAACGGAGGCTCATTCGCCGGCATCAATTATGCCCGCATGGCTCGACTCCGGCCGGTAACGGGATACAAAGGGGCTAGCGACTGGACCGAAGGTGTACTGCACCCCAAGGACGATGGTATTTTTATCGTAAATACGGAAACAGCTAAAGCCTCGCTTCTGGTTTCCTTCGACGAAATGGCGAAAGTCATCCGGCATACTGAACCGCATATAGACGAGCTCGCTCTGTTTATCAATCACACCCTATGGAATCGCGAGGGAGATCGTCTGTTCTTCTTCGCCCGAGCCGGATGGCGAGGAAACAAGAAACACCCGCGCATCAATGCGCCATTCGTAGTCAACGCCGATGGCTCTGGACTCAAGCGGCTGCAAACCTTTTTCGGTGGCCACCCCGAATGGGACTATGGAAACCGCATGATTGGCGCCATCGGGGACCGTCAGATTCTATACGATGTCGATCGCGAGCTCGTTATCGGCCAGATAGGCAACGCATCCATCTTTCCCGACCCCGAAGGGGACATCGCTCTCTCGCCCGAAGGCGACTGGTTCGTCAACGGCCACAAGAACAAGGCTCTAGCCAAGAATTTCTACAACTTCTATCGACGCTCCGATGGAAAGCATATCCGGTCTCAAGGTTTCGATATCGGACAGTGGATTTCTGGCGACTTGCGTCAGGACCCCTCGCCCGCCTGGAACCGCAGCGGAACGCAAATCCTGGTCCCAGGACTCGTGGGAGATAGCGAACCCACTCGCCAGCTCTTTGTCATCACCCTGCCGCATGACAATCCCTAGCTTCCTTGCAGAAGCCCTCCTGCCGCGCTTTTCCTCATTCTCCTAAATAAACTTTACGCTCCCCAATCGCTTTGAACCCCATCCCCAAAATCGCTCGACGCCCGCTCTACTTGCTAGCTTGTTTCGCCTTCTTCACCCTCCCATGCCTCACGAGAGCTGACGAGCGGCCGAATTTCCTCTTCATCATTACCGACGATCAAGCGCCTTTCGATCTGCGTATCTATAATCCGGATTCAATCTTGGATTCGCCCAACATCGACCGTCTCGCCCACGAAGGCATGGTCCTCGATGCCGCTTACCACATGGGAGCCTGGGTCAGCGGCGTCTGCACGCCATCGCGGCATATGATCATGGCCGGACGCTCTCTCTGGCATATTCCCAACAAGCCTGGCAAAAGCGACAACCCCCACAATAGCGACCCAACCAAAGTTCCTCCCGACCTCCCCAATTATACGCTTCCAGCGGTTTTCAATCGAGCGGGGTATGACACTATGCGGACATGCAAAACCGGCAACAGCTACGAAGAAGCCAACGAGCTCTTCACCGTGCGACGCGACGCTGGCAAAAGAGGCGGTACGCCCGAAACCGGTAGCGAATGGCACGGAGACCAGGTTATTGACTTTCTCAATGAGCGACAACAGGCGGATGATACGGATCCCTTCCTCATCTATTTCGGCTTTTCCCATCCTCACGATACCCGTGATGGAACGCCCGAACTGCTGGCCAAGTACGGAGCGACCAATCATACCGATCCCGACACGCCTCCAGCCGCTCATCCCAAACAACCCAAATTGCCCCCCAACTACCTGCCGGGGCACCCCTTCCCATTTCGACTCCCAGGGGCTAGGGATGAAGAACGCGTCAGCGGCGTCTGGACTCGTAGGGACGAGCGAACTATCCGCAACGAACTTGGGCGCGAATTCGCCTGTAGTGAAAATATTGATATCCAAATCGGGCGCGTTCTCGATAAGCTGGAAGCAATGGGCGAATTGGAAAATACTTACATTTTCTACACCTCCGACCACGGCATAGCCATTGGCCGGCACGGTTTGCAGGGAAAACAGAATCTCTACGAGCACAGCTGGCGGGTGCCGCTGATCGTCAGGGGACCGGGAATAGAACCGGGATCCCGAGCCCTTGGCAACGTTTACCTATTCGACATCTTGGCAACGCTTTGCGACTTGGCGGAAATCGGTCCTCCGCTAACCAACGAGGGCATTAGCCTGAAACCCGTTTTGATAGGCCACAAGCAATCGATCAGAGACACGCTCTACGGCGTCTTCTGCGCGGAGACCCGGCCAGGGCTCCGCTCCGTTCGCAAAGGCGATTGGAAACTGATCAAATACGATGTCATGGACGGCAAATATCGCGTCACTCAGCTTTTCAACCTCACCGAAAACCCGCACGAGTTCATAGAGCCGCATCACAACCCCGCCGTAGCGGCTTTAACCGGTATCAATCCCCAATCAAATCAGACCAATTTGTCCAGCCAGCCACGGTTCGCTGAAAAACTTCAAGAGATGGAGTCCTTGCTTCTGGAGCAGATGCGTCGCTACGATGACCCATTCAGATTGTGGGATCAGCCAAAAGACGGATTGCCAAGCGACTAAAGGCCTGAAAAGATTGATCCATTCTAGTCCGTTTGATCATCACCCTAATCTACTATGAAAAAGCACCTCCTATTCCTAACCTCTCTGTTGACTCTAACGCTCCTGGCGAATGGTTCTGCTCAAGCAGTCGAACCCGTTGTCCGCGACATGGAAAAGGCCGCTAACGCGTTCATCGAATCCCTGACCAAGGAGCTCACGGCCCGAGCTGTCTTGCCGATGGAAACCGAAGGGGAACGCACCAACTGGCACTTCGTGCCCATCACCGGGCAGCGCAAGGGTGTGGATTTGAAGGATCTCGACAATGCCCAAGAGAAGAAACTGACGGCCCTTCTGAAAACGGGCTTGAGCGCCTCAGGATATACTAAAGTCGAAAATATCAGAGCCCTCGAAACCGTCCTTTTTCATCTTGAAAACTCCGATCACCGGGATTCAGAGCTCTACTACATCAGCATTTTCGGCAAACCCGCTAGCGACGACGCTTGGGGATGGCGCTTCGAAGGTCACCACCTGTCCCTGAACTACACCATCGTCGATGGCAGGCTGCTCTCGACAACGCCAAACTTTTGGGGAGCGAACCCGGCAAAAGTGCTATCCGGTCCCTCCAAAGGGCTAAGAACCCTAAAGTCGGAAGAGGACGTCGCCCGCTCCTTCCTGATGTCGCTTAGCGACGCCCAACGCAAACGAGCGATCGTGTCCGACAAAGCTCCCCGCGATATCTACTCGAGCGACGATCGCCGAGCGTATCCAATTAGTAATTATGGAATCGCCGCATCCGAATTGAATTCCCGGCAAAAG
This sequence comes from uncultured Opitutaceae bacterium, assembly GCA_964404745.1. Lineage (GTDB taxonomy): Bacteria > Verrucomicrobiota > Verrucomicrobiia > Opitutales > Opitutaceae > Pelagisphaera. The sequence continues at coordinate 5,455 of CAYOLG010000053.1, forward strand.
GACAGTCTCGCTGCCATCATCGACGTCTATCTGGGCAACATGCCTCCGCCCCTCGCCAAAGAGCGATCCGAAGAACTGCTCGGGGCAGGACTGGATCAGATCACCTTTACCTGGCTGGGCAGTCCTGAAATCGGAGAAGCCCACTACTACCGCCTCCAAGGCCCAACCTTCCTCATCGAGTACGACAACATTCAGAACAACGCTAATCACATTCACGCGGTCTGGCGGGACTTCAATGGCGACTTCGGACGCGATATTCTCTGGGAGCACCACAAGAAAGCCCACTGAGAGGAAGCCTGAGCCGAGCAGCTTCACCTGAGAGACCGTCCAATATCAACTCGAAATCTGTAGGGTCGTCGCTCGCGGCGACCGCAGAAGCGGTGGATACTCTACTCACGCGGTGGCCGCAAGCGACGACCCTACACTGAAAAACCCTATTTGGGACAGCCTAGCCTCCTGACCCGGACACGCGCGCTACAAAGAAATCCGGCTATTTCAGTCCAGCTATTAAATGCGCCGCTTGAAATCACAGCATGGCGTCTTCGAGCTCCATTGCGCTTAAGATTCGCGTCCTAAAGACCGCGGCTACTAATTCGCCCATAGCCGAGACGCCACACTCAACCAATTTTGATTTCACCCTTCCCTCTCCACCGAATTCCGATACAAACGTACGAAATCTCATCCGCACCGCCCCATGCGCCCCTACGCTGTCCCCTGGTCCATCATCTACCTAATCGCCCCTATCTTTCTAGTGGTGAGTTCCGTCGCCTCTGCTCAGGGCCTGCATTCGTCGAATTTGCCAACCTCAAGCGTAGGCCAAGACTTGAAACCGAACGCGCTCTTCATCGCCGTCGACGACCTGAATGACTGGATCGGTTTCATGGGCGGATATCCGGGGAAGGTCCATACGCCCAATCTAGATAGGCTGGCAAAACGAGGGACCGCTTTTACTAATGCCCATACGGCCTCCCCAGTCTGCTGTCCAAGCCGCGTAGCGGTCATGGGCGGGCAACTACCAACAACCTCAGGAATTTACAGCAACCGCCACTGGTGGAAGCCGAATCTCCCCAAACTCGTCACGATTCCCGATCATTTTCGGCAAAACGGCTATACCACTGTCGGGGCAGGAAAGATCTTTCATCACCCCGCCGGAAATAATCCTCCCTACCAATGGGATGATTTTCAGCGGCTGGACTTTCACGACGACGCCTTTGCTCGCACCCGTCGGGATCTATTTCCCTACGTACAAGAGCAGCCCGAGCCAGAGGATTTCCCTTTTTCTGGGATTGAACTGTATTCAAAGGAAGTCGATTGGGCGGCTCTTAGAAAACCGGAAAGCTCTTTCGATGATGCTCGGACTGCCCAGTACGGGATCGATTTTCTAGAGAGCTACAACAGCGACCAACCCTTCTTCCTAGCCTGCGGCTTTTTCCGGCCCCACATGCCCTGGTACTTCCCTGAAAAGTATTTATCCTACTACCCATTGGATAAGGTCGTCGTTCCTCCCGATTTGCCCGAGGACCTCGACGACATTCCCCAAGCAGGTAAAGACCTGGCCCTACGCAAATACGTCGACATGAAGAAAACCCGCGATGCCGGCAAATGGAAGACCGCCATCCAGCACTACCTTGGCAGTATCACTTTCATGGATGCGCAATTGGGGAGACTGCTCGATGCTTTGGATGCTAGCCGGTTTGCAGACGAAACGGTGATTATCCTCTGGTCCGACCATGGTTGGCACCTTGGCGAGAAACAGCACTGGCACAAACGCACCCTTTGGGAAGAATCCACTCGCGTTCCTCTCATCGTCGTGGCCCCCGAAATCGGGAACCCCAATCAGATATGCCGTCAGCCCGCCAGCCTAGTCGATCTCTTCCCTACCCTCATCGAATTATGCGGATTGCCCACCCTGGCTTCGCAAACGCTCGATGGAACAAGCCTCGTTCCCTGGCTGCAAGATCCTGATAGGAAACGGGAAACTCCAGCTATTACCACCCACGAGCTGCAGCATGTTTCCGTCAGGGATCAACAGTACCGTTTTATCCAATACAATGATGGGAGTAGGGAATTCTATGACACTTTGAACGACCCGAATGAATGGGACAATTTGATTGGCCATCCCAATTATACCCCCATCATTGAGAGTCTCGCTTCTCGCATTCCCTCCGCTTTCGCTAAAAGCGCCCGCTCCTATACGCGGTTCGAATTCGATCCCCACGCATACAGCTGGCGGGACAAAGATACCGGAGCAACGATCGACGGTCGACAAAACTTAGAGCGTGTTGAATAATTCCAAAATCTGCAGGGTCGTCGCTCGCGGCAACCGCGCAAGTAGAGTATCAGTCGCTTCTGCGGGCGTCGCAAGCGACGCCCCTAAACCGATAGACTCGATCTCATTAAGATAACCACGCGAATTCCATTTACACAACACTCGCTAAGACCTATCCCAGCCAGTATATTTACCCTATTCCAGACATGAACCGACGCCAAGCATGCAAAGCCATAGGCAGCGCCCTTCTAGCCTCGCCATTGGCCGCCCAAAGAACTTCTGGTTTTCAACTCAACTATGTTCTCTCGTCTGCCCTCTACGGAGAGATGTCCCTGGAAACCATTCTTCCAGAAATCGAGAAGGCCGGTTGCCAATCGATCGACATCTGGAGGCGCAAGCATGGGAATCAGCGCGAGCAGATTACGGAAATGGGCGATGCTGCCTGTCTACGCCTCCTAAAAGAGCACAACGCCAAGATCAGCGTATCTTCCTGCTATCCGCTGGGTCCTCAGGGGCTGCAAGAAGAAATGGTCTGGCTACAACAATACGGAGGGAAGGTTATCGTGACAGGATCCGGCCGGTATCCTGACTCCGAGCCCACCGGTAGCGAAGCCAAGGCCCAAGTAAAGAAGATGCTGGAGATCATGAAGCCGCACGTCGCCAAGGCCGAGGAAACGGGCATAACCATTGCTTTGGAGAATCACAGCAAACAGCTTCTCTATCACCCTGACTCCCTTCGCTACTTCGCGGAATTCAACAAGAGCCCGCATCTAGGAATAGCTTTCGCTCCCCATCACCTTTACAAGTTCGAAAACGAAATACCCAGTCTTCTCCGAGACATCGGGGATTTCCATATTCCGTTCATGTATTTTCAGGAACACTCGGAAGGCATCTACGAAAAGGTTCCGAAAGAGATTGAGATGCAACAGCTTCCTGGATACGGCGGCGGACTTGACTACCGGCCTATCATATCGGCGCTACGGGATATTCGCTATACGGGTCTGGTAGAGATTTTCATGCATCCCGTGCCCCGAGGCATCCCGATTCTCCCAACGGTCTCGGAAATCACCGCGGCCATCAATAAATCGAGAAGGTATATCGATAAATGCATCAAGCAAACCGCATAGGCGTTTGCTACCTTATAATTTGGTTTTGCCTCTGGACCGATTGCGGGCAGGCGGCGACAGACCACCCAATCGTACCTAGCTACGACCGCTTCTATTCAAAGCAACCGTCTCCCGAAGGCGGACGCATCCTTTTCAATGAGCTCGGCTGCGTCAATTGCCACCGAAACAAAACTGGCCTTCCAGCCCCAAAGGGCCCGACATTATCGGGGATATCGAACCGCGTCAACTTATCCTGGATCCAGTCATTCCTCAAAGACCCTTCAGCCCGCAAGCCAGGGACCACTATGCCGACCTTCATTCTGAACGATTATGATGTTGAAGCGATCACCCACTACCTATCCTCACTGAAAGGCCAGAAACCCAAAAAGGCATTCAAATTCGTCAATGCTCAACGAGGCTACGAACTGTATCATACAATAGGATGCGTTGCCTGCCATCTTCCCGGAAAAAGCTCTAGTTTATCAATTGATGATTCACCCAGGTCACCTTACCCGGACTTGAAAAACAAGTACGATATCCACTCCCTCAGCGCTTTTCTCTTCGAACCCCACGCAACTCGACCTCAAGGGCGCATGCCCAAATTCCCGCTCGAACGGGAAGATGGCGGCGATCTCGCCGCTTATCTGCTGGACTATGCCAATGGTGACTCGTCGAATTACCCACCATTTAGAAATGATAAACCGAATGGACGTCTCAGCGAATTAGGTCGCGATCTAGTTATTCAACACAATTGCGCCGCCTGCCACGAGTTTCCGCAAAAAGAACGCTTGCGGAGCAGACGCAAAGCAAAATTAGAGCCCAGCTTTAAACAGCCTATCAATCATCCTGAGTACGCGCTTTCCCAATACCAATGGGAATCGATTCGGCTTTTTCTCGAAAACGAACCATCTCGAGCATCAGCTACCAGCGTTCTGGAAACGCTGAATTGCCTAGCCTGTCATGATCGGGATGGCAAAGGCGGACCCACGGGCGAGTTGCTCCCTTTCTTTACCGGCAATCCAGATCTTGGCGACGCGGGAAAAATTCCTCCTTCACTCTCCCGAATCGGGTCTAAGCTTAAAAAAGACTGGCTGAAATCGGCGATCCAAGGACACGAGCGCGCTCGACCCTACTTGCGTTCGCGTATGCCTCATTTCGGCGATGCCATCCAATCTTTAGCAAATCGACTGCAGAGGGATGACAAGCCCGAACAGCGACATCAACTGCCCTCTGGCGACATTGACGCGGGCCAAACACTGCTGGGCGCCGAAGGCGGTCTCAACTGCATTACCTGCCATAGTTGGAAAGAACGGGAATCGCTGGGAATCAAGGGAATGGATTTAAGCATCATGTCCGAGCGCCTAGAAAAGAATTGGCTATACGAGTTCCTGGTTGATCCAACCTCCAAGCAGCCAAACACCTTGATGCCCTCTTTTTGGCCAGAGGGGAAGGCATCCAACCAGCAGATTCTAGAGGGCCATACCGAATCTCAAATTGCCTCAATTTACGCCTTCGCCCAGTCAGGCCACGGATTTCCACACGGCTACCCGGAGATAGGAACGGCCGCCTTTGAAATCGTCCCAGAGGATAGGCCAGTGGTTCAACGCTCGTTTATGGAAGGCATTGGCGCCGACGCGCTGCTCGTCGGTTTTCCGGAACGAATACACTACGCCGTCGACGGCCATACCGGCAGGCCCGTCCTCATGTGGAAAGGCCGTTTTTTCGATGCCTATCGAACGTGGTTTTCGCGATTCCCTGAATTCGAAAAGCCGCTCGGTTCCGATGTCGTCACCTGGCCGGAGACGGATCGAGATGTAGTCGCTAGCTACAAAGGTTACCGTAATGATGAAACGGGCTCGCCTACTTTTATATCGGAGTACCTTGGCGCTATCCTATACGATAAACTACAACCAATCAAGCAGTCCGACGGCGCCTTGGCGATGAAACGAACCATTCGCTACACGCAGGAACGCCAGCTATCGGATCCCCTTCTCCAGCATCCCAAAGGCGTTAAAGTAGTTGAAGCGCCTGCCAATCAGCCCCTAACCCGTATCTTTCTTTACCAATGGTAATGCGCTTGTCCATAGCCATCGCCCTTTGCGCTCCCTTGGGATTCGGCAATCCTTCTTACGATAGATTCGAAATCCTGACTGCCACCTCCCCAAACGCTCCGCGTTCGAAAGAATGGCAACCGGGTGGCGGCATACCACTGGAAATCAGCGGCATGACCTGGACCTCGGATGGGCGCTTAGCGGTCGCCATTCGCAAAGGAGAGATTTGGCTGATCGAGGGCGCCAGCTCGAACACGAAAGACGAGATATCCTATCATCGCTTCGCTTCAGGGCTTCACGAGCCTCTTGGCTTACTCGAAGACGAAGGCAGCTTTCTCGTAGCCCAAAGAACCGAGGTCACGCGTATCCGAGATTTGGATGGAGATGATATTGCCGACGAATACTTGCGGGAAGCGTCCGGCTGGAACGTCTCTGGCGCCTACCACGGTTATGTCTATGGGCCCGAACGCGACGGTTCTGGCCGGCTCTGGATCACCACAAACATCGATATGGGCGACCATTCCGACAACGAAGCGGCGTGGAGAGGCTGGGGATTGACGATAAACTCAGACGGAAGCCTAGCAGGACAGGCCTCTGGAATGCGCTCTCCATCAGGCCTAGGAGCCAATCTGGAAGGCGATATGTTCTACAGCGACCAACAAGGTACCTGGATGCCCGCTACGCCCATTCACCACTTGCGACCCGGGGCCTTTTTCGGGAACCCAAGTGGTCTGGCATCACAGAATCTGGATACGGCAATTGCCAAAGTGCTCAGCGATATTCCAGACAAAAAGATCCCCTATCCTGAAGCAATCGCCACCGTTCCCGAACTGACGCCCCCCGCGGTTTGGCTACCCTACAACAAAGTCGGGCGCAGCGCGACAGACATTCAAGTCATCGATCAGAACGGCGCTTTCGGGCCGTTCGATGGACAACTGCTCGTCGGCGAATTCACTAATGTGGAAGTCAACCGCGTATTCTTGGAAAAGATCAACGGCGCTTACCAGGGAGCTTGCTTTCGATTTCTCGATAACTTTCCCTCAGCCGTTTTTCGCCTAACGTTCAGCCCCGATGGCAGCCTCTACGTTGGCATGACCAATCGGGGATGGTCCTCGCTGGGCAACCGATCCTACGGTCTCGTTCGGGTCCGCTGGAATGGGCAAACGCCATTCGAAATCAAGGAAATGCGGGCCAAGCCGGACGGCTTCGAGCTGGTATTCACACAAGCTGTTGATCCTTCATCAGCAGTGGATCCCAAATCGTATCGAATGACGAGTTACACCTACACTTACTCTGGAGCCTATGGATCGGATGAGATCGATAAAAACGACATCGCCATTTCCCATGCGAAACTCAGCGACGATCGATTGTCCGTCCGCCTCTTCGTCGAAGGTCTAAAACACCACTACGTTCACGAACTGCACGCCAACGGCATACGAAACCAAAACGGCGACTCCCTGCTCCACCCCGACGCCTATTACACCCTTAATCAGATTCCCGACAAATGATTTTGAAACTCTCTAAGGTAGGGAGGATCCGCCTTCGCCAGGCTACGGCGAGACCCGTCGTCTCGATCCTCCGAAAGTCTAAAAAGGAGGACCGAGCCGGTCCTCCCTACCTAAGTCAACAACCAAGCAACCGCCTTCTTCCCGGCAGCCGTGGAATCAGCCCCGATCAAGAGCATCGAGACATTTTCCCGAAATGGAAAGAGATATCTAGGACCGCTCGGCCTGCACCGCCGAAGCAATGCATAGGCGCGAGATCGGCCACTACCGCTACCATCACCCAAATTGCAATCCTCATCCTTGTTGCTTCATCCTTCATCCTTTTCCCTTCATCCTTCGGGCAACGTCCTTCCTGGCCCGATCCCGTAGCCAATCACGTCGTACCCTATCAAAGCTTGGGCATCTCCCATGGACCCGTACTCGGAGGCGTAACGGATTCTTCCGTTAAAGTCTGGATACGGACCAACGAAGCGATGCCGTTCGAGATTCTCGCTAGCGAACGTCTGCCATTCGAGGACGCTATTTCCGTTTCGGGCACCACCCTCGAGAATCAAGACAATGCTGGATGGGTTACCCTTTCCGGCCTGAAGCCCAACACGCACTACTACTACGCAGTCGTCATCAAAGATGAAATCGTGGATACGCGGGCAGAGGTCGATCAGCCATGGCCATCGTTCCGCACCTTGCCAGACGAGACCAGTTTCGCCCACGATTTCAATCCCGATGGGCAATTCAATTTTTCTTTCTCCATAGGAGCCTGCCAACGACAGCGTTCGCCCACCGACACCTACGGCATCTACGCCAATCCACCCGTTTTCAATACCCTTTGGGACCGCCATCGCCAGCAGCTCGCCTTCCATATTATAAACGGCGACTACACCTATGAGGAAACCCTTAACGGCGAAAGGAGCGGATTGGAAAGCAACTACAAATTGTACTTGAACCGGGGGAGATCTTTAAACCGCTTCTTGCGGCACGTCCCAATGTTCACCCTCTTTAATGATCATGAGATGACCGACAATATTGACGGCGCGGGAGAGGTCGGCTTAGGCGATGGCAACCATCTGGTCCGCGATCCCGCCGTTGAGGTGTGGCAATACTACGCGGATTGGGCCAATGACTCCCAACCTCAACGAGGAAGGCCCATATTCGGAAACGCCCGCCTCCAAGAAGGCAGCGATGTCCTCACAGATCCTTCCGCCAACTTTTCCACACTGAACCTAGATCAGATCAGCACGCTCCATATTGGTCATTTCTACAAGGGCGCAGACAAGCCTCCCAAGGCGGAACGCGGCGGCCAGAACGCCGGCGTCTATCGGGTCGAGGAAATCATCGACAGGACCCGATTGCGTGTATCCCCGCCTTTCAAAGCGAACGCCACCACCGCTCCCTACAGCATCGGAACCCATCACTACTTCGATCGCGTCGTTGGCAATTGCCACTTCTTCTTTATCGATACACGGAGCGAGCGTACGGAGTTCAAAGGAGCTGAACACGCTTACGATGAAAGCGCGTCCATTCTCGGAGAGACCCAAAAACAATGGCTAATGGAAAAGACTACATCCTCGGAGGCCGATTTCCTTTTCATCGTATCCGGCGACCCTTGGGTCATCTATCATTCAGCCTTTCATGTTCGCGGAACGGATACGGAAACCAAAGGCGATGGCTTTTGCGCCTACGTTAGCGAGCGGGAGGAATTACTGAGGTTGTTCGATACGATCGAGAAGCCGGTTCTTATCCTAACCGGCGATGTTCATCAGCCGTTTGCCGTACAGATTTCCGACAATGTCTGGGAATTTCTCTGCTCGCCTATGAACTCCGCCAATCATCCGATCGGTACGGCCGGCCTCCCCCCGCTTGGTGGCTGGTTTGATAGCCAAGGCAGGAAAGTGAAGATCAAATGGGCTGGCGGCTACCCTGACAATGTTCATTATCTCCGGCAACGGCACACCAACTATACAATTATCGACGTTAACAACATCGTTCGAGCGGGACGCAACGACGGCCCTGGCTACCAGTTCCTCGCCTATGACGAACCGCAAGTCATTGTGCGCTTCCACGACGGATACACCGGCGATCTCCTCTACGCAGAAGGCATCTCCACGATCGACGCCAAGCCCGAAGGAGAGCCCTTTCCCAAGATCAACCGCTTCGGCCATTGGAACGAAAATGAATAGAGCCGCTACCAATCCCAAAGCCTTCAAGGTAGCGGGCAATCTCCGAGCGCCCATTCAAATGAACTTGAGTAGAGCAGGCTTCCAGCCTGTTGGAGATGGCAAAAAACAGGCAGGATGCCTGTTCTACTTCCCGTGGGCGCTCGGAGATCGCTCGCTACCCTCATTACCGTTATCGCGGTCCCGCAAGGCGTGGACCGCACGAACAATTTACAAAACCATCGCCCTCCTCTTCGCTCTTCACCACTCATTACTCGCTATTTGTTCAGCTTCCTCGACGCCGAACATCGTCTACATAATTTCCGACGATCAGTATTACCAGGATTTCGGATTTATGGGTAACGAACAGGTCATCACGCCCCATCTGGATCGGCTCGCTGAACAATCCGCTTTCTATCCTAATGGCTACGTGCCTTCCAGTGTCTGCAGACCTTCTTTGGCATCGCTGCTGACCGGACTTTATCCCCATCAGCATAAAATCTATTTTAATCACCCGCCACCGGGTTTTTCAAAGCTAACGCGAGATCCGAAAATGACCAAAGCTCGTTTCGATGCCTTGCGTCAGGCGGGGGCCGACTATATCAAAAAGGTAGATGCGCTTCCCAAGCTACTAGTCGAAAAGGGCTACCGCTGCTTACAAACGGGTAAGTACTGGGAGGGACACTGGCAAAATGCCGGATTCACCGAGGGAATGACCCTCGCCGAACCCTCCGGCGGAGCGAATGGCGACAAGCAGTTGCCCAACGGGGACATGGTGGCTCATGGAAACGGGGATGCTGGACTAGCCATCGGTCGGGAAGGGATGAAGCCTATAACCGACTTTCTCGACGATTGCGGGGACGAACACCCTTTCTTCATTTGGTACGCTCCCTTCCTGCCTCATACGCCGCACGACTCTCCACAAACCTACTTCGACCAGTATCCAGAAAATTCGATCACGAACTACAAGCGTCCCTACTACGCGGCCATCACCCAATTCGACGATACCGTTGGTCAACTGGTAAGCGAGATCGAGAATCGGGGCCTGGCATCGAAAACGCTTTTCGTGTTCGTGGTCGACAATGGATTCGAACCGCGACTGGACCAACCCAACCAGTATACGACAAACAGTAAGCGTTCGCCCTTCGAACCCGGGCATCGCACGCCTATCCTTCTCCGTTGGGACGGGGTCATCGAACCGGGGCCCCGAGACGCTTTCGTTTCTAGCCTTGACTTGTTTCCCACATCCCTGGCAGCGGCAGGAATTGAATACAAAGGTTCTCTACCTGGAATCAACTTGCTTCCCAATGCCAAGGAATTCGCTGCCCTTCCGAAAGATCGAGCCATTTTTGGTGAAATTTATCCTGGAGATGCCACCGTGCTAGGAGACGCTTCGGTAGATATCGCCTACCGTTGGATTCGCCAAGGCGACTACAAGCTGATCGTTCCCACCTCATCCCATCCTTGGAACAATTATTTGAATACCGTTCAACTATTCAACCTAGATTCCGATCCCAACGAATCGGTTAATCTAGCCAATGAGCGACCGTATCGAATGATCCGCCAAAAGCTCCGTGCACAACTCGACGTCTGGTGGACGCCCTGATTGGATTTTGGTAGGGAGGACCGGCTCGGTCCTCCAATTCGTATTGATAGTTTAACGGACGGAGGACTGAGACAGTCCTCCCTACCAAATACAAGATCTCGCGATGCGAGAGCGTAACAAGCAAAATAGACGTCTTGTTGTACCGGGCATGGTCCCGCGTTAGCGGGACGACGACTGGCCTGTTTCGTCACAGGCTGGAAGCCTGCGCTACCCTATTTAAAGCTGCACATCCACAGCCTCCGACGCCCTCCGAGCCTTTGCTCTCGCCTCCTCGATGCTCTCTCCTCGAGCTAGAGTCACCCCCATTCGGCGCTTGCCGGCGACCTTGGGCTTGCCAAACAAGCGCAATTGGCTATCTGGCTCTCTCAAGGCCTCGTCTAAATTTCCAAAAGCGACCTTGTCCGAATGACCTTCCACGAGGATGACAGCAGACGCGCTCGGACCGAACTGTCGAATCGTTGGTATCGGCAATCCCAATATCGCTCGAGCATGCAAGGAAAACTGAGGCAGATCTTGAGAAATCATAGTCACCATTCCCGTGTCATGAGGACGTGGAGACACTTCGCTAAAATAGACGGTATCGCCCTTGACAAACAGCTCCACGCCAAAAATCCCGTATCCGCCTAGCGCGGCCGTCACGGCTCCAGCGATTTTCTGGGCATCGACCAAAGCTGCCTTGCTCATGGGTTGCGGTTGCCAGGATTCGCGATAATCGCCATCCACTTGCACATGGCCAATGGGATCGCAAAAACTGGTTCCACCTACATGACGAACGGTCAACAATGTGATCTCGTAGTCGAACTCCACGAAACCTTCGATAATCACCTTCCCCTTGCCCGCCCGTCCACCTTCTTGAGCATAGTTCCACGAGTTCTCGATGTCGGCTTCAGATTTGACCACACTTTGCCCCTTACCCGAAGAGCTCATGATCGGTTTGACAACGCAGGGCATGCCAATCTCGTGAATCGCTCGCTTGTAGTCTTCGAAATTGTCGGCGAACTCATAGGGCGAAGTTAGCAGCTCTAAATCTTCGGCTGCCAACCGCCTAATTCCCTCGCGGTTCATGGTCAGCTGAGCAGCTCGGGCAGTTGGGATCACGGTGGTCGTCCCTTCCGCTTCCAAGGCGGCTAAGGTATCTGTAGCGATAGCCTCTACCTCCGGGATTACCAAGTCCGGTTTTTCCTCCTCAATCACCTTGCGTAGGGCTTCGCCATCCAGCATGGAAATCACGTGGGAACGGTCCGCCACTTGCATCGCTGGAGCATTTTCGTAGGCGTCGACTGCGATGACCTCCACACCGTAACGCTGAAGTTCGATAACGACCTCCTTCCCCAACTCTCCCGACCCGCATAGCAGGGCCTTTTTCGCTGTCGATGTGAAGGGCGTTCCAATGGTCGTCATGCCTAACAGTGAAGAAGGGCCCGAGCATAAGATCAATCAAAAGCTACTCTCGCGTTTCAGTTTTGGCGAAAACCGGCTAGGCAGCACCGAAGAACAGAACGCTATCTTCCACCTCATGGACTACGCATTCGGATTCAAACGCATCGATCCGTTCAGAAACTGATCGGCACTGCCCCGTTCGCCTATTTCTCGCTAATCAAATGCTTGGGTAGATCCTTCACGGTGGGACAAGCGACCTGTTCCATGATTTGCTGAAGCTGACGCTTGATCATAGTGATGGTGTGCAAGCCTCCGCGTTTGCCCAGAGCGCCCACGCCATACATGAAGGATCGACCCATGAAGGTGAAATCGGCTCCGCTAGCTAGAGCGCAGGCGATATCCGGCCCCTCCCGCAGGCCACTGTCGATCATCACTTTGATCTTGTCTCCAAATTCTCGAGCCAATCGAGGCATAGCCTTGATTGTAGACTGGCCCGCATCCAGCGATCGACCTCCATGATTGGAAACGATTATGCCATCGACCCCTAGGTCGACCACTTTTTGGCAGTCTTCTGGATTGACGATTCCCTTGACCACAAGTTTGCCCTTCCACATGTCGCGTATCGCCTTGATCCGATCTTCCGTCAGACGTCCCGAGAAGGTCTTGTTCATGAATAGACCGAGATGCTTCATATCGAGCCCTTTTGGGATGTAGGGCTTAATCGTCTTGAATTCAGGAACACCGGCAGCGAGTTGGCCAAAAGACCAGGTGGGATGAACGATCATCTGCAGAATGTTGCGCAAGGTCATGCGAGGAGGAATCGACAAACCGTTGCGTATCTCCATGGGCCGGTAGGCGAAAGTCGGCGTATCCGCCAAAATGATAAGAACTGGGCACCCAGCCGCTTCAACACGCTTTAGCAGCTTGTCGCGCAACTCCTCTTCCGCAGGATGATAAAGCTGAAACCAGGCCTTGCCTTCGGTCAATTCGCACACCGTTTCCACACTGGCTGTGCTGACTGTGCTCACCGCGAAGGGAATATTATGCTCATGAGCGGCCGCCGCTAGGATTTCACAAGCCTTAGGCCACATCATCCCTTGCAAGCCTACTGGAGAGATCCCAAAAGGAGCATCATAGGTATGGCCAAACAATTCCGTCTTCATGTTGGCCTCCGTATAGTCGCGAACATAATAAGGCTGCAGCTGGATCTCGCGAATCTCGTCCGTATTGCGGCGAACGTTTATATTCGAATTACAACCTCCTTCCAAGTAATCGAAAGCGAATCCCGGCATACGGCGCCGCGCTTTGGCTCTCAGGAACTCAACGGAAGGCAATTTAGGTACAAATGGGTCCGACATAATGGGAAAGGCGACTTTCTAGGCCATTGTCTTAAATGCAGCAATACGTTTTTTCGATGGAAGGTGCCAGCCGATCTCACGCTTCTACTCAATCACTACGACGGCGCAACCGTCTTCGTTCTTCGAACTACACCGAGTCAAGAGCCTAACGGCCATCAAAAGTAGAATAGGCATCCTGCCTGCTTTTTCCCTCCGTATAAATACCTCGAAACTCGTAAAGGGAGAAGTTTCACAATTGCAGTGCAGGGCGAAGACTCTTGCTTCGTAGCCGACTTTGGTAGGGAGGACCGGCTCGGTCCTCCTCTTTTCGATTTCGGAGGATCGAGCCGATCCTCCCCACCTGTAGAAATGCCGCTCGGCTGGCGCCGCCGTAGCAGGACAAAGGCGCGAGTTCGGCCGTTACCTTTCCACGAGAGCTACAAATTTCCTGTACAGCTCCTTGAACTGATCCGCGTTCCGCGGCTCAAATATCTCGGACGGAAAGCTCTTCCCCACCATTGTCCGCGCATCGCTCAGGGCTTCTAGGTCATCGTTTGCGATCATCTGGACGGCAATATTCCCGACCGCGGTCGCTTCCGATGGTCCTGTCTGAACCGGGACTCCCAAAGCATCCGCCGTCAACTGGTTCAAGAAGCGGTTGCGGGCCCCGCCTCCAAGCATGAACAACCCTTTCAAGGGAACCGTCGCGTGGTTCTGAAGCTTGAGAAAAACGTATTTGTATTTCAATGCCAGGCTCATAAAGAGCCCTCTTAAAATTGCCGCTTTCTCAACAGGCACAATCTGCTCGGTTTTCTGGCAATACGCTTGAATCGCCGCGGGCATATCTTCCGGCGCGGCAAAACTAGGGGCGTCCGGATCGATCAGATAAAGCGGTCCATCGTAGGAACGAGCTATTTCTACTACCTGGTCGTAGGCATAAGTCTTTCCTTCGCTCGCCCACTTCCGCAGGCACTCCTCAATCAGCCACATGCCGCAAATGTTTTTCAGAAAACGAACCGTCCCGGCGAACCCAATCTCGTTGGAAAAACCATCCGCCAATGCCTCTCTCCCTAATTCCGGCTTTTCCAGTTCAATCCCCATCAAAGACCAAGTTCCAGAACTCATAATCGCGTAATCCGATCTGCTTCCCGGAAGCGCCACAAAAGCGCTGGCCGTATCATGGCTGGCCACGGCCACTACGGGAACGGGACCCAGAGAGGTGGACTCCTGCAGGCTGGGAGTGAGGTTTCCAAGACTGCTACCGGGCTCCAACACAGGAGTGAAAAGCCCCTCCGGCAGTCCAAGCGACGTGAGCAATCGATCCGACCACGCTCCCGTGATCGGATTCAGCAGCTGGCTCGTACTCGCCACCGTACGCTCTTGGCCCGCGCTACCCGTGAGCCAGAAGTTGACCAAATCGGGAATGAATAGGAGGCGTTTGGCCCTATCGATCTTGCTAGAGGGATCGCGCATTTCGGCGAAAAGCTGATTGATAGTATTGATAAAGAGAAACTGGATACCGGTTTCCGCAAAAATCATTTTGTCGGATACAATCCCCCTAATGGCTTCCGGAACCCCATCCGTTCTAGAGTCCCGGTAGTGATATGGGTTTCCCAGCAAATCCCCGTTTTCGTCAATCAAGCCATAGTCAACGGCCCAAGTATCGACACCAATACTTTGGATTCGGTCGGCATATTTCTGGGCAGCAGCCGATAGGCCTTCAGCGATTCGGTCGAAAATATCCCCGATATCCCATTTCAACGATCCTTGCTCTTCGACCGTTTTCGTCGGGAACCGACTAACCTCGTCGAGTTCGAGCTTTCTCGAACTCGAATCATACATGCCAGCGATCACTCGGCCGCTGGTAGCGCCGAGATCGATAGCCAGGTAGATTTTGGATGCGGAATTCATTTTAACAGAGGATCGGGCCAGTCCTCCCCACCTGATTGATAACACGGGGTGCGAAGTTGGTAGGGAGGACCGTCTCGGTCCTCCGTATGAAGAAGGTAGGGCTGCACAACACCAACGTTGGACTGAGAATCTTCTGTAGGCGTGGGCCGCTCCTACAATCCAAGGGAGCCTCTACCTTATTCACTACCCTCACCTCAAAAACCCGTCCGCCAATCCTCCATCGACGGGGATGACATGGCCCGTTGTTTTGCTCAACGAATCGCTAAGCAGCAGATAGATTGCCTCCGCTTGATCCTGGGGCGTGATGGGCGATTTGGTCAACGTTCGTTGGGCATAGAACTCAGCCAATTTATCTCGCAAGGCATCGTCAGATTCGGACTCGCTGTATTCGATTTCGTATTTCGCCAAAGAGGCAATCACTCGATCGCGAGGGAACATGGCGCTTCCCTTCACTACCGTTGCTGGGGCCACCGCGTTAACCCGAGACAATGGCGAAAGCTCGATCGCTAATTCCCGCACTAGATGATTGGCCGCCGCCTTGCTGGTGTCGTAAGCCACGCTACCTTTTTTGGCCACTACCGCATTGGCGCTGGTCGTTATGACAACATTGCTCGGCAAGCGCTGTTTTTCCAGTACTGATTCCGAAACCGCTTTGGCTGCCAAATAGGCTCCCTTTACATTGATATCGAAAGTCAATGAGAAGGCCTCGTCGGAAATATCGCCTTTTACGCTTGGGGGCACAAATATTCCCGCCGTGACAACGAGAGCATCTACTCCGCCATAAGCCATAATCGCCTCTTCCAGCATCTCGAGAATCGAACTTCGAGCGGTCACGTCGGCGCTCAAGCCAATCGCTGGTCCGCGCCCGGATATGCCAGTACCCGAGATCCCGATACCTTCGCCCATCTTTTCGACAATCTCCTGAGCCGTCTCTTCGGCATTCTCCTTGCGGAGATCAACGCTAACAATGTGAGCGCCTTCACCACAGATTCGGTGGCAAACCTCCTTGCCAATCCCGCTTCCAGCTCCAACTACCACAACAACCTGCCGAGCCAAGGATTGCTCCGGAGGCATGCGTCGCAACTTGGCCTCCTCTAGCTGCCAATACTCGATATCGAAAGCCTCTTGTTCCGGCAAGGCCCGGTAGCGATCGATTATCTCCGCTCCGCGCATCACTTCCACCGCGCAATTATAGAACTCAGTGGTCACTCGCGATTCGCTCTTGCTCTTGCCCCATCCGATGATGCCGAGACCCGGAATGAGCATGATGGTCGGGACTGCTTGCCTCAGAGCTGGGGAATCGTCCCTTTTGCAACGCTCGTAGTAATCCGCATAGTCCTTAACATATTGCTCCAATCCCTCCTCAAGCAGGGAACGCAACGTCTCGATGGACTCGACCCCATCACCCGGTTCCCATTCGACAAACAACGGCTTAATCTTCGTTCTCAGAAAGTGATCCGGACAGCTTGTACCCAATTCGGCAAGACGCTTGGCATCCACGCTATTGACGAATTCCAAGGTACGTTCGTCGCATTGAATGGTCGCGATCAAACGTTTGGGATCACTGACCTTTCCTCGTAGCCAAGGAAGCATCTCTACCAACACTTTCCTTCGGCCCTCCTCGCTGAACGGCTCAAACCGGACCCCTCCGAAAACGGGCTTACGGTTCTCTCTCTCATCGATGAAGCGACCCGCTTTTTCGATGAGCGACAGAGTCAATTCGTAGCACTCTTTGTCATCATCAGCCCAGTTGATGATTCCATGCTGACCCAACATGATTCCCTTGGCCTGGGGTTTTTCGGCGATGACATCGCGCAAAATCAGAGCCAAGTCGAATCCCGGACGCTGCCATTCAGTCCAGATAATTTCGTCCCCGTAGATTTCCTTGGTCAGGGCTTCCCCATTCTCAGCAGCCGCCACCGCGATAACCGCGTTCGGATGCATATGGTCGACGTGATTGAAAGGCACGTAGGCATGCAAAGGAGTATCGATCGATGGCGCCCGCGGATTCAGGTTAAAAGCGCAATGCTTGTACATTTGTACCATGGAGTCCTCGATGTCCGACTTCACTCCGTTGTCAGGATCGTCCCTGTAGATCTTTTCCAAGGAAAGCACCTTGTCTTGGTACAATGAAGAGAAGTTTGCCTTGGTAGACGTGCGCAGATCTCCACCAGAGCCCTTGACCCACATGACCTCCACGGACTCCCCAGTCATTGGATCCGTTTCGTGGCACTTCGAAGACGTATTACCGCCCCCGGTATTGGTAATCCTGAGATCCTGTCCAAGAATGTTGGATCGGAAAACGAGTCGCTCAAGAGGAGTCATCCCCGCGACTTTGTCGTCGTCCCATAGATACTGAACATGCCGATAATCGCTCGGCGCGTAGATAGTTGCTGTACTCATGCTAATTCTAAAGTGGTAGGGAGGACTGGCTCAGTCCTCCAAAAATCGTATGAAACGGAGGACCGAGACGGTCCTCCCTACCCTACCTTTACCCTCACGCATACGACCCTCCACTCTTAATGCCCAACGCTTCTCTGCGAGCAGCTCTTTCTTGAGCAATCTGTTCGCCGTATCCGCTTTCTCGATAGGCTTTTAGCGGATCTGCGCCGATGCCTTTCGAACTCCGCCACTCGGCAAGGATGCCATCCACATTCGTGTTGAAGGAGGCTTTCAAGACATTCTCAGCATCAACGATTGCCCCAGTCTTCTGATAGCCCTTCAATGCTGACCGATCCACGAGAGCAGCCTTTACCCAAAGATCCTGGGCCGTCATGACCGTTTGAATCATGGCCTCGATTTTCGGTTTCAGATTATGAGACTGATCCACCATGTAGGCAATATTCGGGTACACGCCCTTATCTTCCGCGTAATCGTGAATCTCATTGAAGATGCGAAAGATCTGGTAGGGGTCGATCGATCCCAGCGTCAGGTCGTCATCCGCGTAGCGCCGGTCGTTAAAATGGAAGCCGCCCAGCATCTCTTCGTCTAGCAGCCAGGCGACGATTTGCTCGATATTCTGAGCCGAATAGTGATGCCCTGTATCCACCAGCACCTTGGCTTGCGGGCCAGCGTCCTTACAAAGGACATACGACATTCCCCAGTCGGCGATATCGGTATGATAAAAGGCCGGCTCGAATGGCTTGTACTCCACCAGCATGATTTGGCCTGGGGCCAATTTCGCATGACAGGCCCGCAAACCCTTCTGGAATCGGCGCTTGCGCTCTCGGATGCTGTCCTGCCCCGGATAATTGGTACCATCGGCGAACCACAGCGTGAAATAGTCGCTGCCTACATCCTGGCCAATTTGAATGCAATCCAAGCTATGGTTCAAAGCCCGTTGGCGAACGCTTGCCTCGGGATTGCCAAAAGACCCCAGCTTGTACTCCTGATCCTGGAACAAATTCGCGTTGATCGAGCCGATCTCGACCCCGTGGGAGGCAGCGATCTCCGCTACCGTGGCTGGAGGTTCCTCGTCTGAAAAATCCCAAAGGGCATGGACCGCCACCAAGGGGCAACAAGTCGTAACTTTATTGACCACTCCCGCATCCGCGAACTTGTCAGCCGTATTGATGGCGGCTCCATCCTGGAGGAATTTGCCAAATCGCGTTCCCGTATCGGCAAAGCCCCAAGACGGAAGCTCGATTTTCAGGTTTTCCAGAGATTCAAGGGGATCTGCCTTCATAGCGTCTATCTGATAAGAAAATAGGGACCCTTCCCTGTCATTCCTAGCCTATTCTTACGGTAATAAGCCCCTCAATCAAGCTAGCGTGGCTCAATCTCGAGCCAGTAGAGGCCTTCGTCGATCTCTTGCGGGTGACTGCTCCAAGGCCCGTACGCGGGCCGCATCCCACAATCTATCCAGCATCTGGTACTTCTCGTCCTTTGTGAAACCGGTAAATCGAGCGTATCGGCCCAGGGAGTCTCTCAAACAACAGGGAGTATCGATCGATATCAACAAATCCCTTCCGGATGGACGCGTAAATCAGAACTTCCTTCGTCCCTTCATCCACGGCCGCAGCATCGCGGAATCGGAAGACATTCAAGCCGACAACTATCTCGTCCAAGCGACCTACAATCTCGACATCGCTGACAAGACGGACCGCTTTGCTTGGCTAGGACGCCATCAGATAAGCGCTTTCGCATCCGGCAGTACCGAAGACTCTCTCTACTACATGTGGAGCTACTCGGCCTTGGGCTACAACGATCTGTTTTCGAACAATCCAGCCAACAACGGGTCGCGCCAACATTATCCGGTTTTCTACATCGGCGACGCCGTCCAGCCTGGCGACACTTCACTTCGCCTCACTGGAATGCCCGCTACGGTGCTACCTTACGTGGAGGGTTCGCATCCCTTCCTGTACTACTCCTCCTCGAACGATTGGCTTCTCTCTGAAGCCAATCTTGGCGCAGGCGAGGGGCGCTTCCAGCAGAGACGTACGGAAATCGACGCCACCGGCATCGGCGGAAGCTTGCAGAGCTATCTTTTCGGCGATCGAGTGGTCATCACTTATGGCTGGCGCGAAGACGAGGTCGATCAGATAAACCATCAGCTCGTCG
>CAYOLG010000053.1:25432-26585 GCA_964404745.1 uncultured Opitutaceae bacterium
GCTTGAAGGAGCCCACCGTCACCAAGGGCATCGTCTACCACGTCACTCCTTGGCTCAGAGTCTTCGGCAACGAGTCCGAAAACTTCGACCTCACCACGCCGCACTCCGACAACTTTTTCAACACCATTCCACCGCAGTCCGGCACAGTGGAAGAGTACGGAATTGGCTTCAATATGCTGCAAGGCAAGCTCGATACCAAGCTCACGTTTTATGAGAGCTCCCAACGGTTCCAGGACGGCAACTTCGGTCTCGCTCGCAACAGCATGAAAGGCGTTGAGCTCAACTTCCGCAATGCCCTGTTCAACGTCAAAGACCCCGTCACCGGTAGGAGCCGCATCGGCGAGTACTACTACATAACTGGCTTCAACCAGGCCAGTGGGGAGCCAGTCATCGAATACTCCTCCGAAATACCTGCTCTGGACGAAAACGGCGTTCAAATAGTAGATAGTGAAGGCGTGCCGCAGTACGAAGCCGTCGGCGAATATGAGACGCAATCCAACACGTCCGCCACCCAGGACTCGATTTCAGATGGCTGGGAGCTGTCCACTACCTACAATCCCACAAGAAGCCTTCGCTTGATGTTCAACTTCAGCCAACTCGAGAACCGTATATCGAACGCTCAACAGGAGGTCTTGGAGTATGTCAACTACCGTCAATCGCTGTGGGGACCCCTATTCGCAGAGGGCCTCCACACAGATGGAGACGAAACCAACCCCGACACGGACCTCAAACAAGAATTCCTGGACCACATCGGTACAACCCTTTTGGAGCAACTGCAGGAAAACGGCAAATCCGCCACGGGCATCTCGAAATACAATGCCCGCGTGACCGCCAACTACAGTTTCCATGAAGGGCTCCTCAAGGGATTCTCGTTCGGAACCAATCTGCGCTGGGAAGACGGCAAGGTCCTCGGCACCAGGCTCAAGGAGATCGATACGACCATCGGCGGCGTGAACTCCCCCGCTCTGATAGCCGATCTGGACAACGTCTTCGAGAGTGGTCAAATCGTAACCGGAGGACTGATGGCGAACTACGGGAGGAAGCTCCGCAACGACAAGGTCGACTGGAGAGTTCAGCTCAACGTGGACAACGTCTTCCGCCAAGGCGACGACGTACGCGTCATCCGCATCTTAGCTGATGGATCGCCCGTCGT
>CAYOLG010000054.1:0-8871 GCA_964404745.1 uncultured Opitutaceae bacterium
GGTAGCTAATGATCGCTTGTTCGTGCGACTCGGCTCCCGGTTGGATAGCTATTGATATTGGTGGACGAGGAGCGCTCGGTGCAATGGATGAACTGACTTTGCCGCGCGGCGTAACATTCTCGTGATCCCGCGCAATAACGCTGGCCTGCTAGGATCGGCCGCGACTTTGCACGCGGCCTTATCGGTGCCCAATGTGGCTATGATGGAGGCGCCGTGGGTGAATGGGGCCCGGGACCCCAAAGTCGCTAAGCCTTTTCCGAAGGTAGTTGATGGATACGCCTTGCCGCTGGAAAAACCGGGTCTCGGAATCGAATTTGACGAAGTCGCTGCCCGCAATACGCCCTTTGCAGAACCGCCTATGCAACCGTGCCTAAAAGGGAATGATGGCTCAGTAAGGGATTTCTAAGCAAAAGGGCCGGTCGAGAAATTGGCTACAATTGATGAAGGATAATATGGTACGGCGTTGCGTCCTTGCCACCCTGGACGACCTTTGCGGATAGAGCCTGATTTCCATCGGGGATAGAGACGTTTTCAAGAAAAGCGGTATCCGAATTCTTGGGAACGTTTAACGTTTTTCGGGCCGAACCAACCTGCAGTTCGATTTGGGCTCCGTTAATCGGCTCTTCCCAGAGAAACTCGATGTCGTAGGACTTGCCGTTGCGGAATTCCAGGAGCCATTCGCCACCATCATCGGTTTCTCGCCGGTCTTGGGTAGATAGAGTGGTGCTAGTTTCGTATTTTGTCCCGAGCACGATCCGGGGTGGATCGTAGTTGTCAGGTCGGGTGTTGGAAACGTCAGCGAACCAGTCGTCGTAGGTTTGTTTCAGACGTTTGGCGATTTCCGGCCGTTTTTCGTAGAGGTTGTTGGTTTCCCCGGGATCGGCCTCCATATCATAGAGTTCAAGTGGCACGTTTCCCGGCATCTGGTCGTGTCGGAAACCGGTTGGGTGAACCAGCTTCCAGCGTTGCTCGCGGACAGCGATGTGATGCAACGGGATTGGTTCGTTACCTCGGTGAATTTGCAAAACAAGACTGCGATCAGGCCAATCGACGCGTTTCCCTTTGAGTAAGGGGAGAATGCTACGGCCATCGAAGGGATGGTGTTCGGGGAGGCTGGCTCCAGCAGCTTCGAGCAGCGTGGGCATGACATCGATATGGGCGGCTATGCGATCGTTGCGGGTGCCGGGCTCGATTTGAGCAGGCCAGCGAAAGAAGAAAGGGGACCGGATTCCCCCATCGTGCACCTCGTTCTTCTTGCCTCGGGAATTGACGACGTAGCGTTGCGTGTTGGGCCCATTGTCGACCATGAAAATAACGATGGTATTGTCCGCGATTTGGCGACGGTCGAGATGGCCGAGCAATTTGCCGACATTCTGATCGACATTTTCCACCATGGCGAACACGCGGGCAACGGTGTCTGCGTCATTATCATTGCCGAGGAGAATGGGGCTCAAGTCCCTGTTTTTATATTTCCGATACAGAGCCTCGGGCACATCGTGATAAGGACTATGGGGAGCGTTGGTGGGGATGTAGGCGAAGAAGGGCTTGTCGGATGCCATAGCATCGTCGATGAAATCGATGGCGGCATCGAAGTAGACATCCGTGCAATAGCCGTAGGTTTGCGTCTGGACATTGTTGCGGAAGAGAATGGCGTCCGTGTAGCGACGACCGTTTTCCCTGGGCTCTGATGGTTGCCCGAGTCCACCGCCCAGGTGGATGAGGCTCTCTTGGAAGCCCTGATCCGTTGCTCGCATGGGGTAATTGTCGCCGAGGTGCCATTTGCCGAAAATACCGGTCCGGTATCCAGCTTCTGAAAGGACTTCAGCGATGGTGATTTCATCGGGCTCCATCATCGAGCGCCCCTTGAATGTGTCGACTAATCGAGTACGATAGTTGTAGCGTCCCGTCATAAGAGATGCTCGCGTTGGCGAGCAGACAGGACTCACATAAAAGGTATCCATGGAAGCGCCGGAATAGGCTAGGGAATCGATATGAGGCGTATCCAGAACCGGGTTCCCCATATAGGACAAGTCGCCATAGCCTTGATCGTCTGTCATAACGAGAACGATGTTCGGGCGACTGTCGGCGAAAATGAAGAGACTGAATAGTGCCGAGGCAGTTATAAAAAACGCTTTTAGAATCATGGGTATTTTGAAGGATTTCCGGATACGCAGCTATGGGATAGGGTAGGACTGATCTTCATGACCAGGCCAACAATCCTCCGCTTTGCCCATCAGGGTCAATGATTGTTTCACTCAACAGACGCGCGCAATAATCTTGATCACGTGATCAAGAATATTGCGCAGCAGATCATTGGCGGACGTTGACTCAGAGAGGTTGGCGGAGCTGGAAGCCCTTACGCGATCAGCTCCCGGATAACCTTGGCGTCTTTCACTCCAGTCAGCCGTTGATCGAGTCCCTGGAAGGGTACGTTCAGCTTTTTGTGGTCGAAGCCAAGAAGATGGAGCATGGTGGCGTGAAAGTCCTCGAGAGGAACAGGGTTGATAGCGGGGGTATAGCCGACCTCATCGGTTTCCCCGTAGGATATGCCCGGCTTGATGCCGCCCCCGGCAATCCAGGCTGGAAAGGCTCCGGGGTTGTGATCGCGTCCGACGTATTTTCTCTCGTTGGTGCCGCCTCGATTTTCCCGCATGGGGGTGCGTCCAAATTCGCCGCTCCAGACAACTAGGGTGTCTTCGAGGAGGCCTCTTTGTTTGAGATCCGCAATGAGAGCGGCCATAGGCTGGTCGACTTCGCGGCACTTGTCTTGGAATCCACCGTTTAATGCTTCCGAGCTGGCTGCGCCATGGGAATCCCAGCCCCAATCGAAGAGTTGAACGTAGCGCACGCCTTGCTCGACCAATCGGCGGGCCAGCAAGCAGTTATTAGCGAAACTTTCCTTGCCTGGCTCCGTGCCGTAGAGCTCATGAACATGATGCGGCTCTTTCTCGATATCCATGGCATCGGGTACGGCCATTTGCATGCGAAACGCCATTTCGTATTGGGCGATTCGGGTCAGAGTCTCTGGATCGCCGAATTCGTCGTGCGTCTGCTGATTTAGATTTCGAATTGTATCCAATGCCTGGCGACGCAGGTCCCGCGTCATTCCCTCAGGGTTGGAAACATTGAGAACCGGATCGCCGTGGGAGCGGCATTGGACGCCTTGGTAAACGGAGGGGAGAAAGCCCGATCCCCAGAGGGCTTTGCCGACGCGAGGAATGCGGCCCCCGGAAAGCAGCACCACAAAACCAGGCAGATCGGCGTTTTCGGTTCCCATTCCCCAAGTGACCCAGGACCCGATGGATGGGTAGCCGATACGCGGCTGGCCGGAGTGCACCATGAGCTGGGCGGGGCCATGGTTGAATTGATCGGTTTGCAGGGTCTTGATGAAACTGACATCGTCGACGACCTGGGAGAAATGGGGTAGCCGGTCGGATACCCAGGCGCCTGAAGCTCCGTGTTGTTTGAAAGGGAATTGGGGCCCTAGCATATTGGGGGTGCCTTGGATGAAAGCGAAATTCTTCCCTTCGAGAAAGGATTGCGGGCAGGGTTGGCCGTCCAGTCGCTTGAGATCCGGCTTGTAGTCGAATAGCTCTAATTGGCTAGGAGCGCCGATCATATGAAGGTAGATCACCCGCTTGGCTTTACTAGGGAAATGGGGCACTAGTTGACCGAAAGGATTGGAAGCATTACGCGTCGACGAGGTTGCGGCATTGGTACCGTTTTGACCGGCCAGAAACATTGCTCCCAGACCGGTGGCGCAGCGCGAGATAAACTGGCGACGCGTTTCCTGTTCGAGCGATCGAAGGCGGGACTCTTGAAGCAGCGATTGAAGATTCATTGCGTAAAGTAAACAGGGTTACGGACCTCAGTAGGTGAGGGTTTCATCGAGGTTTAGCAGGACTTGGGCGACGATGGTCGCGGCGTTGTCGGGCGACTCCTCAAGCGTGTCCTCGTACAAATGTGCGAGCTCGGGCAAAGCGGACTCAGGGGGATTGCGGCCAGTTACGAGTCGGTAGATTTGCGAAAGACGTTTGCGAATGTCTGAGCTGGAATGGCCGTTCTCCAGCTTTTGCCCGAGAGCTTCCGCGCATTCGACAAAGGCCTCATCATTTAGCGTTACGAGGGCTTGGAGCGGTGTATTGGAATTTAGGCGACGAGGATTGCAGAACTCCCGCGAAGGGGCATCGAAACTGGCGAAAGTCGGGTAGGGGATACTGCGTTTGACGTAGGTGTAGAGGGCCCGGCGATAGCGGTCGTCGTCGTCCTTTTCAGGCGTTTCCCAATTGTCTCTGCTCAGAAATGGGCGCCAAACGCCCTCGGGTATGGGCGGATGCACAGGAGGCCCGCCAATCTTTTCCGAAAGCAATCCGCTCACGGCCAAAGCTTGATCGCGAACCATTTCCGCAGTCAGGCGCAGGCGCGGGCCTCGAGTGATGAGACGGTTGTCAGGGTCGCGTTGCGACAGTTCCGGGGATGTTTTGGAAGACTGCTGATAAGCGTAGCTAAGGACGATTTCCCGCAAAATGGATTTCACGCTCCAGTTGTAGTCTGCCTGAAAGCGTACAGCCAAGTAGTCGAGCAATTCCGGGTGGGATGGCTTTTCGCCCGAAGACCCGAAGTCTTCGAGCGTATAGACTATACCGGTACCGAAAAGCTGTTCCCAGAGCCGATTGACGAATACCCGGGCGGTGAGCGGATTGGCGTCGGAGACCCACCACTCGGCCATGGCCAGGCGATCGAGAGGCTGCGGAACGGGAGCGACTTCTGTCAGGGAAGCTGGGATGGCGGCGGTGACGATATCCCCTTTCTCCATAGCGTTTCCTCGCTCGAATATGCGAGTTGGTCGAGCGAGCTGGGGTGGACGCCGATGCATGATAGGAACGGTGGTTCCCGGAATCTCGGAATAGCGCTTGGAGAGCTTGTCGATCTTCCACATCAGGTCTCGCGACGGCGTTCCTTCCGAGACGAATTCGGTCCAACGAGTGTCGGAACTGGCATCCAGGCGTCCGCGCTGAATGGCCATGGGGTGGCTACCGTGACCTGTCTTGTTGCAATGGATACGGATAGAGAGCCGGTCTCCCTCGCTGAATTTTATGGGCGATTCTGGAATGAGGACCAATTCCCGGGCGTAGTGAATCCGCGAATCCGCTCCCCAACCTGCGCCATTGGGGGGGATCACTTTCATAGGTTCCGTCGGCATCCACGGAACATCGGCCAAGGAAGCTTTGAAACACACGGGAATTCGATTGCCCTCTTCATCAATCAACTCAGCTTCGATATCGTCGACCAGAAAACCCCAGGGCGGGTTGTCTACAGCCGTATCAGGATTTAGGGGCATGGCGGTCAGGCGGAGTGCTGTCGTGGGCTCTTTGGATACGCTCGAGCTTGGGACTGTGATGATCGTGTGAGTTTTGATTTCGACCGTTCCTACGGTATTGAATTCGGAGTAGCCAGCGGAGTCGTCGACGACGTATTGAGTATTATTATTGGAGGTCACTTCGAGTGACTTGAGCCGTTGCCAGTCAGCGCTCCTCTTCAAAGCGCTGCCCTGTTCCCAGATTGTCTCTTTGAGGTCGAGGATGCGGCGCCGTAACTCCGTAGTCTCGGCATAGAGAGCGGGGTCGTCAGGAACTTTCAACAGCGGCTCGTCTTTCTGAAGGTCTGAGTCCGCTGTGTTGTTGAAGAACGTCATGAACTGGTAATACTCCTCGTTGCGAAAGGGATCGTAGGGGTGATCATGGCACTGCACGCAGTTGAAGGTCATGGATCCCCAGGTTTGCCAAGTGGTGTTGATCCGATCGACGACGGCCTCCACGCGAAAAACCTCGTCATCCGTCCCCCCCTCATCGTTGGTTTGCGTGTTTCGCTGGCTGGCTGTGGCTAGGAGATCGTCGAGGCTGGGGCTGGGCAATAGATCGCCCGCCAACTGTTTTATGGTGAACTGATCGAAGGGGAGATCGTTGTTGAAGGCTTTAACGACCCAATCACGGAAGGCCCAAATCGTCCGTTTTTGATCCTGTCCGAGTCCGCCTGAATCCGCATAGCGCACTAGGTCCAGCCACATTGAAGCCCAACGTTCTCCGAATGCCGGGCGGTTGAGCAGATTGTCCACCGCATTTTCGACCGCTTGCTGCGAATCGACGCCATGGGCCGATTCGAAGGCGTCTAGTTCGGCGTTGCTGGGAGGAAGTCCAGTTAGAGCCAGACTCAGTCTGCGCAGCAGGCGACCGGGGGATTCTGGCGGACTGGGCTCGAGTCCTTCCTCCTCCAGTTTTTGGAACAAGAACCGGTCTATGTCTCCGCTGGCTTTTTCGTCGAAAGTGGTCTCCGGGACGCTGGGTCGCGCGGGGAGCTGGAAGGCCCAGTGCCCGCTCCATTTGGCTCCTTCGTCGATCCATTGCTTGAAGAGGGCAATTTGCTCATCGGTCAGAGGATCGTGCTCATCCGCTGGCGGCATTCGATCGTCCTCGTCGGAGGTAGTTATGCGATAAATGAGCTCGGAATCGTCCGGTTTACCGGGGGCGACGATGGGGACTCCTGAATCCCCAATAAAATTGATCACACGGTCTTCGTAAACGAAAGAAACGTCTCCTGCCGCTTTGACGCCCCCGTGGCACTCTACGCAATTTGCATTCAGAATCGGCTGGATGTCTCGAGCGAAATCCACTTCCGCCGCTGAAACGCTCGCGAGCACTGGGGTCAGGAGCCAAGGGGAGCAGATTTTTCTCAAGGTCGTTGATGGCATTGCAGAGACGTATCTTGATTGGGCTTTATAGGGACCTCATTTACTTGAGCAATCCCGTTCTGACTTTAGCGGGTCAACGGAATGCTCTGGTAGACAAGGTAATCAATTGCCGGTTCGCGTTAATCGGTATTGAAAGCTGATTGTCCTGATCCATGCTCATTCTCCATGCGAAATCGAATCACTACTGGTACTGTGATCTTCTGGATGGCTTTTGCCCCCATTATTGTAGCTCTCCTGGTTCCGGCCCAGGCTGCTGAAATCATCAAAGATATCGAGTACTCCCGGCCGATTGATTACCCCTTGCTACTGGATTTGCATTTGCCCGAAGAAGCGAAGAACTCCCCGGTTCCGGTTGTGATTTGGGTTCATGGGGGAGGCTGGAAAAACGGCAGCAAGAAGAACTCCAAGGCAAGCTGGCTAGCGGAAGAAGGCTACGCCGTTGTCAGCATCAATTATCGGTTGACCGACGTGGCCCAGTGGCCTGCTCAGATTGATGATTGCCGGGAAGCGGTTCGCTGGGCTCGCCGCAATGCCGATGTTTTCGGATTGGACTCCAGTCGGATCGGGGCTTGGGGAGCGTCAGCCGGCGGACATTTGGTTGCCTTGATGGGAACGCTTCCGTATCGGGAGGATGAATCCGTATCAAGTCGTGTTTTGGCGGTGTGCGATTGGTATGGCCCCACTGAGCTGCTAACCATGCCTCCAAACAACGTGGGCGATGGACGAACGGAGGAAGACGTGTCCAATTCCAATGGGGCCAAGTTGCTCGGCTGTACGGTCAAGGACTGTCCTGAGCTGGCCAAGCAAGCGAGCGCCTACGACAACGTTTCCAGCGACGATGCGGCTTTTCTCATTATGCATGGGGATGAGGATCCGGGAGTCCCCTTGCAGCAAAGCGTCCAATTCCATGATCGGTTGCGGGAGCATGGCGTTCCTTCCACGTTGAAAGTCATCGAAGGGGCGGGCCACGGCGGAAAGCTATTCGATACTCCCGAGGTCCGGGAAACGGTTCTAGGGTTTTTCGATAAGTATCTGAAGGGCAGTTAATTTATTTACTCCGGGTAAATGCCTCGGGGATCTTTACTCGCTTCAGCCTTTTTGTGGGGAGGACCAGCTTCAACATCCGGGAAAGCTACAGCTAGACGCACGGGTCCCCGCATTCGAGTTTCGAAGGATCGAGCCGATCCCCTCTACCTTCAGGAATACTCCATAGCCTGTTGTGGAGATACTTATTGATACTCTATCTTATCCAGGCGTAGATGGGAAAATTCATGAGCTGTTTTTCCGAATCGTCGGGGCTAGTGAAGTAGCAGGTTTCCCGAACTTTGGCGGCTGTGTTCTTCGGGGTGATGACAAGTCGGTACTTGTGATTGGCTTCCAGTTCCTCGATTTCAAAATTGAAGCTGGAATCGGCGGGATCCCCATTCTTTAGAGCAACGCCATCGATTTTCATTGGGTGTTTGGTGTGGATAATGACTTCGCAATCTTTGGGTCCGGGCTTTTCGCCGACTTTCCAAAGCAGGGCTCGACGTTTGAGTTGGATGAGTTGCGGGATCTCAACGTTGAGAGTGAGCGTGTAGGAATGGTTGTCGCCTCTCTCTTCGGTGCCAACGGTGATCTCCTTGCGTTGCATGCCGACGCGGCTGCCGATGTCGAAATGAGCGTGAAGCTGGCCGGATTCACGAGGAGCGTAGGTTTTCTTTTCCAAAGAGGGAACGGTGCAACCGCAGGAAGCTTGGGTTTTGGTGATGGTGACTACTGAGTCGCTGGCGTTGGTGAATGCGTATTGGGCGTTCACTTCCTTTTGGCCGAACTCTGCATCCACTGAGACGTTGGTTCGCTCCCACTGCAATGCGCCGGCGCCGAGTAATGCTGCGGGCACCCAGAGGGCGATTGCTGGGCCGAAAAGGAATTTCAAGATTCTACTGGGTTCCATAACGCCGTGCGAGTGTGCGAATCGCTCGGGATTTGTCGAACAAACTCCTTGCTCGATTTTGGGGAAGGGGTTCTGATCGCCGGATGAGTGGATTTTCACGACCCGATGGACGGGAAGCGGACGCATTGCGGACCATAACTTTCGAGGCGGATTTCGCGCCGAATGCAACGGGATCGGTGCTGGTTTC
>CAYOLG010000054.1:8971-26017 GCA_964404745.1 uncultured Opitutaceae bacterium
TGGGTAGACTGCGACGTGCTGCAGGCGGATGGCGGAACGCGCACGGCATCGATCACGGGCGCTTATCTCGCCGCCAGGCTCGGCGTGCAGAAGCTTCTAGATGATGAGGCGATCAAGGAGAATCCTTTCAATGACTCGGTGGCGGCGGTCAGCGTCGGCGTTTTCGAGGACCAGCCGGTGCTGGACCTTCCCTATCTCGAAGATCGGGATGCCAGTGTCGATTTCAATGTGGTGATGACCGGAAGTGGCCAGTATGTCGAAGTTCAGGGAACGGGGGAAGAGGCGACGTTTTCAGAGGAGCAATTGGGGGAGCTATTGGCCTTGGCCAAGAACGGGTGCCAGGAAATTTCTTCGATGCAGACGGCTTTCCTTACCCAACGTTTGCTCGTTACGAGTAACGCTGAGTGATGTTTTCTCGGGTTTTCGCTCCCTTGCCGGTCGAAAATGCCCTCATGCCCAGATATCTCTTTGATTTTTCCGCGCGGCCAATCTTAATGCAGAACTTCCCCAGTTAGGGCTTTAAAATGAATATTCACGAATACCAGGCGAAGCAGCTATTTGAATCCTATGGCATCCCTTGCCCAAAGGGGGCGGCCACTAGCTCGAAGGAGGAGTTCGCGTCTTGCATCGATAGCCTAAGCGATGGGCTGATTGTGGTGAAGTCGCAAATCCACGCGGGAGGCCGCGGTAAAGGAACCTTTACGGATGGTTTCCAAGGGGGCGTCAAACTGGCGAAATCCAAACAAGAGGCTATCGAGTACGCGAACGGAATGCTCAACAACACCCTCGTTACCGTGCAAACGGGTCCCGCCGGGCGAGAAGTGCAAACGATCTACTTCACTGAAGGCGCCGATATTGAGAAGGAATACTACCTGGCCATCCTAATGGATCGGGCAACTTCGGCACCGGTAGTGGTGGCGTCGACCGAGGGCGGAGTGGAGATCGAGAAAGTGGCGGAAGAAACTCCGGAAAAGATCTTCAAAGCCTTCGTCGATCCCGTGATCGGCCTGCAGGCCTATCAGGCTCGCGGTATTGCCTTTAAGCTGGGATTAGAAGGCAAGCAAGCAGGCGCCTGCGCCAATCTCATCTTCAATCTCTACAAGATGTTTTGGGAAACCGATGCCGATATGGTGGAAATCAATCCCATGATCAGCACTTCCTATGGAGGCGTGATGGCTTTGGACGCCAAAGTCAGTTTCGATTCCAATGCTCTTTATCGTCACAAGGACATCGTAGAATTTCGCGATCTGAATGAAGAGGACCCGAAGGAGATCGAAGCCTCGAAGTTTAATCTCAACTACATTGCCCTAGATGGAAACATCGCCTGTTTGGTTAACGGGGCGGGATTGGCGATGGCTACCATGGACATTATCAACCACTGCGGCGGCGAGGCGGCCAACTTCCTCGACGTTGGCGGTGGCGCGACGGCTGAGCAAGTGACAGCGGCATTCAAAATCATTCTCAGCGACCCGAAAGTGGAAGGCATCCTGGTCAACATTTTCGGCGGCATCATGCAGTGCGACGTCATCGCGGAAGGCGTTATCGAAGCAGCGAAAGCAGTTAGCTTGGACAAGCCGCTAGTGGTACGCCTGGAAGGAACGAATGTAGAGAAGGGCAAGCAGCTTCTGGCCGAGAGCGGAATAGAGATTACTTCCGCAGATAGCCTTGCGGATGCTGCTCAAAAGATAGTGGATATCGTAGGCAAAAAGAGCTGAGGACTGTAATTGAGGAATTTATACAATGAGCGTATTGGTTAACAAAGATACTCGGGTCGTTTTCACGGGAATTACCGGCAAGTCGGGCGGATTCCATGCCAAGCAATGCATGGATTACGGAACTAAAGTCGTCGCGGGAGTAACGCCGGGCAAGGGAGGATTGAAATTTGAAGATCAAGTCCCGGTGTTCAACACCGTTGCCGATGCTGTTGAAAATGAGGGAGCTAACACGGCTTGCGTATTCGTGCCTCCGCCATTCGCGGCCGACTCGATATTGGAATGCCTAGATGCCGGGATCGAGTTGATTATCGCCATAACCGAAGGCATTCCCGTCAAGGATATGGCCATCGTTAAGCGCAAGCTATTAGAGACCAATGCCCGGCTGATTGGGCCCAACTGCCCAGGAGTTATCACTCCGGGAGAGTGCAAAATCGGCATCATGCCTGGCTATATCCATAAACCCGGTACGGTCGGAATCGTCTCTCGTTCGGGTACGCTCACCTACGAAGCGGTTTGGCAAGTGACTTGCTTGGGCTATGGCCAGTCGACTTGCATTGGCATTGGAGGTGATCCCATCAACGGAACGAACCATACGGATGCCATCAAGCTATTTAACGAGGATCCGGATACGGAAGCGATCGTCATGATTGGCGAAATTGGAGGAGATGCTGAGGAAAAGGCATGCTCCTACATCAAAGAGCATGTTAAGAAGCCAGTGGCTGGATTTATCGCGGGCACCACCGCTCCTCCGGGTCGCCGAATGGGGCATGCGGGAGCCATTGTTTCGGGCGGTAGTGGTACGGCGGTTGCGAAGATAGCCGCTATGGAAGACGCGGGTGTGGTCGTCGCCAAGACCCCGTCGGACATGGGAACCGCTCTGCTGGAAGCCTGGGGGAAATAGGGTAGAAGGCTGAGCTCATTAGTCTCGCGAAAGACGCGCATCTGGACTCGGCTTTGAAGGCGGGTAGGGTCATCACGCTCTTCATGCGGAGTGGTGATATTAGAAATTTTGTAGGGCTAGCGCTTGAATTGAGAGATCATGATCTCGTCGAATGACGCTAATTGCAGGGGCGTCGCTTGCGGCGATCCGCATTAGACTAGTTTAGCGTTTGAAATGCGGTTTCCATTCCTGTTTTAACCAGCTCGACGGCACCGCACGGTTGTCAGCTATCCTCTCTTCAAACTCATAAGCGATGTCTCGCCCCCGCCTCCACCACGGCCAGGTTTCATTCAACGTGCACAGTCCTTCCACATACGGATTCATAAATACGTGGAATGCGTAGTCTTCCTCTGGTTCATATGTCCGGATTTGATGATCGTAAAAATCCCTTTGCCATGAAGCCAATGACGTTGTTTTTGCTTTAAATTTTGCCATAGTTGGACTGATAGAAAGTCGGCTCCCTAATCTAATAACTAGGTGTAGGCGATCAGCTATTACAGTGCCACATTGCAATTCAAAGTCTCCATCGTCTTGGTGCGATTCGAGTTGATCTAGCAATTCGGGAGGCCAGAGGTGTTAACAGGTATTCATTTCGGTCTCTGAGGCAAATCGTTATGAAGTATCGCGCATCGGGCTTTGAATTGCTACCTCGCCACAATTGGCGAGTTCTACGAATGGGCATTGAGTATCCCACGAGACGATCTTTTTGAATTCGAGAGAGGAATTCAATAGACATCGATTAACGCGGATCGCCGCAAGCGGCGCCCCTACAGATAGTCCGGCAGTCAGTGAATTGCTTACCTCGGTTGCTTGGCGTTGATTTCGTCTATTAGCAATTGCTTGGAATGCTCTAGGCTCGGCTCGTCGATCCTATTGACGATTTTGCGAGCGGCCGTGTGGTGGCCCATGAGAAAGCGAGTTCTCGCCATGTAAAGCTGCATCATTTGCTTTTCTTCGGGCGATTCGACGAAGTCCACAAGCTGCTGCCATTCCTCGAGGGCGGCTTCCCAATTTGGCCGGGCCACGTCGAAAAAACTTTGGGCGTAGCGAAGGCGGTAGGGCAAGTGGGCGGGGGCCAGCATAGCGGCTTCGCGGAATTTCGTTTGTATTTCCAAATCGATTCCATCTGGGAGGAAGAGTTTGTCGTCTATGAAGAACTTCTTGTAGGCGAAAAGCAGGTTGCCCAACTGATAATGATACATCGGCTCCTCCGGCCTTAGGTCGATGGCCATGTTGTAGAAGGCCATTGCTTCCAAGTAGTTGCCTTCTTCGGCCTGATAGTTGCCGAGTTGGTTCTTAACAATGGCGTGATAGGGATCCAGCTCATCAGCCCGGGCGAGAATGGCGTTGCTGGTTACCCGTTCGCCAATTCGGTGGAGCATCATCCCATAGGAAATGTAGGCGGCCGCGAACTCTGGCGAGGCGTTGATAAGCCTTTCGTAGCCATCGACGATGGATTGCAGTTCGGTCTTGACCGAGTGAACATCCTCTTTGGCGAGGGCTTTTTCATATCTTGAGTAAGCGGCCTGCTCTCGATCGTTCAGCTGCCTCAGGATGTATGCTGCCATCGATTCGCCTGTTAGAGAAGAGTCGTCAGCGGTCTCTTCATCCGCATTGAGAGCTAGCCCAGAGCCAGCCAGGGCGAGCGACAAAATGAGACAGAGGGAGCCGGTTCGCAGACTGGCGAGGCGTAATAGAGTGTTTTTGCGAAAATCCAAAACGATGCGAGAAAACTTAGGACGCCTCCTCTTGGCAAGCGTTCCATTCGTTTGGGAAATAGTCCGGTTCAATTTGAGCCCGCGAGCCGCGGGCGATCCCAGGTAGAGTCAGGAATGCCGATTTCGGGACGCTAATTTCCGTGATCGGGATCGTCCCGTCCGTCGAAGTACTTTTCGCGGATCCACTCGGGTTGCCACCTATCCAGAACGCGTTCGATGGTCCGAAAATCGATTTCCTTGGGCCCTGGGTCGGGAGCGCTGAGAGGCGAGGGATCGCCCACGGTTTTCTGCCAGCGTTTCATCAGCTTGGTTAGCTCGGCTACTTTGTCCGCGTAGAGCGGCGAGTCGGCCAAGTCGTACATTTCATTCGGGTCTTTCTCGAGATCGAACAGTAGGGTATGGTTGATGTTTGGATACACGTGGAGTTTGTATCGCTTGTCGCGGACAGCCCGCATCTTATCCTGGAAGGCGAGGAAGACCGAATCTCTCGTCTCCCCGCCTGGATTGTCGAATAGAGGGCGCAGATCCACGCCATCGATATCTTCCGTTACGGGCGTATCGCTCAGGCCCAAAATGGTTTTGTGGAGATCAAGAATGTAAGTGAAGGCGTTCGTCTGGCGATTTTTGGGAACTCCGGGACCGGAAATGATCAGTGGGGATCCCATGCTGTGCTCGTAGAGGTTCTGCTTCCCGAGCAAGCCATGCGAACCCATGGCTAGGCCATGATCAGCCGTGTAAATGATAATGGTGTCTTCGCTTTGACCGCTGGTTTCGATGGCATCGAGTATGCGACCGACTTGGCTGTCTAGCTGGGTTATCAATCCGTAATACTCGCAAAGCTGATCGCTGATGTCGCTGCGCTTCCGGGGATGCGATGCCAGGCTTTCGTCCCGTTTCCCTCCTGTCAAGTGCCCGGTATCGAAGGGATGGTCGGGTAAAAAGTTTTTCGGTAGCGGCGGGCGATTGTCGTAGTAAAGTTTTCGATACGAAGGGGGCGGATTTCTTGGATCGTGCGGAGCGGTGAAGGCGACGTAGAGAAAGTAAGGGGAGTCTTTGGAATGGGATTCGATGAAGTCGACGGCGGCGTCTGCGAAGAGGGTACTGGAAAAGCGATTGCCCGTTCGTTTTTCAGTGAGCTCCCCATTGAGAAGGAGGTCTTGAACGGAGGTCTTAGTATGGTCCGCCATGCCCCCCATATAGATATTGCGTCCCGCCTGGAAGGAGCGAGCCAATGTTTTATGACCATTGTGCCACTTGCCCACGGCGAAGGTGCGGTAGCCGGCCTTCCCGAGTTGTTCGGGCAAGGTAAGCAGGTTTTCCCAATCTTTGGTATCATCAATTCGGTGCCAGTGTCTGCCTGTCATGAGCATACTGCGACTAGCCACGCAGACGGCGCCGCTATAGCTTCCGGCGCAGTAGTTGCGAGTGAAGCTGAGTCCATTGGCGGCTAGGCGGTCCAAGTGGGGCGTTTGGATGTATTCATTCCCGTGGGCCGCGATCGTGTCTGGACGCTGATCATCAGCGAATAGAAAGACAATGTTGGGGCGTTTACTTAGTCCTGTTGCCAATGTTAGGAAAATAGCGATCAGGGGAAGAGCGATTCGTTTCATGGTAGAATAGAAGTCGGAAATTTTTCTAAAAGGATTGGAACAGCATTTTGGCTTTCTGGCTAGCCCGTTTATGGTCCACGATAGGAGCTGGGTAGTCGTTGCCTAGTTCGCCTTGCCACTGGTGTATTTGCTTTGTTGTGGCGGATGCGAGTTCCGGAATCCATTCTCGTATGTAGTGACAATCTGGATCGAAGCGCTCTTGTTGCCGCCAGGGATTGAAAATTCTGAAGTAGGGTTGGGCATCGCAGCCAGTTGAGGCAGCCCATTGCCAATTTCCATTATTTACACAGGGATCATAATCGACGAGCTTCTGGGCGAAGTAGCGTTCGCCCCAACGCCAATCGATGTGCAAGTCCTTGGTGAGGAAGGATGCGGTAATCATGCGAAGCCGATTGTGCATGAAGCCGGTTTCGTTGAGCTGTCGCATGCCGGCGTCGACGATGGGGAATCCGGTCTGCCCGTCTTTCCAAAGCTGGAACGAAGACTCATCGTGTTTCCAAGCGACTCCATCGTACTGGGATTTGAAGGCCTTTCCGAATACATGGGGGAAGTGGAAGGCTATGTGGGTGAGGAAGTCTCGCCAATAGAATTGGCGAAGAAGGGGATGGCCCTGCCCCAGTTTGCCAGCGAGAGTCCAGTAGGCTTGCCGGATAGAGCAGGTGCCGAATTTGAGATGGGGAGACAGATGGCTGGTTGCCTTGAGGGCGGGAATGTCTCGATCGGTTTCGTAGTTTTCTAGTCGGCTGGATTGGTCGAGCGCCTGTTGGGCTGCTGCTTGTCCTCCGGTGAACGCGTCGTACTTCGGTATCCCGTCCACGATTAGATCGAGAAAGCCATCGATAGGATTTTCGACGGGAAGCGTGGAGATCGCTCCTGAATCCGCTTTTAGAGGCTCCGGTTTGGCGACTGGCCGTTTTCTGGCGTTGTTAAAATAGGGAGTGAAGACGGTATAGGGGGTACCGTCGGCTTTGAGAGTGGCGTCGGGCGTATTGATGAGCAGGTCATGGCAGGAACGAAAATCGATGCCATGATCTTGGCAGGCTGCTCGGATAGCATCATCACGTCGCCCGCTGAAGGGAGTGTAGTCGCGGTTAACCCAAACGGCTTCGATTTCGCTTTCCTTAACCCAATGGCCGACCAGGTCTTCCGGTCGACCTTTGAATGTATGCAGATCACCCCCTTTTTTTCGAAGACTTTGACTCAGGGATTCAAGCGAGTCCTTCATAAACCACAGTCCGGGGAGGCTGCGATAGTCGTGTGGCTCGATTTGCCTGGGATCGAAGACGAAGGCTGTGATCACCTCTCGTGACTCGGCTAGGGCCTTGTTCAGACCGGTATTGTCCGTCAATCGAAGGTCGCGTCGGAAAAGGAATAGGCTGCGTTGATACATTGGACTGTTTTGCTCAACTAGGTTGGTTAAACAGGGGAGCGGGTTTATCCCGCGAAATCATTATGGTTAATCCTATGGGGAGATCGCTACCTAAAGCTTGAAGGTATTATTCGGGAACGACTGTGTTTTCCAATGTCTCAATGCCCGCATTGGGATTCGCTTGCAAATATTCTTTTATGGCCGAGAGGAATGGCTCTCCGTATCGCTCGAGCTTCTTCAAACCGACGCCGCTAATCTCAGACATCTGTTCTTCGTCCGTGGGAAAGTCCCGAGCCATCTCACGCAAGGACACGTCGGAGAAGACAACGTAGGGCGGCACACCTTGTTCATTAGCGAGCTCTTTGCGTACGGCTCGGAGTGTGGCGAATAGCGATTCGTCGCAGTCGATGGCTCCGGTTTGTCCGTAGCACGAGCGGTGAGCGGGCTTTTCAACGCTTGCTGGTTGGGTTAGGGAAATGGACGTTCGTTCGCGTAGGGCTATTCGGCCTTTGGAGGTCAATTCCAGGACGCTATGATTTTCCGGATTCTGGTCGATGTAGCCCTCGCGAATCAACTCCCTGCCGAAGGCTTGCCAATCAGCTCGCTTGTACTCCTGGCCGATGTTGTAAGTGGAAAGACGGTTGTGGCCCCATTTGAGAACCTTCTCGTTCTTGCTACCGAGAAGGACGTCCACGATGTGGTTGATGCCGACGCCGAACCCGCTCGCTTGTTGAACGCGAAAGATGCAAGACATGAATTTCTGAGCGGGCACGGTTCCGTCGATGGTCTTTTTGGGATTCTGGCAATTGTCGCAGTTGCCGCAATTCCCGTGAGGCCAGGATTCGGAGAAGTAGGCGAGAAGCGTTTTGCGGCGGCATTCGGAGGATTCCGAATAGTGAACCATTTGCCGTAGTTGCTCGCTGGCTACGTTTCGTTCTTTCCGGTTGCGTTTTTCCGAAATAAATTGGAGCTGCTTGGCGACGTCGCCCGGGCTGAAGAAAAGAATGCACTCGGAGGGCAGTCCGTCCCGTCCAGCTCTTCCGGTTTCCTGGTAGTAGCCCTCGACGTTTTTGGGCAGATCCTGATGAATGACGTAGCGGACGTCGGGCTTGTCGATCCCCATCCCGAAAGCGATGGTGGCGCAAATGACCTTGGTTTCATCGCGGATGAACGACTCTTGGCTTTCCATCCTTTTGAGAGGCGTCATGCCTGCGTGATAGGGCAGTGCTTCCACCCCGGATTGCCGCAGCCGATCTGCCAATGACTCGGTGGCCTTGCGCGAGTGGCAATAGACGATGCCGCTCTCGAAAGGACGGCTTTGAGCGTGTCGAAGAATCTGTTGAAAAACGGCCTGTTTGGTTTCGACCCGATAGGTTAAGTTGGGGCGATTGAAGCTGGCGACGTAGGTTTTCGGATTCTTCAACCGCAACTGAGTTAGGATATCCGTACGGACCCGATCGGTAGCTGTTGCGGTAAGGGCGAGAACGGGAAGGTCGGGGAAAAGATTTCTAAGGTTGGATAGCTGCCGATATTCGGGGCGAAAGTCGTGGCCCCACTCGCTGATGCAATGGGCTTCGTCGACGGCAAAGCGGGAGACCTTCCATTGGCGAAGGTCTTCGAGAAAGCCGGACAACATCAGCCTTTCCGGGGCTACATAGAGAACGCGATAATCGCCAGCGAAGAGTTTGGCGTAGCGCTTTCTGGACTCCGTTTTGTTAAGGGAAGAATTCAGGAAAGTGGCCGGTATGCCGTTAGCTTCCAGTCCGTCCACTTGGTCTTTCATCAAGGCGATGAGAGGCGATATGACGACGGTCAATCCGTCCGTCATGACAGCGGGTAGCTGGTAGCAGAGCGATTTGCCTCCTCCGGTGGGCAGAAGGGCGAAGATGTCCTTGCCTCCCAGCGAATCAGTTATGATTTCCTTTTGGAGAGGACGAAAGGAATCGTGCCCAAAGTGCTGTTTAAGGGCTTGGAGAGCTTCCTCGATAAGCGTGGCGTCGGACATGACGCGAATCTGGCTCAATTGGCCGAATTTAGAAAGGCAGAAGTGCTCGAGCGGGCGAATCGTCTTGCATGTAAGGGCAAGGCTCGGTCGTATCCCAATCATGAAAGCGAACTTGCGTATCGGCCTCGTCGCGGTGGCCTTGGTTGGTTGGCCGCTGGTTTCGGCGGATGAAGTAGATGGCCATTCGCACTCTCCCAAGGACCATTTGTACGAAGCGGCTCGGGTGGCGGAAGTCTCGTTCGAGGAAGCCTACGCAGCCGCTAAAGAGGCTGGTGTAGCAGAGCCTTTTTTGGTGGAAGCTCAAACCATCCACTTCCTTTCTACGGGGAACATGCCCGAGTTGTTCGGCCATCTCGAAAAATTGGAAGCAGTCTCTGGCGATTTGGAATATGGAACGGATAAGCCCTTTCAATCGGAGCGTCAGTTGGTTGGGTTAATCGCCTCTATCAGGGCTATTCGAGCCTATGAAGCAAATGACGTCGCCGAGTTCGAAAAACAGGCGGCCAGCTCTTACATTAACGCTCCTCAGTACAATCAAGCATTCGGGCTGCTGCAGTTGATGACGGAACTGCGGCGCAAGGAAATCCAGGAATCCGCTATGGCCAATCTCCGAATCCCCATGGATTTGACAATCGCCAGCGCTGATGGGGAGAAGAAGACACTGACCGAATGGTTAGGCGGAAACCAAGCCTTGCTCATCGACTTTTGGGCCAGCTGGTGCGGGCCTTGCATACAGCTGATGCCGGAACTGAAGACCAAGGCGGAAACGCTGCCATCGCAAGGCGTTGTGGTCATGGCCATGAATACCGATGCCGATGATCCCGTGGGTAAGGCCAAGAAGGTCCGAGAACAGCACAACATGGATGTCATGCCCTGGCTGCTGGAACCAGAGGATCGCCCGCTTAGCCGGATGCTGATGATCGATTCCATCCCTCGCATGATTCTTGTCAGTCCCGAGGGTGAGGTGCTCTACAACGGTCATCCGATGGATCCGAGTTTGAAGTCGGCCTTGGCTAGTTTGGACGTCAAGATCTAGTTGCTTGTAATCCGGGAGGATCGGGGGCGGCTCGACCGCATTATTCAAGTCTGCCGGCTTAAATCTAGCTTTCTAGTGAGTGGGGATTGGGCGAATCGCTCAATCCCAGCGGGAGAGGCGCCCGCGATTTTAAATCAGTTGCCAAACAGCGGAAGAGGCGTTTACGGCTTGGCATAATCTCTATGAATCTGGGTGGCATCGAACTGGAGTCCAACCTCTGCTTATCGCCCTTGGCGGGTTACACGAATCTCCCGTTTCGGCTGACGGCTAAGTCGCTCGGTGGTTTGGGCCTGGTCACGACGGATCTGGTGAATGCCCGTTCCTTGATTGAAAAACGCCCCGTGGCTTTCAAGATGATTGCCACCGACGTTCGAGAACAACCGATGTCGGTGCAGCTCTTTGGAGGCGTTCCCGATGAAATGCGGGAAGCGGCCTTAATCGTCCAAGAGCGGGGTGCCCAAATGGTTGACATCAACATGGGCTGTCCGGTCAAGAAAGTGACGAAAACAGGGAGCGGATCTTCCATGATGAAAGATCTCGTTGCGACGCAGCGGCTGGTCAAGGGGATGGTGGATGCTCTTGAAATTCCCGTAACCGCCAAAATGCGGCTTGGATGGGATGACGACAATATATCGGCTCCCGATTTGGCCAAAGCGCTGGAAGATGTAGGTGTATCGGGAATATTTGTACACGGTCGAACTCGTGCTCAAGGGTTTTCGGGGTCTGTCAACTTGGCGGGTATCGCGAAAGTCAAGGCGGCTGTAACTAGTATACCGGTTATAGGAAATGGAGATGTGACGACGCCTGAGGCCGCCCGCATTCTTTTGGAGGAGACCGGATGCGATGGGGTTAGTATAGGGCGTGGAGCGTTTTACAATCCTTGGATTTTCAGGCAAACTAAGCATTATTTGGATACAGGAGAAATTCTGCCCGATCCTTCGTTCGAGGAGCGAGTAGATTTGATGCTGGTTCATTTGCGACGAATGATCGAATTCTACGGTGAGGATCGCGGTTGCGTTCAGTTTCGCAAGGTAGCCCCTTGGTATGCGAAGCGTTTCGGGCCGAGCAAGTATTTAAAGGATCGCGTTGTCCGGTTTTCCAGCTGGAATGAATTCAATGAAATTCTTGGAGAATACCGGGAATGGCGGCAGAGGTTTTGCGATGAGTCAGGAGAATTGCAAGAGAGATACCGACCAGCAGAATTGTATTCGTCAATAACGGATAAGGATTCTGGAGATAGGATCAAAGTTCCGAAAGGGCCGGTGGAAAAGTGGTAGATTCACTGGCGCGGCCCGCTCCTGCTACATTCGGTGGGTAAGCGCTAATGTTTCGTTCTCGAGGCGCTTCTAGACAGTATCGATTAATGAGTTTGTATCCAAAATTAGGGCGATCGATCCATCGCCGAGGATAGCTCCTCCCGAGATTCCGCTTAGTCCCTGCATCATGCTTCCGAGGCTCTTAATGACAACTTCCTGTTTCTGGATCATCGCGTCTACGAGGAGGCCATATTGACGGCCACTGGATTCCACGATAACGACCGTTCCCTTTTTGGGGTCCGTTACTGCATCTTGGATACCAAAAAGCTCATGCAAGCGTTTCAGCGGATAGATCTTATCTCTGATTCTCAGGACTTCCTCCTTTCCTTGCACATTCGTTAGCGATTCTTCATCGGGGCGGAGAGCGACCTTAACAGACGCGGAGGGCAGTATGTATCGATTATTTCCTACTTGGATAATTAGCCCATCTACGACGGCCATGGTAAGGGGAAGCAAGATGCGAAACGTTGAGCCAACCCCCATTTCCGATTCGATTTCCACTTTGCCGCGCAGCTTCTCAATATTTTTGCGCACCACATCCATGCCTACACCGCGCCCGGAAATATCCGTGACTTCGGCAGCGGTTGATAATCCGGGAGCGAAAATCAGCTTGAAAATCTCATCTTTGGAGAGATTTGCGTTGGCATCTACAATCCCTTTGGAAACGGCCTTGGCCAGAATCTTGCCTGGGTCGATTCCTCGACCATCATCAGAGATCTCGATGGCGATGTTGCTTCCGCTGTGATAGGCGGAAATACGGATATGACCGGTCTCTGGCTTTCCGGCTGCGATGCGGTCCGACGGGCTTTCCAGGCCATGGTC
Source organism: uncultured Opitutaceae bacterium (assembly GCA_964404745.1). Classification (GTDB taxonomy): domain Bacteria; phylum Verrucomicrobiota; class Verrucomicrobiia; order Opitutales; family Opitutaceae; genus Pelagisphaera. Next base: position 21,503 of record CAYOLG010000054.1, read on the forward strand.
GATGGCATTTCGCGTCATGTGAACGAGAGGATCGCCTACTTCTTCAACTACATTCCGATCTAGCTCCGTATCTTCTCCAGCGATTTCAAGCTTTACCGGCTTTCCGATCTTGCCGCTGATGTCCCGCACGAGGCGACTCATCTTCTGGAAGGTCGATTTAATCGGCACCATTCGCAGCGAAATGGAGGTATGTTGGAGCTCTTTAGTTATGCTGGCTAGTTGGGAGAGGCTTCGATCGAGAGTATTGCTTTGGCGCTCTTGCTTCTTAGCAGATTCTGCCAACTGGCTTTTCACGATCACCAGCTCGCCTACTATATCCAGCAGGTTGTCCAGCTTGTCGGTACTGACGCGTATGGTGGAAGACTGAGGGCTTGATTTCAGAGCCTGAACCGATTTTGGAGATTCGGTCTCAGACTGATCAGGCGTGATTGGGGCTGATTTTATCGCTGATTGAGATGAAGCAAAGGTATCTTGATAAGCTTTTTGCCCTTTGGCTGCCAGTCGAGCTCGAGTCATTAAGGCGCTCACCGGGATTACCTCAGTCGGAGTCGAGCCGTTGGCGAGAGCCTCTGAAATTTGGTCGAGAAGAGCGGCGATGGCGTCCTTGCTGTCGAGGACGAGATCGACGACTTCTTTGAAGATCTCTATTTTGTCGGAGCGAACGAGATCCATCAGGTCTTCGATCTCGTGAGCCAGGCGGTTGATGGGGATAAGGTTGAGAAAGCCAGCGACTCCCTTCAACGTATGGAAAGAGCGAAAGAGCGAGTTGATGGCGTCTTCGGAACGGGCGTTTTGCTCGAGCTCCAAAACCGCAGTTTCGATTTGGCCAAGATGATCACTGGCCTCGGCCTGAAATTCGGTTAGCAATTCCGCGTTTTCAGCGAGATTCAAAACCATGATGGCGTCGCACTCGATAAAAGCGTCTTCAGGCGATTCGGATGCTGCGTTGGTCGAATCCAGTTTGGAAACCTCTAAAACTGGCTGGGAGCTTGATTGGAAAGGCGCAATACCTTGATTTTCCGGGAGGGCACGTAGGGCCGTGTCCAGCCAGAGGTTGAATTCGGTCAGAAATTCGAGATCGCTCCGACTGAATTGGCCTGCTTTGTTCAGGAGGTTTTCGAGCCGATCGGCGACGACACGTACCGACTCCTGAACAGTTGGCGAATCTTCAATGAGTGACGCCAGTTCGGAAGCCAGACTGTACATGGGGAGAAGGCCCTCGTCGTTGTCTGCCTCTGCTAAGAGCAATTCTGCCGAGAATAGCGGGGCAATGCGCTCGATCGGTCCAGAATCGGTTGTTGGCGCCGTTTCTCTGAAGCTTTCATTGGGCTCGGCCCCGTCTAACCGAGCGAGATCTGCTATTTCGGGAGCTTCCGAGAGCTCGCTGTCCGGTTTCGCCAGTTCGGGTAGTTCGATTAGCGAATCGAGAGCCGAGGTAGTGCGTGGGCAGGTATTGATTATGATGTTTTCGGTTTCGTTTTGCCCTAAATCTACGACCAGTCGTTCGAGCCTTATCGCCGTTTCCTGTAGCTCGGCGATGCTCTGGCAATCGAAGAAGCGAGCTTCCTCGATCAATGGCGCAAGCGTGGCCTCTAAAGATCCGGCGATTGCGGAAACTGCGGGATCGCTGGGAAAGCCTGATGTCAAGTCCCCTAGAAGGGAATACAAGGGTAGCAGGCCTTCGTCAGAACCGACTTGGGTCAGGCGAGCCTCGCCGGAAATTTGGGAGGCGATCGATTCTAGCTGTTCGATAGTTTTAGGGGACCATTGCATTGGGCTCGTTGTTCGCTCAAGGGACTTGCGTCTTTCGCATGTTCTTCCTCGGAGAGCATCGTCCCGTCCCGAGCCATTCTTGATTTATAAATGAGTAGTCGAACCTACCCATATAATGATTTACCCATTCTTGAGCTTTACCAGGGGTTGCGAACCTCCGAATCGACCAGGTGAGGGGAGCCTTTACGATTGCTTGGTGTCGCCGTGGAGGAGCTTTTGCACGGTAGCTAGAGCTCCCTTGAGCGAAAACGGCTTTTTCAAAACCGTAGCGTTTTTGGGGAGTTTGAACTGGCCGTATACATCTTCGGAATATCCAGTCATGAAAATTACTTTCATATCCGGATTCTTTTTCACGAGTCGCTCCGCGAGTTCCGATCCCCGCATTTTTGGCAAGATGAGGTCCGTGATGAGCAATTGAATGCTCGCGTTCGATTCATCGAAGAACTCGATAGCGTCCTCGGCGAGGTTAGTGGAGAATACCTCGTAGTTGTGGTATACGAGCAGCCCGGAAATGCAGTCGCACATAGTCTCGTCATCCTCGACTACGAGAATCGTCTCCCGATTGCTGGAGGATAGGTTGGACGCGGGAGGGATGGCCCCCTCGTTTTTAGTTTCGATTTCTTTTGCGGCGACTTGGGGCAAAAATAGACGGAATCGCGTCCCTTTGCCGATCTCGCTGGTCAGCTCGATGTGGCCATTGGCCTGACGTACAATTCCGTACACGGTGGACAAGCCGAGCCCGGTTCCTTTTCCCGTGTCTTTTGTGGTGAAGAAGGGCTCGAAAATGCGTTCTTGAGTTGCCTCGTCGATCCCCATGCCGCTGTCCTGAAAACTCAGCAGCATGCAGGGGCAAGAATCAAAATGTTCGGGCAGGTGCTTAGCAGCTTCTTCAGCCGAACAAGCCGATATGGACAGGGAGATCTTTCCGCCATTGGGCATGGCGTCGCGAGCGTTGGTGGTAAAGTTGATAAGAATCTGCTCCAACGCGGTGCGGTTGAGGTTCACGTGTACTGGGGTCGGGGAAAATTGAGCTGCAAACTCGATGTCTTCAGGGATGAGGCGTCGAAGGATCTTCTGCATATCTTGAGCTACCTTGATGGCATCAAGCACTTCCGGTTTCAGGTTCTTGTTGCGCCTGCTGAAAGAGAGGAGTTGTTGTGTCAGATCCGTCGCCTTTTCGGCAGCTTTGCGGATTTCCTTCAGGTACTTAGCGTTTGTATCCTCCTCCACTTTAGACTCCAGAATCAGGTCGGAAAAGGAGAGGATGACCGCTAGAATGTTGTTGAAATCGTGAGCGATGCCTCCGGCCAAACGACCGACTGCCTCCATTTTTTGGGACTGGAACAGGTCTTGTTCCAATCGGCGAATCTGGCTGACATCGCGTTGGATGACCACGTAGTTGGTTATCTCGGCGCCTGAAGCGTAGACGGGAAACACCTTCCAGGCCATGATGAATTCGGTTCCGTCCTTCTTGTAGCCCACCATTTCTCCGGCGGCGGTTCGGCCGGCTTGGATATCGAGGACCATCTCTTCGACAATCGAAAAGTCGGTGTTTTTTCCGTGCAGCAGGGAAATCCCTTTCCCGACAACATCGATTTCCGTGTAGCCGCTGATTTCGGAAAACCCGTCGTTCACGTAGAGAATGCGAGCATCTCCCTTCGCCCAATTCTTGTCGGTAATGATAACGCCTTCGCCGATACTTTTCAGAGCGGTGGCGATCAATCGGATTTGCGCTTCCTTGTATTCCGTTTGGCTTTGATCGGTTACGAAGAGGAGAGCTCCAGAAAGCTCAGGGCGGTCCGGGTCGGAGCTGTTTTTAGGCTTTAACTGAAAGGCGATGGAGGCACGGGATCCGTCTGGTTTAAGCAGGTAGGCCCGCGTGGACGAAAGTTTAGAGAGCTTGGGGTTTCGGAACTCATCGGAAGAAAGATCGATGGGCTCGTCTGTTTCTGGGTCGAAGGCCAGAAACACGTCGCTAACCGACTTCCCGATAGCCTCGCTGGAGGCCCGGCCCAGGAGAATCTGGGCTAACTGGTTCAGATTTTCGACAATCCCGTATCGGTCGAGGACGAGGATGCCGTCGGCAGAACAGTCGAGGAGAGACTCGGTCAACGCTCTGTATTTTAGCAGCTCGTCGTTTTCGAGGTCAGCATCGTGGCTAGTGTAGGTCTCTAATCTTGTGTCCCGCATCGACCAATAGAGAATGGAAGGTAGTTAGTAGCTCCATTAAAGCAAGGATACAGTTTCGGACTGACGTTCTCCTAGTTTTGAAATTTTTGTTAAGGCGATTTAGATCTCGGGGCCGAACACTAGATGATTGCTCGTATCTAATACTGAGATACAATTGAACCGATAGATCCAAGGCATGAATTTCCCGTAATCCAATTTTGGATGCGGGTCCTCCCTTCGAAAGGCATCTCAGAGAGGTATGAATCGGCCTTATTCAGGAAAGTCAGGTCGATTGGCAGAAGCCTTGGAGGTTGGGGCTTCTCGCGCCAGTCTCATGGGCTGTGGCATAGCCCAGAAGCCCAAGCGTCTCTTTAACTAGAGGAGAAGACTCTTTGATAAAGCGAGGCTGAAATTGGCACCGACTGCCCACGGTAAAACCTATTTCCTGATAGCAAATATTTATTGCATTTTCGCTGGTCCGAGGGTCGTTGCTATTGCTAGTCGGTGGTCGAGTTGCCCGAACTGAGCCGTCGCTTTCGTTAGCCTGGACGTATCGACGATGTGGTTAAGGTT
>CAYOLG010000055.1:0-10980 GCA_964404745.1 uncultured Opitutaceae bacterium
CCGGAGATTCTCATGAACGGCGACCACACGATCGAGCGGTGCCAAGAGGTAAGCGAGGATGCATTGATAGCCGTCTTCTCCGAATTAGCAGCCCATAGAGTTAATTTAGAGGGCATGTTGCTCAAAACCGGGATGATCCTTTCCGGGCAAGATTGTAGCTTTCAAGCGGATACCGAAACCATTGCTGAGTGCACGCTGGCCTGCATGCGTCGAACCGTTCCCGCAGCCGTGCCCGGAATTCTCTTCCTATCCGGCGGCCAAAGCGAAATTGAGGCCACGGAACGGTTGAACGCCATTTGCCAAACTAAAGACGTTCCCTGGGCTTTGAGCATCTCTTTCGGACGAGCCTTGCAAGCCACGGCCCTAAAAACCTGGGGAGGCAATACGGACAATATTCCGGCAGCCCAATCCGCTTTGCTTCATCGGGCCAAGTGCAATAGCCTGGCTATGCTTGGAAAGTATTCGACCGAGGTCGAAGCGGGCGCGAGCAGCTAGTCGGGCGCGATTACCTGTCCGTCAGCTGAACGACTTGATCCCGGACTCATCGCCCCTCGAATAGTTCGCCACTGGCAAAATAGATCATAGGTTCCGACAACCGGCGTTCCCTCAAGAGCGGCTGTCACGCCTTTTCTCGCGGACTCGCTTCTTTAAGCCGTTTTCCTTATCGAACTTCCGGTTTTTGCCGATCTTGTTCCGCTTCGATGACACATCCATCCGCGACAGGCGCATTTGATTTCCGGATACCCATGCCTTTTTAAGGACCTGCAGGACTTCTCGCGGCATGCCTTCTGGAAGGTCAACGGTACTGTAATCCTCGTATAGTTCGATACGGCCGATTGCCTTGCCATCGATTCCCGCTTCGTTGGAGATCGCGCCCACGATGTTCCCCGGCTTCACGCCGTGGGCGTACCCCACCTCCAGCCTGAATCGCTCCATTCCAGGACCGGGCGGCATTCGTTTGTATTCGCTTTTGGATCGCGATTCCCTGAAAAGCTCTCCCGAGTCGCCTCGAGGTCGCTTATCTTTTGAAGGGCTTTCCCTATCTTCTCTAGGTTGCTTCTTCCGCTCCACCAGCATAAACGGTTCATCGCCTTGGGCGATCCTAGCGAGAGCAGCAGCGATTTCCAAAGATGGTATATTTTTCTCTTGCCGATACTGTTCGATAATTTCTTTGAAAAAATCCAACCCATTCTGGTCAAGCGCCTCCGTAATCCTCGTCTTAAATTTCTCGATACGCTTGTCATTGATATTCTGAGTCGTCGGCATATCCATTAGTTCGATCTTCTGATTGGTAGCCCGTTCGATCGATCGCAACAATCGCTTTTCCCTGGGAGCGACAAACAAGATCGCTTCTCCCAGACGTCCAGCGCGGCCCGTGCGCCCAATGCGGTGGACATAAGATTCGTTGTCGTAGGGGATGTCGTAGTTCAAAACATGGCTCACCCGATCGACATCCAAGCCCCTCGCGGCAACATCCGTCGCTACCAGTATATCGAGTTTACCTGACTTCAGACGATCAATCGTCCGTTCCCGTTTTGCCTGAGCGATGTCGCCATTGAGCGCCGCCGCCGCAAACCCGCGGGCCTGCAAACGATCGGCAAGCTCCACGGTCGCGGTTTTCGTGCGTACGAACACAATCATGGCATCAAACTCTTCTCCCTCGAGAACGCGGGTCAACGCGTCCAGCTTGTGAAGCCCGCTAACCATCCAGTATCGCTGGCGAATCGTCTCTGCCGTAGTCGTTTTGGCCTTTATTTCGACCTCTACCGGATCGACCAGGTGGCGTTGGGCGATGCGCTTGATCGGCTCTGGAACGGTGGCGGAAAAAAGAGCGACCTGCCGCCCGGTTGGAGTGCGCTCCATGATCCAGTCGACATCGTCGATAAATCCCATGCGCAGCATTTCATCCGCTTCGTCAAGAACGACGCAGCTCAGCGATTGCAGATCTATGGTCTCCCGACGCATGTGGTCCATCACGCGCCCAGGGGTTCCCACGATGACGTGAACGCCATGCTTGAGTTGACGCAGCTGAACCCTGAAATCCTGGCCTCCGTAAATCGGAATGACATGAAATCCGGCGAGTTTGGCAGCGTATTTCTGAAAGGCTTCAGCCACTTGAATCGCCAACTCGCGCGTTGGCGTCAATACTAGCGCTTGGGGTTTCTTGGTCCTGGCTAGATCAATTTTGGATAAAAGCGGCAATGCGAACGCCGCCGTCTTCCCGGTACCGGTCTGAGCCTGCCCTATGACATCACGCCCTTCGAGTATTCGCGGAATGATAGCCGCTTGGATGGGCGACGGTGTCTCGTAGCCTATTTCGTCGAGAGTTTTAACTAGCCGCTCGGCGAGTCCAAGGGTGTTAAAACCGTGTGTATTGTCTTGGTCTTCGCTCATGTGTTGTATCATCCTGTGACCAGCGATCCTCAACAAGGCCCGCAAAAAGGTCGGGCATTAGGTGTCGCTTCCCTCAGCGCCGCAAGCAGAAACACGATTCCGAATAGTCGTTTAGCCGAACCTATCCGTTGACAGCCGAAGCGCGACCTCGATCATCTATCTCATGAAGCCTTTTCCACTGCTCCTTCTTCCTGCCTTTTTCGGCATTTCCATCTCGGGACAGGAGAGTCCGAACATTCTTCTCATCGTTTCCGACGACATGGGCTACTCCGACATTGGCAGCTACGGAGGCGAGATCGAAACGCCGGCATTGGATACCCTAGCGGAAAACGGCCTCCGTCTTACCAACTACTACGTGCATAATATGTGCTGGCCGACCCGAGCTAGTATTATGACTGGATTGTATCCGAATTCATCCTTGGCAGACGGGTCGGCGACAGGAGGGCTTAGCCCGGAAACAACGTTGCTGCCCGAAGCGCTGAAGTCGGTCGGCTACGGCACCTACATGGCTGGCAAATGGCACTTGTCGGATCCCGCTCAACCGAACGGGCCCAGCGCGCCTCATAATCGAGGATTCGACAGTTCCTATAGCACCTATTGGGGAACTTCCGACTTTTTCGCTCCAGCGAATCTCAATCTGAACGGCGAAGATCGCGAGTTCGAGTGGCGAGGGAATCCGGATTTCTACTACACGGATTCCATCACCGACTACGCTTTGAGATTCCTAGAAGAGCACAAACGCCTGCCGGAGCAAAATCCGTTTTTCCTCTACGTCGCCTACAACGCTGCCCATTGGCCTCTGCACGCCAAGCCCGAGGACATCCAGCGATACGAAGGCCGCTACTCTAAGGGCTGGGACGACCTCAGGCATCGCCGCTATCAACGCATGCAGGATCTGGGGATTATCGATGCCTCCTTCAAGCTCTCGCCCCGACATCCGGACGTGCCCGCTTGGTCTGACGAACCCCACAAAGATTGGCAAGAGCGTCGCATGGAAGTTTATGCAGCTCAAGTAACCAGCATGGATCGTAATATCGGACGTATCATTAAGCGACTCGAGCTTATGGGAGAACTCGAAAATACAATCGTCATCTACCAGCATGACAATGGCGGCTGCCATGTGGAGTACCCATCCGAAAGGACGGGCTCTTGGACTCGCCCGTTTACGACCGATGGTACGCGAACCCCAATCATACCCGGAAACATCCCGCACGTAATGCCGGGCCCGCAAAGCAGTTGGCAATCCTACGGATTTGGCTGGGCCAATGCCTCCAACACCCCCTTCCGCCTATTCAAACAGCACGACCACGAAGGTGGCACGCGTTCTCCCTTTATCATCTCTTGGCCCGACGGGCTGGACCCGAACCATAAGGGTGGACTCAATCGAGACGTTTGTCACGTTATCGATCTTATGCCTACCTTGCTGGAAGCTGCAGGCGTATCCACACTCGAGCAACAGCCTTTGCCTTTGGAAGGAAGATCATTCTTGTCATTAATCACCGGCGAACAGGAATCCCTACCCCCGCATGACGCTCTCTTTTGGGCTCATAACAAAGGTAAAGCCGTACGCGTCGGCGATTGGAAACTGGTATCCGAAAGTCGACGACCTTGGGAGCTTTATAACCTTGCCGAAGATCCGACCGAACTCAACGACCTAGCCGAAAGCATGCCCGAAAAAGTCGAGGAACTGAGCCACAAACACGCCGAATGGGTCAAGCGCGCCAACCTGGCCGGCAAGAGGATGTGACAGATTGAATACTATTTCTCAACAGGATAGGTCTAGCTTACAGCGAGTCTGCAGGATCCTGCTTCGCAGGGATATGATCAATTCCAAACATTAGCCAATCATCAAGCTCTCTCGAAGTATCGAGAGACCAAAAAAGCGAAGCGCATCCTGTTAATCAGAATTAGACTGCGGCGTTGCGCGAGCGGAAGCCCTACGCTCGTTTAGGCAGGAAAGGGAAGAGTCGCTCGATTACTTCCTCGTCGACTGGACTCCCGTATTCGCAAATCTCGAAGCATTCGGCATCTTTGATTGAGCTGCCGCGCTCCTGCCTATAGGTCTGGATCAAAGTTTGCCTAGCCGCTTCGCCGGGCTTGCTGAAAGGACGAACAAAATCCGCCAAGGCGGCCAAGCGCTCCTCTGGATCCTCAGAGGCCTGCAACTCTGACTGCCCAATCCACGGAAGCCATTCGTAAACCTGCGAGACATGGCAATCCAACATACGTATTTTCGTGTCCAATACATCGTCGATATCTACTGCGATATCTGGCTGGAACGGAATCGGCTTCTGGAAATGATCCGAGAAGTAGAGAATCGCAGGCATATTTTCCAATCGCGGGCTTTCTGGGCAAATATTGGGGACCCCAACGAGGAAGGAGCAGTCCTGCACTAGCTGCGACGTATAGCGATGATCAGGGTGGTAATCATTGGGCCTATGCGTTAGCACCAGATCAGGCCGAAAATTCCGCATCAATCGCAACAATTTGAATCGCTCTTCCAATCCGGGAACCAGCTGGCCATCATGAAAATCCAGCACCTCGTATTCAATTCCCGCTACTTCGCCCGCGGCTCTGGCTTCCTCGGCTCGACGCTTTGCCAGAGCCGAGCCTGACATCTCATTATGCCCAGCATCGCCATTAGTGACGGAAACGAATTTAACGGCGCAACCTGCCTGACGCCAAAGAACGGCGCTTCCGCCAGCTTTTATGTCGCAATCGTCCGGGTGAGCCCCCAAAGCGAGAATTCTAGGTCCGTTATTAGTATCCATATTTCCATTCTCCTATTTTGGCCAGTACGGCGATGGCGTACGGGCGATTTTCAAGTAGCTTTCTATCCGCTCGACGACATCCGGGTATTGGTTGGCCACGTTTGCTAGCTCTTTCGGGTCCTCGGTTATCCGATACAACTCCAGAGGTTGCCCCTGTTGCAATCGCAAAGCCTTAAAGTCCCCATAACGAACCGCCTGCTGAAAACCGCGTTCGAAAAATTCCCAATACAAGTATTCGTGTGAAGCTTGTTCCTTGCCCAAAAGCGTAGGAACGATGGAAATCCCGTCAGTTCTCAGCGTTGAAGGCAACCCCGCCAGCTCCACGGCTGTGGGAAGAAAATCCCAAAAGGCCCACATGTGATCATTCGTGGTATTCGCTTGTATACGCTTCGGCCAGCGAACGATCATCGGCACCCGCACGCCTCCTTCGGTAAGATCGCGCTTCCATCCCCGAAATGGGCCCGGGCTTTGCAAAATGGATTCGTACTCCTCGATCAGATCCGAGCGACGGAAATAGTATATCTCCGCCCCATTGTCGCTGGTAAAGAATACGATGGTGTTCTCATCGATCCCGAGTTCCTTGAGCAAGGCCATGATCTTGCCCACGTCCGCATCCATGCGGGTAACCATGGCCGCGTAGTTGCGAACATCTTCCGGCCAATCCTTTTCGCTATAAGGCTCATCCGAGGGAATTTCGTAGCGCCCATGAGGAATCGTGTAAGCCAAGTAGAGAAAGAACGGACCCTCCTTGTGGCGAAGAATGAAGTCCAAGGAAAACTCCGAAAAGCGATCGTGTATCCATTCGTTTCGGTGTCCGCCCAAATTTCCATCCAGCGACACCATGGTTTCGTTGCGCCAAATATATTCCGGATAAAAGCCGTGGGCATGCCGCTGGTCCAGAAAGCCCAGCCATTCATCGAACCCCTGCCGACGGGGAATGCCAGTCGTTCCCGGCTGACCCAATCCCCATTTTCCCGTGACGCCTGTAGCGTAGCCGGCCTCCTTGAGAATTTCCGCCACCGTAACGTCTTCATCACGCAACGGAACCAAGACGCGTTCCCGATCAGGCCCTTGCCAACCAGAGTTGCCTCGCACCCGGGCGTGGCCCGTATGTAGGCCAGTCATCAATACGCAGCGTGTCGGAGCGCACACCGTGCTACCCGCGTAACATTCGGTAAACCGCATTCCTTCCTGGGCCAGCCGATCGATATGGGGCGTCGTTATCTCAGTTTGGCCATAGCATCCCAAATCCCCGTACCCAAGATCATCAGCCATGATGAAGATGATATTAGGGCGCTTTGCCGACGAAGACCCGAAAACACCCATCCCGAAAAAGAATATCCACGCGAGCCCAAGGGCCACGCTGAAGTACAGCTTGCCATTCCACTTCCAGGTCTGGGGGCGTATTTTGAACATCCCGCTTATCTGAAAGCATTTTATCAAGCTAAGCAACTGGTCATTTGACGGAAATGGCTTGTCCTCCATCGACACTGCGAACGAAGATATCTCTTCAATTATGCTTTATCCCCGCCTCTTCGTTTCGCTTTTCAATCTTCAATTCTCCCTTTTCTTCGCTGGCCTCGCTGCCGAAGAACGGCCCAACGTCATTATCGTCTACACTGATGACCAAGGAACAATGGATCTCGGCTGTTACGGAAGCGACGATCTGGCTACGCCTCACTTGGACAAGCTGGCTTCGCGCGGCGTGCGTTTCAGGCAGATGTATTCCCCTTCCGCCATATGCTCCGCCAGCCGAGCTGGGCTGATGACCGGTCGTTTTCCCGCTCGTGCGGGAGTGCCGGGAAACGTCAGTTCGGAAGAGGGCGTACCAGGAATGTCATCGAGCGAAGTGACGATTGCCGAGATGATGCGATCAGCCGGCTACACTACTGGCCATATCGGGAAGTGGCATCTTGGATACACGCCGGAAACCATGCCCAATAATCAGGGTTTCGACTATTCTTGGGGGCACATGGGGGGATGCATCGACAACTACTCCCATTTCTTCTTTTGGAAGGGACCCAATCGGCACGATCTGTGGCGCAACGGCGAGCACATCTTCGAAGACGGCTTCTTTTTCCAGGACAGCATGGTTCGTGAGATGAACGATTTCATCACTCGCAACAAAGAGAAGCCGTTCTTCATCTACTGGGCCCTCAACTCGCCTCACTACCCGCTGCAAGGCGATGCCAAGTGGCGTGAATACTACAAGGATTTGCCGTCACCACGCAGCAAATACAATGCCTTCGTTTCCACCTTGGACGAGCGTATCGGGCAAATGCTCGATCACCTGGACGCCATGGGGTTGACCGAAAAGACGCTGGTCATCTTCCAATCGGATCACGGGCACTCAACCGAGGAGCGCACCTTCCATGGCGGCGGATCGGCAGGAATCTACCGTGGGGCCAAAGGCTGCTTATTCGAAGGCGGGATTCGCGTGCCCTCCATCGTATCACTGCCAGGCGTCATCCCGCAAAACGAGGTTCGCGAGCAATTGGCCACCGGTGTCGATTGGCTTCCCACGATCGCCGATATTTGCGGCATCGAGTTACCCGATCGCCACTTGGATGGAAAGTCCATCAAAGACGTGATTCTTTCCAAATCCGCTCCCTCGCCACACGACACCTTTTACTGGCACCTAGGCGGAGGCAAGAATCCCGAATGGGTTGTGCGCGACGGCGACTGGAAACTGCACGGCAATCCCAAAGACAGGTCTAGCAAGGCCCCTATCACCGAATCGGATCAGCTCTTCCTCGCCAACCTGGCCATGGACCCCACCGAAATGACCAACCTGGCCCCCAAGTATCCAGAAGTGGTGGAGCGCCTAGCAGCGATGCAAGCGGATTACGTTGCGAGTATTGAGGACTCACTGGCAAAGGGAGAGTAGGTAGAGGTTTCATCGACAGGCTACGATTCGCTACAGGATACTCCGACCAAGCCCGGAATAACATGATCTCATCAGGTATACCTATTGTCTCGAAGAGACACCTATTTGCCTGGCAGAGGCAACAAGCATGGTACGAGCGTTGTTAACATCGCTCCCGGCAAATGCCGGATCGCTAGTTACTTCTCCCGCGACTGCGGGATCAGGAAATAGATATCCGCTTCGCGGATAATTGGTTTGATGCTGCTAACGCAGCGATATCCGACCAACCCAATGATGTAGGAGCGATCCACGCCCTGCGGGGCTACGATTCATGGGCAATTATCGCGGCGTAAAGCCGCTACTTCGTTAAGACGCTTCAGTCTCATCTTCATCCTCAATTCGCCGCTTGCTCCAAAGCGGCGAAGAACTACCCTTGCCCCATGCTCAGGCCCCGTTACTTCATCTACCCCTCTGTCGTTGCTATCGCTACATTCACTTTCACCCTGTACGCCCAGAATCGTGGCAATTGGTTGGATCGCTCTCGTCAGGCAGAAAATCACGGTCTGGCCGAACCGTTCAAAGGGATCACGACCAATGGAGAGGTCGAGGAAGGCCTTTACCAGATTCGCTCCACCGGCGTATCCACGGAACCGGCGCGTCAAGCAGCCATCGCTTTTCTAGGTGCTCTCTCATCCGAGCAGCGGGAACGGGCCACCTTTCCCGTCGATGATCCCGAGTGGCGCAAGTGGATGAATCAGCATTTCTATGTACGCCAAGGCGTGGGCTTCGACGAGATGGACGCGGGGCAACGGGAGGCGGCCTTCGGGCTCATGCGAGCCTCGCTCAGCGCCAAGGGGCTCAAGCTGTCGCGAGACATCATGAATCTCAACCGCACCTTAGGGGAGCTGAACAACGACGATTTTGAGCAGTACAATGAGTGGCTCTACTGGATCACAGTAATGGGCGAACCCTCGGCAACCGAACCTTGGGGCTGGCAGATCGATGGGCATCACCTCATCATCAATTATTTCGTTCTGGGCGACCAGGTGGTCATGTCGCCAGTATTTGTCGGCTCGGAGCCGGTTATTGCCGAGTCCGGCAAGTTTAAAGGTACTGAGATCCTCCGGGTCGAGCAGGTAGAAGGGCTCGAATTCGTTCAATCGCTGAACCCCCAACAGCGATCGAAAGCCATCATTCAATCGGACAAAACCCGAAACAACAATCTCACCGAAGCCTTTAAGGATAACGTCGTCCTCGACTACGCTGGCATTCCCGGATTAGAGCTCAACGCCCAGCAGCGGAGCCAGCTCATCGAGCTGATAGGCCTCTACGTCAGCAATGTGAGAGAGGGTCACGCCCGAGTCCGAATGGAAGAAGTGGAAGCCCACCTAGACCGCACCCACTTCGCTTGGATTGGCGACACCAACGACGGCGCCGTTTTCTACTACCGCATCCACAGCCCGGTCATTCTCATCGAATTCGATCACCAAGCCCCGGTCGGCATGCGCCAATATTACCCCGAGCGCAGCCCTGTCCGCCAGCACGTCCACGTCGTCGTCCGCACGCCCAATGGCAATGACTACGGCAAGGATCTGCTCCGGCAGCATTACGAGCAGCATAGACACTGAAGCATCATAAAGGTAGCGACCGCTCTGAGATCGGCCGCTACCAAATTGCATCCGCGGACTACCTTCGCGTTCTTGGCGCCCTTTGCGGTTAAGAAAATTCAGTTCATGAATTTACAGGGTTGCACACTGGGGAGCTTTTAACACCGCCCACCTCCTGGGCGTCACCGACGCCAACTAAAAATAGGGTCTCGTAGCTGACCTGAATGGTACCGGCCAAGGTAACGGAGGCGGAGGAAACTCAGTAATCCGCGTTTGGGAAGCTGGGCGCAGCGTTACCGACACAGGCTCAACCCTTATGCTTCTCGGTCTTGGTCTCAGCCTCCTCGGCTTTTTGAAGCGCCGCAAGTAGTACGTCGCTACTCGCCAAACAACAAATTTTTCCAAAGCCCGCAGTCGACTGCGGGCTTTTTTTGCGCCTACATGGCCCGATATGCGAACCAAACTGCCTCTACTAATAACAGGCTTCACAATCACCGTAGGAGCCACCCTGCTCGCCAATCCCATCGATACCCGGATTATCGCTTACAAGCAAGTCGGCGAGTCCAATGAAAATCTGATCCTGAAGCGCTACGGTCCATCGGGGCAAGCGGAAGGGACGGCCTTGCCTTGCGCTCTTTTCTTTTTTGGAGGAGGCTGGAATGGGGGCGACATCAGTCACTTCGAGCCGCAGGCCACCCATCTAGCCAAAAGAGGCATGGTGGCCATTTGCGCCCAGTACCGGACGCGGCGCTCACACGAGGTCCCACCCAATGTTTGCTTGATGGATGCCAAAAGCGCTGTGCGCTATGTTCGGCAGAATGCGGAAGATCTAGGAATCGATCCGCATCGCTTGGCTGTCGGTGGCGGTTCTGCTGGCGGGCATTTGGCGGCGGCCACCACGTTTTGCGAAGGCTTCAATACGGTAGGCGAGGATGCCAAGATCTCGACTCGGGCCAACGCCTTGCTGCTCTTCAATCCCGTAATCGACAACAGCGTCAATGGCTACGGACACGATCGGGTTCGCGAGTTTTGGGAGGATTTTTCGCCACTCCACAATATCTCCTCGCCGCCTCCGACCCTGTTTCTACTAGGCGACAATGATAACCTAATCCCCGTCGGCACCGGTGTGGCGTTTCAAAAAGCCATCGAAGACGCTAGCGGACGCTGCGATCTGCATATCTACCCAACCGGGCAGCACGGCTTTTTCAACGAGGGCCGCCCTGCCGGCAATGGAAAAGAGTATTACGAAGATTGCGTCCAAAAGATGGATGATTTTCTAGTAAGCTTGGGATTTCTGAAGCCGGAGAGGTAGGGTTGCGTAGCTCAACTCTGTTTCAGAAAG
>CAYOLG010000055.1:11080-25143 GCA_964404745.1 uncultured Opitutaceae bacterium
TTGGGGTAGCGGGCGATCACCGATCGCCCATGGTGTTCGATCGTTTGGAGGGCGCACGGAGATCGCCCGCTACCTGACTTAATCAGATGATTCCAAAACCACAGGTATCAATATCGTACCCATTTTTCAATCACGCCTTGCTCCGTCACTCTTGATCTCCCTTTCCCTCCATCTCAAGCCTCCGCGATCTCGAGCCCGCGAATTCGGTCGGGCGGCTAATCCCTGTTCCCCCTTCCCGCTTGCGCTGTTTCCCCGAATTTGAAACAGTTGCCAAAAACATCGGGATCAAAAAGTTTCGTTGAAACCGGGAATCTTAATCGCTTGTTTTTTAGCTGGATAGTCAGTAACCCTTGAATTTATGCAGAGTATAGGCGATCAACTAGAGGAAGCCAGGAAGCAGCGAGGCATCACCGTCCGGGAAGCCTCGGAGGCTACCAAGATTCGCGGCGAGTACCTCAACAATTTCGAGAGCAACTCCTTTGATATCAATCTGCCCGATATATACATTCGCGGATTTCTGCGCTCCTACGCCAAATATCTGAAGCTAAACGCCGACAAGATCCTAACCGACTACAATGCCCACCTGCTAGGCGAGTCGAAGCCGTCTCGTCGCGACAGTCGGGAATTGCTAGGGCGCCTCGAACTGCAGCAAAAGCCGCTCCATGCCGAGGATCCCCTCAGCGTCGGGGCCATTGACAATGACGATCTGGAAAAGGCCGCCGAGCACAAGGAAAGCATCCCCATCTGGGAACGTCTGAACATAGAGAAAGACGTAGCCATCAAAATCGGCATCGCCGCAGGCTTGGCCCTGTTGCTCATAGTCGCCGTTGTTTGGGGATTCCTCGCTTTTATGGGTTCCGATGAACCGGCGACAGATTCCGATCTGGCGGAAACGCCAAACGCCGCTCAGCCAGCTCGAAACGCCACACCTTTTACACTGATTGCCAATGACGACGTCCGGGTCGAGGTGAAGCAGGTTGAAGGGGATTTACCTTTGTTTTTCGCCGTTCTTCCTCGCGGACAGGAAAAGGAGCTCAGCGCCGTGGGAAGTATTCGCGTGACCTACAGCGATGCGGAGGCCCTCTCCATTCGCATCGGGAGCAAAACCTATGCAATGCCGGCCGATCGGTCTTCGATGAGGACAACCCCCTCTCGAGTTCTCGCCGATCAAGCGAAATGATATCGCCACGCTCAAAACGCCCTACTGCCTGTGGCAGAACCACGGGGTATCTTGGGGCGTTTTGTTCCACCCTCATGGGCGGAACCGCAGCGCGATCTACCGAAAAGGTACGGGAGAACCCTGCGACAAGACCGCAGGGAATGTTCTAGCGAATTCCAAATAGTCGCAGGTAAGGAAGACCGATTTCCTTCTGATGCGTTTTACCGTCGCTTCGAGCAAGGCGGATATTTGCGTTGAATCCCATCTCTCCTCCACCTAAATCACGCCTATGAGCAAACTCTCAGTCGCCATTGGCTCTGACCACGCCGGCTATACTTACAAGCACGCTATTATCGAGCATCTCACCGCGAAGGGCCACGAGGTAAAAGACTTCGGAACCAACTCGACGGAATCCTGCGACTATCCGGACTTCATCCGACCCGTTGCCGAAGCGGTGGCAGCAGGCGAATACGATCGCGGTATCGTGCTAGGAGGATCGGGTAATGGCGAGGCCATCACCGCCAACCGCGTGCCGGGAATTCGCTGTGGCGTCTGCTGGAATGAGCAACTAGCCATTTGGAATAGATCCCATAATGATGGCAATGTCCTCTCCCTAGGGGAACGCACAGTGACCCTAGAAGACGCTCTGTCTATCGTAGACACCTGGCTGGCGACGGAATTCGAAGGCGGGCGCCACATCCCGCGCATCCAGAAAATCGACGCCAAACGATACCCATAGGAAATTGTGAAGAGTGAGTAGTGAATATTGAAAAATAGGACTCCGTTTGGAACTCACTCTCTAAAAGCTTTCACCATTCACTCCTCACTATTCGCTCTTCAAAAATGATCTATCGTCGACTAGGGAAGTCCGGGCTCAAGGTAAGCGCTTTGTCGTTCGGGTCGTGGATCACCTTTGGCGATCAGGTCAACAACTCGGTTGCCGAATCCTGTTTGAAAACCGCCTACGAAGCGGGCGTGAATTTCTTCGATAACGCCGAAGTTTATGCCCAGGGCCAATCGGAGGAGGTCATGGGCAGCATCCTCTCGAAATTCGGCTGGGCCCGGGACACGTATTTGGTTTCCAGCAAAGTCTTCTGGGGCGGCGATCGCCCTAATCAGACTGGCTTGAGCAAAAAGCATGTCGTCGAAGCCTGCCACGCAGCCCTTGGACGACTGCGGGTCGACTATCTGGACCTCTACTATTGTCATCGCCCCGATCCGGAAACACCCATCGAAGAAACGGTTCGGGCTATGGATACCTTAGTTCAGCAAGGGAAGATTCTATATTGGGGCACCTCCGAATGGAGCGCGGCATCGATCATGGAGGCCCACAGCATCGCTCGCCAATGCCACTTGACCCCGCCCACCATGGAGCAGCCGCAATACAATATGGTTAAGCGACAGCGGGTGGAAACCGAGTATGCTCCCTTGTATCAGTCGATCGGACTGGGAACGACTATCTTTTCGCCCCTGGCCTCAGGCATTCTGACCGGCAAGTACCGAGAAGAAATTCCAAGCGATAGCCGCCTATCGATAGAGCGTCTCGACTTTCTCCGAGAGCGCTGGGAGCGCCTCAAGGAAAACGGCTTCATCCCAGTTCTGGAAACCTTGGAGAGCCTGGCCCGGAAGATCGGAGCTAATCTTCCTCAACTGGCAATCGCTTGGTGTCTGAAGAACCCCAACGTCAGCAGCGTTATCCTCGGTGCCTCCAAGCTGGAACAACTAGAGAACAATCTGGGAACTCTCGATTTTCTCGATAGCCTCGACGACGAACTGATGGACGATATCGAGGTGGCCCTGAGCCCGATTAAGGAGCTCGATGTTTGAAAACCTGATGTGGCGGATTGGGCAAAGGGTTTGCCCGCTCGATACTTCGCCTGATCGTAGGAGCGGTTTTTTGCCCTATGCAAAAATATCGCGGCGTAAAGCCGCTCCTACGAATTGCCACAACTCTCTGTTCAAACAGGCCCTGGCTATCCTTTCGCTGTCCACCTGCCTCACCGGTTGTCTCGATTCCGAGCCTGTGGCAAAGGAGGTCATCAAGCTGCGTCTAGATGCCCCTTCGGCTGGCTGGAACGCCGAGCCCCTTGAGGCGTGGGAGACAAATGATACCCTATTTTGCCTGTTTCAACTTTCACCACCTGATGGCATGGCCGCCCAAGTGATCACAACCATCGAATCCAAGATGCGGCTCCCCGAATCTGAAAAAGCCAAGCAGATCGTGGTTCTCGGCAAGACCTGGAATTGGTCGCCCAGCGAACCCATCGCCTTTCCCGAATCGCGAGAATCCTTTCTAGCCTCTTTACCCGAAAACGCATCCCGGGTTGAAATCGAGCGAAACGAGCCTTAGCTTCCCAATCCAAAATGAGCTCCGCAATAGAAAACAAGGAGATATTCCCAACGACTCCGGACATTCTCTCCGATCGAGACCTTCGCCTAGAGAATGGACAGTCGAACGATGAAGACTTACTGCTAGTGTATCGATGGATGGCCTACAGTCGCTTCGTCGATATGCGTATTCTCGAGCTTTTTCGTCAGGGAAAGATGAAGGGAACCGTCACCTGCTCGGACGGGAACGAGGGCATTGTTGCCCCCCTTGCCCTGATGCTGGACAAGTCCATCGATTGCGTTTCCTGGACTCATCGCGGACTACCGGGTCATCTCGTTTGGAGTGACCATCTCGGCGATCATCTGTGCCAGTACTTGGGGAATTCCGGAAGCCCAACCAAAGGCCGGGAAGGCAATGCCCATCATGGGGACCCGCTGAATCGCAGCTTCCCCATGATCAGCCATCTCGGGAAAATGTGCTCAAATGTGCTGGGTGGAACTGATTCTCAGCGGCGTCAGGGATTGGACGCCGTCGGCGTAACTTTTTTCGGCGATGGCGGATCCAGCACAGGAGAGATTCACGAGAGCCTGAACTTGGCCGCCGTACTGAATTTGCCAATCATCTTCGTTATCGAGAACAACCAGTATGCCTACTCCACGCCAACTAAAGAGCAGTACGCGGGCGATCTCGTGGATCGGGCTGCAGGGTATGGGATCAAAGGCATTTCCCTGGATGTTGCCAATCTAGAAGACAACCTGCCCATTTTCTGGGAAGCCATCGAAGAGACGCGGAGGACCAGCCGGCCCATGCTTATCGAGACCCATTCGCTGCGTCTGCGCGGCCATGCCGGCTATGACACCTGCGACTACATCGATCCCGAAACCGTAAAGAAATGGATACAAGAGGATTGCCTGCCCAATTTTAGAAAACGCCTCGAAGGAAAAGGCTACGGATCTCGATTGGATGAAGAAGATGCCATTCTTAAGGAATTCGTGGATACGACTCTGGCGAAATCGATCGAACTGCCTCCTTGCCAGCCAAAAGGCCTACTCGAGGACGTTTATGCCCCAACAGCAATATCGGTTAACTGGAAGGATGAATCCGACATTGCGGCTCCAACGCTCACCTATGCTCAATCCCTCAATCAAGCCCACCGGAAGATTTTGGAAGAGTCGCCCGAGTCGCTGGTCATGGGACAGGATATAGCCGACTACGGGGGGCCTTTCAAAGTGACCGAGCATCTTCACCGGGACTTCGGTCGAGAACGCGTTGTCAATATGCCAATTTGCGAGTCCGCCATGGTCGGCTATGCAACTGGATTAGCCATTACTGGCCATCGGCCTATCGTGGAATTCCAGTTCGCCGACTTCGCGGTCGATGCCACCACCCAGATTACTCTGAACGCCGGCACCTACCACTTTCGTTCCGGGGCTAAGGTCCCCATGGTGATGCGCTTCCCTTGTGGCGGCGGACTGACGTTTGGTTCTTTCCACTCCCAGGATCTGGAATCGCTTTATCTCCACCTGCCGGGTCTGAAGCTTATCTACCCGAGCACGCCTCAAGATGCCTACGACGCCATGATCGCGGCCTACGAGGATGACAATCCAGTCCTTATTTTCGAGCACAAGAAACTTTATCGACTCTTAAAGGCCCCCGTAAAATTTAATCCGGAATACCAAAAGGTCTGGCAGCCCGCTCTGAGGCGGAAAGGGGATTTCGCCACCGTCGTTACCTACGGGGAAATGACCCTCTGGACCAGCGAAGCTTTGAACTACTTGCAGGAGGAATACGAGCTAGAGTGCGACCTCTTCGACCTCCGAGCCCTTGCGCCGCTAAATCTCGACCGCATTCGGGAATCCGTATCCAAGACTGGGAGACTAGTCGTCGTTCATGAAAGCCGTCGCAACGCCGGTTTCGGAGCCGAGCTCGTCTCCCGTATTACGGAGGAGCAATTCTTCGACCTGGAGGCCCCTCCTCTCCGCATTACCTCCCAAGACATGCCCATTCCATTCGCCCCCGAACTGGAAGCCGACTACCGGCCCAATACGAACAAGATTCTCAATGCCCTGATCGATTGGATCGAAACCGACTAACCGCATGCCGGAAACGAAAAAGACCCTTCTGGATTGGAGTGCCGTTGAACTATTCGCCATGGATGTCGATGGGATTCTCACCGACGGCTGTATTTATCTTTCCTCGGATGGGGCGGAGGCCAAACGGTTTTCCATTGTTGATGGCCTCGGGCTCGTCAGACTGCGACAAGCGGGGATTAAATTGGCTTGGATTTCCGGACGCGAATCCGAAGCCACCAGCCGCCGAGCCGAGGAATTGAAAATCGAATACGTCGTCCAAGGCGAAGAGGACAAGGCCAAAGCCCTGAATGGACTGCTCAAAGAACTGGGGATCGACGCGAAGAGGGCTGTCTACATGGGAGACGATTGCATTGATGCCGAGGCCATTCGCCAGGCTGGGATCGGAGTCACCGTTCCCGAGGCCCAAATCGAAGCGATTCGAGCCGCCGACTATATTACCAATAGCACCGGCGGAAACGGAGCGGTTAGAGAAGTATGCAACCATATCCTGGCGGCACGTACCCAATAAGGAAAATCCATTCTGTATCTGCGATGAATCCGTCTCCAAAAAAGAACAAACGCCCCATCCTAGCGATCCTGCTGCTCGGCGGTTCGCTGCTGTTCGCTCAGACGCCGAACGCGCCCATCACTAATTTCAAGTTGCCGCTCTTCAACGATGCCGGCTACCGGACGGGGTATCTTCGAGGCGACCAAGGGATATATATCAATTCCAGTGAAGTCCGCATTCTGGGAATGGTCCTCAACCAATACTCGGGCGATGAACGCGATATCGTCACGGGAACTATGGAAAGCCCGGAAGCCATGTTTCGCTTCGATAAGAACCGCAAAAGCACCGCTTCCGGTCCCGGCGCCATCTCTCTGGAGAATGATACCTTCCGGCTCACCGGGGAGGATTGGATTTGGCAGGAGCGTAATAACCAGCTAATAATCAACAAAAAAGTGAAAATCGTCATCTTCGACGAGATCGGAAACGTCATTAAATGAACCGCGCCCTGCTCATCACCTACTTGACCCTACTCGCGCCCGTCTTTCTCGCCGGACAGGATGCTGCTTCGGGCCAAGCGGACCTCAACCTTTCCTCGACCGGCAAGCCGCTGGTGCAAACGGAGATCGAAGCGGAAACCTTGGAAGCGGAAATCACCGAGGACAAAGGCTACCTCATCGGCCGCGGCAGCGTTAAGCTGATCGCCACGAATTTGGAAATCACCTGCAATCAGATCGAAGTCTTCACGGACGTGAAAGACAAGGACGGCAATGACACGCTCGGCGAACTCAGTTCTATCCGGAGAATTATCGCTACGGGAAACGTGAAGATCGTGCAG
Source organism: uncultured Opitutaceae bacterium (assembly GCA_964404745.1). Taxonomy (GTDB): domain Bacteria; phylum Verrucomicrobiota; class Verrucomicrobiia; order Opitutales; family Opitutaceae; genus Pelagisphaera. Next base: position 17,984 of record CAYOLG010000055.1, read on the forward strand.
GAAGAGCGAATGGCTACATCTGGAAGAGCCGAGGTTTATCCTAACGATGACTATATTCTTCTAGATGAAGACCCCATCGTCTATCAGAACGATATCACTATTGACGGAACGGGCGCCCAGATGCGTATCCTTCGCGGCAATGGGCGCGTGGAGTTGATCGGGGACGCCAATAACAAGATCCGCGTAACCGGTCGCCCCATCGAAGACTTTGGCTTCGAAGAAAACGAAGATACGATCGAGCCTCCAGAAGAAGAGCCCGCAGAGGGATCCGATGGCAACGCGACGGAATCCCCTGATCCAGAGAGCCAAGCCAACGCGGACAATCCACAGGCAGCCGAGCAAAACGATGAGTGAAACCCCAGCTAAAGAGGCCGAGGAAACGGAGGCTCCGCCGACCGAGGAGAAGAAAAAGGAGCCTCATATCATTGAAGCTCGCGGCCTGGTCAAAACCTACGGCAACAACACCGTCGTTAACGGAGCCAGCCTAGATATCAATACCGGGGAAGTCGTCGGACTTCTGGGACCCAACGGGGCGGGAAAGACCACTACCTTTTACATGATAGCCGGTTTGGTCGAAGCGACTCGAGGCTTCGTTCTTCTCAACCGAAAGACGATTACCCACCTGAAAGTCCACCGGCGGGCCCGCCTAGGAATCGGCTACTTGCCGCAAGAGCCCAGTGTTTTCCGCAAGCTATCGGTTTGGCAAAATGTGCAAGCCGTGGCCGAAACTCTGCCGCTAAATCGTCGCCAGCGTAAAGGCCTCATCGAGAGCCAGCTGTCCGATCTCGGCCTGCTCTCCCTGGCCAAGCAAAAGGCCTACACGCTGAGCGGCGGAGAACGCCGCCGACTGGAAATCGCCCGTTGCCTGGTCACGCAACCGGAATTCCTCTTAATGGATGAGCCCTTCGCCGGAGTCGACCCCATCAATGTCGCTGAAGTACAGAAAATCGTACTAGCTCTTAAAGAGCGGGGCATAGGAATTCTCATCACGGATCACAACGTCCGCGATACCTTGGCGATCGTTGATCGGGCTTACCTCATACATGAAGGCAAGGTATTATCCAGCGGCGACCGCGACTTCCTCCTCAATGATCCCCAAAGCCGCAAATTCTACCTCGGCGAAAATTTCAATATGTAGAATTGGTTAGAAGCCTCTAACTACCCTCGAACCCTTTCAACAAATCTCCTCCTCGATGCCCGCTTCCAAACTGGTAAAGAAAATCGACAGCCTTTCCGTCCGGGACTTCATAAACGACTATGCCGATCAGTTGAAGCTAGAGCTAGTGGCGGGCAAGCGTGGAGTCAGGCGGGCCATTCGCGAAGGTAGCGTCAACCGCCCTTCCCTAGCTCTAACCGGGTTCTATCGATACTTCGCCAACAAGCGACTCCAGGTACTCGGAGCCTCGGAAATGACCTACCTGCGGAGCTTGGATGAAAACACGCAGCGCCAGCGCCTATCGAAGCTGATAGAGCATACCATCCCCTGCCTAGTAATCGCCCGAAACTACCTGCCATTGCCGGTAATGACAGAAATCGCCGAGACCCGCGGACTGCCCATTCTGCGAACCTCGATGATCACCATGAATTTCATCAACGCCGCCACCCTGGCCCTGGATGCGGCTTTCGCGCCGTCCACTACCGAACACGGGACGATGATGGATATCAAGGGGATGGGTACGCTGATCCGAGGGAGTAGTGGAATCGGCAAGAGCGAATGCGCCCTGGCTCTCATCGAACGAGGCCACAGCATCGTAGCAGACGATATTACCCGTATCCGATTATTGGATGAAAGAGAACTAATTGCCTCCAGTATGGAACTTAATCAGGGCCACATGGAATGCCGGGGCATCGGGATTATCAATGTCGGCGAGATGTTCGGCGTTCGTAGCATCCGTCCAGAAAAGCGTATTGATCTTGTGGTTTCGCTTATGGAGCTGACGCCCGATGTAAACGAGGACCGGACAGGATTAGACCAAGACTACTTCAACATACTCGGAATCGATGTGCCCCACATTGAAATTTATGTCCGCCCCGGTCGGGATATCGCTCGAATCGTGGAAGTCGCTTCTATGGTGCAAGCCCTGAAACGACTCGGACACGATCCCGCCAAGGAGTTCAATGATCGCCTGATCGCCAAGATGGCGGAAAAAAAATAATTTGTTCCGATTCCGCTGTCGCGGTTGCCAAAAAAGCCGGTCGCGAATGGGCTAACTGACTCAAGCTAATCCTTAAACGGCTGCATTTAAACGGTTTCCATGCGAGAATAAAGGGCCCTTCTGAAGCAAGAAATTTGAGAGAAAACTTATGCGCAACGGATTGTTAACAAGTTGTACAAAACTAGGGCTTGAGAGTTGCGGTTCCCTTTACGTTACTATTACAACATTTCCTTTGTATCACGCGTCCCACGCTTTCCGTTGACACCTTGATTTCCCATTCCGAATAAGCCATTTTTTATCCCCGTTAAGTTCCTGACTACCAACGACTTGATGACGCATCAAAAACGGATGCCCCTTACAAGCCCGTTGAACTCTTTTAAAGGTGGCGATTTTATTTGGAAACCAAGTTGGAAACAGCCAGCGAACCGCCGTGATCAACAATGATGTGAATAACCACTAACATTTCTAACTTATTGCAATGCCGCAGGTTTCCGATCCCACACAAATTTGGGAAAAAGTTAAAGCCGAGTTAACCGAGCTTCTCCCACAAGACATCTTCGATAGCTGGTTTGCGAACGTAGATTGTATCGAGGCCAACGAGTCAGCAGTCGTTCTCGAAGTCGCCAATGAGTTTTCCGCTATTTGGATCAACGACAACTATCTCGATTTGCTGTCGAAGGCTTTTCAGCGATTCCTGGGCTATCCCGTCACCGTGGCTCTCCAGAACAAGAACAATTCCGAGACCGAATCCACTCAGGAAAGCAATCGTGTCGTCGAACGTCTAGATGGACGCTCCCAATCGACAGCGGGCCGAGTACTTCAGGCGAATAATAGACCGGCCGAGACGACTCTCAATCGTCGCAACACCTTCGAAAATTTCGTCATTGGCTCCAATAGCCAGCTCGCCCACGCGGCCGCTATGGCCGTAGCCCATGCTCCTGCTGGAGCCTACAATCCTCTATTCGTATATGGCGACACCGGATTGGGGAAAACCCACCTCATGCATGCGGTTGGGCATCACATCCTCCTCAACAAGCCAGAGGCGCGCATCGCCTATCTTTCCTCTGAGAAGTTCACCAACGAATTCATTTCCGCCATTCAGGAAAACACGCTGACCCAGTTCCGTAAGCGCTATCGCAAAGTTGATGTCCTGCTTATTGACGATGTGCAATTCCTAAGCGGCAAGGAGCGCATACAGGAGGAATTCTTCCATACGTTCAACGAGCTCTTCGAGCAGCAAAAGCAGATCTTCCTCTCGAGCGACCGTCCGGTTAACGAAATCGCCAAGCTGGAAAACCGACTCGTATCCAGATTTCAATGGGGGCTAGTCACCGATATCCAGGCCCCTGACTTCGAAACCCGCGTGGCCATCCTTCGCAAGAAAGCCGAGCAGCACAATTTCAAGGCGCAGGATGACGTCATCAATTTTATAGCCGAGCACATCGTCAAAAACATTCGACGATTGGAAGGAGCCCTCATCAAGGTTTGCAGCTATTCATCGCTCACTGGCAATCCGCTCAATATCGCCACCTGCGAAATGCTTCTGAGCGACGTCCTCATGGAAGCCGCTCGCCAGCAACTGACGATCGATACCATTCAAAAGAAAGTTGCCGAATACTTCGAGTTGCGTCACTCCGATATGCTCAGTCGCCGTCGGCCGAATCACATCGCTGTGCCTCGACAGATCGCCATGTATTTAAGCCGCGAGCTGACCAAGCACTCGTTGCAAGAGATTGGGGAATCGTTCGGCGGACGAGATCACGGAACAGTCATCCATGCTTGCCGCCAAGTAGAGAATCTCGTCGACCAAGACGATACGATTCGGCACAGCGTAGACTATTTGAAATCCCAGCTTTCCAAGTAGATCGAGCGATGAATCTTAGTGACGAACAGAAAGGCATTATCGCCGAACGCCTGAGTGATGGAGCCTCAATTGCCGACATCCAGAGCCTGATCACCAACGAATTCGAAATTGTGGCGACTTATATGGAAACGCGTTTCCTAATCGACGATCTCAACCTCGAATTGCAAGACCAGGAGAAGACTTCCGCTGATCTTAATGCCCCCTCAAACACGAGTCCTTGCTCCCCCGGTGGCAATGGAGACATCTTAGATCAGTCCGGATCGGAAACCAAGCAGGCGGGAGCCTCAAGCGGGAGCGTCACGGTGGAAATCGATTCAATCAAAAGACCGGGGACAGCGTTAAGCGGGAGCGTAGCGTTTAGCGATGGCGTATCGGCAAAGTGGTACGTCGATCCTATGGGCCGTCTAGGGCTGGATCCCGATCAACCCGGATACCAGCCCAGCCAAAAAGACATTGAAGCCTTTCAAATGGAACTCCAGGCAAAGATGCAAGGCCCGGCGGGGATTTAGCCGAACTGCCAAATTCACGATTCGCCGGCCTGGAGCGAATCGATCAGAGCCAGCAAAGCTTCCTCGCTTAGGATAGAGATCCCCAAAGATTCGGCCTTCGACAATTTTGATCCAGCCGATTCCCCGGCTACGAGATAGTCCGTTTTCTTGCTGACACTACCAGCGGCCTTCCCTCCTTTGCTTTCTATCAGAGCCTTGGCCTCGTTCCGCTTCATCTTGGGCAAGGTCCCGGTAATGACAAATGTCATGCCATTAAAAATGGCCTCATCTCCCTCGGGAATTTCCGGAGCCACGGGATCCATCCCTAGTTCGAATAGGTCGTCTACAATAGACGCATTAGCTTCATTTTGGAAAAACGCCACTATTCCCTCCGCCGTCTTTTCGCCGATACCTTCTACCTCCACTAGGGATTCGATAGTGGCCTCGCGCAGTCGGGCCACTGATCCAAACGCTTTGGCCAAATCCTTGGCTGCCGCAGCTCCCACCTGCGGAATTCCCAGTCCGTGCAGCAGCCGCCACAAGTCGTTTCTTTTGCTCTTTTCAATAGCCTCTAGCAAATTGCTGGCCGACTTGTTCGCGAACTTTTCCAGTCCAAGCAAATCATCGAAAGTCAATCGATAGGTGTCGGCATAATTGGATACCAGCGAACGGGATACCAATTGATTGACCACCGCTATTCCCATTCCTTCGATATCCATGCACTGGCGGGAGGCAAAATGTTCCAAGCGGCCCCGCACTTGAGCTGGACACTCAACATTTAGGCAACGCAAAGCCACTTCTCCTTCTATCCGCCGCGTTTCCGATCCGCATTCCGGACAAGCGGTTGGGAAAACGAATGGCGCGCTTCCGGCAGGACGCTTTTCCTTAACGACCCGCAGAACGGCAGGGATAATCTCCCCCGCTTTTTCCACGATTACCGTGTCGCCAACTCGCACATCCTTGCGCTCCATTTCCTCTGCGTTATGCAAGGTCGCCCGAGACACGGTCGTTCCGGCAAGCGTCGTCGGCCTTAGCTTGGCCACCGGCGTGAGCACCCCGGTTCGCCCTACTTGGATAGCAATATCCTCCAACAAGGTTTCCGCTTGCTCCGCAGCAAACTTATAGGCTATCGCCCATCTAGGCGCCTTGGAAGTCTGACCCAAGATGTCTTGCTCGCCAAATCCGTTGACCTTTACCACGGCCCCGTCTGTCGGATAGAGGAAGCCATTGCGCATGGCGTCCAATTGCTCGATCGCTTCCCAAGCTTCATTGGCCCCATTCACTTTCCAGTAGCGTTCACCCACCGGAAATTGCCAATTTCTCAATTTTTCATGGAATCCCCATTGCGATTCAGTGATGCTCGGCTGACAGAAGCCCAATCCGTAAAGAATGATGTTCAGTCGACGCTTCGCCACTTCAGCGCGGTCCAGCATCTTAACCGTTCCTGCCGCCAAATTGCGGGGGTTCTTGAAAGCTTGTAAACCCGCCACCTGTCTCTCCTCATTGATCCGATCGAACTCGTCGTTCCGCATATAGATCTCGCCCCGCACCTCGACTATCTCTGGAGCGCCGCTCCCCTCAATGGCCTTCGGGAGCTCATCGATGAGAACCGCGTTGGCAGTAATGTCGTCGCCTTCGGCTCCATTGCCTCGAGTCACCGCCCGAACCAGCTTTCCATCCTCATAAGTTACACTCACCGCTACCCCATCGATCTTGGGTTCGACAACAAACTCGATCGAGTCCGATTCCAGCCCTCGACCCACTCTCTCAACAAAAGCGTAAAATTCATCTTTCGAATACGTATTGTCTAGGCTCAGCATCGGCAGACGGTGCCGGTAAGTCTGAAATCCCTCCGACAAATCATCCCCGATCTTGCTGGTTGGCGAATCCTCATTAGAGAGCTCCGGATGAGCCTGTTCCAGCTCCTCCAGTTCCTGCTTTAGCAAATCATAATCGAAATCGCTGATCTCCGGATCCGCATCGCGATAGTAACGCTCGTCATGCCGCCTTATCTCTTCGCTGAGGAAGCGAATCCTTTCTGCCACTACAGTGTCGTCCTTCATTTAACCTTATAGAATGCTCGCCCATTGGGATGGCAAGATCCCGTTATTACAATGCCTTCTCTCACTCGAGCTCAGTCAATTTCAATCGAAACAGATCGAAAATGGGCGTCTCCAGTAATCGGCGATAGAAATGCCAACTTCGGTACACCCAGATCGCCGTTAGGGATCCCGCCCCATCGGCAACCCAATCCCAGGCGTCAAACGAACGCTGCGGATTGTAATACTGTATCCACTCGTCTAAGACTCCATACAACAAGGTTAGCACCACCGCCCCGACAAAGCGGCCCGTCCCAATCAGACTGCCGGGCAAAAACCGGAACCAAAGCGTGGCCAATAGTCCGAATACGAAAAAGTGGGCGATCTTGTCGAAATGCTCGAACTCCACGCTCGGAGGCCCACCCTCGTCGAAACTGGAAGCCCAAGCCAAACAAGCCACGACGGATAAGGCCAAAACCAGCGAGCGGATGGACCGTCTCAAGAAAGGATTCGAATTTGAATACGAGTCAGACACTCCCGCTCCGGTAAATCGATTCGAAAAATGGTCGGGCCACCGAGATTCGAACTCGGGACCTCTTGTCCCCCAGACAAG
>CAYOLG010000056.1:0-22916 GCA_964404745.1 uncultured Opitutaceae bacterium
GGGTGTCAGGGTATCGCCAATACATTGATCCACTCCATAACGCTTAGCGAAAACGATCTCCGCCTCGGTAGCCTGGTACCCGCCGACAAGCAAGCTGGAAATCACGTATTCAGCTTCTCTCAATACAGAGCGGCGATCCGTTGTCGCTTCGAACGTAGCCTCCGAGTAGCCACCGGCTTTCATGAGCCGTTCCGTAATTCTCTGAGCATAGCCCAACCACTCCTCGTCAATATCCACTGAACAGAAATGGGAATACTGCAGATTTTCGAAACTGAGAATATCCGCTTGCAAGCGACTGGAGAAAACCAGGCTTCCCGCCCCTATTATGACAATCTTTGGCATGGTATCATGCCTCGATAAAACGATATAGGAAGGCGAGAGATAAACACTGTTTTCAATGGTCCAGACCTCTCAATCCATGCCCCTCACTAGGCTAAAACCAACGCCCTCTCCTCACTAAACTACCTCACCACACATTTTGGTAAGGTTACCAAAATGTGTGGCCCAGCGAATGACCTTTTCCCTACTCTTAAACCGTCCCAGACGGCACACGTGGCCTCTGCTGACCCAATCGCCGTTACCTCAGCCACCGCCCGCGAGCCGACATTAGAAAGAGCCAAGCCCATCCCCCTTCACCTTGTGTTGGCAACGAAAAAGGAGGACTGAACCAGTCCTCCCTGCCACAAAAGATCTTTTCGATCTACTCCACTGGAACCAGCTTGTGCAAGCCGCCCTTGTTAGGACCGCGGGTGTTGAGGGCTACATATATCAACCCATCAGGACCCGTTTCAATGTCGCGAACGCGTCCTTGCTTCTTTAAGATCGTTTCGATGTGCACGACTTTTTTATCCTGAATAACGATACGCTGCACTTCCTCCGCCGACATGCCCGTCGCTAGCAAGTTGTATTTCCAGCCGGGGAAAGCGTCACCCTCATAAAAATCGATTCCTGCAGTAGCGATCGAGGGCAGCCAATAGTGGACCGGCTGCTCCATGCCTTCCATATGCGTTTTGTCCGTCCATGGCGTACCATCGTAATTCATTCCATAGGTAATCACCGGCCAGCCATAGTTGATGCCGGGGCGAATCCAATTGAGCTCGTCGCCTCCACGTGGGCCGTGCTCCGTTTCCCAAATGTCCCCGGTGAGTGGATGCATATCCATCCCTTGCGGGTTGCGATTTCCGTAGGCCCAAATTGTCTTGTAGGCTCCGGGAGTATTGTAGAACGGATTGTCCTTGGGAACGCGTCCATCATCGTAAATTCGATGTATTTTCCCGTGCGGCACCGTTATATCCTGGGCAGGATCCCCTTCCTGACGATCGCCAATACTGAAAAACAGGTATCCATCTTTGAATACAAATCGTGAACCATAGTGCCCGCCTTTAGCGGTATGGAATTTCGGAGGCACCATGAATATCTCCTCTTGGTCTACCCATTTATTGCCCTTGATACGGCCGCGCACGACAGCGGTCATGGACGCCGTTTTACCATCTACCTCAGCTCCCGCATCTTGACTATAGGACAAGTAGATCCAGCCATTCTTGTTGTACTCGGGATGCGGAGCCACTTCCAGCAGTCCACCTTGACCCACTGCCAATACCTCCGGAGTGCCCTTGATCTCGCGCTTCTTGCCATTCGTCACCTTCCATAGCACGCCATTGCGCTGCGTCAGCAACATCGACTCGTCGGGCAGGAATGCGATAGACCAAAGGACATCGTCCAATTCCAGGACCTTTTCCAATTTGAATTTGTGATACTGAGTCGTGAAAATTCCATCCTTGGGCATCGCTTTCTTAAGCAAGTCCGTGGTTTCCGCCAGATACTTCTGCTCGCGCATGAATATGATGAGACTGCGGATTTGCTCCTCCGATAGTACGCCCTTCCAAGGCACCATCCCCAGTTCCGGGAGGCCTTCGCGAATCACCTTGGCGATTTCCTCGTCCGACCCGCCCCACTTCCATTCGTCGTCAATCAGGGAACTTCCCTGACCGCCCTCGCCATTTTGGCCATGGCATTGAGCGCAGTACTGGGTATAGAGTTCCTTGCTTCCACCCGTGCCGATCCGGCTTTGGGCAAATCCGACTGAACATAATCCTACGAGAAAAAAAACCGCTGCGTATTTCATATTCTCCTATCGATACGGCTCATTCCTCAATGTGACAACTCCAAAGAATGAGAATCTAAAAGGAGCCCGCTTCGCTTTGTTAGCATTGAAACCAACTTAGTTTGTTCCTTGAATATCGCCCAGCTATATCGCAAATATGCCGCTAAGAACGCTAGCTAACCCGACCAACCAAACTATGCCCTCGATTCGTCACGCCATTACTCGCTTTACCCTATTCGCGGCCATTGCCCTTCCGGCTATTTCAGTCTCCCCTATCGCTCGTTCAGCAGCTCCCGGATCAGAAGGGCTTTCCCTCCAATCCTCCGATTGGCCCTGGTGGCGCGGAGCGCAGCGCGATGGGATCGTCGACGGTCAATCACTGCCTCTGAGATGGAGCGAAACGGAAAATATCGTTTGGAAATCCCCGATTCCTGGCAGAGGGCATGGGTCTCCCATCATCGTTGGCGATCGCGTTCTGCTAGCCACAGCGGACGAAGAAAAGCAAAGCCAGCACGTTCTCTGCCTCGATCGAGCGACCGGCAAAGAGCTCTGGAATTCCCAAATCCACAAAGGTGGCTGGCAAGGCCGTATTCACGATCGGAACACACAAGCCTCATCAACCTTGGCTAGCGATGGGGAACGCGTGTTTACGGTGTTCATGCACGATGCCAAAATCTGGATCACCGCCCTGGACCTCAACGGCAATACGCTCTGGCAAGATCTAGCCAGCGATTTCGCTTCCCACTGGGGCTACTCCACCTCGCCCGTTATTTACGACGATCTAGTCATTGTGGCATCGGATCACAAAGAGGGAGGCAACCTGACCGCATACGATCGAAAGACGGGAAATAGAGCCTGGAACGTGTCCCGACCCGCCATCCCTAACTACGCCACCCCTGTCGTCTACAACATCGACGGCAAAGACCAGCTCCTTGTGCCCGGCTGCGATTTGATTTGCAGTTACGATCCCAAAACCGGAATCGAAATTTGGTCTATCGAGGCTACAACCCGGGAAACGATCGGCAGTATGGTGCGCAACGGAAATCTGCTCTACGCCAGCGGTGGCTACCCCAAGCACGAAACGGTCTGCATCACAGCCAGCGATTCACCAGAAATCGTATGGATCAGCCCGATACGGGTGTATGCGCCTTCCTTGCTCGCCCACGATGGTTATCTTTACGCGGTCACCGATAACGGATTAGCTCACTGCTGGGATGGCAAGAACGGAGCCCTCAAGTGGCGCGAAAAAGTCGGGGGCAGCTATAGCGCATCCCCTGTCCTCGTGGACGGACGCATCTATGTTTCCAGCGAACAAGGTGAAACAATCGTACTTAACGCCAAGCCTGACAAATTCGAATTGCTAGCGGAGAATCAGCTGGGGAATGAAATTTGGGCCTCGCCCGTCGTCTCCGACAATCATCTTTTCCTGAGGGTCGCCCACACGGAGGGCGAAAAACGCAGCGAGGCGATTTACTGCATTGGGGAATAGAACCTATCCCTCAGCCTCTGGGTCCTTGAACAGATCTAGGAAACGATCCTCATATTCGCGAAACAATTTCAAGCGGTCCAACACCTGCTTTAACTCATAGGCCCGAGAGCGATCCCTCTGAGCCGCTTCGAAAAGCGCTTCGATCCGGTCCCGTTCCTCGTCGCTCGGACCCATTTCTTCAACGAAAGACTCAGGCTCCAATTCAGGGACCTCCGTAATCGAATCCGGGGCCTGATCCTGCACCATACTCGCTTCCAGCTCGCCAAGCGTTTTCGCCAGCGCCACTTCCATCTTTTCCGATTGCGACTCCAACTCCTCGAAATCCACGCTTATCCCTGTCAACGATCCAAATACTTTCAGCACCGCCAATGACGCTTTGGGAAAGGGGACGTTAGGAAACATATGCGGCATTTCTCCGAGTAGGCAACCGCCAACCAACCCATTCTCGGCCGCCAATCCGAGAAAGGCCCCATTCAACCCGCTTATCTTGCCTTCATCCAAGGGTTCGACACCGAGCTTTTCGAATTCCGACAGAGTTTCCCGGTCGATCGACGCTCCGAAAACCCTGGATGGATATTCGGGTCGCATTGGCGTTGCCATCGCCGCGAATGTAAACACACGCCTTACTCCAAGCTCCTTGGCATGCCCAATTAGCTTCATGCAAAACGCATTCCGGTTCGACGGAGGCTGAGCTTCCCCAATGAAGACAATGAGATCACTCTCCTCTCTGGGATCCTTCCATACAAACAAACGGCTGCGAGGCAACCGGCTGGTCAAAATCCGTCCGCGCTTAACGTCTACATGATCGAGATCGAAGTACTCTGTCGCAGGCATTTCTTCAAGAGACCGCATTCCTAGCTTAGCCATGAGATAGTATCCTGCGCTAATAGCCACTGCGCCCATGCCCGGCCAAACAGCCACCACTTGAGGATTATTAAGGGGACAATCGTTGTCTATCTTCATTCTCGCTTCACTCCCTCCCGCTCTTACTCCGGTTCCGCTCAAGCCAGCAGCCGCTTCTCCAACTCTTTGATCGGCAGCTTGGTGAGATCAGAGCTTTCCGTATCGGTTATTTTGCTACGAGTCGACTCTGGCAGTTCCTCAACAAGACCGTGCAAAATCTTTCCGGGAGCTATCAGCCGCCAACGAGGATATCCAGCATCCGCTACAAACTTGGCGATTATCTCCGCAACACGCTTTACTGCCTGCCTTTCCACTTCCTGATCCAAGTTATGGCCTCCGCCTGTAGACATCCCTCCTTCTTGCCCTGAGGGCGACTTTCGCGAAAATCGTCCCGATTGATCAGTCACGATATCCCCGCTTTGATCGTTTCTCAATTCAACCACTCCATCGGGGTCTTCCACAAGATGCGGCTTTCGAATCGGATCGTTTGAGTTTTCCTCGAATCTAAGCCGGCGTATCCGACCGGAGCTTGCTAGGATGACTAAATCTACCATAACTCTCCTTTCGCTTTGCTCTTGGATTCTATTTCCGCAAACGCTCGTAGGCAAGGAGGAAATGGGAAATCCCAAAGTAGATTTACCTTTGAAGCGGCTGGATCGAGTTTGGCGAAATTTCGTCCAGTAGAGCGTTTCCAAAGGTAACAAATGGTAGACGAAACGGGCACGCCGTGCTAAAGTCCTAAATCTTGATTAGCTATATGAACGTTTGGCCCCCTAACATAGCGATAATCGCAACAAGCGTAATTTTTTCTCTGGCTATTGATTCAGGCAGGGCCGCCGCCAATGAGATAGAACTGCCATCTTTCGCATACGAGTTTCTAGAAAACCACTGCCTCGACTGCCACGATGCTCTCGAACAGAAGGGCGATTTCAACTTGGAGGACCTGACTTTCGATCTAAGCGATCCACAAATCTTCGAGCAATGGGTTCTGGTTCACGACCGAGCGGATCACGGAGAAATGCCCCCGAAAAAGCAGCGTCGGCCTGAGCCTGATGACTTAGAGCGTTTTCTGCAAGCCCTTGCCGAGCCCATGGTTAAAGCAGACCGAAAGCGTGTAGCCGCCAGCGGTCGGGCTAAAGTGCGGCGCCTGAATCGCTACGAGTATGAAAATACGCTGAAGCATCTCTTAAAGGCTCCCTGGCTCCAACTTGCGGATCGCTTGCCCGAAGACGGAACGGCCCACTTATATAACAAGATTGGCGATCGGCTGGATGTCTCCCACGTGCAGATGACTAAGTATCTGGAGACGGCAGAACATGCCCTGCGCCTGGCCATGAATGCGGCAGCCCATCCAACTACGACTAGGAAGTACTACGCGCGCGAAGAGCCAGTCATGCGTAACTATCTCAAGTATCGACCTGGTCAAAACGCGGCTACTCGGGCATCGATCCCTCTCCTCGGACTCACTCCACAAACTGACGTAATCCGTGGATTTGAACCCATCACTGTTGGCGATTCGAATCCCGCTATTCGCGAGTTAGAGGCCTTCGGCTTCGTCTCCGGCACCTATACAGCAACCACCAAATACGACTTTACCAATGTCGAGATCCCCACCGATGGAACCTACAAATTGCGGGTGAAAAGCTATACATTCATGGCCGGCCCGAACGGGCGCCGAGGGGGTGACGATCACGGACTTACCAGCGGAGATCCCGCCTGGTGGCGCCCCGATCGCAACGTCGCTTTTCCAGGAAAGCGGAGCGAGCCAATAACTCTCTACGCTCTCGCCGACAGCGGCGACAGTCGCTGGTTAACCACCTACAATGCCAATCCTGACCCCCAAGTCGTCGAGCGCATTGTCGAATTGAAAGCGGGGGAAAATATACGCCCCGACGCAGGCCGATTGGTGCGTACACGACCCGGATGGGACGGCAATCCCAATGCCACCGAGGAGGGAGTGCCAGGCTTCGCCCTTAATTGGCTTGAGGTTGAGGGACCGCTCTACGACCAATGGCCGCCCGCCAGCTACACAGCCTTGTTCGGCGATCTTCCCTCTGAGGATTGCGGCGACGGCGTTCTCAAAGTGTTAGTCGATCGACCGGAGAGGACTGCTCGCGAGCTACTGGTTTCTTTCGCCGAAAGGGCATTCCGGCGGCCCCTGAAAGGCTCCAAGGAGGTTGAGCCATTCCTGGATATCTACCACCGGGCTACCGAGCTGGGCGCCGACTTCACCGATGCCATGATAGCAGCCTTCGCTTCCATCCTTTGCTCGACAGACTTCCTCTACCTAGAGTCGCAACCTGGCCGCCTGCAAACCCATGAGATCGCCTCCCGCCTCTCCTACTTTCTCTGGAATGGTCCGCCAGATGAGGAGCTATTGGGAGCTCGCTCGCTCAACAAACCATCTCAATTGCTCGAGCAAGCTGAACGCCTTTTGAACGACCCAAAGTCGCAGCGCTTTCAACATGCTTTCCTCGACTACTGGCTCGATTTGAGGGAGATTAATGCCAATACGCCGGACGCAGAGCTGTATCCAGATTACTATCTCGATGACCAATTAGCCGAGGCGTCGCTCCTGGAAACTCGCCGCTTTTTCGACGAGCTTCTCGATCAGGATTTGCCCATCAAGAATCTAATCGACTCCGAATTCACTTTCGTTAACGAGCGTCTAGCCCGGCATTACGGATTCGAAACTTTCGAGGATGTTGAGCTGCGAAAAGTCGAGATCCCTGAGGATTCGCCCCGAGGCGGGATCCTCACTCATGCCAGCATCCTTCGCGTCACCGGCAACGGAACCACTACCTCGCCCGTCATTCGCGGCGCCTGGATCGCGGAGCGAATCTTGGGTGTCCACATCCCGCCCCCACCTTCGGGAGTGGAGGCAGTGGAACCCGACACCCGGGGAGCCACCACCATACGCGAGCAACTAGCTCTGCATCGGGAGCACGAATCCTGCAATTCCTGCCATGCTAAATTCGACCCTGCTGGGCTCGCCCTCGAGTCTTTCGATATCGCCGGAGGATGGCGCGATCGTTACCGAGCCAATGGCGACATCGGTGAACCGGCAGAGGGACTGGGCAAAAACGGGCATGCCTTCGCTTTTCGCTACGCCGAACCCGTCGATCCTTCTGGAGAAATGCAAGACGGAACCCCTTTTCTGGATATCGAAGACTTTAAGCGCATTCTACTCGAAGACGAGCGGGCCATCGCCCGCAACTTCGCCAAGCAGCTGATTGTCTACTCCACCGGCGCTCCGGTCACTTTCAGCGACCGAGCGGCCCTAGAGGAAATTCTCGTTCGGTCATCAAATTCTGGATACGGCGCTAGAACGATCCTCAGAGAAGTGGTCCAAAGCGAGCTTTTCAGAATCAAATAGGGTCGGCCGATTTTTCTAGCAAAAAATCCTCTTAGCGTGGCAACGCCGCTGACCGTGGAACTTTCGACCGGAACCGAACTGCTTTCGCTAATCGTAGGTCCAGCAGGAGATTCCCGATTCTCTCCGATGCCCTGTTAACCAAGGGCGCGAGTCAATTCGCTTGTCGTTGAATTCCTTCAAGTCCCTTCGATCTTGACTCTAAAAACCCCAAATTGTAAGCGATTTAAGCTATTCAAATGGCTCATCTCGCGAGAACGATTTTGGCTTTGGCCGCCATCGCCTCGGTTGCTCTGACAATCGGAGCCCATATCCTTGCCCTGCAAGGCGTTGCCTACGTTCGCATGTTCAGCGAATACCAGAAGACCATGTCTGCCGAAGAGGCCTTCGAGCTCACCTTTTCCGGCAAGGAAATCTGCGGGATCTGCGTCGCAGTCGACCAAATCCAAGTCGACTTGGACCAGACGCTCCAAGACTTTTCACAGCAAAACAGCCAGGTAGCCCTGCTCCTAGCCACTTCCACCGAGACCCTTTCGATCGGCCGAAGCGGAAAACGCATGAAATGGTCTGCGACGCCGGGCAACGATCCGAACGAAACGTTCCATCTAACAGCCACCCCTCCTCCTCGGATCGTCGTCGCATAGCGGCGCCGCGAACAGCAGATCGCTCCTCATCGGCGATCTTCGCATTCCTTCTTCGATACAAGAGGCAGACTGTCATTCGACAGACTGCGGCCTGCGTCGGAGCTCAGACCCGCCCATGAAGGCCGGCGCTTGAGCAGGCGGCAAGGAATCCCAACGCAAGGGAATCAAACATTCAATCACTCTAACCAGGAGCGCACTAGATCGACCAGCCTTTCGCTTACCGGCCTACCTCAAGCCCTTCAGCTAAGATTCAACCAATCTGTATCCAAAACTAAATACTTTTCTAAAAACGATATAAGACAATTTCACGCTCTTTAACCGCGAAATCATGAAAATGAAAACCTACGCAATCGGCGCTGCCACAGCGTCAATCACCTTACTTGTTGGGAACGCTTTTTCCCGAGAGACTTCATCCAATCCTGTAGTGGATTTGGATCCGCTCGTCGTGACCTCCACTCGATCGACCGAAGCCACACGCGTGTCTTTCGACCCCCGAATCGCCATTCAACCGCTTCCCGCCAATGACGGAGCCGACGCTCTAAGTCACGTAACTGGCTTCAACGTAATTCGAAAAGGGGGCACTGACGGCGACCCTACCTTCCGTAGCATGGCCGGGTCACGTCTTCCAGTGGTGCTCGATGGCGTCTGCACCCTAGGAGGCTGCGGCAACCGCATGGACCCGCCCACCGCTTACGTTTTTCCTTCTTCCTTCGACAAGGTCACGATCTTGAAAGGTCCGCAAAGCGTTCTCTATGGCCCTGGAGCCAGCGCCGGAGCAATCCTATTCGAGAGAAATGCGCCGCGTTTCACCGAACCCAGCGCTTCCCTGAAGAGCTACCTCAACCTTTCTAGCTACGACCGTCGCGACCTTTCGGTCGAAGGACTTGTAGGCAACGCCGACACCTACGCCCGCTTGCAAGGCTCCTGGTCAGAAGCAGGCGACTACGAAGACGGAGACGGCAAGGTATCCAATTCCTCATACGAGCGCTGGAACACCCAAACCGCTCTCGGGTGGACGCCCACTGACAGCTCTGCCCTGGAATTCAGCGTCAGTCTCAGCAACGGCGAAGCCGCCTACGCCGACCGCGGCATGGACGGAACCCAGTTTGATCGCTCCGCCTACTCCCTCCGCTACCGAGCCGACCAGCTAGAGGGGGCATTTCGTAGCGTAGACGCCCAAGTCTACCACAGTTACGTAGATCACGTCATGGATAACTTTAGCCTGCGCGAATTCAATCCAAGCATGATGATGCCCATGCCCATGCTCTCTAATCCCGACCGGCTCACCACCGGAGCCTCACTCAAACTCGAGCTCGATCCCGTAAATGGTCTGGAATCTACTTTAGGCATCGACAGGCAATCCAATCGTCACCGCGCGCGAAACGCTATGGGCGCCGCCACCGCACGCTATGAGAACCTTCCCTTCCTCGAGGACGGAAACTTCGATCAACTCGGCCTTTTCGGCGAGTTTCGCTACTCCATCTCCGAGCGACAAGATCTTGCTTTCGGCCTGCGCCTCGATCATTGGGAAGCGGAAGACCTCCGCTCCCAAGTCCGCGTCGGCATGATGGGCGGGCTGATGGCAAACCCGACTGCCAACGCCGAACGCAGCGACACGCTCGCTAGCGGCTTCTTCCGTCTAAAGCGCGAAATCGACAGCCGAGGCTCGAAACTCTACGCCGGTCTAGGCCACTCTGAGCGCTATCCCGACTACTGGGAGATCTTTTCAGAGGAAAGCGCGAACAGTCTCAGCGCTTTCAATACAGACACGGAGAAGGTCACCCAGCTTGACCTCGGAACCCTGACCAAGCGCGGCGATTTCTCGTTCAACGCATCGCTCTTCTACACCAAGCACAACGACTACATTCTCATCGAATCCGGCTACGCGAAACCCATGGGTATGATGAACCGATCGGCGACGATTTCCCGCAACATCGATGCCACCACCTTTGGCGGTGAACTGGAGCTCTCCTACCAAAACGATCAAGGCTGGTATACGGGTAGCGCGCTGGCCTACACCCGCGGCACCAACGACACCGACCACGGTCCGCTCGGTCAAATCGCCCCTCTCGAATTCAAGCTCGAAGGCGGTCTTCGCCGCGAGAATTGGTCGGCTGGCTGGATCGCTCGTTTCGTCGACGAACAAGATCGCTTTGCCCTTAACCAAGGCAACATCGTCGGCCAAGACATCGGCCCGTCGGACAGCTTCTCAGTCTATTCGCTACACAGCTCCTATCGCTTCAACGAATCCTGGAGCTTGGCTGCTGGAATCGACAATCTTTTCGACGAAACCTATGCGGAGCACCTCAGCCGCGCTGGCACTATGGTTAGCGGATACATCCAGACCACGCGGGTCAACGAACTAGGCCGCGCCTTCTGGGCCCGCCTGAGCGCGAAGTTCTGATCGAATCGCCCGATTTCCGGGCAGAGCCAGGCCGCGCGGCTTGGCTCTGATCCCGCCGTATCCATCGCTCTCTCGTCGCCCTTCCGCCCTCACGAAACCGGATTTCAATTACCTTCAATAAAATGCCAAACCTTACAATGGAATCGACAATCACTATAATCAGTAGGCATCAAGGAACATGAAAATTCACAAGCGCGCTTCATCACTTCTGCTCCTCGCCTGCTCGACACTAGCCACGACTTTGTCCTTGGCAGAGCCCAAGAGCCAGACTGCCCACACGTTCAAGGCAAAGGTCAACGAGCGATTCGAAATCCACTATCAACTGCACCTGCCCGAGGGCTACGACGCCAAGGCAGGGAAGAAGTGGCCGACCATCCTGTTTTTGCACGGGGCTGGCGAGCGCGGCGACGACATTGAAAAGGTGACAGTTCATGGACCTCCCATGATCGTGAAGGACAATCCAGAGTTTCCTTTCATCGTCGTTTCACCCCAATGCCCGACCGGCGAGCACTGGCAACCGGAACAATTGATCGCTTTGCTGGACCGCGTTTCCAAGAAGCACGCAGTCGACGACAAACGCGTCTATCTGACGGGCTTGAGTATGGGCGGCTACGGAAGCTGGGAACTGGGCATCAAACACCACGAGCGCTTTGCCGCCATCGCCCCAATCTGCGGCGGCGGAACCACCATCGATATCCGCATGGCTCGCCGGGTTGATAATCATCCACTCAAGTCGCTGCCGATCTGGGCCTTTCACGGGGCCAAGGACAGCGTCGTGCCGCTAAGCGAATCCGAACAGATGGTTGACGCCTTCAAGGCCATCAGAAACGAGAACGTGAAGCTGACCGTCTATCCTGAAGCAGGTCACAATTCTTGGACAGAGACCTACGACAACCCGAAACTCTACGAGTGGCTCTTGAGTCACTCGAAGTGAACGGATAAAACAAAGCCCTGCTCAGAAGCAGACATGTATTTCGGCGATCGAGTAGCTATGGAAGAAGTTATCTGTATATACTAAGATCATGGATACGATCATCGAACGATCTTCAAAGAGGTCACCGGAAGCGCTTATTTGGAAAAACAAAGATCCAGGTAACTGACTGCCAGCCATTTTTCGATGATTGATATGCAGGCGGCTCGCCTGCTTTTACCGAGGCCCGCGAACAACCCGCGAACAATGGGGCCATCCTAATCGACGACCAACCTGCTGGATTCAAGACTTCGCGGCAACGGGACCTCTGTGGCCTGTTCTAGGTATCGAGAAGCAAATGGGAGGCCGTAAGTGTGTCATCTAGTCTAAGACCGGCCATCGTTTTTGAGATTCAAAGGCTTTTCGTCTGACCCAAAACCCTTTTGAGGCGAGATGACCGAACAAAATCCACATCTTGAAATCTCCTATTCGATTCCATAAACAACCTACCGAATCCGATAGTCATTTGAATTTTTCGCCTATAATTCGTCTTCGAGCCATGATCATACCTCAGAAGCCATGGATAAGGCCAACGCGGCTGCTCGCGCGACATCCATTCACTCTTCTTATCCTTGTACTGACTCATTCGAATCATGCTTCCGAGTTGGAATTCGAAGGCCTCCGAATCAACCAGGCCCAGACGATCGGGACCCATAACTCCTACCATATCGCTCCACATCCATCCCTGGACAGGTTGATAAGAACCACAAATGAGGCGGCAGCGGATTCGATTACCTATACGCATCGGTCCCTGACCGAGCAGTTCGACCAACTGGGGATTCGTCAGATTGAATTGGATCTCTTCGCGGATTCAGAGGGCGGGCGCTTCGCCAATCCGAAAGGCGTCGAATTGGCCAAAGAGGCCGGATACCCGGATGTCCCCAACTTCGATCCAGATGGGGTCCTCGAGGAACCGGGCTTAAAAATCCTCCATTCCCCGGATTTCGACTATTTGACCAATGTCCTGACATTCGAACGGGCGCTCCGGGAAATCGAAACCTGGTCCGATGCCAATCCAAATCACTTTCCGATCACCGTCCTGTTGGAGCTGAAATCGCGAAACGATCAACCCGATAGGACAAAAACGGAGCCCTTCGATGAGGATCGACTGCGGGAAATCGATGAGACGATTCGCGCGGTTCTGGGCGAGGAGGATGTGATCACGCCCGCGGATATTCGCGGGCCCTATGGAACGTTGCGAGAAGCAGTCTTGGAGCGTGGATGGCCATCCATTTCCTCGGCTCGAGGAAGAGTAATGTTCTGCATGGATAATACGAGCCCCGTTCGAGACCGCTATCTCTCCCTCGATCCGAACCAAGAATCATCAGTTCTGTTCCTGAGCTACGATCCCGCTAGTCCCGTAGCCGGATTCTTCAAAATGAACAATCCAGAGCGGGAATTTGGCGAGATTCAGCGTCGCGTGAATGCGGGTTTCATCGTGCGAACACGGGCTGATTCGCCCACCTCGACCGCTCGAAACGATGATACGACCCAGCGAGATCTCGCTCTGAGCAGCGGGGCCCAGTTTGTTAGTACGGATTATCCAGAGCCGAATCTCAGCTTTAGCTTGTATCAAGTCCAATTCCCGCATGGCGAAGTCGCTCGCTCGAATCCGGTCAACGGCGAACCGGCCTTTAGAGGGGTGGATCTGGAACGGGATTGGCGACGCGTCGATACGGGAACTTCCGAAGGGCTGAGGCGCATCGCGGAGCGGGCCCGCGACGCCCATAGTCAACGACGGCTGGCCGAGGCGAGTAAATACTATCGGGCCTTGCTCGAGGTCGAACCGGCCCGAGAGCTCACGGAAGCGGAACGAGCGCGAATCATTCGCTTGGCCCCCCTCGCCCTCCGCGTCGACCAAGACCCCTTCGAACTTCGAGACGTCGTAGCTATTCAGCATCCTTCGAAACCTTGGATCGCCTATCATTTAATGTGGGGGGACGACATCGATTATCCGGAGGACAACGATCCCTTAGACCATGAAGTAGTTTGGGTGAAATTCAATGAAACGACCGGCGCCGCGGAGGAGCTGGCTGCCTATTTTCACGGAGCGATTTTCCGCAAAGCCGTCGAGGACAGTCGTCCTACCTTCGGAGTCGAATGGGGCAAACACGGATCGGTGTTGCTACCCATCGAGCGATTCGAAGGCGGGCAGGAGCTTCGAGCTAATTGGCGTCGATTGAACCGGGAAGGCACACGTCTGCCGAATCATCCGCTGGCCCGCGCTTGGCCCAAGTCGTATTCAAAATCTTATTCTAAATACACTCAATTTCGCATTCCATTAGATCTTGGAGAGCGACTAAGCTCCTCAGATCTTATGGGTTGTTCACGATGGGGAAACGCCGCCTTGGACCAGCGCTTCCTGCCCTACAATTTCTCGGCCAAACCCGATTGGCCAGAGAATCTTTCGAACTAGGGAGCGCTGCCAGAAATCGAGTAACCCATCCCAACACAACTGGGATCTCTTGAGGATCCGTCCCTTTCACGACCTTCTCTCGAAAGCCTCGCCCAACTCAAGCGCCCCTGCTAGGCGGGCAAATCTACCCTAAATTCAGTTTGAAACCATCCGCAAAAAAGAATGAGTAAATAGCGGATGCCGATGGTATTGGATCCTCAGCCCCTACATAGGACAGGACTGGGGCTTCAATCGGGAGAATAGTAATGCGTAAACTTGAAGCACAGTTAAAGATTGTTGGAGTTACACTGATGGCTGCTACATCCAGTAATGCGCTGGCCCAAAAAATAGTTGTGGCCCACCGCGGAGCGAGTGGGTACTTGCCGGAGCATACGCTAGAGGCGAAAGCGATGGCCTATGCCATGGGTGCCCACTATATCGAGCAGGATGTCGTGATGACTAAGGACGATGAATTGATCGTTTTGCACGACCTCACTCTGGATCGCACCACCGATGTTGCCACGCGCTTTCCAGCCCGGGCCCGGGCCGATGGAAAACACTATGTGGTGGATTTTACCTTGGACGAAATTCGCTCCTTGCGCGTCGGAGAAGGCGTACGCGATCGAAACGGAAATGTAACAGCGATCTATGATTCTCGCTTTCCTGTCGGTAAATCGCGCTTTCGAATCAGTACGCTGGCAGAAGAAATTGAAATGATTCAAGGCATGAATCAATCGACCGGCAAGGACATCGGAATCTATCCCGAAATTAAGTCACCGGCATTTCACCAACAGGAAGGCAAAGATGTGAGCGCGGCATTGATCCAGACCCTGAAAGCATATGGATACACGTCGAAGCAGGACAAAGCGTTCGTTCAAACCTTCGATTTCGATGAGTTGCGTCGACTCCACGAAGAAGTATTGCCAAACGCGGGCGTCTCTGTGCGGCTAGTGCAATTGATCGGCGCCGGGAACGCTTACGAGTGGATGCTTAAACCCAAAGGGATAGCTAAAGTTGCCCAATATGCTGATGGCATTGGGCCGGACAAAGGATTGATCATTCCGAACGATGGATCTGCGGCAGAAACGACCAACCTAGTAGATTTGGCTCATGCCAACAACCTGGTCGTACATCCTTACACTTTCCGACTGGATCCAGACCAGGTTCCCGGCTACGCCTCGGATTTCGAACACCTTCTAGAGCTGCACCTTTACAAGGCTGACGTAGATGGGCTCTTTACCGACTTCCCCGACCGCGCCACGAAATTCCTGAATTCCTATCAGCCTTGAGCATATCCCGAAACCAAGAAAAACGATTCTTGTGGGATTCGTTGCGTTCGCGATGATTGGTTTGGCAGGCTGTCCCGGAGATAAGCCCTCTGCCTTTCTCAATACAGATTTCTTGCCAAGCCCATAGGTGAAAATAGCGTGAATCAACCCTTCAAAACACTAACTGCATTCTGCTTCGCGCGCCCTTCCCCCAATATATCATGAACGTTTATCTCGCAGAGTTTATTGGAACAGCAGTTCTAGTTCTCCTCGGCAATGGCGTAGTCGCCAATGTCGTACTGAACAAAACCAAAGGTAACAACGGTGGCTGGATAGTCATTACAGCAGGCTGGGGACTTGCCGTCGCCATCGCTGTGTATACCGTTGGCCGCATTAGCGGCGCCCATATTAATCCGGCAGTCACGATTGGACTGGCCAGTCTGGGCGAATTCCCTTGGCCTGAAGTATTCGGCTACGTCGCCGCCCAAATCGCGGGAGGAACAGCAGGCGCAGCTCTGGTCTGGCTGACCTACCTACCGCATTGGAAAGAGACGGAAGACCAAGGCGACAAGCTAGCCTGCCACTGCACCTGCCCCGCTATTCGCAATCTGCCGGCAAACCTTATGGCCGAGACTCTTGGCTCCGGGATGCTCGTGTTTGGCGTGCTGGCGATCGGAAATGTCGCCACCGGACTAGAGACAACGATGAGCACAGTAGAAGAAACGGGCGCGCCCGCAATACAAGCTAGTCTCATCGCGGCCTACGGATCCTTTTTCGCGCCGCTTCTGGTTGGACTTCTCGTGTTCTCAATCGGACTGAGCCTCGGCGGGTCTACCGGTTACGCTATTAATCCAGCCCGCGACCTTGGCCCTCGAATTGCCCACGCCATCCTGCCCATTGCAGGCAAAGGTGGAAACGACTGGCCATACAGCTGGGTTCCCGTCCTAGGCCCAATCGTGGGCGGTATCGCAGGGGCTCAACTTTATTACTTGCTGGGATTCTAGCCAACGCTCCCAAAAGATCTTCTCGCCTAAATTCAAAGGATACCTCGCGACTCAGCACTGATTGTCATACACGAGCGCATTCGTATTTTGGATGGATTACTGAATTCCTGATCTGTCAATACAGTCAACCCTACAGTCCCGCACACCCGCATGAGCAATAACCAATTCATTCTCGCCGCCGACCAAGGCACCACCAGTTCGCGCGCTATTATATTCGATCGGTCTGGCTCCCTGATCAGCGTCGCCCAACAAGAATTTAGGCAATACTATCCGAACGACGGATGGGTGGAGCACGACGCCCTGGAAATTTGGACTAGCCAGCACGCAGTAATCGAGGATGCCGTAAAAAAAGCGAAGCTAGAGTTCACAGACCTTGCGGCCATAGGCATTACCAACCAGCGCGAAACGACTGTCGTTTGGAACAAGGAAACGGGCCAGCCGATTTGCCAGGCCATCGTCTGGCAAGATCGGCGAACCGCGGATTTTTGCCGAAAGCTTATAGGCGAAGGCCTCGAACCTTCATTCACGGAGAAAACGGGACTTCGCCTCGATCCCTATTTCTCAGGCACCAAGCTAGCCTGGATTCTCAACAACGTCGACGGCGCCCGCGAAAGCGCAGAGAAAGGCGACCTACTCTTCGGGACGGTCGATACCTGGCTGATGTGGAATCTCACCGGCGGAAAAGTCCACTCAACCGACGCGACTAACGCTTCGCGTACCCTGCTTTTTAATATTCATTCTGGCGATTGGGACGACGAAATTTTGGAGATCCTCAATATACCCAGACAAATCTTACCGGAAGTAAAGTCCTGCAGCGAGGTCTATGGCCATATCGACAACGAAATCCTGCCAGGAAATGTGCCGATCTCCGGTTCGGCTGGCGATCAGCACGCCGCCCTGTTTGGGCAAAGCTGCTTCGAAGTCGGCATGGCGAAGAACACATACGGGACGGGTTGTTTCCTGCTCATGAATACAGGAGAAAACGCAATCGCTTCGAAAAACAATTTACTTACAACCATTGCTTGGAAGATCGGCGATAAAACGGAATACGCTCTGGAAGGATCCGTTTTCGTCGCCGGCGCGGTCGTGCAATGGCTGCGGGATGAATTGAAAATCATCGATAGCGCCCCGGAAGTGAACGACCTCGCCAATACCGTCGAAAACAATGGTGGAGTCTATCTTGTTCCAGCCTTTACCGGATTAGGCGCCCCACACTGGGATCCCTACGCGCGCGGCGCGATCCTGGGACTTACTCGAGGTGCCAATCGTGGTCACCTCTGTCGGGCCGCCCTCGAGTCTATCGCCTTCCAGAGCGCGGATTTGATCGAGTCCATGCGCGCCGATTCAAACATAGAGTTGAAAAAGCTGAGCGTCGACGGGGGCGCTTCCATGAGCGAACCGTTAATGCAATTCCAGGCCGACTTGTTGCGTGTGCCAGTCGTTCGTCCCAAAACCGTGGAGACAACCGCGCTTGGAGCAGCCTTCCTAGCGGGCCTCGCGGTCGGCTATTGGGAAAGCAAAGCGGATATCACCGCTTGCTGGGAAGTCGACGCAACCTTTGAGCCGAAAATGCCCGAAAACGAAGCAGCCACCTACCAGAAGGGCTGGAAACGCGCCGTTGAACGAGCAAAGGCCTGGGTTGAGGCCGACTGATCACATTTGGGAGATGGAACCAATATGCAGGGCCATGATCTTCTCGATTTTGGGAGGGATCACTACCCCAATCTAAACGAGGACACGATTCTCGATCAGCTTTCATTCAGTTCGGCGGATACCGAACGATTGCTGCCCAACCTATTCGAGTGAGATCTGTAGGTCGGCTTATTCACCAACAGACAGATCGGCTTCGACAGGCCTTTTCCCGGGGCCGGAGCTTATCGCACGCCGATTGGCAACCTGTATCTCTGCGGTGGATCGACCCACCCCGGCGGAAATATTACCTGGCTGTGCGGATACAACGCCGCATCGGTGATCCTAGCGGATCTTGGAATGGCCTAGCGAACGGAAACATTTCTAGTAAACGCCGTCCGTCCCGTATATTTCCTTCTTCATCGGCCTTGGTCGCAAACGGTGCTTTGTCGGCTTGCCATTGAGCCTATCGAAGTCATCCGGCGTACGAATACTGGGTATAAAATCGCCCGTCTCCTCCATCCAAGTGTCTAGTAACTTCCGGTGATTCGCCAAAATGGTTTGGTAATCCGGGTCCTCAGCGAGGTTATGCAAGGAAAGAGGGTCTGCCTCCATATCATAAAGCTCTTCTTTCGGTCGCGGCGCCCGAAACGGTCGCCCTTGCTGATCGTTAAGCGCACCTTGCTCATTCAAGCGAACCAGTTCCCACCATGTTTTGTGGTAAACGGTATCGCCGCTTGGAGTTGCCGGCAGGTCGTTGTAGTGATTTCGGATATAGCGAAACCGCTTGGTACGCACCGACCGCCCATGGTCCTCGAAATCATGCCAGTTTCGTTCCGAGGCGGCAAAGCTCCGAAACGGCGTATCCGGATTTTCAAACAATTCAGTCATACTACGCCCTTCAAACATTTCAGGCGCCGGCGTGTCCGCCAATTCCAAAAAGGTGGGAGCCAGGTCAATGACACTGACAATGCTCTCGCTTACACTGCCCGCCCTAATGCCCACAGGCCAGCGGGCGATGAACGGAGTTTTCATTCCAGAATCGTACATCGTTGCCTTGTCGCGGGCATACGGGCGACCGTTGTCGGCAATGACGATTACTAGAGTGTTGTCGCCAACGCCTTGAACATCCAACTCATCGAGCACAGCGCCCACTGAAAGATCGAAACGGGCGATCTCGTCATAGTACTCCAAGAAGTCGTCCAAATAGGTTTCCGTAGCGGGGTAATAAGGAGGCAAAACAACGTCCTCTCGACTGTGGCGCACCAGCAGGTCTTCTTCGAAGAAGGGACGGTGGGCATCCCAGGCAGCGAGCCACAGAAAGAATGGTTTCTCCTTTTGCCGCGCTTTGAGAAGCGTCACCCAATCTTCTGCTCCAGTGGGGGTTCCGTCTTCGTATTCCTTTTCCAACACCACATCGAAACGATCACGCACCTCATCTCCAAGGTGCCATTTACCAGCCATGCCGGTCCAGTAACCCGCTTCCATCAACTTCTCTGTGAAAGTGACCTGACTTCCTGGCAAGGCCCAGTGCAGTTGTTCGGCCCCAGTGTTGTGCGGGTACCGCCCCGTAATAATACTCGAGCGACTGGGGCTGCAAGAACTCGCCGTCAGGTAAGCATTATCAAAACGAATCCCCCCCTCCGCCATACGATCCAAACGAGGCGTCTTGATGGTAGGATGGCCGTAAGCGCCGATATCGTTCCAACTCACGTCGTCAGCAACGATCAAAACGATATTGGGACGACTCGCGGCAGAGCCATTAATGCAGAGGGCTAGAAACGAAATAATAACAAGCAGTGAGGTCGTTTTCATAATTTCGATTAAGCGAATACTCTGATTTAAAATCTAATCGGTCCCGGGTGGTTGATCGCGGTCGCGTTTCTGGCGGCGCCGGGCAATTCCGCGTGCGGAGTGCTCTCAGTGTAGCTGCCTGCGGGAATGATTTCACCGTTTTCGATCCGTGGAGGCGTATGGCGATCGGGGGTCGGATTGCTGGGGATCGTGTCGCCGGTTTGCTCCGTCCATTCGGCAATCAAGCCGCGAGCTTTTCTTAAGGCATTCGCGTATTCAGGATTTCCTGCCAGATTCGTTAGCTGATTCGGATCCTTGCTCAAATCGAACAGCTCTTCCTCCGGGCACGGATTAGCGAAGATCTGTTGCTGGGCTGCCGTCGTCTTGCCGGCGGCATGGGCTTTCCATAGCTCCATTCCTGCTGGAAACTTCGTATCCGATTCGTAGGCGAGGTTGGGCTTGTTCGGGTAGTTGTTTTTTATGTACACGAAATTCCCAAAGCGAACCATGCGCTCATGACTCTTGTATACATGCCAATTGTGCTCGGAAAACACAAACTGGCGCACTTCCGCTTTCGGGCTCTTCAAAATCGGCAGGAAGCTCTGCCCTTGAATCGCTTGCGGCGCCTGGACACCCGCCAATTCCAAGCAAGTCGCGCTCAAATCGATCACGCTGACCAAGCTCTCAGATACCGCCGGATTCGCGATCACATCAGGATAATGCACCACCCAGGGCGTCTTGATTCCGCTGTCGTACAAGCGTGATTTGGCTCGCGGAAAGGGACGTCCATTGTCCGCTGCCACCACAATCATGGTGTTCTCCAGGACGCCTTGCCGTTCTAATTCAGCGGCGACCAATCCAATGTAATGATCATAGCGGCTAACTTCGTGATAATAGGACGCGAGATCCTCCCGAGTAATCGGCGTATCCACCATGTAAGGAGGAATCACGACATCGCTGGGATCGTAATGAGGCGCATCGTCATTGATCTCCCAATCCCGATGAGCATCGGAGGAGGCGAACCAGAAAAAGAAGGGCTTATCCTTGGGGCGATCTTGCAAGTGCCCCACCCAATCTTCCTCTTTGCCCGGTCCGCCACCATCGGTGATCCTGTCGAACGCTCGATCCTTGTTACCGAACATATGATTCTTACCTGAAAGGACGGTGTAATAACCTTCCTCTCTTAACAGCTCAGGAAAGCGAATCTGCGAATCTGGCAGCCGTACATGCAGCTCTGGAGCTCCTGTGTTGTGAGGATAACGCCCCGTTATGATGCTGCAGCGACTGGGGCTGCAACTGCTCGTCGTCAGGTAAGCATTGTCGAAACGCATTCCGCTCGCCGCCAGCCGATCGAGATTCGGGGTCTTAAGACTCGGATGGCCATAGCAGCTAAAATCCTCCTGCGAAACATCGTCGGCAATGAAGAAAATGAAATTGGGCTTATCAGCGGCAAGGCAAATGCAAGCGCCTAGAATCAGGGGAAGAAGTAGGGATAGTCTCATTGTAGAAGACTCACTAATCACTTTGAGCGATGGGAATCAATGGAAGAAGCCGGTAGATCGAGGCTATGGCCTACAAAATTGCGGGATTCTGGTCGATCGTGGAGCTTTTTCTTGCGAGTCATTGTCGTGCTCGCGCTTCCTCGGCACCACCGCGCTTTTCAAGATTGTAGGAAACGTCAAATCCGTGGTGGATATCGACCCCGGGAGCCAAGCTCCGAGGAATTCACAAAGGTAGGGAGGATCGTCTCGATCCTCCGAGATTCGAATATGGAGGACCGAAACGGTCCTCCCTACCAAAGAGCCGACGTCGCCGCAGATCATTTCACGAGCGTTGAAGACAGAATATTTGCCACAAATACCCCCAGGCAGGGAAAAAAATATTGACCCAACCCTTTTACTCTATTTTTTAGAGTACTCTAACATAATTGCCCATGAATCACACCATCGAAGAAAATCTAGACTACGTGCGTAGCGCTGTGGGTCGGCCAAATCGCCCCATGCCCCTATCCATCGCTCTAACCTGGTCCACCTATCTGATAGTCGGACTAACTGCCATCGATCTCGGACTCCGCTGGGGCCCTTGGTTCATGATGGCCGGAATGCCTATCGCGCTCACGCTCGATGCCTTATTCAATCGTCGCGAAAACAGGAAAAAAGGAATCTTCGGATCCTACGAAGATACCCTGGAACTTTGGTCGAACATAATATTCGTTATTGGATACTTGATCGTGATAGGACTTTCCATGGTCGGGCACCTTAACTGGCAAGCGCTTCATTCGATCATCGCTCTCATCGTCGGAATACACATCTCCAATGCAGGCCTACAGATGCGGCGAAGGCAGAAACTATACTTCAATCGTATCATATTTTTGGGGCTGCTCTATATGTCAGGAGCGATTGTGATGGCGTTTCAATCCCGATGGGTTTGGACCGCTATTGCCTGGATCACAGCGATCGTCTTCCTTTCTCTAACCTCCATCTTCACTTCGAAAAGCCAAACCGCCGATGGCTGAATCACTGCCAGGGCTAGAAAATCTAGATCCGCTATTTCAGCATAAGCTCCGACTGGGAGCCTGCGTTCTGCTGTCTACCGCGAAAGAGATCTCCTTTGCCAACCTCAAGCGGAACCTTGAGAGCACGGACGGCAATCTCGGCGCTCAAATGCGTAAGCTAGAGGAAGGTGGCTACGTTCTCAGTCGCAAGCAATTCGTCGAGCGGAAACCCATTACAACGTACTCCCTAACTGACAAGGGATACACCGCTATGGAGAGGCACCTCGAAGCGCTTAAGGAATTGATGAGCGTTACCCACAAGAGCGTGAGGAAATAGGTGATTGCGAAAAGTCGCGGTGTTCCCGTTTTTAAAACTTGGTAGCGGGCGCTCGGAGATCGCCCGGCACCTGAAGTTCCTTTAGACGCTCTAGATCCGGTAGTACCT
>CAYOLG010000057.1:0-19177 GCA_964404745.1 uncultured Opitutaceae bacterium
GATCCCTGAAAAGGATACCCAGAAATTCAATGGATTTTCGTGATAAATGCAGTTCCCAAACGGCCTCTGTCCTTAATCGTCACATCCTTTTACGAATTAATCACTATGTGGCTAAAATCGCGGTTTCTGGGCCTGGAAAATGGGTGCGCAGCTTGTTCAAGGCAACCCAGTGGTTCGGTAGGTGGCACGGCGAAATGCTTAGGGAGTACCGTCTCGGTCCTTCAATTCCACACGTTAGTCAAGAAGGAGGACCAAGACGGTCCTCCCTACCAGAAAACAATCCGGAACCTACGCTCCGCTATCAAAGCTTAGCCGGATCGAATGGCGAGTCAGGCGGGGTACAGCGAACGCTGGCTCTCAACTTGGCTCGCAGGGTTCTGACCACCGATTCGTAGGCTGGGTCGTTGGCGAGGTTGGTGAATTCTCCAGGATCTTGGGCATGATCGTAGAGCTCTAGGCCCTGTTGGCCTTCATCCCACTCCGTGTAGCGCCAGCGGTCAGTACGGATGCTGGCACCCATGACGGGGAGGCCATCGCCGGGCCGTAGCGTTTGAGTAAATGCTTCGCCCCGCCAGGGTTTCTTTGGGTTTTCGAGCAAAGGAACGATGCTTTTGCCTTCGATCTCGTCAGGAGCTCTTAATCCGCAGAGCTCAGCGACGGTGGGGTAGAGGTCGAGGAACTCAACGATCTCCTGGCTGGCGATGCCGTTTCCGCGAGCTCCGGGAGCATAGAAAATCATTGGCGCTGAAGCGGATTCCTCGAAAAGACAGCGTTTTTGCCAAATGCCCTGATGCTCTCCTAGGTGATAGCCGTGATCGCTCCAAAAGACGATTATTGTGCGTTCCATTAGATTCATGGATTCCAAGGCATCCAGCAAGCGGCCGACCTGGGCGTCGACGAAGCTGACATTGGCATAGTAGGCTTGTTTGGCTTTGATCACATCGGCTTCATCGAGACCGTAGTTGGGAATGGGGCAGTTGTGGGCGAAGGCGACTTTAGGGATGTCAGCACGATCATCCTCGGGGGCGTAGGGCATCTGAATCTTCTCTAATGGGTACAGATCCCAGTATTTCTTGGGAGCAACGAAAGGGGTGTGCGGTCGGAAAAAGCCGACTCCGAGAAAGAAGGGGCGGCGACGATTTTCGCCCATGAGCCGGATGGCTTCGGTGGCGATCATACCATCGGTCTGCTCCTCATCGGTCCCTTCAGCTGCTAGCCAACTCAAAGCGGCGCTGATGGGGCGATGCGGCTCGAGATTGGTGATCAGATGCTCTTCCTCCGTGTCGCGACCTTTTGGGTTGACCACTTCATCCCAGGATGCGGAATCGTCCAAGCCATTGGTCCCAATCTGATGGGGAACCCCGTAGTGGTACAACTTGCCTACCCGCATCGATTTGTATCCATTTATTCGAAACAGCTGTGGAAGGGTGACCACGTCGGGTTTCTCGTCCCGAAAATGGCGTGTCAGATCGTAGACTTTCAGCGTATCGGGCCTCAGGCCTGTCAGCAGGGAGGCTCGGGTGGGGTTGCAAAGCGGAATCTGGCAATAGGCATTGTCGAACCGAACGCCCATTTCCGAAAGACGATCAAGGTTCGGGGTGACGGCAATAGGATCGCCGTAGCAAGCGATCGCCTGGGTGAGGTCGTCGGACGCGATAAACAATACGTTGAGGGGCTTGGTTGATTGCCCGAGCAGGGAATTCGCGACCCAGATAAGAGAAAGTGGCAAGTACCAGAATTTCATAGGGATGGATAGACGAGATAGAAGGTATCCAAGGTTTGTTATAAGGGTCAATAATTGGCTAAGCCGAAGAGAATGGCGATCCTATCGCCATGGCTACAGTGTCAAAACGAAGAAGCGGCTTTATGCCGTTAATCCAAGACGAAACTAAATCGCAGAAAGAAGCTACTCCTGCGAAAGAGTCTAGAAAGTTCCATCGGACCTATGGTAGGGGCTGCTTGTCCCTAAGCAGCCGAAACACAACCGTCCAATGCGGTTGGTCCCGCAATTGCGCATAGGCGCCAACCTAACTAAAACAAGCTGACTATCTGGTGTAGGAAGCTCGCTTTCGAGCGATAATTCTGCAGGAATAGCCTTAGTCGATTCGCTCGCGAGCGTTGTCCTTGTTTACCCGTTTATTTGTTTGCTCGAACCGCAGAGCCTTCAAGAATTTGCCCATTCTGAATTCTCATCCCTCCCTAACTGAATGCTCAAGATCTTCATCCACACTACCGTAGGCCTCCTGATTGCGATCTCGGCGTTCCATTATTTCCAGTCGGGATCAAGCGAGGGCGAAACCTTTCCGCAGCGTCCGGTGAGAGTGATAGTCCCTTTCAATCCGGGTGGTGGCACGGACACTTATGTGCGAATCCTGCAAAAAGCGATCAAAGACAACGACCTTATGCCCCAGCCGTTGGTCATTCTGAACAAGCCAGGAGGCGGAGCAACGATTGGCAGCACTTATGTGAAGGACGCTAAGAATGACGGGTATACCCTGCTCTGTTTGCACGAGGCCCTGATGACGTCCAAAGTAACGGGACAATCTCCCCACGGTCCAGAGGCCTTCGAAGCGGTAGCGGCCACTGGAGAGGCGGGGATGCTGATTATCGTTAATGACTCAGCTCCTTTCCAAACAATGGAGGCATTTATGAACGAGGCGAAGGAGCGCCCGGAAACATTGAAGTTCGGCGTCAACTTTGGCACCCCTACGCATTTCGCAGGTATTCAATTAGAAAATACGGTTCCGGGAGCTCGGTTTCGGTTGGTTTCGGCAGGGGGAGGCGCCAATCGGCTAGCTGCCCTAATGGGCGGGCATCTCGACGCGGCCATTTTTTCGGTTGGGGAATTCGTGCGGTTCCGGTCCAATGGCTTGAAAGCTCTAGCCTACTTGAGGGAGAAGCGCCTCGATGAATTGCCGGATATCCCAACGGCGGAAGAATTGGGCTATCCAGTCTACAGCAGTAACCTGCAGTACTGGTGGTATCCGAAAGGCACGGACTCAGAGATAGTCGACTACATGGCTAATGTCCTCAAAAAGGCCATGGAGACCGAGTACGCTGTAAATCGCTCAAATGAATTGCGTATCGATCCGCGCGCGATCCTTGGCCAGGAGTTGCGGGATCGAATCGATCGCAAAATGCGCCTCTTTGGCGAGATGAAAACGACTGACCGATTGGAGCTGCCCGACGTGGTGGTTTGGACCCTCGTCTTCGTAGCGGTGTTCGGATTAGCCGTATTTTTCAAGGGAAGAGTTCCTGCTGGCCGAACGGGGGTCGCCGATGATGGTTTGCGTCTTAGATTCGACAAGGCCTTCGGGGTGGTGTGCATGTGCTCGGTTTACGTGTTGCTAATGGGCTTTGGCTTGATCCCTTTCGTTTGGGCAACCGCGCTGTTCTTGATTGGCTGCGGATTGTATCTTACCGATTTCGACAAAGGACGTCTGGTTCCGCTTCTCGAAACCGCTTTCCTGCTTTCATTTGGGCTTCATTTTGTCTTCACCGAACTATTCGCGATTCAACTTCCTTAAGTAACCATGGAATCGATACAGACAGCTGTCAGCTACATTCTTAGCGTTCAGGGGATCGCCTTGATCGTCTTGGGGACAGCGCTTGGGATCACTATGGGGGCTATCCCCGGTTTGACAGGGGCTATGCTAATCGCGCTGACGCTTCCACTGACATTCAATATGGATCCCAATTTCGCGTTTATTCTATTGATCAGCATGTACGTGGGCGCGGTAAGCGGTGGGTTAATTTCGGCAACGCTTTTGCGCATGCCGGGCACGCCCGCCTCTATCATGACGACGATGGATGGTTTCCCCATGGCTCGCTCCGGCAAACCGGGCAGGGCCCTGGGTCTAGGGATCACGGCATCCTTTGTGGGCGGCATGATTTCTTGGGTGTTCTTGATATCGCTCTCAGCCCCCATCGCCCGCTACTCTACAAAGCTGAGCCCATTCGATTTTTTCTCGCTTGTCCTGCTAGCCCTCGTGTTGATCGCCTCTATTGGCGGCAGATCTCTGAGTCGATCCTTCTTCTCGGCTTCTCTCGGCGTTCTGGCCTCGTTGCCAGGCATTGACAAGGCGACAGGGAACTTGCGTTTGACTTTCGGTTTTGAGGAACTCAACGCCGGCTTGAAGTTGCTGCCGGTGCTAATCGGCATGTTCGCCATCAGCCAGATCATATCTGATATCTGCCGTATCAACGAAAAAATTACAGTAATTCCTGTCAATCGTGCGCAAGATATTTTCTTCAAGCTTCAAGATTGGAAGCGGCAAGCCATCAATTTGATCCGATCGTCGCTTATCGGTACTTGGATTGGCATTTTGCCGGGAGTGGGAGCGAATATAGGTTCGGTGACCGCCTACAGCGCGGCTCGGTCGGTCGCTTCCCCCGAGGAGAAAAAGAAGTTCGGCAAAGGATCTGAAGCGGGCATCGTGGCCTCGGAGTCGGCCAACAATGCGACCGTTGGCGGGGCCTTGATACCGCTAGTGTCCCTCGGAATTCCAGGCAGCGTCATTGATGCGATTTTATTAGGCGGGCTATTGATTCATGGACTTCAGCCGGGCCCATTACTATTCCAGCAGAATCCGGAAATGGTGCACACCATCATGGGGGCTATGTTTGTGGCCAATGTTTTCATGTTCGTCTTCATGGTGTTTGCGGCCCGCTACTTAGCCCGCTTAGCTGAAATCCCACGCGCGCTTTTGATGCCGGCGATCCTGGTTTTTTGCATCATTGGATCCTTCGCCCTATCTACCCGGATGTTCGATGTTTGGACGATGCTGATTTTCGGTTTGCTGGGATTCGGATTCGAGCGAGCGAAAATTCCCCTCGCCCCCTTTGTCATTGGGTTTATTTTGGCACCCGTCGCTGAGGAAAATCTATCAGTAGGGCTCATGGCGTCCAACGGCAGCTACTTGCCGATTATTCAAAGCCCTTTCTCTTTGATCTTCGTCGTCTGTTCCATCGTACTACTCTCCATCCCTATTTATCGCCGATTCAAACGCGATTCGCGCCCGTAATCCAAAACTGGTCTTCATGCCCAATCGACTTCTACCTCTATTGCTCGCCGCATTCTCGATGAGCGTATTCGCGAGCGATCGACCAAATATTTTATTCATCTATACCGATGATCAATCGACACGTACCGTAAGCTCTTACGAAGACGCGTATCATTGGGTTGATACGCCCAACATTGATCGGCTGGCCCAAGAAGGGATTCGATTTACTCGAGCCAATATTGGTTCTTGGTGCATGGCGTCACGAGCCTCGATTTTGACAGGTCTTCAGCAGCATCAAATCGAGTCGCTTCGAATGACGGGTCCGAATCCGATGAGCACTTACGATCCAGAATTGTGCCAGTTTTGGCCAAAGTCGCTCCGAGAGCAGGGCTATTACACGGCTCAGATTGGCAAATGGCACACAGGCGTAGATTCGGGATACGGTAGAGATTGGGATCACCAGATCGTCTGGAATCGACCGAAATATCCGGAGAACGCGCCGTATTACTATTACAATCAGTTGATCGAGTTCGATGGTGGCGAACCGGTCGAAGTACCTGAATACACGACTGATAAATACACTGATTGGGCTCTCGAATTTATTCGCGGCAGAGGGACTGATTCCGGAAAACCGTGGTTTCTGTGGCTTTGCTATGGGGCCGTTCACGGGCCGTTTACTCCGGCTCCAAGGCATTTGGATGACTATGCAGATGCGACAACTCCCAAGATTCCTGATATTTACCCGCTTAGAGAAGGAAAACCTGAATACATGAGTAAAATGGAATTCTGGGTGGAAGGCACTAATGGCGAGCCGGTGGAAAAGGGACGCGAAGGAAAGGTCCCAGTAGGAATGCAGGACGTCCCGGGCCGAACCTTGAAGGATTGGGTAAGGCAATATCAACAAGGTGTGCTGGCAATCGACGAAGGGGTTGGGGAATTGCTTTTGGCTTTGGAGGAAAGTGGTCAGTACGAGAATACTATAATTATCTTTACCTCGGACCAAGGCTTCGCTTGGGGTCAGCATGGAATGAAGTCGAAAGTGGCTCCCTATTTCTCCAGTATAGCGGCCCCATTGATCTTCAAGTTGCCTGAATCAATTTCTAAAAGCGGCCTGAGCAGAGGAACCGTTGTTGCCTACCCTGTCACGGCGGTAGACATTCCAGTAACTATCTTTTCTTTAACCGACACTAATAAGCCGTGGCCAATGCATGGATACGACCTGACTCCATTGCTGCAGGATCCGGAAGCGGATTGGGACAAGCCTTCTTTGCTTGTCCACACAGCTAAGCAGTACGGTTCGGATACGAACATTATACCCGATGTCGATGATCCGAATCTGTATCACGGGCCGGGAGTTCCTTGGTATGCGTTGCTCAGCCAAGGGCGATATAAGTACATCAGAACCCTGATTGAAGGGGAAACCGAGGAGCTTTACGATCTAGTTAGCGACCCTCAAGAGTTGAAAAACCTTGCTCCGGATCCCAGCTATCGAGACCTACTTCACAGTTACCGAAGGACCGCGATATCGGAACTCAAACGCACTGGAGCGGGATTTGTCGACAACCTGCCAAGAGTTAAAGCCTATTAGCCATTTTCTAACTAGACTCTTGGAATTCCGAAATTAGAAGAAATCAGCAATATGGAACGGCCAAACATTCTCTGGTACTGCACCGATCAACAACGGTTTGACACTATCGGCGCATTAGGAAACGAGTTCGTCAAGACGCCAACGATCGACGCCTTGGTCAAGGAAGGCGTGGCGTTCACGCGGGCCTACTGCCAGAGCCCCATATGCACGCCTAGTCGAGCGAGCTTTATGACAGGCTTGTATCCGAGCCGCCTGCATAATACTCGCAATGGCAATGACAACTTTCCGGACTCGCCTCCTCTGATCTCCAAGTTGATAGCTGATTCTGGATACGAATGCGGTTTGATTGGCAAATTCCACTTGGTTAGCGCAGGCCATCGCCCTGAACCGAGGTTGGACGATGGCTTCACCTATTGGAAGCATTCCCACGCTCCCAGAGACGATTGGCCCGAAGGAACGCACGACTATGCTGACTGGGTTAGGGAACAGGGAAAAGATCTCGATGCGATGCGCCATTCCGATTCGCGGGTGAATCCGGAATATCATCAAACGAAGTGGGCCTCTGATCGGGCCATAGAATTCATGTCCCAAGAGCGGGACTGCCCTTGGTTGCTCAATATAAATATCTACGATCCACATCCGCCTTTTATTCCCCCAGCAAGCTACGCCGAGAAATTTCCCGCGGATCAAATGCCGGGTCCCCATTTCCGGGAGACGGATTTGGAGACGCAGAAGAAGCTGGACGCTCTGGATTTTCAGGGGGAGGCGAAGCGACCCGAGGAACTCAACGCTAAGGATATCCAAGGAAAGTACTATGCGATGATCGCCCAGATAGACGATCAGTTCGCCAGAATCTTGGACTGTTTGGAAAAAACGGGACAGCGAGAAAACACGGTGGTCATTTTTACGTCAGATCACGGCGAAATGCTGGGGGATCATGGGTTGGTCAAGAAAGGCTGTCGATTTTACGAAGGGCTCACTCGCGTTCCGCTTATCCTCTCTTGGCCGGGACGTTTTGCTAGAAGTGTGGCCTGTGAAGGCTTGGTCGAATTGCTAGATCTTTCCGCTACCATTCTCGATCTAGCTGGTCTCGAAGTACCTGATTATCATCAAGGCCAGTCTTTGCGACCCATACTGGAGGGCAAGGAGGATGGCTCGAAAGTCCGGAAATTCGCCAGATGCGAGTATTTCGATGCTCTCGATGCCCACTTTACTGGTGGAACGGGAACGTTTGCTACCATGTATCGAACAGAAGAATACAAGTTGTCCGCCTATCACGATCTCGGTCTAGGGGAACTGTATGATCTGGAGAAAGACCCTTGGGAATTTGAAAACCTTTGGGATGATCCAGCCTCAACGGAAGTAAAGAACGAGCTCATCTGGAAGAGTTTTAATGCTCACGTCAATCTAACGACGGACGTTGGCTCCAAGCGCATAGCGCCCATGTAAGAAGAGTAGAGCAGGCTTCTAGTCTGTAGGTCGCGCTCTAAAAGCTCGTGCAAAGCTGGCTAGTTTGTATTGAAAGGACTAATACAATAAGATCATTTTTTTTAGAATTGGTATATTATTCAAACAGCGGAAACAGAACATGTAGGACCGGCTTTACGCCACGATCTGGTTTACGAGGATATCGAGGTACAAAGTCGCTCCTGCGGGTTGCCTTGCTATTGCGTCGCTTCATTCTCTAGAATCTAGCAAGCGTATGTACTCGCTGAGTGTATCAACATTATCGATAAAAACGCGACTGCTGATGCGATCGAGAACTTGGTGCTCTCCTTGCCAAAGCTGACCAGGCGCGCGCTTCTGGAATCGGTCATTTTTCGTGATCCAGGCTCCGTTTGATTCTTGGGAATCGATGATGGCTGATACTTTGGCGGAGAGCCTTGAAATATTTCTTTCGAGCTCCTCGGCAGATGGTTTCCTTCCGGTTCGAGCTTTGTAGGTTTCCCTGCCCAGTTCCATGATCCGCTGATACCGTTGTTTGACCGAGTTCAACTTGCCTTGAAGATCCACCTGGTAGCCATACCCGAGCCGGCGCTCTTCGCTAAGCTCTTCAAGAGAGTCGACCCGAATCCGGCCCCGGTCGTAATACAGTGGCTTGCCCGTGTAGAGCTCTATGAAACGCGCCCATTTCCCGTTAGGCAATCGAATGTTTTCGATCCAGCGCAGCGAATCGGAAATTGGTTCCAGATATTCGCTCCGGCCGAAGTGAATATACAGGTCCAATAGCGTGTTGATATTGTTGAGGGTAACGGAAGGGCAAACTGATGGAGGTTCGAAGCTGCGAGCCCAGGCAGGCTGTAGAAACTCGTTGTACTGCTGGGCCCAGCCGGGCTGGGGAGGGGGAAGCTGGGATATCAATAGAAACCGTGCCGCTTTCTTCAATACTGCTGCATAATCATCGCGCTTGTAGTAGCGGTGGGCTTCGATCATCACCCGAATGCAGTCGTTTATTCCTTCATCATTGAAGGTAGCGAAGTCATGGTAGTTTCCTTCTGCTGGATGCCGGTGCGGCCATCCTCCATTCTCAAGTTGCGATGCCTCCATCAGTGATAGCGCTTTGGATACTGATGAGGAAAGATCGTGGTCGTCGACTTCTTGATCGAGTGCCATGAGAAAACTAATCGCGCTTTGGGTCTGGTCGTCATCAAAACTAACCATTTCACCCGTAGGGCGATCAAATCGAATCGTGTGCTGCCAACCGCCCAAATCATTTTGCCCAATGATAAGGGCCCGAGCTGCATCGCGGGCGGCTTTCAGGGCTATGGATGAACCGGTTGCTTGGTAGGCGTTCAAGAATGCCATGCCAACGGCAGGCGTCCCTGGCGGCTGCACCTCTATCGTGTTCGCATCAAGAATTCCCTCTCCCCATCGGCGAGAAAGATCGGGTGTCACGAAATAGACGTAACCGCCACGATTGGAAAGGGAATGGAAATAGTCTATACCGCGCTCCAGCGAGGCTTCCGCTTGCGGCCGCGTCATTTCGGCGACACTGGTGGCTCCGAGGAAAGCCAATATGAAATAAACCGCGAATTTAGCTAGAGTGTTCACTTGTTGGGTGGGGAGAAATTGGTAGCTGAAGGCTTTTTTGAAGAGAGCGTTAGAAAACCTAGTTGGCAATCGATCTATTGCCAATCCGATTCTGTGGTATCTAGTGTCCCTCGCCGTGGACCAATGTTCGGGACGTTCGATCGATGGTTTAAGGGTAGGGAGGACCGTCTCGGTCCTCCCTTGCTAGAGGGATATTTTATTGAGTCCGGGTAAAAGGTGATTAGGTTTCCAGCATAAACATCCCTATGAAAACATACTCCAAATATTTTCCATCAATCATCTCAGCGCTGCTGGTTCTCATGACCGGTTGTAGCCCCTCTAGCAATTCGACCTCTCAGTATGTCGATCTATTCAATGGCTCAGATCTCGAAGGCTGGCGGAATTTTGGTGGCGGGAAATTCTATGTGGAGGATGGGGCGATCGTAGGCGAATCGGCCCCGGATCTCCCGAACAGCTTTTTGGCGACCAAGGAAATGTACGACGACTTCGAGCTAGAGGTGGAATTCTGGGTGGATCCGCTGCTCAACTCAGGCATTCAAATTCGCAGCCATACCTATCCGGAAGAAACCACCACAATTCGTTGGGGCGGGCTCTTCAATGAAGACGGAAGCAAGAATGTTCGGGAACGCGTTTGGGAGAAGGGCCGTTTTTGGGGCTACCAGATTGAGATCGATCCTACCGAACGGGCTTGGAGCGGTACCGTTTATGAAGAGGGTGGTCGTGGTTTTCTGCATACGCCAGGGGAAAACGAAGTCGCCAAAAAAGCCTTCAAGCCCGAACAGTGGAATCATTTTAGAATCATCGCGAATGGCGACCACTTTCAAACGTGGCTCAATGAAGTGCCTGTCGCGGACATGCATGACGAACTCACAGCCTCAGGCTACATCGCCTTGCAGCTGCATGGTATTGGCAAGAATCTTGAAAAGAGCGGCAAGAAAGTCATTTGGAGAAATATCCGCTTGAAACGTCTATGAGTGTGTCGAGAAGCCTTATCGCGATTTTGCTGACGTTTGCTGCCAGCATTGCTACCGTTGTTTTCGCCCAATCCGACCAGCAGCCGAATATCTTGCTCATTGTCTCTGACGATCAAGGGTACAACGATCTCGGGCTGCTCAACGAAGGGATTATCACGCCCAACCTCGATCGGCTGGCCAAAGAAGGAACTCGCCTAACCAGCTTTTATGTGGCTTGGCCCGCTTGCACGCCATCGCGCGGGGCTTTTTTGACGGGGCGTTATCCTCAGCGAAATGGCATTTATGACATGATCCGCAACGAGGCGCCCGACTATGGTCACAAGTACGATCCAGAAACCTATGCTATCACTTGGGAAAGAATCGGCGGAATGGATGTTAGAGAAATACTGATACCCGAAGTGCTCAAGTCTAAAGGATACTATTCCGGTATATTCGGCAAATGGGATTTGGGCATTAGCAAACGCTTCCTGCCCTTGGCCAAAGGCTTTGACGAGTTCTATGGTTTAGTAAACACGGGAATCGATTACTATACTCACGAGCGTTACGGTGTTCATAGCATGTATCGCGATAACGAGCGGACTGAAGAAGACCAGGGCGTCTATGCAACTTACTTGTTCGAGCGAGAAGCGTTGAGGTTTCTTGATGCGCGCGAGAAGGGCGAGCCCTTCTTCCTTTACGTTCCCTTCAATGCGCCGCACAATTCCTCGGCCTTGGATCCCAAAATCCGAGGTACCGTTCAGGCGCCGCCAGAATTCGAAGCTCTGTATCCAGCCGTGGAAACGCCTTATCGGTTGGGCAACCGCTATGGGGAGGAATCATTGATACCCACAGCGGAGAAACGGAATCGCGATTATCGGGCGGCCACGACCTGCATGGATGCCTCTATCGGAAAAATTCTGAATACGCTTGATAGCAAGGGAGTCGCGGACAACACCATTGTCATATTCTTTGCTGACAATGGAGGTGGCGGTGGCGCGGACAATGGCGTTCTGCGAGGAAAGAAGGGCGATACCTGGGAAGGCGGCGTGCGCGTGTTATCGATCGTGCGTTGGCCTGCGGGAGGCATTCCTGCCGGCGTGGAGAACGACGCCTTTCTTACTGGAATGGAGTTGCTGCCTAGTTTAGCCGCCGCAACGGGAGCTCAACTGCCGCAAGGCGTTGTTCTGGATGGATATGATTGGTGGCCAACTTTGCGAGGCGAAACGGAAAGCCCGCGTCAAGACATGTTCTGGAAGCGTCGCGGCTTGAAGGGCGCTCGCGTGGGCGATTGGAAGTGGGTCGATATGGGAGGGGGCCGCGGCGGCTTATTCAATTTAGCAGAGGATATCGGAGAAAGCCGGGATCTATCGAAAGCCAGACCAGACATTCTAGCCCGCCTTCAGCGCCGTTTCGACGAATGGTATCAAAAGACCATGATCGAGGCCGAGCCACGAGGTCCGTTCAAGGACTATTGAATTGCGCTCGCTGACATTGGGTATCAAGAGATCTCTGGCCTACAATGAAGGTACGGCAGGGCAAGTCGTGCGCCCATTCGAAGATCCATTCCGTGTTCGTTCGAAGCCCATAGGCGCAAAGCTAAACGTGCCTAGGCCTTCGACACGCTTAGACTGGTGAGCCACATCGAACCAGGGTTGAGCTCCACCTTTTAGATTGATCTCCAAGGGTGGAACCCGACTTCCGGGCGGGATTTAATCGTTCCAAAGGCGTTATCCTGATGTCATGAGCAAAACGGTAAGACCGTCCGTTGCCCAAGTCGCCATAGGAACTCCATGCAGATCATTGGCCTCAGGCGTTGGATCTGCGCCCGTTTTCAAATTTGGGAGAAATTAGTCGGAACGAGAATGTTGTCCGTAATCGTGGATACCGTTCCAGCGTAGCGCTGATTTGCTCTTAGCTTCTGCCAAGCCGGATCGCTGCTGAAACGGTTCCAATTGGCGTCCCGCTCGGCCATATCCTTAAAACCGAGCATATAAGTCAGATTGGGCATGAGTGGCCCCACTAATGTCTTGCCGAAGAATACCGGGTGGAGCCCCACATCGCGGAAGATTTCGATTTCTCCCCCTTCGTTGAACATCTCTACTTTAAGATCGCCCTTCAGCCGGTTGTGGCTTTCGTAAATGCGGATCTCGAAAATGCGGCTTTTCTCCCCTTTTATCGCGGAAGGAACTTCGATTTGCGGCATGTGGGAAAAGGCTTTCATCAAGGAGCTCTCCATGCGCTCGTAGAGAGGCGTGTCCATTTCCGTGTCGGCCGCTTTTCGATATTCGGGGGTGTTGCTCAGCTTGTCCCAATTGGTCAGGAAGGAATCGATGGTCTTGTGGGGCACCAGCATGAAGACATTCGTTCCATGGGCTCCGTACTTCGGGCGGAAAACGCCGATGGGCGAGCAACCGAGACTATTCAGGCCTGGAACGACAACGTCCTTGAGGAATGTCTCCAGAGCCCCGCGTCGGGCGTTGTTGAGTACCTCGAACTTAATCCATTCCAGGTAATGAGCCTCTTCTGAGCCCCCATGATGGGCTCCAAGCAGAGTGGCTGGGGTAGCGGCTGCAGCCGCGGCAACGAATTTCCGGCGATTCATAAGCCAGATTGGAAATTATGCGGGCCCAACTGTCAATCGAGCGTTGAAAATCTAGTCCAATATTCGGTGTCGCAGGGCAATTACTAAATAATGGCATAACCTATGAACCATCCATGGTTTTTCCAAGTTTATGAAACCAGCGATCTACCTTCCACATTTAATGTACCATGTCGCTTTTCGGACTATTCGTAAGGGTTTCCGGGCGTTTTGATCAGCTAAAAATACATGCATTTCTATATTGGGT
The DNA here is from genome assembly GCA_964404745.1 of uncultured Opitutaceae bacterium. Lineage (GTDB taxonomy): Bacteria > Verrucomicrobiota > Verrucomicrobiia > Opitutales > Opitutaceae > Pelagisphaera. The sequence continues at coordinate 13,442 of CAYOLG010000057.1, forward strand.
TTAATTCCGTAGCCCGATGGCTCGTTGTCGCTGCCCTCGTTGTCTCCCAACTCCAAATCCCGTTCGCGAAAGAATCAATTCCGAGCGAAGAACGCGAGTTGATAGGCCAATTAGTCGAGAGTCTGCCGGAAGGCTTTTTCACGCCAAGGACGGTACCGAACAAGTCGATCCCCCTTCAACGTCTATTCCCAGAGTGGGAGCCCGCCAGTATTGTGCTGATCAGTGTTCCCGTTCGAGTCGTATCAGCCAATCCGGAATTAATGGCTTTCGTTTTGGATTTCATGAGGGCGGTGGCCCAACACGTTCCCATTGGCGTATTGTACAATCGCGAGGAAGAGATCTACTTGGGGCGTTTTATCAGTCGGATCGAAAAGGATCCTGCTTTGGGCGAACTCATTGATCGTATCGATTTTGTCGAAAGCAATGTCCATGGATTCTGGATAAGAGATCACGGCCCTCAATTTGGCCTTTCGGTTGCAGGTGATCTAGTGCTGCTTGACAGCATATATCGATTGCTGGATTCGGAAGCCTTTTACGATCCACTCGATCCGCCCAGGACGCGTTTTCTCGATGACCTGACGCCGCAATTTGTGGGTCAGTATTTGAGGTCCGATTACCAGGCGGAATCCTCTGTCGTAAGAACGCCTCTGTATTTGCATGGGGGGGACTTCGCCGCGGACGGGCTCGGGAATGTGTTTATCTCGGAATATACGCTGCTGGAGAACGGTAGCGATTTGGAATCTCTTGAGTTGGCTCTGCGCCGATACTATGGAGCGGAAAGTATCCATATACTGAATCCGCCGAATGGGAATACGGCCAAGCATTTGGATTTGCTGTTCAAGATTGTGTCCCAGGGAACGTATTTCCTATCGCTGCCGCCAAGGGCCTCGGAGTCGAGTTCGTCGCACGAGCGAATGTTAAGAAGGCAAATGATCAGGACCTATGAGAACAACCTGAAATACTTGCAGCGAAATTTGCCTCAGACTAAGATTGTCGGGTTGCCCATGCCGAGCTTGCTCATTACGAGTCGATCTGATCGCATCAATCGTTTGAAGGGCGAGATTCTCAACATCGTTTCATTGAAAGCGAAAGTGGACCTGGATATCGTCATGAACGGGAAAAAGGGAACGCCTCAATTTGACGCGGCTATCGACGCTATCGGTTTGGAGATGCTGCTGGGCACGGGCGTCAGGATTGACCTCAATAATGAGAATGATTTGGACCTAGCGGCCCAGAACTACCTAGGAGCGGGGATCGATGAATACTTGGAAACCTTCGTGAATCCGGAAGCGATTCATCGCTCCTATACCAATAGCTTGATTGTTACGAATACAGTCAACCAAACGATCATACTGCTGCCGCGATTCCGTCCTCAAGATGGGGAATCTCAAGAAGATTACGACGGAATGGAGAAACAAGTCGAGAAGGCCTACTTGAGCGAGTATCCCGACGCGCGCTTACATTGGATCGATTCGGACGAAATTTCAAAAGTGGGCGGATCGATCCACTGTATGAGCGTGAGCGTTCCCCTGATTCGCAAGCTCAAGAACTCCAGGAATAAGCTAAAAGCAGGCTAAGGATAAGCGAGCCCTGTACCGCAGGCAAAAGGGCTTGATAAAATGGCGGGAAGGACTATCGCAGCGTTTACCTGCGCTTTTGGATTAGCGAGTTTCAACTGGAGTCTTGCAGTCCGAATTTCGATCTCCCGGGAGTCTTCCAGTAGGCGGCAACCACCAATTTTTGATGACGCAAAGCTCGAGGTGTTGAAGCCAAAGAATCGGTAGTCGCGTTATTTGCCAAATATATCTGGCCTTTTTAGCGAAGGATTTGGGTAATATCTGCGATGAATGCAAATCGATCCTCCGCTCTACGAAAATTCCGGAAGCTACCTCTGGCATTCGCGCTCGGAATCGGCTGCTTGGCAGCTGGGCAGGGTTCTGTTGAATCGAGCGAACGATTGGAGAGTGATTGGATAGATCGTTTCGTTGATCGACTTCCTCAAGATTTCTTTAATCCCAGCACGTACCCAAGCAATTCGATTCCCCTTCAAAGGCTATTCCCAGAGTGGGAGCCAGCCAGTGTGGTGCTGATTAGCGTTCCCGTTCGAATTGTATCATCCAATCCAGAATTGATGGCTTTCGTTTTGGATTTCATGAGGGCGGTCGCCCCGCACGTTTCGATAGGCGTATTGTACAACCGTGATGAAGAGATCCATTTGGGGCGGTTCGTCAGCCGGATCGAAAAGGATCCCACTTTGGGTGAACTCATCGGCCGAATCGATTTTGCCGAAAGCAGTGTCCATGGATTCTGGATAAGAGATCATGGACCTCAGTTTGCCGTTTCGGTTGAAGGTGACCTAGTGCTGCTCGATAGCATTTACCGGTTGCTGGAATCGGAAGCTTTGTACGATCCTCTCGATGGAGGAGACCGCCTGACGCCGTCGAGGAAGCGTTTTCTCGATGATTTGACGCCCCAGTTCGTCGGTCAATATTTGCGCTCTGATCATCAGGCAGAAGTCACTATCATTAGAGCTCCGCTGCATTTGCACGGCGGGGATTTCGCCACCGATGGGAATGGAAACGTATTTATATCTGAACACACATTATTGGAGAACGGGAGCGACTTGGTAGCACTGGAAATGACTTTGCGCCGCTACTTAGGAGCGGAGAGTATTCACTTATTGAATCCGCCCAACGGGAATACGGCCAAGCACCTGGATTTGCTGTTCAAGATCGCTTCAGCGAATACATTTTTCGTTTCTCAGCCGCCGAATTCCACGCCGATGAGCTCGTCGCACGGGCGTTTGCTGGGTCGGCAATTGATTCGCACAAGCGAGAACAACCTTGCCTACCTTCAGCGAAATCTGCCAGAGGCGAAAGTCGTTAAGCTGCCTATGCCCAGCCTGTTGGTTATGAGCCGAGCAGAACGCATGGAGCGGCTCAAGCGAGAGATCCTCAACCTCGTCTGCCGCAGGGCGAATGTAGATATTGGACTCATCTTAAGCGGAGACAGAAAATCGCCTCAATTCGACGCGGCTATGAAAGCCGTTGGATTGGAGATGTTGCTGCGCACAGGTGTGAACACCGACCTCAATGACGACAGCGACTTAGATCTTGCGGCTCGGAGCTACTTGGGGGTCGGGATCGATGAATACCTGGAAACCTTCGTAAATCCGGAAACAATTTACCGTTCCTATACCAACAGCTTGATTGTTACCAATACAGACAACGAGACTCTCATATTGCTGCCGCGATTTCGCCCTCAAGAAGGCGAATCTCAAGAAGATTACGACACCATGGAGAAACAGGTCGAGAAGGCTTATCTCGATGTTTACCCAGACGCTAAACTCGAGTGGATCGATTCAGACGCGATTACGATCTTGGGCGGTTCCTTGCACTGCATGAGCATAAGTGTCCCAAATGCCGGGAACCCCAAAGCGCCACGTCGGCCAAGACTGTAATCCAGCCCAACACCTCGATTCGACTCGAGACCATAAAATGCGGCTTCGGCGAAGCCTCCTAACCGATCTAATACAATCAGCCTTTTGCTTATTCTCGCCGAAGAATGATGCAAGACAGCCCCGGATTCTCAACACTGTCTGATTGGCGTTCATAATGTCCAAGGCTACATTGGTAGTCAAAATGGCAACGCTGGACCATCGACCAAAGGGTTTCTCCCCACCCAAAAGAGCCGCAATTGAAATACCGAGCGCCACTTATTTTTCCAACGTTGGAAAAGTAAGTGGCGCTCGACGAAGTTTCTGAGCAAGCTGATAGAGAATCCAATTGCGTGCTGTGCGCCTTAATCGAAGGTCGAAATGCGTTCTCGAATACCTGTTGCTGTCTGGGATAGAAGTATTAGAGTTTTCTGCCCATCCTAAAGGGCTCATCTATCGATCAGCTGGATGGACTTCCCAAAGAAACGCGGATCGGCATCTGGAGACTTTGAGCAATAAGGGATTGATTTCCGCGAAAAGGGATAGGGCGAACGGGAGATGGGTAGCGAGTCTGACAGAAAAGGGAAAGGGCATCTTATTAGACGAGATCGATCCGATTCGATCTTGGGGCGAAAGTTGGGACGGAATTTGGACTCTATTATCTTTTGATCTCTCGAAGAAAGCTTTCAGAGAACGGAAGCAGCTAGACAGTTGGCTCAGAAAACGTCGGTTTGGGTATCTTCAAGGCAGCATGTGGATTAGCCACCGGAAATATCAATCGTGGTCCGAGGAGCTTGAAATGAGAAAGGGAGATCCTCGGGCGATCATTTTCCAGGAGCTGATCCCCGTAGGTAAGATAGCTAGCAAGCATTATGTGTCGAGAGCCTGGCCATTTGATCGCACCAACCAATATTATCGGGATTACATAGAATTCGTTGAAGACGGTATAAAAAATAACGCAGAAGATCCTCGTGTATTGATTGAGCGGGAATCCCAGCTCTGGCAGAAAGCGTTTCAGTTGGATCCGTTTCTCCCTGATTCAATTTTGCCTTCTGGTTATCTAGGGAAGCTGGCGTGGAAACGAAAACAGCAATTCTTCGCCAAGTTGGCGAGAAAGGCCTGTTCAGATCTCGGCTAGATTTCGTTCGAGAATCGATTTTCGACTAATGAGTCCACCGATCTGCGTTCCAAGTTTTGCCATTTAACTTTCCAACGTTGGAAAGTTAAATGGCAATGGTGTGGTTCAGTGGAGAGCGTTGGTTAGGGGTGTAGGGGAATGGAGGAACTGAATTTTGAAGTTGGCTTTAGAGTTGAGGGGCAGCATAGATATGGGTCTATGAAACACGTTACTCTGTTAATCGCTTTTATATCGCTTTTGGGCGGGGCTACTTATGCGGCTCACCATGGAGGCAAGTGGCACTCCTTGTTCGATGGCAAAACCCTGGATGGCTGGACTATCAATAAGGAGAATCCCAATTCCTATTTTGTCGAGGACGGGAATCTCGTCGTGCGTGGTGGTCGGTCGCACATCTTCTACACGGGCAAGGTAGGCAATGCCAATTTCAAGAACTTTGAGCTGAAGATGAAGGTGAAGACCATGAAGAATGCCAACTCGGGCGTTTACTTTCACACGGCCTACCAAGATGAAGGCTGGCCTTCGCAGGGATTCGAAGCCCAGGTGAATACGAGTCACAAGGATCCGAAGAAGACCGGCAGTCTTTACGCCATCGCCAATGTGTACGTTCCCATGGAAGAAGAGGAGCCCTTCGTGGTTCGGGTCGGTAGAATGGGAGCTGAGGTTTACCGAGAAAAAGCCCCCTCCACTGATGGCGAGTGGTTCGATTATCACATCAAAGTGGTCGACGATCAGGTTACGCTGCGGGTCAACGGTGAAATCACCGCGACCTGGACGCAGCCGGAAGGCTATAAGGGGCCTAATCCTAGTATGGCGGGACGTCGGATTGGCAGCGGCACCATCGCGTTTCAGGCTCACGATCCCGGATGCGAGGTTCACTACAAGGATATCCAGATCAAGCTGCTGGATTGATCGAGTAGACAAATTGTTTCTCAAGAGCCGCGCGTCGCTGAAAAGACGCGCGGCTTTTTTGTGAGATGAGACAATGGAGTAGGATGGACAAGGATCCTCCACCAAGTGGAGGAGCAGGATACCGCCGTTGGCGGTAACAGGATTTCAAGGGTAGGGAGGACCGTCTCGGTCCTCCGATTTCGGTCGTTGTTGCGGAGGACTGGGCCAGTCCTCCCTACCAGAATTTTGGTAGCGTTGGGGTCTCTAAGAAGTC
>CAYOLG010000057.1:19277-22682 GCA_964404745.1 uncultured Opitutaceae bacterium
GCCTGAAGATCGCGACTACTGCTTGAATTTCTCGTCGAACATGGCTTGGAGTTGGGCGATGTCTTCTAGCGACATTCGTGGCGATAAGACTGCCTTGCGCAAGTGAGCTTGGGCTTGAGTTGGGTCCCCTGCCAGGACATAGAATATTGTTGTCAGTTTTATGGCCAAGGGATTGCTGGGCTCGGCTTTGAGGGCCTTTTGCAACTGCTCGAGAGCCATTTCATTTTGCCTCAAGTTGAGGTAGGCTCTCGCTAAAAAATTGTATCCAACTGCCTTTTCGGGAGCGACGCGAATGGTGGTTTTAAAGTAGGGAATCGATTCCTGAAAGCGGGCTTCGTTGATCAATGCCTCTCCTTTGTAATTGTTGATCACATACGAGCCTGGGCATTTGGCAATCGCCTGGTCGATTATTTCCGCAGCTCTCGCTTGATTGCCGGCCTTTAGTTCGACAGAAATCAATCCAGCCCAGCCTCGGTCGAAAGCGGGGGCTGCTTTTATGCAGTTTTCGTAAGCGTTCCGAGCCTGGTTCAGGTCCCCTTGGGCCACATAGGTTTCGGCCAAATGATTATGGGCATTGTAGTCGAGAGGATCGAGAGCAATGGCTTTGCTCAACAGTTCGATCGCCCGGCTCAAGTTTCCTGCTCGTCCCGCTTTACCACCTGCCATGGCTACTTCGAAGGAATCGTAGCAATCGGAGACCATATCGTCCATCCAAGGGTCGGGTATGTCGATATGGCTGCTCCAGTTGACGTCGTGAAGAAGGGCTCGCGCTTTGGAGGTTTCGCCCAGTCTCTCGTAAATGTCGGCTAGCAAGTCTCCACCAATGCGGCTGTTGGATCGTCTAGCGGATTCGAGAAGACGCTGGGCCGTTTTGATATCATTTTGAGCTAAGGCGATTCTAGCTAGACCGAATAGGGTGAACGAGTTGTTGGGGTCTTTATCGTAGACCGATTGGTAGGCGCTTTTCGCTTGGCTGTATCGATTTAGTTTTACGAGCGTATCTCCCAGATGGATATGCGAGGGAATGTATTCAGAATCGAGCTCAATGGCTTTTCGATATAAGGCAACGGCATCCTCAAGATGCCCAAAACTGGAAACGATTGTCGCTAGCCGATAGGGCCAAAGGGGATTTCCCTTATCAAGCTCGATCAAGATTCGGTAGTTCTGCCAGGCTCGGTTAAGGTATCCGTTGGAATGATATAGATGGCTTAGTTGGGCGAGAGATTCGAATCGATTCGGACCTTCGATCGACCGCTCGTTTAGCTCTCCAATACGCTTGCCCAGCTCTGGATGCAGGCCCTTGGAGCTGGGAGGCAGTAGTAGATGCGTTTCGATTGCGTGGGCTACGCTTTTTTGAGATGTCCAGTAGAGAGCACCCGCCAATGCGCCTGCGATGATGGCAATGCTGAAAGCCAGAACCAACCCCTTCTTCATCGATGAGCCCTCTCTTTCCAGATGGCGAAGCGGTTAATGCGATCGAATGGGGGGGCGCTAGGGAAGCAACCGGAGATGATTTCGCCGACTCCATCGCCGTCGAAGTCCGCGAAATCGATAGTGAGCAATTGGATCGGCTCGTACGCTAGAGTGACTTTCGTGAACTCTTGGTCCCCGTCGTTCCGGAACCAGACGAGCGAGTCTGATTCAGGATCGTCCCAGTCGTTGAAAGCGCTGACGCTGAGGACGTCTTGGTCGCCGTCTTGATCGACGTCACTGACCACCGGGCTGTAGGCTCCAGCGAGATCGCCGATACGATTGTAGCGGAAGTGGCCATCGCCCTTGTTCTCAAGCCATTGAACACCGTGCCAGGGGCGAGGGCCAGGCTTGAGCGTGGGGCCAAAGCCATCGCCGTTCGCGAAGACCAAGTCAGACAATCCATCCTGATTCAGGTCTGCCACCGTCATGCCGCTGGAGGCAAAATCATGATTGGTCGAGCCCCAGATTATATTGCTGGTGAAGTTGCCCTTGCCGTCGTTTTCGAACAAGTGAATCTCTTCCCATTGTTGGGAAAGTTGGGCGGCGATGTCAGGATGCCCGTCGCTGTCGAAATCATCAATGCACACGTTGATGAGTCCTGACAGGTGGAGGAGCGATTCGCTTTCGTATTTCCAGGGCCCTACTTTTCTCATCCAGCGTATTTCCCCTTGGTCGTATCCAAATTGTCCGACAACAAGGTCGAGATCCCCATCGCCATCCATGTCATGAGCTCTAGCATCGGTTACGCGTTCGACTCCTTCCAATAGGATCCGTTTGGTGAAATTCTCGCTTCCGTCATTTTCCAGAGCGACCAGAGCCCCGATTTTATCGTTATTGGGAAAAACGATATTCATGCAGGATACGATGATATCGAAATCGCCATCGTCGTCTAAGTCGTAGACTTCGGCATGGACGGGAGCCTGCATATCGGAGGCGAGAAGAACTTCATGAAACTGGCCTTTATCGTTTTGCCGTAGCCATATTACCTCATCGTGTTTCGCTTCGCAACCAATGGCATCCATCAACCCATCTTGATTCAAATCGAAGGCTTTCACATGGGCGATCCAGGGAACGGAATCTGATTTATTGCCGATGTCGATTCGGTGATAGCGATCGAGATTGATTTCAGATTTAGTTACAGGAGGGGCAGGGGTGTTTAAGGTCACATAGGGTGGGGAGCAGCCTGATTGAATCAGGGCCAGGAACGAGAAGGAGAGAATTGCCGTATGACGCGGTAGAATCATTTTCCATATTGGATTCAACGTCCGGATCGAAATCTTCGACGTAGAGTGATCTGCAAATCGGAGCTCAATGCGGGAGCGGATTTATCGCAAGTTAGAAGTAGTCGCGGTATTAGAGTAGCACAGGCTAGAAGCCTGTGTCTTCAGGAAAACGATCCATCTGACTATTACACAGGCCAGTCGTCGCTCTGCGAGCTATGCCCGGTGCGATAGAATGCCTGTGCTACTATTGACTGCTAGACTTGCGATTTTGGAGGACCGAGACGGTCCTCCCTACCTTGGCAACGGATTAAAAAAGGCCCGGCGGGGAGCCGGGCCTTCGTGGGTTAAAGCTTCTGTTACGCGTTCGCTAGAAGCGGAAGGTATTGGTCAACCAGATCTGCCTTGGCGGGGCGTAACGAGCCCTAGCCGGGCGTCCATCCTGCTGGAAGCGGAAGACGTCCACGTCGGTGTTGTCCCAGTTGTGGACATTCCGCATATTGATCTGCATGCGCCAATCCACGTCGCCCATGATCTTCTTGCGGTAGCCGAAGGTCAGGTCGATCGCGAGATCGGTGTCTGTCCAGTAGCCTTCTTCGATGACTGGCCTGTAGATGCGCATATCTTCTTCGAAAACCACCGGATAACCGCCGTTAACGGCGTCCTGCCAACGAGCTGCCCCTCCGATTTGAAATCCCTGAAGCGGGCCTTC
>CAYOLG010000058.1:0-22050 GCA_964404745.1 uncultured Opitutaceae bacterium
CGGCGGGTCACTCCGTTTCCATGATTCACCGAGAGCCAAACCAAAGTAGGCTCGGTCACCCGCATCGCGATCGAGAAAGCGCCCCCTTGATTAGCTAGGTCGGCGTCTAGCGCGCTTCGGACGATAGACCCTTTCCCTTCAGGAAGATAAAAATCGAGGAATCCTTTGTATCCGGCTATATTGGACAAGCCCGGATTCGCTTGCCATCCTTCGGTCTGCCAACCGCCGCAATCGAAAGTGAAAAGCAGTTTTCCATCATTGGCATCCCTGTCATTGTAGCCTTCCCATTGGTCCGAAAGCCCATCGCCATCCGAATCTACTCGCAAATGCTCGTATTCAGGATTCACTTTCAGCCACTTAGCTGGCCCCTCGTTTTGAAATGCGATTTCCGTATCCGGCTCTTCGACTTCCCCCATATCGCCTTTATTGAGCCATTCATCCAATAGCTCCCGATGCTCCGCTAGCACCCCGGCGAATCTCGGATCATCCACGAGATTATTCAATTGATGCGGATCCCTTTGAACATCGTACAACTCTTCCGGTCGCCGTTCTCCAAAGTAGATTTTCGCCAATTTCGGCGACAGTTTTCCCGTATTGTAGAGGTCATGCAGATTTTGCGTGTACGGCTGATGGTCACGGTACTGGGGTTGCAGCAGTATGCGATCGAGTTTGTAGTTGCGCGTATATCGAAACCGCTCTGTGCGAATGGTGCGTACCCGATCTATGGTGTGATCCAGTCGATCCTTGGCTGAGGCCACAAACGCTCTCGGCTGAAAATCGGAGGCGAACAAATCTTGCCCTTCATACCAATCGGGCTTCTCAATTCCAGCCCACGCGAGCGTGGTAGCGGACAAATCCAGTACGTCTACCAAGTCATCACGTAGTTTGCCTTCGGTGACATACTTCTCGGGGCCGCGAACGACAAAGGGCACATGAAGCCCTCCTTCAGTCGGCATCTGCTTGTGCCGCACCAGATTATTGGCCCCGTGATCGGAGACGTAGACCACTATAGTGTTATCCCAGAGACCGGAGCGTTTGAGCCCTTCGAGAACGCCTCCGATAAAATCATCGTCTTTACGGATGGAGTCATAGTGCTCGGCCACCACTTCTCGATAGAGCTGGTTTTGCGGGTAGTCGGCTGGCACCGTCACCGATTCTGGGACGGTTTTTCGCTCCTCCGGAAAATTTCTGGTATTGTTTTTGCCGCCCGCTGTCTGGATTTGCCCGTAGAAAGGCTGGTTATCTTTAATCGTATCCCAAGGTATGGGTTCCCGCTGCTTCTGTTGCATGGAATAAGCCGCTTTTTCGTCCCATATGAAATTGTAGTCCGTCTTTCCCAAATTAAAGGTATAGTAACCGTTCTCCTTCATAATTTGGGGCAGCAATTTCAAATTGCTCGGAAACGGGATCTTGTGGGGACCTCGGGAGGAGCGATGCTCGTGGGCTCCAAAACGGATTTGATTCTGCCCCACCATCACCGCCGAACGGCAGGCAGAGCAAACCGGCGCTGGTACGTAGGCTCGGGAGAAAAGCGTTCCTTGAGCCGCTAGCGAATCGATATGCGGCGTGTGACCCGCGTTTACCTCATCCCCATAGCATCCCATCCAGGGAGATGTATCTTCGGCAAAAATCCAGAGGATGTTAGGCTTGTCCGCGACAAGTCCGCAGGAGGCTAGCAATATGGCGGGGATCAAAACAAGGGGCTTGAGGTTCATCGTATTTGAATTAACGCAGGTCATTAGAAATTCGACAACGATAGAATTGGGTACCGTAACGCGGGCCTTTAGGCCGAGCTTGAAAGGCAGCGCAGGCTTCCAGCCTGTTTCCCCAAGGGCGCCAGTCGTGGTTTCGCAGCAAGCGTGGAAATATGCCCATCACAGGCAAGGTGCCTACGCTACTCTGCGCGGCCTAAAGGCTCACGCTACTTTCTTCTCAGCAATTCCTTGAGCTTGAAAGCCACGGCTTCACCCTGGGCCCGGATGCCTTCCGAGTTGAAGTGCACATTGCCCGGCCGGGTCCACCATTCTTCGTGATGCCCCACTGTAAAGGCATACAAGTCGTTTACCGCGATCTCTGGATGCTCTCTTAAAACCTCTAAAGCGACTTCGTTATATCGCTTGGCATCCCCTGCATGCCGTCCGGGCTCGCCCTCGGGAACAGGGGTGGTCAATGCGAATACGATTTTAGTGCCTGGGTGCTCTCGCTTGAGATAAGCGAATATGGCCCGCAGGTTTTGCTCGTATTCGAAAAGCGACGCCACTTGCTTGCCGTTCTTCTTGTCCAGCTTTGATCCATTGACCACGTATTTCAAATCGTGCAGCCCCACATTGACCTGAATCACGTCCCATTCATGCGTCCAACGATTTTTAATTTTTCGATCTCGCATCGTTTCATGTAGCATATCCATTTTTTCGATAAACGAAGCAGAAAACCCTCCGTTCACGTGTAGCCGATAAACATTGGCCTCCCCTTCCAACAAGCCTCGTACAATCGGAGTGTAAGCGATGGAGATCGAGTCCCCATAGATTAGCACGTTGGGAAGGGCTGGATTGTTCTCGACGTACAAAAAGGCTTTGTTCTTTTCGTCCGCCTTCTTGCGTGAAGCGATACTGTACCACGCTTCCTCTGCAGTCTGCGATCCTTGGGCGGCAGCCAACGAAATTAGAGCTATTAAAGAGAGGAGGAGGATGCGGATCATGGCCCAATCAAATCCGGCTAATAAGCAAAAGTCAATGGAGCGACGGTATCGCGTTTCTCCTTTTCAATTCCTCGAATCCACCCTTCTATTGGCGGACATGAAGTTTGCTCGCTGCGTTCGCTATACTCTCGGTCTAACCACAGCCGCTCTCGTTGCCATCAGCTTTGTCGCTGTTCCGCCTTCATTTGCCCACGTCCACGGTGACGAACCGGTTGCCCATGAAATGGCGGACGCCGCTAAGAATTTCATTCGTTCCTTGGGCAGGTCACAAAGGGAAGTGGCGATATTAGACTTCAATGATCCATACCGCGTTCAATGGGACTTCTTGCCAGTAGCCATGATCAGCCGCAAAGGCGTGGCTTTAACAACACTTTCCGATCGCCAGAAACGCCTGGCCTACGAGCTACTGGAAACGAGCGTAAGCAAATCCGGAAATGAAAAACTGCGCGACATCATCGATCTCGAACGCGTGCTGCTCGAGCTCACCGGGTCGGACATACGAATACCCGAACTTTATCACGTCATGATCTACGGCGAGCCGTCGGACGAGGGAAACTGGGGATGGCGCTTTGAGGGACACCATATTTCTCTGCATTTCACCATCTTCGATGGCCAGAAGGTCGCCGTGGTCCCTCGCTTTTTGGGTGCCAATCCCGCTCATGTGAAAGAAGGCGATCGCGAAGGGCTGCGCGTCTTGGGAGAAGAGGAAGATTTGGCCCGGGAGCTCATGAAGTCCTTCGACGAAAGACAGCGACCGATGGCCCATTTCCAAAGCATTGCCTACCCGGAAATCGTCACCAATCGCGCCACCGAGGTTGGACCATTAGCTCCGGTGGGCATAAGAGCCTCTCGTATGCATCCATTCCAGAAGGCCCTTCTGGAAAAGCTTATCTACACCTACGCAGCTACCATGCCTTTGGAACTAGCCAAGGAACGTCTTCAGAAAATCCATGAAGCCGGCTTCGACGAAATTCGCTTCGGTTGGGCTGGCGGAATAGAGCTTGGCGAACCGCACTACTACCGCATTCAAGGACCCACCTTCTTGATCGAATATGACAATGTGCAAAACAACGCTAATCACACCCATACCGTTTGGCGCGACTTCGATGGCGACTTTGGCCGCGATATTCTCAAGGAGCATTACCTGAACCACAGCCACTAGCGCGCTAACGCGACAACTACCGGATCAGGGATGTCGCCATGTTTTTCTTCAGGGAGGGAGGGCCGTCTCGGTCCTCCAAAATTCGTCTCAGGTAGCGCGGCCTGTAGGCCACGCCACTTTCACTATCGCCTTGAGTCCGAAGTTAGCTCGGGGCAAACTCTCGATCGCATGAAGCAGCCCCCCAATTGTTTATACCATCCGCCATTTACGCACTCTTCTTGGCGGATGGCCTTACTTCTATCATCGAGGCATTGCCGCTTTGTGGCTGCTGGCAGCCTCATTCTTTTCACCTTCCTCGCTTCCGGAAAACCGCGCCCGGAATGGAGGCCTCTCGGCGACCCTCATCTCGAAGCCTATTTTGAGGAGGAAGTTGAGAAAATCGAATCCGACGCGTTCAAAGGCATCGAATCGCTTTCGGACTGGGAAGCCAAGCGGTCGGCATACCGTCGCCAACTCTTCGAGATGCTAGGTCTTTCTCCCGACCGCGAACGGACCCCTTTGCAAGCGAAGACGGCGGGCGTTTCTATGGCCGAAGATTTCACCGTAGAGAATATACATTTTCAATCTTCCCCAGGGCTCTACGTTACCGGCAATCTGTATTTGCCTCTTGGAGTCACCGAACCCGCCCCAGCCATTTTGTACGTTTGTGGTCATGGCCCGACGAAGATTGACGGTGTAAGCTATGGGAACAAGGTTTCCTACCAGCGCCACGGAGCGTGGTTCGCTCGCAATGGATACGTCTGCCTAGTCATCGATACTGTGCAGATGGGCGAGATTGAAGGCATTCATCACGGAACCTACCGCGAGGGTATGTGGTGGTGGAATGCTCGAGGCTACACATCCGCTGGAGCGGAAGCCTGGAACTGCATTCGCGCTTTGGATTATCTGCAAAGCCGACCAGAAGTCGATGGCGATCGGCTGGGCGTTACCGGCCGTTCCGGAGGCGGAGCCTACAGCTGGTGGATCTCCGCATTAGACGAGCGAATCAAGGTAGCGGTACCCGTGGCAGGCATCACCGATATGCGCAACCACGTTATCGACGGCTGCGTTGAAGGCCATTGCGATTGTATGTTTATGGTCAATACATTGCGCTGGGACTATGCCCAAATCGCCGCCCTAATCGCTCCTCGACCGCTACTCATTTCGAATACCGACAAAGACCCGATCTTCCCCCTCGACGGAGTCGTCCGGGTCCACCGAAGCGTATCGCGAATCTACGATCTCTACGGCGCCGACGACAAGCTCGGGCTCATCATTACCGAAGGCCCCCACAAAGACACCCAGCAGCTCCGCATCCCGGCCTTCCATTGGTTCAACCGCTGGCTTAAAGGAGAGCAGCCAGACATCGCCATGACCGCGGAAAGCTTTTTTGAGCCACAGGAACTCAAGGTGTTTGAGTCCCTGCCCTCTGACGAAATTACTTCTGTCATCTACGAGTCCTTTACTCCCAAAGCCCCTCCTCCCTCGCCCCCTCGGAATTCAGAAGAATGGTCGGCGTTGCGAGACCGCCTTGTTTCCGCGTTGGCCAGCAAATCTTTCGCCGGTTGGCCCAGCGTTTCCAGTCCACCCGAACTCGAGTTCGTTTTCAGAGCTGAAGAAAACGGTATCGCTTTTTCCGCCTTCGACTTTCAAAGCCAGAATCATGTATCGCTTCGACTTTACCTGATGCAAAGAGAGATCGAGGAACAGTCGAATCGAATCACGCTCAAAGTTCTCGATCGTAGCTCTTGGGACGAATGGCTGTCCGCAATGAACGTCCACTTCGCCAATGTTCTTGAATTTGAAAACTCGGATTCGCTGGTGAAAAACGAGGATGCTTTTGAATCGTTGCAACGAACCCTCCGAGAAGGGAACCTACTCGCCTTCATCGCCCCTAGGGGGATCGGCCTAACCGATTGGCGGCACGGATTCAGCGATAGTCAGACGATCGCCAAAAAGGAAATCCAAATACGCCGGCGCTATATGCAAGTCGGGCAAACGCTGGACGGCATGCGCGTGTGGGACATCCAACGGGCAATCCATGCGATCAATGAAATCGACGGGCTCGAATCGGCAACTTTGACGATTGAAGCCAAGGACGAAATGGCCGTCAATGTCCTCTACGCTTCCATATTCGAACCCAACATCGATCAACTGGACCTAACCAGCATGCCCACTTCCCATCGAAATGGACCCGACTATCTAAACGTCCTGCGAACACTCGACATTCCTGCCGCCGTCGCTTTAGCAGCGGAGAATACTAAAATTCGATTGCTTCAAGCCAACCAAGAGAAGTGGGTTTTTCCTATCACCGTATCCAAAAACCTGAGTTGGGAAGAGGATCATATTTCTATGGGAGGGGCCGCGCGATAAAGATGGAGGACTGAGCCAGTCCTCCTTACCCATCAACGAATCAGATAGGGAGGACCGGCTCGCCCCCCCACTGATACCCAAACATGCTCTCAGGTAGCGCGGGTATTCAGCGACCCCGCGTTCAAGAATACTGACAATATAGGCGGCCTACAGGCTCGCGCTACTTTTTACCGACGAACTGATAGCCGATTGTACTGCACCGGGGTAATCCAGCTAAGGTCATCCCAATAGCCGGTATCGTTGGGCTGCGGCAGGCCTCGGGTCGTTCGTCCCCGGCAAACGATCTCTGTAATCTTTCGTTCCAAGTCATTGGCAATGGCTAGATTCTTGGCGTAGACATTTCGCTCTTCCCCCGGATCTCGCTTCAAATTGTATAGCTCATGGCTCTCATTCCCATGCGGCATGATCAGCTTCCAATCGCCTTCCGTCACTGAAAAACGGCCTCCCATGGCGTGATTAATTAGCGGATACCGTTCGTGCTTCGACTTAGGATCGCGAAGGACCGAATAGAAACTTTGGCTATCTTCGCCCGCTTCATAGGGCAGACGCTCGCCAATCATTTCCGCAATCGTTCCCAGAAGGTCTACCTGCCCTACAACGCCCTCCCAACTTCGACCGGGATCCACGATTCCCTCGGGCCAACGAACGAAGAAAGGAACCCGATGCCCGCCCTCGTAGACCGAGCGTTTCCCTTCTTTGTAGATGCCGCTGCTGTCATGGTTGAAATCCATTTTCCGCTCTACCCACGATTTTTCCGGCCCATTGTCGCTGCTGAAAAAGACCAGCGTATTCCCGTCGATCCCATTCTCCTCAAGAAAATCCAGAACGCGTCCCACGTGATGGTCCGTTTCCACCATGAACTCTCCGTAGCCACCGGCATCGCCTTCTCCCCAAAATTCTGGGCGGGGAGCCACTGGATAATGCGGCGACGTAAAGGGTAGGTAGAGGAAAAATGGCTTCCCCGCTATGGCATCATCCAGCTTTCCTTTCATCCACTCGATACCTTTGTCCGTGAATCGCTGCAGACACTCCGTATCCACGAAATCCTGAGCAACTTCAATCGGGACCGCCCCGTGCAAGGCTTTCGCCTCTTCGGGAGTTTCAAAGTACGGCGGCATGATCCTGTAGTCCGTGTGCCGGTCGTTCGGCTTTTTAGCCGTGTACATCGTTGGAGGGACTTCCGTATGACGGTCTTCGACCCAGGCTAAATAGCCGTAATTCAACGATGCCGGAATTCCATAAAAATAGTCGAAACCAACATCCAAGGGCATGTCTTTGATCGGCTTGCTGAAATCCCGATTCCCCATTTCGCCCGGAATGTCCATGCCCAAATGCCACTTGCCCACCATAGCCGTGTGGTAGCCATTCTCCTTGAGCAGGGATGCAATCGTCATGCGATCGTTATCGATCAAAGCCGGCGTATCCGCTCCTTGCACACCTGTCTTCAATCGAGTGCGCCAACTATAGCGACCGGTCAGCAGACCATAGCGTGATGGCGTACAAACGGAATCCGAAGAATGGCCATTGGTGAAGCTGATCCCCTCTCTTGCCAATCGATCCAGATTAGGCGTCTTGAACTTGGCTTCGGGATTGAGGGAGCTGGCATCTCCAAAGCCCTGATCATCGGTGTAGATGACAATAATGTTCGGCCGCTGAGACTGAACAACGACAGAAGACAGGGACAGGACAATCAAAACGTAAGCTACAAATTTCTTCATTCGCTTGGCAGGTACGGGAATTAGGAGAAAAGTTAATTGAAAAAGATTTGTCGAACATCGTGACTATGTCGCTGGATCCATTGCATTCGCTTCGGGCCAAGGCCGCTGCTTCGCATCGGCAAGGTTTTCAACTCGATACTTGTTTAGACGAAAGCCTAGAATCATGCCACCCGCATCGCCGAATATCCTGCCCCGAGCATAGTGAGCGATGTTAAAAGAACCACTTCAATCATTCGGATCGACCAGATTTCTCCAGTCTGGATAAATGGGTCGGCGATCCGTATTTCGATCCCCTTTGACCATTGGTGGCGGTGGCGTCGCCTCCAAAAATGCCTGTAGCTTCTCGCGAATCACCTCACCCCGTTCTCCCGCTTCCCCGATCGCCAGATCGTTGGCCTCTTTCAAGTCCTCGGGCACTTCGTAGAAACGGCCATCTCGATAGAGCTTAAATCGCTCCGTTCGGGCAAACTGGGCAGGCGTCTTATTCCAATAAGGCTGGTAGTGGGTAAACACCCATTCGCGCGGATTGCCTACTTCCCCTTTTAGTCGCGGATAGAAACTGCGTCCGTCTATCGGGTCGCTAGAGCCAAGCTCGACACCAACCGCATCCGCCAAGGTCGCGTAGAAATCCGTGAAATCGATCAGATCTTCCGGAGCCTGGCCTTTTGGAGTCTGCCCTTTCCAGTAGGCAACAAAAGGAACGTGCGTGCCCATGTCAGTGGGGCCGCCTTTCCCGCCCTTGATATCCATGCCATTCCAACGGGAAACGATCGGCGTTCCCGTTCCATTGTCAGCGATGAAGAGCATTATCGTGTTTTCAGCAATTCCTAGAGCTTCCGTCTTGTCGACGATCTTCCCGACTATCTTGTCCATGTAGTTAACCATGGATACGAAATGCTCCTTGTTGCGCGACCGGTCCCACTCATTCGCTGTCGCCTTCGGAGCATCGCCAATGGTGTCTGGCGTGGGGACAAACGGATCGTGCACCAGCACCATGGGATAGTAGGCGAAGAACGGAACATCGCGATTACGCTCCATGAAATCGCACAAGTAGTCGCTCATCTGGTCCGGTCCGTAGGCTCCCGCGTTTTCCTCCTTGGTGATAAACTTTCCATTGGTTTCGATCGGCGGATTCCAAAAGCGCTCGCCCCCTATCTTGCCACTCTTGCCAGTCGTCAATTGCCAAAGGAAATATTCGTGAAACCCCGCTTTAACTGGACGCATATTGTCGTCATGCCCCGGCATATTGTTGTACAATCCGTTGAGCTGCCACTTTCCTACCACAGCGGTTCGGTAGCCAGCTTCCTGCATCAAATGGCCAAAGGTTTTATCATTAGGGTTCAAATAGCCGAAATGGGTGTAGTTGCGAAAATTATACTGTCCAGTCATCAGTTTGACCCGAGAAGGCGTGCAAATTGGGGTAGAAAAGCAGTTTTTGAACCGAAGCCCCTTGGCAGCCATGTCATCGATTCGCGGCGTCAGATAATCCTCGGCCCCATAACACCCGAAAGCCTCCCAACCGACATCGTCCGCCATGATCAGGACCACATTGGGCCGGTCTTCCGGATCGCGCGGCGGCTCGCCCTGGGTAGGAAATCCAATTGCTAAGGCGATTAAGACTACGAGACACCTAGGGCTAGACACTTTCATGTGTCCAAATAAGAAGACTAATCTACAAAAGATCCATCTATTTTTGAGCTGTTGTTTAACTCCAGAATGCAGGAGTGCCCACATGCCGCGCTTGTTGGGTAAAACGGAATCGCGGGCTTAACCCGCACCTGCGAAGAATCCATAGGGCCCAGGAAGCTATCTAGTTATCCATGCCTACGACAACCGATTCGCTGTATTTGAATTCTCCAGTGAAAGCATCGTAGTACTTGAAGATCACCTGCGGATGCGGATAGGCTATCCAACGAGTATCGCCTCGCTGTATCGGGCTGTTGAAGACGTTATTCACTTGCACTACACAGTAGTGGGGATGCGTCCGCTCCCGGCGGGGCGTATCCGAATAGACATAAGTCGACCAGCGAATCTCGCACTCGCGTGGTCCGTACTTGAACTTCCCATTGATGGGGCGATTCCCTTCATCCGCTTCCGGAACGTGGTTGACGGAATTTCCAGGACCCGAAGCGAATTCCCAAACGTTGTTCAGGACTTTGATAGCGAACGAATTGTGCAAATCACCCGTGAGCATGAAGAATTGCTTCGGGCTATTCGCTTCGAAGAAACCGATTAGATCTTCACGTTCCTCCAGGAAGACCGTCCAGGCATCGTCCTTCTTAATATTCGTATTGAAGTCGTTTCCGCCTCCGCTTCCCACGTGAGGAATCATGAAATCCACGCTGGAAGCCATGAAAAAGAAATCCGCGTCGGAACGGCTGATGGAATCCTTGAGCCACTGCAGCTGCTGCTTGCCCAGTATGGTAGCTCCTGGCTGGTCTGGATTGTCGACATCATGAAGCGATCGATGCGAACGCGTATCGAGCATAAAGAATTCGCAATTGGACACACGAAAGGAGCCGTAGGACCGACGACCGACGGAGTAATTCGCTTCACCATCTGCCCGACCTGCAGGCGAGATCTTCAGGCGATTGCGGTCGACCACCTCAACAATATCGTAGACGCCGGCATTGGGATCGCCCGGAATTTGATCCAAATCCATGGCTTGAATACCGTCGGTAGGTTTACCCCAATGGACCACCAGGTTGGCGTGGTCATTGAGGTCCATGTTGGAGAAATTGGCGCTGGGATCGTAAAGGATATCGCTCCCCTCTTGGAATTTGCCCACGCCAAATCTAGCCGTCGCATCGTGAGCCACCGGATTAGCCCAACCCAGATAGTCAAACCAAGCCCGTACCGCCGTATCCCGGAAAACAGCGCGCCGGTCCACATATCCGACTTCGCCAGTTCCATAAATATCGTTGAGCAGCTCATGATCATCAAAAGTGTAGAAACTGGGAACCTTGCTGTGCCATTCCATCATGTTGCGCCCTCGATACATATAGGTTTTGTAATTTTCCCAAACGCCGACGATCGGAGGGGCCAAGTCCACTATTTCCGGATTGGGGTCTTGGTCTTCTAAGCGCGCTTGCGCTCGCCAGGCGTGAACCGGAAAGTCGCGATCCTCCTCGTAGAGCCAGTCCCCGTTGAGAATCGCGAAATGAACGTCGTCCGCTACCTGCTCGTTCAACGTATCGTAGATTGGCATGCCGGGACCCATGCTGCTTTGCCAGGCTTGATTGACGCAGGAAACAAACTCGAATTGGAAATTGAACAGCCCCTTGGGGTTGTGCTCCTCGTCGATAAAGTCCTCCGTTCGCGGGAGCGTCTTGAAGGTCCCACCCAGACCTTTATCAACTGTGTAGTAATAAAGCGTATCTGGATACAAGTTTGTTAAGGTGATTATAGCCGTGTTATCGTCCTCGAGTTTGGTTTCCACATACTCGGACATCATCAGCTGCTTGAGCCGCTCGGTTCCGTACGTGACCGCAACCTCGCCGGGAACATTGGTCCGCACCCAAATGCTCATAGTCGTCGCGCCGGGACGCCCGAGGACAGGACCGTGAGTTACTTTCAAATTGATACGCGATTTGTCGGCGAAGGCGGGGAGCGCGATCAAAGAACAGAGGAAAACTAGGGGGACGATTTTCATAACTTTAGGGTTAAACAGATCATTCCGCTAAAGGCCAAGAGAATATCGCGGATTGCCATTGATAGGAAAATTCAAGCCAGTAGGGCTGGCGCTGAGGACAGGACGCGAATAGCTCTCAACTTGTCCACGCAAACCAAGATTTCCACCTTCGTTGCAGGACTGTAGAATTGGGTTCATCCCGCGATCATAATAGAGTGAATCTGAAATAATCTCGGGATGAACCCGCTCCTACGATCAACTACTGCTTAAGTTGACGCTAGGGCTCATCACGGCGGCAACTTGAGACAACGCATGTACAGGACCGCAGGCTTGCTAAAGCTCCGCGCTACTTACTCGACCCAGTCGATTTGCGGCCAATTTTCTCGGACATAGTCCTGCTGGGGGCCCGGCGTGCTGCGTCCATTTCTGACGTATTCCGCGGCCAGTCTCGTCAATTCCGCCACGATTTCCGGCCGCTCGCTAGCTAGATTCTGCGTCTCCCCAATATCCAATCGCAGGTTATAGAGCTGGCGTTTTCCCGTATCGAATAGCCTCTGCTCTAAAGTGTCAGTATAGGCCTCGGCTCGTCGACCAGACTTTACTCCATAATTGTTTCCACCAGAGCCGCTATGAAGCAAGAGCTTCCAATCGCCCCGTCGAATGGCGAAGTGCCCCCCACTGGAATGGTGGATAATGGCATGCGACTCTCGATAGGCCCCGCTCTCGTTGTTCAAAAGCGGCAGAGCGGTAACGCTATCCACTCCTTGGTCGTCAGGCAAATCTATCCCCAGCATGTCGGCAAAGGTAGCCATCATATCGACCAAACTGAAAGGATCGGAATTCGCCGAGCCCGCTTTTATCACACCCGGCCAGCGAGCGATGAAGGGGACGCGATGCCCGCCTTCCCAATTGTCCCGCTTAGAGCCAAGAAGCAATCCAGAGCTGTCGTGACCTGTCTGCTGTAATCGCTCATACATGTTCGTCTCAGGACCATTATCGCTGGTGACTACGAGGAGCGTGTTGTCAGCCAATCTCAAATCCGACAAAGCTTGCATGACCCGTCCCACGTGATGATCCACTTCCAACACGAAATCGCCATAACCATCCAAGGCGCTCGTTCCGATGAAGGCATCGGCCGGGGCATGCGGCGTATGAGGAGAGTTCAGGGGAACGTAGGCGAAGAAAGGTTCCTCGCGATGGTCGCCAACGAACTCAATGGTCTTATCAATGATGGCCCCGGTCACGTATTTGTGACGCCATCCTGGCGAAGCGGGTCCTGGACGGCCGCCTGTATCCTCGAATTCCAGCATGGAGGTAGGCAGCTCCACAACGCGATCGTTTTCGATGAACACGTAAGGCGGCATGTCCAGCGAGGCCGAAATGCCGAAAAAGACGTCGAAACCATAAGACGTCGGCGTTCTGCGAATACGCTTAGAAAAATCGACTCCATCCCATTTCTGACGCATGGCGTATTCCTGGTCTCCCCGATGGGGTCGGTCCCACTCCATGCCTAGATGCCATTTCCCGATGCAAGCGGTCGCATAGCCTCGCTGTTTGAACAAGTCCCCCAAGGTCATCCGGCCCGGCTCGATGAGCGGGAGAGAGAACCCACCTAGGACACCGCTTTTCAGTTCGGTCCGCCAGCTATAGCGCCCGGTCAACAATGCGTACCGCGATGGCGTGCAAACGCCGGACGCGGAATGGGCATCCGTCATCTGGATACCCTCAGACGCTAACCGATCCAGATTGGGAGTTCGAATCCTCGAGTCCGGATTGTAGGAACGCACATCGCCAAAACCCAGGTCATCCGCGAAGATTAAGACGACATTAGGGCGAGCCCTGGCTTGCCCCAACGCTATAGACTCGAGCTGCAAGCAAATGCCTACAGCCAATAGAAGCAGGCCGGTTGTTGCCTTCACCATAGAGAGCAGGCTTGGCAACTAAAGTCGTTCAACAACTGCGTAGTACGAACTGACGGAGCCATTTGAACCACTTCCGGTTTGGAAAATTCCGCGCAATTTGAAATCGCCTGGCTTAAGATCGACCGTGAACGTCACGCTCTCTGCCCCTTTTTCGATCGGCTTTTCTTCATAGAAATCCGCGACGTTCAAGCTCGCTCGAGTAAAATCGAAGGCTTTGCCAGGAGTTTCGCGGAATGTGGCTAGTCCCGGAACAGGATCGCCCGGCTCTAAACCTTCATTAATACCCTTGGAAATCTCCTGCGGCCAACGGCGAAGCGAAATCTTGTAAGTTCCTGCCTGCTCAACCCGTACGGCCCAATAGCCAACGCCTTCTTGCCCGCGTCGGATGTGCCCTTGATTCCAAGGCGAGGTCCCGTCGTCGGTGAGCCAGTCGTGACTCGTTAGCTGGGTCGGATTTTCCGCATCGTTGCCAAGAACCGGGCGCTCATCGATAACGAAACTCGGGGAAATGCTGTCCCACCACCTATCGTAAGCATCTCTCAGGCGTTTCACCGTCTCCGGATTTCGCTTAGCGATATCATTCTTCTGTTCGGGATCCGCCTCGATGTCGTAGAGCTCTGTCCCGTTAATAAGTCGCCAGCGTTCGGTCATCACGGATGATTTGCGCCACTTAATGGGGTCCCGCACGCGCTGGGAATCGGTAATGATCACTCGATCAGGCCAAGCAGTCGGCGTTTGGTACAACAAAGGAGTCAAGGTTCGCCCATCGAAGCTGTAATCCATTGGTCCCACCAATCCGCAGAGGTCAATCAGCGTAGGCAAAACATCGATGTGGGCAGTCAATGTATCCACATCGCGACCACCGACAAGATTGCCTTCCGGCCAATGCATGAAAAATGGGACGCGATGGCCGCCATCGTATTCGCTGCCCTTTTTGCCACGCATACCGCCGCTAAAGAGGTTTTCTCCAGTTGCCGTGCCATTGTCAGTCGTAAATATGAAAATGGTGTTTTCCGCTAAGCCTTCTTCCTCAAGCCAAGCTCTCATGGCTCCAACGTTCTCGTCGATGTTCTCGATCATACCGTAGAAAATCGCTTCCCGTTCGGACATCCCGTGCTCTAAGTAAGGTTTCCAATACTTTTCCGGACAATGAAAGGGCCCGTGAGGCGCATTGGTGCAGATGTAAGCGAAGAAGGGCTTGCCCTTTCTAATACTCGTTTGAATAAAGCGCTTGGTCTCCTGAAAATAGACATCGGTACAGTAGCCTTCGTACTTCTTCGGCTTGCTGTTGTGCCAGTAGGTATCGTCGAAATAGGAGTTGTCCCAATAGTCCGGGGTTTGGCCAACGCCGCCGCCGCCATGGCGAACGACTTCCGAAAATCCGCGATCCTCCGGGCGGTAGGGATAGTTGTCGCCCAAATGCCACTTGCCAAACATTCCTGTCTCGTATCCATTATCCAAGAACGCTTGCCCCAAAGTCATTTCGCCAACTCGAAGAAACGATCTTCCCATGATCGTATGCCACGGGCCCGCTCGATTGGTATAGTGTCCGCTCATCAATGCCCCACGCGTTGGAGCGCAAGTGGGAGAGACGTGATAGTCTGTCAAACGCACGGAATCGCCATGAAGCGAATCGAGAGCGGGCGTCTTTATAATCGGGTTTCCATGAGCAGCGATATCGCCATAGCCTTGATCATCGGTGATGACCAAAATGACGTTCGGCTGATCGGCCGATGCGGCAATGGAAATGAGAGATGCGAGAAACGCGGTAGAGAAACCGGATTGGAACCATTTTTTGAGGTACATGCTAACAATCGATAGGACTCTTCTGCCTAAGGGCAAAACATTCCTGCCCAGACCTGGAAAACAATCACGAGAGAGGATAATAGGGTGGCACAGGCATCTTGCCTGTTAACGCGCTGGAATGGGTGCCGCTCCAATTACTGTACAGTGGACAGGCTGGAAGCCTAGGCTACGCTTCTCTCCGCCCTACTCCTTCCCGGCAAAAGGAGGCCTTTCGAAGGTCATGCGGTCGCCCGTCAATCGAGGATCTCCGTTTTCTTCGAGCAGTTTCAGCAACCGGTTACGCAATTCGTCGCGCTTGGCCCCGTAAGCCGGGTTCGATGCCAAGTTGACAACCTGGTCCCGATCGGCATGCACGTCATAGAGCTCCTCGCCAGGACGCTTGCCGAAAGCGAAGTCGTAATACCGTTTAGCATACTCGGTACCTTTATTGAGCACGAGCCAAGCCTTGGTCGGGCTGGCATCGAGATCGCCAAAGGTGACGAAGGTATTGTTCGTCAGGAGGTCTTCATCAAAGGCATCTGGGCCTGCGCCTGGGTCGCCCTCGGGCCAGCGATCGGGCTTGAAATTCCGTATGTAGAGAAAGTCGTCCGTTCGGATAGCTCGATGCGGATAGGGCAAGTTCCCAGCCCGGGCCTTGGCCACATGGCGCTCGCGGCCGGTCACGACAAAGTGGCGGGAGCTTTCCACTCGGCCTTCGCGATCAGAAGACAAAATTCCCGCCAGACTGCGACCCGTCATGACGTCAGGTATGCCAACTCCACCGATTTCCAAGAAGGTAGGTGCCAGATCCATCAGGTTGACGAAATCGGTGACAACGCGACCCGGACGTCCCTTACCGGGCCAACGTATAGCAAGCGATACGTTCGTTCCATAGTCGTAAAGATTCGTCTTGGCGTTGGTAAAACCGGGAATCCCATGATCCCCACTTACTACCACAACCGTGTTGTCGAGCTCGCCCTCGATAGCTAGCCGATCGAGCAAAACGCCAAGGGCCGTATCGAAAGCCATGACCTCTCCAAAATAGTCGATCATGTCCTCGCGAACCGTGTGAACGTCCGGCAGAAAATCGGGGAGTTTGCCCTTCAAGTCGTCCGGCTCCAGCCCCCAAAGCGTTTTTCCAGACCCGCGTATCCATTTTCTGTGAACATTGGTCGGACCGAACCAATAGCAGAAGGGAGCTCCATCGGGACGGGCCTCGAGAAAGCTCTCAAAATTTCCCAACACCTCGTCGTAAAGCTCCCGCTTGGCCTCCAGGACAGACGCCCCTTGCTCCATCAGCTTGGTCGCATTCTGGGAAAACTGATTGAATCGCCGTCCAGCCGATTCGTATTCATATTTCCGGGCCCCAAAAGGGGCATCGCTCACAGAGCCAGGCGACCACACTTTGTAAGTTTGCCCAATATGATATCCGGCATCGCGCAAGAGAAGCGGAAACGAGGGAATGGAATCATCCCAAACGGCTCCTTGCAAAATCGCCGCCCTGCCTGTTCTAAAAAAATACTGTCCCGAGAGCAAAGCGCTTCGGCACGGCGTACAGGAAGGCGAATTGACGAATGCATTCGTGAATAGAACGCCTTCGTCAGCAATGCGATCGAAATGACGCGTCTGTAGAGCCGTGTTGGGCGTTTCCTCAAATTCCAGGTCGGCATAGGCGCTGGCAAACTTTCCCCAATCGTCTGCGAAAGCGAAGAGAATGTTGGGGCGATCATTGGCGGATACCTTAGGCGAGGCGGCAGTAGCGAACAGGACCAATAGGATAACGGGGGCGCGGAAGCAATTAGTGAAACTCATATGATTCTAGGGGCATAACGGACCATTTCCTTCTGATCAAGCGATAGATTGCCCCAATCGAAATCGCCGCCCCCAAGACATTCCACGATCGACAAGTTGACTAGTTTCCCCAAAATTCAAAACGACCAATCGCCCCATGAATCGATCCGTTAATATCATATTTGGCCTCTGCATCCTCTTCTTGGCCTGCGACTCAAGAGGGCACGAAGAGATTCCTGTTACTCACGAGTTTGGGCCTTTTGAGAAAGCGGGTGGAAAAGACGGGGTGCTGGTTTCGGTTATCGACGCCGATACGGGCGAGCCGATCAACGCCCGACTTTCCTTTGAGATCGATGGAGCGTACTGGACCCCTGAACAGGTAAACGAACACGGCATTCGCCTCACCTCTATACACAAGAGCAAGCAACAGCGTTTCACAGTTATCTACGCTCTTGATTCTGGAAGCCTCAACCTAAACTTTCCACTCGAAATCGAAGCGATTACGATTAATGCGTCTCGGGGATTCGAATACAAATCAACACGACTCAGCTTAGAGCCCGCAAAAGAAACAGGATTAGTGAAAATTCCGCTAAAGCGCTGGTCGAACTTAGGAGAATCGGGATGGGTTTCTATCGAGGAACACCTTCACTACGATCGACTAAACCCCGCTGATGATCACCGCTGGCTCGCCATGCTGGAGGCCGATGGATTGGACGCCGGCCATTTCATGGTCCTGAAAGGCGGTATGGTGCCCGGAATCTGGTCTCGCCAATTCGCCTTCGGAGAGGCTGGCCGATCTAACCTCGAACGACAATGGCTTGTTCCCGGCCAGGAGTATCGGGACTCCGCTCAAGGGCATATCAATTTACTAGGTACGTCTAAGGTAATCGAACCCTACTCAACCGGAGGAATGGGTTGGCCTAAAGTCGTCGAGAACTTCCCTCCCCTCCATGATGTTCTTGAGAAAGCCCAAGACCAAGGCGGATACGCGGGAGTTGCCCATGGCGGGTCTTTAGGCAAGGAGCCGACCGCTATCGCTGACGCCGTGCTAGGGCGAGTCGATTTTTGGGAGATCAGCAACGGTTTTATCTACGAACTGGATACTTGGTATCAGCTGATGAACTGCGGCTACTTTCTTCCGCCTATGGCTGGCACGGACCTGCCTAACTGGCCCTACCGCGATCCCTGGCAGCCTTTTCTCGGATCCGTTCGAACCTATGTCCACACTGGCGGAGCTACCGATTTCGATAATTTCAAGCACGCCATGAAACGGGGTCGTGTATTTACGTCTGGAGGACCGATCATCGATCTGGAAGCAAATGGGCAGCCGATCGGGGGAACCGTCCATTTAAATAAACCGGACAAGGTTCGCTTCAAAGGGAGCCTTAGATCGCCACGAGATTTGAGAGAACTCAAGCTCATCAAGAACGGTCGAGTCATAGATATCCCAATTTCAAAATCCCTTGAAGACGGCATTCATTCATGGACCATTGAGAGCGAGATCCTGATCGACAAAAGCTCATGGTTCGCTCTATCTGGTCTGGGCTCTCGAATCGAGGCTCAAGATATCGACGAAACGGCTCACGCTAACGCCATTCGCATAATTGTGAACGACAAGCCCATTCGGTCGCCCGAAACTGCTCAGAAATTCATTGAGACACTGAGAGAGCGAAAGACTTTTTACCGCGAAAAGGGGGCCTACAAAACCGACCAGCAACGTCAGCAAGCTCTGGAGGTTTTCGATCGAGCGATTCTAGAACTGGAAAGGCGCCTTTGAGCGACAAGGTTTAGCAGAATCAACAGGTCCACTCGAGCAGTGAATTCTTTTAGCTATATTGAACATTGTGGTCGCTCGGAGATCGGCCGCTACCGTTTTCGGGGCACCAGACTTTACCCCCCAGGGAAAATTACCTCTTTCGCTTCGCCCACTCCGCATCCACTTCGGCCCTACTCATGCTTTGGGCGTTGCGCATGTGGTACTTGGCATCGAGCTCAGTCTGTATTCCGGCATCGCCCTGCCCTGCCATCCAAGCATCCAGCTTCCCCTTTAAACGCTCGATCACGCTAGCATACTCTGGGTTGCCAGCCAGACTGTTCATTTCCAAAGGGTCTGCCAGACAATCGAACAACTCGAATTCTGGGCGGTGTTGGTATCTGGATACAAGTTCCTTGGCATGGCCATCTCCGGAATCGGCTTTGGCGATCATCGACTTGAATGTTTTGCTGCCAGTGTACGCGTTGGCATATTTCGTCTCTGGCATCAAATTCCAAATCAGACGAAAATTTTCATCGCGAACCGTGCGAATGGGGTAGGCATCGGATCCGTTGTTGATTCCCCGAGTCGTCACTTGCCCAAATACGTAGTCCCGGTGGCGATCACTCTGGCCCAACAAAACGGGCAGCAGACTCTCGCCGTCCAAACTAGATTCAGGCACCCCTCCCGCGGCGTCAATAAAGGTGGGAAGAACATCTGTATACTCGACCAGAGCGCTAGTCAAAGACCCCGGTTCCACATGGCCAGGCCAACGGACAATCATGGCCGACTGCAATCCATTCCCGTAGCCCGTCCATTTGGCGAAAGGCATCGAGTTCCCTTGCTCGGATACGACCATGACCAATGTGTTTCCCGAAAGCCCATGCTTTTCCAGCAAAGCCAGAATCTGGCCAACTTGACCATCGTAGTAAGTGATCTCCGCCAAATAGGCGCTGAAACCCTCCCGCACCTCAGGCGTATCCACGATATAAGGAGGCAGTATGACTTTTTCTGGCGGATAAATGGACGCGTCTCCTTTGTCCCAAGGGCCGTGCGGCTCATTCGAACAAGCGAACAGGCAAAAGGGATTTCCATTCGCAACCGATTCCCCCATAAGGCGATCAATCGCCTCCATATCCGGGTTGTTATCCTTCGCGCTGTATTCAAAAGGGAAAACCGATTGGGGCTTGATGTGGGTCTTTCCCGAGAGGGCTACCCGATAGCCCAGAGGCTGCAAATAGTGGACAACGCTCTTCGTGCCTAGTTTAGCAAAAGTGTGATTTGGATACGCTCCTGAATTGAACGGGTACAGTCCGGTGTAAATATTATGGCGCGTGGGCGAGCACATTGAAGACGCCTGAAAGCAACGTTCGAAGAGCATTCCCTCCGTAGCCAGAAAGTCGATATTTGGCGTGTGGGCTTGCCCACCATAGCACCCAATGTCCCGAAATGTGAGATCATCGGCGATGATGAAGACTAAATTCGGCTTTAATTGGGCGGAGGCAAACGAGCTCAGCAGCAAGGACAGGAGAGGTAATACCGATTTCATGCCACTTACCATGGACGCGATTCGAGAATCGGCAAAGCAATTCAGCGTAATAAAATAGATGGAAAAAGCCGCCCAGGGGGTCCCCTGCGCGGCCGTAAATTCGCAATTACCAGCGCGTTTACGCTTTAGTTGGTAATATCGAAAGTCGTGCTGGCTTCGCGTACCGGCAAGTAAACCTCGTACCATTCCTTTTGGACATCGCTACCCGCGTAATCCTTGAGAGCCTGCTCGTCTTTGAACTCCATGACGAAAGCGTGGGAGCGATTGCCCTGGGCCTTGATCGTGCGGATCCACACCCGAGTCACTCCATCGTACTTCTTGGCGATGGTCTTAACGCCATCAAGAGCCTTCTTGATTTGCTCTTCAGAGGCATCGTCTTTCCAGGAAACCGTGACTACGTGAATAACCGATTTTGGAGCGATCTTGCCGTCGCCATGATGAGCCCCGAATGCGATGGATGCTCCCGCCAGCAAAAAGAAGACCCCAACAATAGATAGAACTGTTTTTTTCATATAGGTTTTGATTATTTTAATTTTTTTGAAATGAGGCAACGTTTCCCTCGCCCCGGTTGATGAAATCGACAGAACATTTTAGGAAACTGGACCCCTGGGCAAGCAGATTAGAAAGGAAGCGGGATGGCCATCATGCCCGCGTTTACTAGCGCTCGGGTCTTCGAGGGGAATTCGGTGATTTGGCGTACGCGTGCCACCCGCCCTAGCAGGACTTGTTTCAAAAAGAGCCTTATCCTCCAAAATAAAGGCCGATCTGAGCTTCCGCCGCTTTGGCCTCAAAGCTGGTATCGAATTGCGAGCCGATTGCTTCATCCAGCCAAGGCTTCCCTAGGTCTTTGAAACGCCTCTTTGTACTCCCGAATGGCTATCGCCTCCAAGGCCGATCGTGTCGGCTAAGCTCCGCTTTGCGGTCCATATTCTTGTGCATGATCTCCCCCAGGGTTCCGCCAACATGCTCAACCCGATCCAGAGATTTGCCCGCAGGCGGAGACAAACAGACACACCCCTACCAGCAAAAACCAGACAAAGCGTTTAACCGACCTACCCTTAGGTTACCCAGCAAACATCATAAGGCCTCGTCGGCAACTACAACCGACTGGCCGACTAGTCTTACCGAAGCGTAACTCGATACGCTCGCCGCTCTTTCAAATCCTTCCCTCTTCGATATCGTACACGTCGAACCAGACATACACCACGCGTCCCTGAGGGATGCACTCAGGAATGTAGCCCTCGAGGAATTCCTGCAATTCGATAGGCATCTCGCTGATCCGCTTGCCCCGCATCTGGTTATTCCAGGCGATGATCTCTCTTTTTTCCCGTTGCTTGGCATTGGATGCAATCCAATCGGCCACCGCTTCATCATTGGCTCCCGTCGCCACAAACTCCTTAAACGAATTCGGCGATATCTCTGCGAATCCGAAAAAGAAATTATCCAGCGGACAATCAAAATGGTATTCCCCATTCGTTCCCGCTAACGCGGCCCTGCACTTGTCCAAGGTGCGCATGGCGACTACATAGCCAGCCAGCGTTTCTCTTGGGCTGGCAGGGTAGTCTTCCGTTAAGTCTAAAGCGAGTTCGTTGAGTCCAGATTTTGACATATCTAATTAGCGAATTGTCCGTTGCTTCTCACGGCAAACGAATTCGGCATCAATGCGATTGCCTTGAAAACCCGCCCGGA
>CAYOLG010000059.1:0-5197 GCA_964404745.1 uncultured Opitutaceae bacterium
AAGGAGATTATCCAATGGAAGTACCAGCGCTATGTGAAAGACTATCTGCGCACCGTGAAATCGGTGGATGACGGAATTGGCGAAGTGCTGGACTACCTGGACGAGAGTGGCCTGGCTGAAAATACGATCGTCATCTATTCCTCCGACCAGGGCTGGTACTTAGGGGAGCACGGATGGTTCGACAAACGCTGGATGTATGAGGAGTCGCTGAAGACCCCGCTCCTAGTAAAGTGGCCTGGCGTGGTTAAGGCAGGATCGGTCAACAACGACATCGTATCCAATCTAGACTTCGCTCAGACCTTCCTGGACTTGGCCGGAGTCCGCAGCCCAAGCGATATGCAAGGCGCCAGTTTGGTACCGATATTCAAGGGCAAGACGCCGCGCGACTGGCGGGATTCGTTCTATTATCACTATTACGAGTTTCCTGGCGGCCACAGCGTGGCTCGACACTACGGCGTGACCAATGGCAAGCATAAGCTCATACATTATTACCAGAAGGGCGAATGGGAACTGTTCGATATCGAGAATGATCCCAACGAGCTCAATAACGTGTATGATAACCCTGAATACGCGAGTATCATGAAATCCATGAACAGCGAGCTCAACCAGCTCCGCAAGCAATACCAATTGCCCGATGAGGACCCCGACTTCCAGAAGCTCAGAGAGGAAGCCAGGGAAAGACGGCGGCGCGAGGAAATATAGGGAAGTAGCAGAGCGGCGCGTAGGGCGCTTAACAAATTGGCAGGTATGCCTGTTCTGCCTTTGATTTAGGGGTAGCACAGGCTTCCAGCCTGTGCGAGGAGGCTAAGAAGGGCCTGCAATCTAGCTTGATCAAATAGTTTCTTCGAGTAGGTATCTACTTGGAAATCCAATCCTTGAATGCCCTATTTAGTACCCAGGGAGAACATTCGTATCAACGAACGAAATTTGCCCCATTGGAGTCAGAAAGGAGTAACTTATTTCGTTACCTTCCGTTTTGCCGAATCGATACCTTACGGAAAATTGAGGGAGTTAAAAAGGGAAAGGGAGTCGTTTCTCCAACAATATCCGTTGCCTCAAAATTCCGATCTGTCCGTTAGATTTCATGACCTTTTTTCTGACAAGATCGATAGGTGGTTGGACAATGGAATCGGCAAGTGTTGGTTGAAGCACTCGAGATTTTCGGAAATTGTAGCGAATGCCCTTAATCGTTTTGATTTGGATCGCTACGAGCGAGGTGAATGGGTTGTCATGCCTAATCACGTGCATCTAATCGCAACTCCAAGGCAGGGGTTTGAATTGGCCAAGATTCTTCACTCTTGGAAGTCTTACACTGCGAATAGCATAAACACGGAACTGAATCGTTCTGGTAAGCTCTGGCAGGACGAGTCTTTTAACCAGATTCTCCGGAGCGAACAGCATCAGTGGAAAGTTGAGGAATACATACGGAACAATCCAGCCAAGGCAGGAATTAGGGCGTATCACGCGTCATTTCTCTGAAATTACACAGGCTGGAAGCCTGTGCTACTCCTCTAGTTCAAGAATTTCCTGATTGATTCAAAAAATCCCCAGACACGGGCTGGAAACCTGCGATACTCTTTGTTCGACTCGCGCTGCTCCGCTCGAATTGCGCTTGAAACGGGCGCTGAGTTGGCGAGAATCAGAGCTCTTATTCTAAATTTTCTAACCCCTGTTTTCTCCCTATGACTAACGAATTGGAAAATAAGAAACTTTTCTGGGCTTGTTTTATCGCCCTAGTGGCCACCTCATTTTTCTTTGGACTCAGATCCGTCGTGGTCGGGCAATTGGTTTCCGAATTCAATTTTTCCCAAGCCGAGATCGGGCAAATCTTAGGCGTTGGCCTTTGGCCGTTCGCTTTCAGTATCATTATTTTCAGTCTTATCATTGACAAGATTGGATACAAAGTGAGCGCTTATTTCGCCATAATAGCCCACACCTTAGCGGTTATTGGCACGGTGTATGCGATCATAGACAAGTCGGCCTCTTGGCTTTACTGGAGCACTTTTCTTGTGGCAATAGCCAACGGGACGGTGGAAGCCTTTATCAACCCAGTCGTTGCGACCATCTATAACAAGGAAAAGTCCAAGTGGCTAAACATTCTCCACGCGGGTTGGCCTGCGGGACTAGCCCTTGGAGCTGCGGCGGGGATTCTGCTTGGAGGGCTTAGCCTGACGGTGAAGTTCGGCGTCTGCCTGATTCCCGTGGTGGTTTACGCGGCTATGATCTCTCCCTGCAAATTTCCGGTTCAGGAGCGCGTGGCTGCCGGCGTTAGCTACAAAGATATGCTCCGGGAAGTCGGGGCTTTGGGCTTTTTTATTATCACCTGGCTGACCATTATGGGGCTTATCCAGGTAGCGAATACGATTGTTTCGGATCCAGTTACCGTATCAGTTAGCATGACTCTGGTCATTTCGCTGCTCATAGCAGGGAGCGCGTTTATTTTTACAGGATCGTTTGGAAACCCGATGTTCGTAGTCATTCTCATAACAATGCCCTTTCTGGCTACTACGGAATTGGGAACTGATACTTGGATGGCGGAACTGCTAGCCGCGGATTTCCCGAAAGCGGCTGGCTGGATTTTCGTCATGGTATCGATAATTATGACGATTCTGCGCTTCTATGCCGGACCCATCGTGCAAAAATTTTCGCCCATCGGATTGCTGGTGCTGAGCGCGGCTTTAGCAGTAGTAGGATTGATTTTCTTAGGAGTGGCCCCGGCGGGAATCATGATAATCGCCGCCATCGTTTACGCCTTCGGCAAAACCTTTTTGTGGTCCACTACGCTAGGGGTCGTTTCCGAGCAATTCCCCAAAGGCGGAGCGCTCACCTTAAACGGAGTCTCCGCGGTCGGCGTTCTAGGAATGGGGATATTGGGCACGCCATTGATGGGCCTCTTTCTGGATGCGGGGATCGACGCTGATCTGAAGGAGCAGGAGGCGGCTTTGTACCAGATTGTGGATGGCGGCACGCGTTTAGGAATGTTTGGCGAAACGCCCAGCCTGAACATGCAGGCGGTGGAATCACTGGATGAAGCTAATGCGGCGAAATTGGGAGCGATCATCAACGCCAACAAGAAAGACGCCTTTTTCCGGCAAGCCATGCTTCCGGGGTTCCTCTTTGTCGCTTATCTGGGATTGTTCTTGTACTTCAAGAAGAGCGGTGGCTACCGGCCAGTAGAGCTGGAGTGAAATGGAGTAGCACGGGCTTCTAGGCTGTTAGGCTCGGGAAGGTCACAGGCCGGGTGGATTGCACCACGCTTAATGACAGGACTTTTATGATCGGTTTCGGCTATTCGCAATTTGTAGGGCCAACGCTTGCGTTGCGCCGCGATGGTATCGTTTATCGTATGTTGCGGCATAGCGCAAGCGCCAGCCCTACGAAAAAGAAAGCTGAATGGGCGTGAGATCGCCCGCGACCCAAGACAAAAAGATAGATCGGGTTTGTTTCTGCGAACCATCTTTACAATGGCGGCTTAAAGCCGCTCCTACATTGTTTAACTTAGTTGATACGCCTAAATATGAGAACATCGATCGTAATCCTTTTCTATAGTATTCTGGTTTCCATGACGAGTTTTGCGGCGGATTCATTGAGCGGCTCGCGTCCCAATATTATCTTGGTCATGACGGATGATCAGGGCATGGGAGATTTGAGCTGCCTAGGTAATCCGGTTTTGCGCACGCCAAACCTGGATCAGTTTTACGAGCTGTCCACGCGCTTTACTGATTTCCATGTCAGTCCGACTTGCGCCCCGACGCGGGCGGCTTTGCTGAGCGGCAGGCATGAGTTTCGTAATGGAGTGACACATACGATAAAGGAGCGAGAGATCATGGCCGCCTCGACGACAACCATCGCCGACCTGCTAAGCGGCAATGGCTATGAAACGGGAATCTTCGGTAAATGGCACTTGGGCGATGAGGACGCTTACCAGCCTTACAATCGCGGTTTTACGGAAACCTTTATTCATGGAGCAGGCGGGATCGGGCAGGCCTTTCCCGGCAGTTGCGCTGACTTTCCGCCAAACCGGGAAACCCGCTATTTCGACAATGCTATTCTCCACAACGATACGATCGTTCAGACCAAAGGGTTCTGTACAGACGTCTTTTTCAAAGCCGCCTTAGGATGGATGAAGGAACAAGCGGATGCCAATACGCCTTTCTTCGCCTACATAACGCCAAATGCTCCCCATGGTCCAATGATCGCTCCGGAAGCTTACACTAAGCGCTTCCTAGACCTCGGTTATGACGAAAACACGGCAGGGCGTTACGGGATGATCGAGAACATTGACGATAATTTCGGTTTGCTGATGGCGAAGCTCGACCAGTGGAACTTATGGGAGGATACCTTGGTTATCTTCATGACGGACAATGGCCAGGCTGGACGTGGGGGGACCTTGAATGGGGAACGCGTTGCTCTTTTCACGGCTGGCTTTAAGACTGGCAAGGGGACACCCTATGAAGGAGGTACGCACGTACCAGCGTTTTGGCGTTGGAAGGGACGGCTTGGAGAAGGCGTTGATATTCCGGCGCTGACCGCTCATATTGACGTTTTCAAGACCTTCGCAAGCTTATCAGGAACAACTATTCCTAATGGTATTCAGGAGTTGGATGGGCGCAATCTACTTCCGCTTCTAGAAAATCCCAAAGCCGATTGGGATGATCGTTATCTCTTTACGCACAAAGGCCGTTGGGAGAAAGGGGTCGAGCCGAGTACGCATAAATTGCAGGATTGCGCGATCCGAACCCAGCGCTGGCGTTTCATCAACAACGAGGAGTTGTACGACATTTCTCAGGATCCCTACGAAATGATGGATGTAGCTGCTCAGCATCCAGAAGTGGTGGCTCGATTGCGAGAGGCGTACGATGCCTGGTGGCAAGAAACCCGTCCTTTGATGGTACACGAAAACAAGCCATATACGGAAGAGCGTCCGCAATGGGTTAGATACGAAAAGCAGAAGCGCGAGAGAGGCATCCCGGATTGGCAAGGACCGGAGATATAGAGTTGAAGGATGAAGGCTGAGGGATGAGGGAGAACATTTCTTAGTTAAGTTGACGCTCAGGCGCAGTCGCGGGACGACGCCGGAGATACTAACAACTCTAACGTTTGCGGCACGGTACTCATCCGCTATTAGCGGCGCTTCGGCATTTTATCGGCAGAAGGTTCGGTATTGCTAGCCTTGCTTGAGAGCAAAAAGGAGGGA
>CAYOLG010000059.1:5297-21810 GCA_964404745.1 uncultured Opitutaceae bacterium
AGAATTCGATTGTTCGCGATCGGTGAGAAGGTTAGGAGGTTGGATATTAAAACGTTGCGCATATTTTGGATTGTAGCCTTGGGGTTGGCGGCTTGGATTGTGGCTCAGTTGCCACTCGACGCCGCGCTGCAATCCATCAGTGGTCTGAGTGTGTTGCAGTGGCTTCTATGGATCGCCCTGAATCTGCTGATTATCGCTTTACTGGTGGGCCGTTGGCAGGTTCTGACGGGAGCGATAGGTTCGAGGATTGGATTCCAGCAGCTGTTGCGTATTCGCCAAGCGGGACAACTGATTAGCTTCGTGACGCCCGGCCCGCAATTTGGAGGAGAACCGTTGCAGATCCACTGGCTGTGGAAACGCTACGAGCTTGCGGGTACCTCTGCCTTTCTGGCGGTGGGCTTGGATCGTTTCTACGAGCTCTGGATCAATTTTGCGATCCTTTTCATTGCGGTATTAGCCTTGGCGGTTTCCGCTTCGACGAACTTGGCCGATTGGTGGGGCATTGCTCTGGCCCTATCTGGACTGGTGTCAGCCTTTGGGCTCGTAGCCTGGATTCTGATACGACATCCGGAGCGCGTGCGTGGAGGGATCGAACGCTTGACTCGGCCTTGGCAGAAGCATCCCCGCCTCGGTCAGCTATCTGCTCATTGGTCGCAGCTGCACGCTACCTTACTGGAAGTGGTCACTGAGAAGCGCCCGTCTCTCGGGTTGGCCCTGGCCCTTTCGCTAATCGGTTGGGCGGGCATGATTGCCGAGTTCTGGCTTTTGCTCAGCTTCGTCGGAGTGGAGCAGGATCTAGCCACCTTTCTGTTATTGTTCACCGTGGTTCGCCTGGCCTTTCTGCTGCCCTTGCCGGGCGGTATTGGCAGCGTGGAGGCCGGAATGTTCTGGGCCTTCTCAGCCTTGGCGTTGCCCCTGCCGGCGGCCGCGAGTTTGATCGCTTTGATGCGTTTGCGCGACGTATTGGTCCTCCTAGCCGGGGCCTTGATGCTCCCAGGTTTGTCAGCTTCCGCCAAAGCTCGTTGAATAAGAGGCCCAGCAGGACTCGTTCTCCCACATGCGCACGGTGAATTTCCCAGAGCCTGGAGGGGTGATAGCCTCCAGCAGTTTGCGGCAAGCAATGCGGCTGAAATGCTCGAGGCTGGGGTTGAGCCCCTCGAATTCCGGCAGATCGTTGAGCATGCTCTCGCTGAAGTAGTCGATGATTGTATCCATTTCTTCCTCAATCTTGACGATGTCCACTAGATAGCCGTGCTTATCCAGTTCAGCGGCTTCCAGCTGAATCTGCATGACAAAGTGGTGCGAATTGGGCTCGTTTTCCGGTCCCCAATCTCCGCCGATCAGAAAGTGCCGGGCGATGAAGTCTTTTTTTACTGCGAGGGTGTACATAGGAAGTCTTTTTTGCTTTAGGACAATTAGTCTGGCCAGAGGGAGTAGTCGAAAACTATCTGTAGGGCATCATTCGATACGCGGTCCAGCGCGTGGTAGGCCTCGGCTGCATTGGACAAGGGAAGGCGGTGGCTGATAAATTGTTCGGGCTGGAGTTTTCGTATTCGATCCCAGGCGACTGAGAGACGGCGTTCCTTGTTCCAGCGGCCGCTCAGTTCCGGCTCTATGGAGCTAACTTGACTGCTTATGATGCCGATACGATTGCGGTGAAAGCGTTCGCCGAGCTTGAGTTCGGCTGTTTTGCTGCCGTACCAACTGCCGACGACGACGCGACCTGAATAGGCGCAAAGCTCCACCGCCAAATTCAAGGCTGCTGGTGCGCCGGTTAGTTCCAGCGCAATATCGGCCCCGCCGCGAGGCTGATCCAACCGCAGCTTTGCTTTAAGCGTTTCGATATCCGCTGGATTTTCTGGGTCAAAGCCGGCCGTTGCTCCGGTCTGCTCGCCCTTCGCCCGCCGGGACGCAATCCTGTCTAGAACATACAGCGCGGCCAGAGGGAAATTGGATAGGATGCCAGTGACGAGTAGTCCCAGTATTCCCTGACCTAATACGACTACGCGATCGCCCAGTTGCGGACTGGCGTCTAAGACAATGTTCACAGCCGTTTCCATATTGGCTAGAAATATGGCGGCTTGGGGGTCCAGATCATCGGGGAGGGGAATCAGCTCAGACACATTGCCTAGAAAGCGACTGGCATGGGGCTGAAATGAAAATACGGTTTTCCCAATCCAGGAGTTATCCACGGATTGACCGATCTGCTCGACGCGCCCGACACACGCGTAGCCGTATTGCAAGGGGTAGTTTATGGCCCCGTCGCTCAGCGAGGATAAGTTGGCGTCTAGCGGCATGCTTTCAGGAACTTGGCCCCGGTAGACGAGCAACTCCGTGCCGGCGCTAATGCCGGAATACAGATTGCGGACTAAGGCTTGTTCGGGCCCAGGGGCGGGTAGCTCTTTTTGGCGGACTTCGACCTGAAAGGGCTCGGTAAACCAAAGTTGTTGGGCATGCTGGGCGGCACTCGCGTTCATTTCTCGGGCCCGTCGTATCGCAGTTCGCCCCAGATGATCAAGTCTTGGCCGGCTTGGCCGGAATAGAGGGGGTTAATATCAAGCACGGTATTCCCTACCTTTGGCTGCAAATCCCCGACTGCTTTGTAGCCGCCCACGAGCTTGGGGCCTATGGTTAGCACTACCGCATCGACGAGGCGCTGTTGCAGAAAGGCGGTGATGACGTTGGCGCCACCCTCGACCATCAGGCGCTTAATGCCTCGATCGCGCAGCAACTGCATGGCGGCATCGAGGGAGGCATGCTGCGAGTCGTCTTCGTCGCCATGCACTGTTAGGACCTCGAAATTGCCTCCCTGGGATTGAGCTTCTGAATTCGCAGTTATCACCCAGCATCGTTTGTCGGGATGGCTGCATAGCTTGGCGCTGGAGGGTGTACGTAGTTGGCTATCGAGGATTATGGGCTGGGGGTTAGAACCCGACCATTCCCGGACCGTAAGTTGCGGATCGTCGCTAAGCACAGTGCCGACGCCAATCAGAATCCCATCATGGAGGCTGCGCACCTGATGGGTGATCTGCATAGATTCCTCGCCACTGATAGACAGGGGCTCGCCGCTATGGGTAGTGATGCTCCCGTCCCAGCTTTGGGCGTAGCTAAGTGTGACAAATGGGCGGCTCTCGGATTGGAAAGACGCGGCCCGATCATTGAGCCAGTCTTCGATCTCCTGTTTGAGATTCAAGGAAGTCACCCGTCGCGGTCGTGACCTGTGGACGGGCGGCTGCAGCATGTGATTCATGCGCTCGACCTTGGTCATCAAGTAGCGGGAATTTTCCGGATGGATGGTGGAGGGCAATGCCACCCGGTCGCTGACCTTGATACCGTCCGCTTCCAGAGCTTCGATTTTTTCTGGGTTGTTAGTGATGAGGCGAACGGAATTGATGCCAAGATCCTTGAGGATGCAGGAACCCAGAGCATAACTACGCTCGTCGGCCCCGTGGCCCAGTATAAGATTGGCCTCGACGGTATCGTGGCCCTCGTCCTGAAGATTGTAGGCCCGAATCTTCTCTAGGAGGCCGATGCCTCTGCCCTCCTGGCGAAGGTAGATGAGCGCACCCCTTCCTTCCTCGGCAATTAGTTGAAGAGCCTGATCCAGTTGTTCTCCGCAGTCGCAACGGCGGGAGCCAAAAATGTCTCCGGTCAGGCATTCTGAATGGATGCGCACGAGTGTATCCTCTCCGGCAAGGTTATCCCCCATGTAGAACGCCAGATGGGATTTGTCGTCTACAGTGTTGGTATAGTACACAAGGTGAAACTCACCGTAGTCGGTGGGTATGCGGGCGCTGGTGATGCGAGTTACTGTGGCTTCTAGCATGGGGTGGTTTAACGTACGTTCTTAGTTGGAACGGTAAAGCAGGTTCAGACAAGCATTTAGCGACAAGTCTGAGGACTTGTCGGTATCGCTGAAAACGAGCGTTTGCAGGTCAGAGTATTAGGCCGGCGGGAGAGCTAATAGGTCTCGGTGCCCCACAAGGCAATTTTCGCGCGTTACATTGGCTTGGCGAAATTCTAGCCATTCGCGAAGCGCTTCCGGGTCCAGCGCTGGGTCTTCGGCGACTGCATGCCCGATTCCTTTGGCCAGCTCAGTTACCAACTCGCTTTCTTTCCCACCGAGAATCCAGGGGCTCTCGGCGCATGACACCTCGAAGCCCGCCTCAACCAATCGTCTTTCCAGATAGTGGCAGGCATTAGGGCCGAGGGACGGGCCGAATCCTTTGTCTCGGAACTGATCTCGATTGAAGGCCGCGAGGATCGTTTCGTCAAGTGGATGGGTTTGCGTCCACTGGGTAGTTCCATCATAGGTGAGAGCCGCGTAGAGCCCCACGGGCTGTTGCTGACATTGCCGTATAAGCGTGTCCACGAGTGAATCGATAAAGTTAGCGGATACGAGATCAAATAAGGCTGAGGCTGTTACTAGGCGGGTGTCGGATAGTGGGAGTTCCGAGGTCTTAGCCAAGTCCAGTTCGTGGGGTTTCAGTGTAGTTGATTGACCATGACGTCTCTGAATCTCTGCTAGTAGCTGGGAATCGTGTTCGATCGGGCGCCATTCGGCGCTCCCGGTTTTATAGATTTTAGAGCGAGTAAAGGCTCGTAGTGTGGAACCTGTGCCGGCCCCTAGATCGACCACTACCTCGCTTTGGCCGGGCGGCCGAGCGTCCTGCAACCAATGTATGGCTCGGACGAGCAATCCATCGTCGCGGGCTCTATGGTCTGCGGCTTCCCGCAGGTCTAGCCAGTCTATGCTGAAACCGCTCATGCGTTGGCCACCTCCATGAGCTTGCCAGCAACGATAGCAGCAGTATCAGACCACCGTGGAAGGTTTGAGGCCGCCTGTCTGGCTCCTCTCTGGAACTGTCGGCGTAGGCTTGGGTTGCTTATCAACTGCCGTAGCGCCAGGGTAAGGGCAGGTCCATCATCGGGCGGCACGAGCAAACCAGCTGTTTCCGGTACGACTTCTGGGACGGCTCCCGCTCTAGCGGCGATGACAGGCAGTCCGGCAGCCACCGCTTCGGCGAAGGCCATTCCATAGCCTTCATAGCGCGAGGGCAGGACAAACGCATCCGCTTGTTGATACTCGGCTGTTGCGTCATCGACGGCGCCGGCAAAACAGATCCGTTTTGACAATCCTAGATCCTTCACGCGGGCTTGCAAATTGGTTGCCCATGCTGGGTCAAGCTCACCGCTGCCGACAAAGCGTGCTTGCCATGGCAACTCAGCCAGTTCGGCCAGAGAATCTATCAGCGCGTCGTGAGCTTTGCGAGGCGTGAGCGAGGCAACCGTTAGCAAGCGGACTGGATCGCCGTTGCCTGGCGCGAGGGAAGCAGGGTCTGTGCCCGGAGCTGCCGCAACGATCTTCTCTGATGGCGCCGCAAACTGATCGATAAGGATGTCTTTGGTATGCTCGCTGGTCACTATGGTTGCCCGGGTCCAGGATAGGGCCCGGCGTTCTGACTCCATCAAACTTCGCTTCAGCGATTCATTGATACCCGCTTCCAAGGCGAGAGGGTGGTGGCAAAGGGCGACCAGCTTCAAGCGATGAGCCTCCTTGGCTGCCAGATCATCGAGTACGCCAAAGGCAAGTCCGTCGATTACCACTACGGCCTGATCCGGTAATGCTGCCATGGTTTGCTCGATCGTTTTTAGGGCTTGCTGATCGGGAACCGGCAAGCAGTCCGGTAGTGAAATGGTTGTTACCTTCGCCCCCAATTGACGCAGCTCGGCAATGAGACGCCGATCGTAGCGATAGCCGCCCGTGGGCGTGTCAAGCTCGCCGGGATAGGCGAAGTAGATCGAAAATTTGGGCATGCGTCTGAAATGCGATCACATTTGTTTGGCAACAGCAACTGAGGAGTGTCCGTTGCCGATATTAGCAACTTCCTCATACGTACGTCAGGCGGGACGCGTTGTTTACTTGGGGGATGTTTGGTGTTTTTGTTGGGGGATGCAAGATGATGATGATGCCCAAGGGAAAGAAGCCTCGCTCAAGACTGAACTGAGCAAGGTCGCCTTTCTTGGGTCGGCCATCCTGATCTTCGGCGCTGGGTTATTGGGTCTGTATTGGCACTGGCAGGGAGCCGGGCAGTGGATTCTCCAGGCTGGGATTCTATGGGGATTCTTGTGTTATCAGGGGGGGCGGCGCCTGCATCTCAATCGACCGGCCCGAGGGGCTCCGCTTTATGGAAATTTGGGTTGGGGTAACCGTCTGACGCTGCTGCGTTCCTGGCTGATTGCCGCAGTGGGCGGGTTCCTTTTTCAAGGTTGGCCTGACGGGCTTGTCTTGGCCTGGATACCGGGAAGCCTTTATCTTTTCGCTGCCGTTCTCGACAGAATTGATGGCTTTGTTGCACGTCGTACAGGCCGCGGCAGCTTGTTTGGAGAAGAGCTGGACATGGTTTCCGATGCACTCGGTTTAGCGGTCGCTTCGCTGCTAGCTTATGGCTATAGCCAGGTTCATATCAGCTATCTGCTTTTAGGTGTAGCCTACTACCTCTTTCACGGGGGATTGACGTGGCGGAAGCTCCAGTGTTTGCCGATCCACCCGCTTCCACCGGCATTGCATCGACGGGCCTGGGCGGGCTTTCAGATGGGGTTTCTCGTGGTGGCCCTTTGGCCAATGTTTCGCCCGCCAGTAGTCACGATCGCTGGCTTCGCTTTTATGCTCCCCGCTTTGATCGGTTTTGTCCTCGACTGGCTGATTGTCAGTGGACGGATCGATCGGAATTGCAAACCGGTGGACCGTTTTTTTTGCCGTCTGAACCGCGCGGGCCAATCTGTGGTTCAGCCGGTTTTACGCCTAGCCATTGCGGTTATGCTAGCGATGGCGCTAGGCCAATTTGACTGGCGACTTTTGCCCGAGGGTGAGGAAGGTTGGCTAAGTGTTCTATGGACCGGTGGAGCGATATTTGCGGTCGTTCT
Source organism: uncultured Opitutaceae bacterium (assembly GCA_964404745.1). Classification (GTDB taxonomy): domain Bacteria; phylum Verrucomicrobiota; class Verrucomicrobiia; order Opitutales; family Opitutaceae; genus Pelagisphaera. Next base: position 12,225 of record CAYOLG010000059.1, read on the forward strand.
GATTCTACTGGGAATTGCTGGGCGGATCGCTTGCCTGGTGCTGGTTGGGCTACTAGGATGGCGTTACAGCGAACATCCGATGCATGCATTCGATTTCGCGTTGTTCTGTATCGCGATTTGGCAAATGCTGCTCGGCACGGGCAGGTTTAGCCTGTGGACGGAGGATGAGCATTGGATCAATCGGCACGATGGGGCCTAGAATGTTCATGAGTGAGGAGTGGAAAGTGAAAAGTGAAACGAAGAGAGAGACGGCTTGGCGGCGGTGGTGAAATGGCACTGCGGCTAACCACCCTGAAACGGGGATACTAGTCGAGATGGCATGGCGTTATTCGAGGCCTTGGCGGATAGCTGTATCGATTTTATGGATTTGCTTTTGGACAACTTTGGCTCTTTGGGCGCTTCGGGAGGAAGCATAGAGGTGGCGACGGCGAAGGCTCCAACCATCAGTTGGTGGTCGTAAGGGCCAAAGTAATTGTTGGTGTAAGGTTCGTCCTGGAGAACCATGGTGTCCCATCCACGGGCGGTGGGATGATTCAGGTTGGCGGCTTCAATACGAGCGGCCCGGTAGATTTTAGCTGTTGATTGGTGATGTTTGCAGCGGGTGGCAAAATAGCCGCCCATTCAATGCAGGAGGGGGTGGTCGCCATCCGGATCGACGTCGTCGTTCTCGAGACCAACACCGTAGTGCAAGCAAACGATTCCGCGGCCTTTGGCCATCACTTGTGCCAGTTGCTCCATAGCGAGTTCTGATTGGGGCAGGCGCTCGCCAGGAAATTTGTCGCCAATGAATACCAAAGTGTCGTAGAGATCGAGATCCTTAGGCATGTCTTTCCAGACGTAGATAACATCTGCTTGGACGGCGATACCGTTCTCGTTGTTTTTCAGGCAGTATTCGATGAGACGGCCGCCAGCTTCTACCTCGTGGCTGCCAGGCGGGTGATTGGAGGGGCCGACCACGATGAGGGCTTTTACGGCATCGTCGGCGTGGTGAGAGCAGCCGGCCAATAAGAGGGCAGAGAGCAAGACAATGTAAGGGGTTGTAATGTTGATTGGATACATTTTAATAGGGTAGTTCAGTCTTCTAGCCTGTGATCTTACGCTCCGCATACAGGCAAGATGCCTGTTCTACTATTTTGGAATGGATCGCTCGGCCTGTGCCGCTGTAGCTTAAGCGTGGGAGTGAGATCGTCCGCTACCTTTTCATTCGCATCCGAGTGCAGGTTAATCACAGGGATTTCATAAAAAGGATGAGCGATTCGACTTGCTCGTCGGCGAGGACGCCGGCGTAGCTGGGCATGGCCCATTCGCCTCTGGCGAATGCTTTGACGACTTTTGCGGAAGGATCGAGGATCGATTCCCGCAGGTAGGCTTCATCGGCGGTTATGATCTGATTCTGTCCATCGACTACGACTGATTGTTCGTTGCCAAAAAGCCCTTTCCAGGTAGGGCCGACTTTTGCGACATTGGAACCATCTATGGAATGGCAGGCGACGCATCCCACCATACGGTAGAGTCTTCGGCCTTCGTCGATGGAAATGGGTGTCGCTTCTGGAACGGATGAATTTCGAGGAGCGAGGTCGATTTCGATGCGCCCGAATCCTTCAGATACGGGATCGAAATCAGGCAGCGAGTAAGGGGTGGTGTAGGCATTGTTTTCGACAGGATACCCGTCTTTTGAGGCCAAGGCCCAGCCGACACGAAGCTGCATCGTTTCTTTTAAGTCTGGAGTGGCTACGAAAACCGATCGCCCATCCTTGGAAAGGTAAGCGCTGCTCGGCGCGATCCAATCGATACCCGTTTCTCCGTTGGCTTTGTATTGAGCAGATCCATACTTGTAAGAACGCTTGTATCCCCAGGAAGCCATGGAGTAGTTTTCGGGGTCGGTTGCTCGTGTCGGATCGAGCTCGATATCGAAGCGCAGGAGGACGCCATTTTTCAAGGGCGCTACTTCGGAGGGAAGGGCGGCCGGCTTTCCGGTATAGCGAATGCGGCCGATGCCAGTCAATCGATCCAGACTGTTGCCCCATCCGGAAATTTGGAAGCCAGCCAGATAGAGCTGACCATCGGCTGGGTTAACCGATCCGTGCAGCGGTGGAAAGGGTATGTCGGTAGTAATACTGACGACGGATGCCTGAGGGCGATCGCCGCGATTATTGATTAAAACTTTGAAAAGTTCCGGACGCGTAAAGCCTATGTGGACGAGGCTGTCGTTGAGGGCTCCCATGCGGGCCCCGAACAGCCAAACCTGGGATGTGGCGGACGCATTAACGGCGTGGGGAATCCACGTTAGCGGTTGAGCGATCGGTTCCGGGTATACTTCCCGCTCCTGCAAGCCTTCGGAAAGGTAGCCGTAAAATTGGCGGTCGCTCACGATATGGAGAGGCGTAGTGGGAATATACTGACCTTGTTGATCGCTTGAGGTCACCAACCCGCTGCGAATATTGACGCCGATATTGGGTTGACGCAGACCATATCCAAGAACGGTCGCGTGTCGCCCGTCGGCGGAAATTCTTAGAACGCTACCATTGTGCTTGCCCAGGGTAGTCGCTTGCTGGCCGCCTTTGGCGATGATGAACTCGCCATTGGGGGCGAGGCGAATTCCGCTAGGAAATTCTCGCATGTCGGCGGTTTGAGCAAAGGCGTTGGAGAAAAGCTCGTGGCGGTCGGCTTCGCCATTGCCATCTGTATCCAGAATTTTCCAAATTCCGTTTCGGTCGAAAGCGAATATTTCGTCGTCACGAATAGCCACTGTCATGGGTTCGTGGAGACCGGACGTGAAACGCTTCCAGCGAATTTCTCTCAGATCGCCGTCGAGCCCGCTGGCAAGCCAGATGTCACCATCGATTGTAGTCAGTACCCCAGTCCCGTCGGGAAGAAACTGGATGTCTCCGGGCCGGACGTTGCGGCTCCAGGGATTGTCGCGAGGCAATTGGATGTCGTCGACAACATATGCGGCGTCTTCTTGGGAAAGCGAGCCGCTGGTTTTCACGGTCTCAGGCCAGCGAAGAGGTGGTGGCTGACCCGAGATCGGTTTGGGTGAGATCTGAGGAGGCGCTAGATCCGATGATATTGCCAGGACGAATCGGGTGTTCGAGCGGTTTGGAGGAATGCGGACCAGCCATCGTGACTGGTCTTCCGAAAGCCTGACGCGGGCGCTGCTCTCATCAGTCCACAATGCGATTCGCGTGCCATCGGCAACGCCGGCAATCAGAGTTAGCGTTTGTTTCGATGGCCCGGTCTCGATTTGTCGTTCGATGATTGGCTTGCCGGAGCTTAGCGATGCTGACCAGAGCTCTCGTATTCGCGCATCTTGGACAGCGTATTCCAAAACGACTCCGCTATCGACGATTTGCAGGGCCTGGAAGCGTCCTTGCGATTCGGGCAAGGGGCCGCGTCCAATTTCTTCGGGGCTGGGAGCTGGAGCCCGCGGGTCCGACCATTGCAGTTGCTCGCCTGCCTGCCAGCCCGGATAGATGCCATTGGCGAGCCAGAGATTGCCATCGGGCTCTGGCAGAACTTCTTGTCCGCCCTGGGTTTTACGTCCCCATGGATGATATGACTTCGGGGCCAAGGCGACAGGCCTGACGCCCGGCCCCTGCCAGATGGCGGATACCCGAAGCAGGTCGGTGTCGAAACAAGCCCAGCAATCATAACCCAAATTGAGAAGGATTCCTCGAGGAGTCAGGTTGTTTTCGGTCGGCCCATCGTCTACTTTCCGGGCATCGACAATCGATGAGAAAAACGGGAAATTAGGCTCCACCCAATCGGCCCAGGGCGAGGCATCCTGGCTGGATTGGCTTCTAAGATTCGTTGCGAGAGATAGACCGCAAAGGATGAGCCTGAAAAGCCGAGCTTTGGGTAAAGAATACGCGTGAGGCATCGAGGCGAATTTGCATCAGCCGACGGGAAGCCGCAAGAAATTTACCTTCGAGCCGGTTTTGCCCAATATTCTGACGGGAATGTCCAATTGACACGCTGCCGCTCAGCGCGCGATGCTTCGTCGTTTAATTGAAACGTTACGCCCATGAAAGAGAATAAAAGCATACTTTCGACCAGAATTTCCCGCAGACAGTTCGGGAAAGTGTCTGCCGCTGCCATGGCGAGCAGCGCCTTCAGCTTCAGTATCCTGCCGAGCCATGCTCGCGGACGCTTGACCAAACCAACGGTTGTTGGGATCGGTACCGGCGGTAAAGGCCGGGTCGACATCACCCATTGCGAAGAAGCCGGATTTGATGTGGTCGGTTTGGTCGACACGGCCGACGCAACCAAGATGTCGTCCGTGGATATGGAAAATCGGCGCCTCAAGGGCGTGGTAGAAACCCGGAGCCAGTACCCGGACGCCAAATTCTTTACCGATTATCGGGAGATGTTCGAGAAGATGGGCGACAAAGTGGACGCCGTGATCGTTTCGACTCCTGACCATCATCACTTTCATGCCTCCGCAATGGCTATGGAGCGCGGCAAGCATGTCTACTGCCAGAAACCGCTGACACACGGAGTTTGGGAGGCCCGCATGATGACTAAGCTAGCTGAAAAGCATGGGGTAAAGACGCAGATGGGAAATCAGGCCCATGCCAACGATCACATGCGTCGTTGCGTAGAGCTGATTCGGGCAGGTGTAATCGGCAAGGTTCGAGAGGCTCACACCTGGACCAACCGCCCCATTTGGCCTCAAGGATTCGCCAAGCCGCCAGCCAAAGAGAAAGTTCCTGCATGGCTGGACTGGGAGCAGTGGATAGGTCCTGCTCCGGAAGTTGGATACAATGCAAACATTGCTCCGTTCGCTTGGCGTGGATGGTGGGACTATGGGACTGGGGCTTTGGGCGATATGGCCTGCCACATAATGGACATGGCGTATTGGGCGGTCGATCCCGGAGCTCCTACGAGTGTGACAGCCCAGCAGGAGGGAGCTACCAAAATTTCTCCTCCAATCAATTCTAAGGTTGTTTGGGAGTATCCTTCAAGCCAGTACACCTCCAAGCGGGGTTTCAAGTATCACTGGTACGATGGATACGTGAACGCCGATTTCGATCGGGAAACCTGGACGCTCATTAAGCACAGCGAAGAATATAATCACCCAGATCCGAAGATTTTAGGCGGCATGCCCTTCCAGCAATTCGGAAGCGTAGTGATTGGCGAAGCGGGCAAGCTCATTTTCAATCGTCAGCACGGCCGCTGGTTCATCCATTCCAACAACGATATCGATGGATTCGATTGGCCGGACAAGACTATCGCTCGAGCCTGGGATCAGGATCCGTACAAGGAGTGGTACGACGCGGTGACGGGTCGCATTGAGCAAGCCGAGTCGCACTTTGGCCAAGCGGGACCCTTCACGGAAACGGTGCTCCTCGGAGTAATCGCCCAGCAGAATCCGGATACGGAATTGGAGTGGGACTCTGAAGGCATGCAGTTCAAGGGCCGTTCCGATCTAGACAAGCTCGTCAAGCGCGACTATGCTAAAGGCTGGAAGATCAAGATCGATAGCTAGGCGAATTAGACATTTAATTTTCAAAGGCGCGGCTTTCCCGAGTCGCGCCTTTTTTGTGACGGCGGGCTATGTTGTGGAATTTTTGGAGTGGCGAAGTTCGCAGAGTGAAGACGGTTGCTTCGGCTTTATTGGTAGGGAGGACCGGCTCGGTCCTCCATCTGCGGAAATTGGAGGATCGAGCCGATCCTCCCCGCCTCGCACATGCCGCGGGGTCGTCGCTTGAGACGACCGGCGAGTCGGTTAGAACGGTACGCGGTCTTCGTAGGCGAAGCCCCTACGGCTCGTTGGGCAATCGCGTCTTTGATACTGGGAGCTCTCTGTGAGCGTCTGTTAGATCAGCTCGCCGATCGTTCCGGTGCTGGCGTTGTTGAAATTGTCGATCTCGATACCCTGTTTTTGCAGCAAGGTCAGATGCAGGTTGGCCAGCGGTGTATGTTCTTTACAAACGAGGTGGCCGAGCGGTTTGAGGCTGCCGCCGCCTCTGCCGGCGAGCACGATGGGGAGATTCTCCTTTTTGTGACCGTTCCCGTCCTTCATGCTGGAGCCGTAAAGCACAGTGGAATTGTCCAGCAAGGAGCCGTTGCCCTCGTTGATGGACTTCATGCGGTCCAGCATATAGGCAAGCTGCTCAATGTACCAGCGACTGACGCGGGTATATTCATCGACCGCTTGGTCTTGAAACTTATGGTGCGACATTCCGTGATGGTCGGAAGTGACGCCATCCAGAAAGCTGAAATTCTGTCGGCTGAATCCGTGTGCGGTCATCAAGGTTCCCACGCGGGTGGTATCGGTCCAGAAGGCCAGCACCATCAAATCGATCATTAGTTTGAGGTGTTCTTGGCGATCTTCTGGAATGCCCGCGTCAGGGCGCTGCAAATCGGGTGGCGAAAGCGGTTTCCAGGAACGTTCAGGCGGATTGAGCGTTTTCTCAATTTGGACCTCTAAGGAGCGAACGCTATCGAGGTATTCGCCAATCTTGGAATGGTCTTGGCTGCTGGCCTTGCGCTGGAGGCTCTTGGCGTCCTCAAGTACTAGGTCGACGACGCTTCGCCGCTGTTGGGCTTGGCGCAGGGCTTTTGGTCCTGACTTGTCTCGAAACATGCGATCGAAGGCGACGCGAGGATTAATTTCCGGGGAGATGCGGGTGGTTTCCGAGCTCCAGGATACGGTGTTAGCGAAGGAAATAGGCTCGTTTCCGGCGGATCCTTGTCGTGGAGGTTCGGTACCTAAGGTGATTGAAGGGAAGGGCGTTTCATTGCCGATTGCGTTGGCCACAATTTGGTCGAGCGAGATGGCGTTCTTTCTCCCGTTAATCGTAGTACCGGTAAGGAACGATCCCGTCATCTGGACGTGTCCCCTGCCAATGTTGTCGATATTAGAGAGGATAGAAAGTTCGCTTCTCAGGTTTTTGAGCGGCTCGAGGATGGGCGAGAATTGGAAGTCCATTCCTGTGCCAGTAACGTCCCAAGCCTCGGGGAAAACCCCGTTGGGCTGGAAAATGCAGGCCAGGCGTTTAGGTGGCTTGGCGAGGGCGGCTGCCTTGCCCTGGCTGCCCATGATATCGAGGTAAGGCAGGGCGAGGCTCGCGCCGACTCCTTTGAGGAAAGTTCTACGGGATATTTGCCAGCGTTTGTTCATATTCGGGATTGGGGTGTTGGTAGCGGAACGGATAGCTCAAAGCCACTTCTTCGAATAAAGTGCGGATCTTATACTGCTTTTTTTCCATCGCCGCAACCAGTTTTATGATTGCGGCTTCATCATAGTGTTGCAGATCGCGTCCGAGGGCGAAGGCCAGTACCTTTTCGCACAGATTGCGGACAAAGTCATCTTTCTTGGATGAGATTATGTATTGCTTCAGTTCAGCTGGGCCGGTGAAGGACGTTCCGTCAGGCAGACGGCCAGAGCTGTCGATTGGTTTTCCGTTCTCCGATTCCCGGAAGCGTCCGATTCCATCGAAATTCTCTAGTCCAAATCCGATGGGATCTATCTTTTCGTGGCAATCGATGCAGCTGGGGTTGCGACGATGCATTTCGAATTCCTCGCGCAGGGTCTTCCCTTTTACGCGGCCGGCATTCTCCGGCAGGATTCCCGCATCGGCGGGCGGTTCGGGGATGCGGCTGCCGAGCAGCGTTTCCAGTACCCATTTGCCTCGGCTCACGGGATTGGTACGGGCGGGATTGGAGGTAGCCGTAAGAATGCTTCCCATGCCAAGGAGTCCGCCGCGATTTGGGTCGTCGAGCGAGACGCGTCTCATCTCTGGGCCGGTAACGCCCTCGATTCCGTAATGCTCGGCGAGGCCTTGGTCCAAAAAGGTTTCGGTGGAGTCGAGTAGTTCGAGAGCGCTGCCGTTGTTTGCCATTAAGTGATCGAAGGTAAAATAGACTTCGTCCTTCATGGCCCGGTTGATGGCAGGCGTGAATTCCGGATAGGTTCGGCTGTCGGGGACGACGGTATCGCCAAGCGCTTCAAAGCCCAGCCATTGGCCCAGAAATGTTCGGGCTGTCGATTTGGCCCGGGGATCCTCTAGCATGCGGCGGACTTGCTGGCGAAGCGTTCGCGGCTTTCGCAGACGCTTTTTCTCGGCCAATAGAAGAAGTTCTTCGTCGGGCATGGACATCCATAGGAAGTAAGAAAGCCTGGACGCTAGCTGGTAGTCATTGAGAGGATACTCTTTGTTGGTTGAGGAAGGGCCGAGTTCAGGCCTGTATAGAAAGTGTGGCGATACGAGCGCGGCAGCCAGGGTCGTCCTTATCGCGCTTTCGAAAGTCTGCTCGGCAGCCATTTCTGAAGTGAATAGCTGGAGGTATCTTTCGCGCTCGGATTTGGATACGGGTCGCCGAAAGGCTCGCGGAAGGAATTCCTCAAGGATTTCCTGGGCTGCGGTTTCGGGCGCATTGCCGGCCTTAGGCCAGCTTGAGATCACTAGCGGAACTTGGCCTTCGGGTGTTGGGTCGATCGGCCCTTCGATTTGTATCCAATCAACAGCGACGCTTTGTGGACGAAGATTGGAATTGCTGTCCTCATTGTTTTCGGGAGGATCGTAGTGGATAGGAGGAATCTCGATATTCCAGGCCACTTGATTTTCACCTGCAGGAACGAAAGCGGTAATTTCGTAGACAGCGGGCTCTTCACTGAGGACCTTGATATCCCCTTTCACCTCGTCGTTGATACGCAGCCGACTGCCTGTTGGGCCCTTCGTGCTCAAAGCCCGAGCTTTGAATCGGTAAATGCCATCATAGGGAAACTCGATCGACTCGTATAGAGTCATTTGACCGCGATTGATGACGTATCCTCTGAAATCGTTTCCAAATTCCTTGGGTGTTTCCCGAGTCTCGGTCATGAACATGTCTTCCGACTCGTAGTGAAGCGCTATCGGGTCCTTGTTGTGATGGAGCAGGGCTTCTATGGAGCGTTCGGCGGCTTGGAAATATTTTTCCATTTGCGACGGCGTGATGAAGAGGCTGTCGCGGTCATTATTGAAGCCACTTTGCCCTTCGCCGTCTTCCAGGAACGAGTCTCCAGGCCGAATATCGATTCCCAGCAAATCGCGCATGGTATTGTTGTATTCCTCATTAGTGAGGCGCGGCAATGTGACATGTCCCGCGTTCTTGACTTGGGACCAGTCGATCTCGTTTAGCGTGTGTTCGAGCCAGTCGACCAGGAGGCGTCTTTCCTCGGGGGTCGGCAAAGGCTCCTTTTCGGGCATCTCTTCCGATTCTATTTGGTAGATGACCTCGCGCCAAAGCTCGTGCTCGCGCACGAGCATGCGCTTGTCGTGAAAACTGGAAAGCTGAACATCCCCCTTCTGCTTTTCCTCTCCGTGGCAGCTGTAACAGTATTTTTCCAGAAGCGGGCGGATATCGCTTTCGTAGCTGATCGATTTGAGAGCGTCGCTTCCCTGGGCCCTCGCCAAGGTAAGAATGGCGATGGCCACCCATGAAGCGATTCGAATGCTCGCTCGGACTTGGGACAGGAAAGGCTTCATTGATGTGGTCGAGTTACCCAAACTGAGCCATCGCTTTCGTTAGCTTGGACGTATTGATGATGTGGTTAAGGTTATATCGTTTGTCAATGTTAGGCCGACTGGAGGCCCAACAT
>CAYOLG010000060.1:0-3899 GCA_964404745.1 uncultured Opitutaceae bacterium
CATTGTCGCTGGTGAAAAGGAAGAGCGTGTTATCGGCGATACCGCGATGTTCGAGCGCCTGCATAAGTTGGCCTACGGAATGGTCGATATCGTGAATGAAGTCTCCATAGGCGCCAGCGTCGCTGGTCCCTCTCATTTTCTCGGATGGAGAAATCGGGTGGTGGACAGCGACCGATGAAAAGTAGAGGAAAAACGGGGTATCGGTATCCAGACTATCTATCCAATTGATCGCTTTACCAGTCAGATCTTCCATGACCTCCGTTGTCACTCGCTGTGGCGCGTCGTATCCACTGTAGGGCTTGCCATAAAAACTGCGCCCGTATTGAGACATCCGATTAGACCGCAGACCGTAAACCTGGCGATTCTCGATGTAAATCTTGTGAACATCGTCCAGATTGTTGGGAACCCCAAAGTGATAATCAAATCCGACATCGAGGGGGCCGGGACTGATTTCGCCAAGCAGATTTTGGAAAGGCTCTGATTTGTAGCCCAGGTGCCATTTTCCAATCGCGGCCGATTGATAGCCGTATTTGCGAAGCCAGGACGCTATAGTGGGCCGATCGGTATCGATGAGCAGAGCATCGTAGGAATTGATTACGCCCCGTTTTAGGCGCGTACGCCATGAATACTGTCCCGTGAGCAGACCGTATCGGGTAGGAGAGCAAACAGAGCCCGTGGTGAACGCCCGAGTAAATCGGACGCCTTCGGCGGCCAGCCGATTGAGATTGGGAGTGCGGATGAGCTTTGGATCGGCTCCGTAGGCGTTCAGGCTTCCATAACCGTAGTCATCGGCCAGAAAAACGATGATATTAGGGGGATCCTCGCTGGCGTACGAGGAAACTGCTACGAATAGGGCAAGCAGAGCGGTGGAGATACGGTTCATGAGATATAGGGCGAGAGAGAGATTGTTCCTTGATTCCCTTAGTTGCAAGCAAGAGTGAAACGCTAGAATCGCGCTTCAGAAATAGTTGCTTTGTTGCCCGTCCGGGTCTATCACCGTCGCCATGTTGATGCAGCGTATTCCGTGTCTAGTTGGATTGCTGGCTCTGGCGCTGCCTATCAGCGCCGCTCTGGCGTCGCCCAACATTGTCCTAATCCTCACCGATGATCACGGGTGGAGCCAGCTTGCGGAACGGATGGATCCGCGCATCGCGACGTCGAGATCCCGCTATTTGGAAACGCCAAACATGACAAGAATCATGGAAGAGGGCAGGCGATTTACCAGCGGGTACTCACCCGCTCCGCTATGCACGCCGACTCGCCGATCCATTCTGTGCGGCACCTCGGCAGCTCGGAGCGGAAGCGAGTTTGCCAGCCCCTCGTGGATACCGTCCGAGCATTTGACCATCCCCAAAGCTTTGAAAATGGCTAACGAGGACTACCGAGCCGCCCATTTTGGGAAATGGGGAGAGCAAATGATCTCAACGCCTGAGGAATGTGGATACGATGCCAGCGATGGAATGACCGGAAACAACACGGGCGGAATGCCTAGAACGCTAGGTATCGAATCAGGCAGCCACAACGATGGGCCGCCGCACTTCATAGATAACGAAGATCCCAAGCGGACGCCATCGGTCACGGGCAAAGCAATCGATTTCATGACTGAGCAATCGGCCGCAGGCCGACCGTTCTATGTGCAAGTAAGCTATTATGCCCAGCATCTCTCCGTTGTCACCCGCGACAGCCTGCTACGCAAATACGAGCAAAAAGGGACGCCTGATCGAGGATACACGCAGGCCTGGGCCGCCATGATGGAAGAGTTGGATTTAGGTGTGGGGCGAATTTTGGATACTATCGAGGAGTTGGGCATCAAGGACGATACCTATGTGTTTTTTACTACTGATAACGGAGGCAGGGGTACGGTGCCCGGAGGCGATCCGAATGCGACGGCCCCTAACCACCCGCTATCGGGAGCCAAACATCATCTACTGGAGGGAGGGATTCGCGTTCCCTTCTTGGTTATGGGGCCGGGGGCCCAGCCGGGATCGGTTTGCCGTGTCCCGGTGGTGGGTTACGACTTCTTGCCTACTTTCTACGCCCTAGCCGGTGGAGACCCCAGCCAATTGACCAATGAGATCGACGGGGCGGACATCGTCCCGCTCTTGCATGATCGCTCCATGGCGAATTTCAAACGGCCGCAGAAAGCGCTCTTTTTCCATCGGCCTGTGAAGCGCAATTTTTCCGCTATCCGGCAAGGGAATCATAAGCTTATGCTCTATTGGAACAAAGACGGCACGATCGATCGTCACGAACTCTACCAAGTTTACCCGAACCCAATCGAAGAAGGAAACGAAATCACTGCCGACAATCCCGAAATCGCCGAGGAGTTGCGCAACCGCCTCCTGGCTCATCTGTATTTGGTTGGAGCGGAACGCAGTTCACCTTAACGCCGTTTTTTTGTTTGAATTGCGATATGCTCTTAGCGATTGCTTTTCGTTGAGATTGTTTCTTAGAGTCTTCGAGTTAATCCAAATACCTTTGTGAAACCCTATTCGGCGAAAAGAAGCGTTATTCAGCAAGCCGCCGCCAATCTAAATTGATCTCAAGAAAATGGTAATGAAAAAGACAATACTGCTCACTTTAGCGATAATAGGCTCTTTGCTAGTCTCTTGCCAGCCAGGTGGCGATTCGGGAGACTGGATCGACCTTTCGGGAAGCCTCGATGATTGGAATCAAGTAGGGGATGCTAATTGGCGAGTCGAGGATGGCGTTTTTGTCGCTGACTCGGGGCTGGGCCAGCTAGTGACGAAACAGAGCTTTTCCGATTTTCAGATCCAGTTGGAATTCTGGACGGACGCCGGGGCCAATAGCGGGGTTTTTATTCGGGCGTCGGATCCCAATGACATTACGGACAAGAACGCCTATGAGGTGAATATCTTCGATACGCGCCCGGATCAAACCTATCGGACCGGTTCTATAGTGAATATCGCCCCTCCGTCAGAAATTATCAATACGCCGAACAAATGGAACACCTTCGATATCACCGCCGATGGGACCAAACTGAAGGTGATTCTCAATGGCGTGACCACCGTCGATACCGAGGACGATCAATTGAGCAGCGGCCCATTCACGCTCCAGTACGGAGAGGGCGTGGTGAAGTTCCGCAACGTTCGCATTCGCGAGCTATAGGGCTTTGGCTTACAAGACGCGGCATAGCATGTTATCGACGAGGCTTGTTTCAACAGGAAGCAATTGATGTAGCTGCGGCTTGCGGCTGGCGGGGCCGCGAACAATCATCATGGTTTCCCGGCCCCGCTAGGCTCGCATTCGAATCGAGAAGCGAAACAGTTAGATAAAAGCAATTTCGCGATGAAACTGGGCCTGGGTCTATATCGACAGTCTTTAACTCAGGAGAATTTCCGTTTCACTAAGCAGTTGGGAGCGACGCACGTCGTGGCCCATCTTGTCGACTATTTCGGAGGGACCGATCCCAGATTGTCGCGGGGCGATGATGCTCGTGGCTGGGGAGTGACGCGGAACCAGGGCAAGCTCTGGTCGATGGATGAGCTTCGAGCTCTTCGCCAGAGTATAGAAAGCCATGGGCTAACATTGGCGGCCATCGAAAACATCGATCCGTCTCATTGGTATGACGTGCTCCTGGATGGTCCCAAGAAACGGGAGCAGTTGGAGGGCTTGAAGCAACTGGTCCGCAATATTGGGCGAGCGGGTATACCGATCCTAGGCTACAATTTTTCCATAGCGGGTGTCTGGGGATGGAGCAAGGAACCCGTGGGTAGAGGGCGAGCGAATTCGCTCGTTTTCGATGCTGGCAAAGTGGACTTAGACAAGCCAATTCCCAATGGGATGGTTTGGAACATGACCTACGATCCCGATACCGAGCCCGGAGAGATTGGGCCCGTAAGCGACAATGAACTTTGGGAGCGATTGGGAGTTTTCTT
>CAYOLG010000060.1:3999-17516 GCA_964404745.1 uncultured Opitutaceae bacterium
GTCCATGCTCGTAACGTCGCGGGCAAGGTTCCCAGATATCAGGAAGTGTTCATCGACGAAGGCGATATCGATATGCCGCGAGCGATTTCTATTCTAAAAAGGAACGGATTCGATGGAGTCATCGTTCCCGATCACACGCCTGAGGTTTCGTGCCGAGCTCCCTGGCATGCGGGCATGGCCCACGCCTTGGGCTATTTGCGGGCCTTGATCGATGTCGTTTGAGCTTGGATAGCTAGAAATAAGGTAGGGAGGACTGGCTTCATCCTTCGCTCGGCTACGGCTAGACGCGCGGTCCTCTTTTTATATAGAGCTTACAAATGGAGGACTGAGCCAGTCCTCCCTGCCTCTCGCTTTTGCTCAGAAGCAGCTATGAGCTACAGGCTATTCCTCGCTCTCCTTCAATGCCTTGAGGGCTTTTCCCAGCGCTTGATATTGAGGCAAGGAGTTGTAAACTTGAGCGGAGATGCGGACCAGGCGCTTGGGATGCTCGGGCCAGGTTATTACCGGAACCTCGATTTGGCGCTGTTCTATGAGTGGTTGCTGCCAGTAGTCTAGATACTGCAAGGAGCGGTAGGGCTCACTCAGCTTCGAGTCTGGAAGAGGGATCGAAGCCAGTGACCCGATCATGTTATCCGGACAAGGAGGCCCGATACCGAGCTCCTTCTGTATCGCGTCACGCCCAGCCAATGCCAGTTTTCGGTTGCGGTCCATGATTGCGGCCCAACCTCCAGGAATTAGATTATCCATATATTCGATACAATAAGGCACGCTTAGCGCTGGACTAGGGTCTCGCGTTCCTTTCCAGCCGAATTCGATAAGGAGCCTTGATCGATCGGTTCGAGGTGAATTGGCTCCATGACTGATGGTTAGGGGGCGTATGTCGGGTTGTTTGTCTTTCCGGATAAAAAGAAATCCGGCGCTTTTCGGGGCGCAGATCCATTTGTGGCAATTGCCCGTGTAGTAAGCGGCTCCCAGCGATTCGATATCGAGAGGAACCATTCCTGGAGCATGAGCCCCGTCTACAAGGGTATCGATGCCTTTTTCGGCCAGATTGTCTATGATTTGCTTAACGGGGAGAATCATCCCTGTCTGGCTAGTGACATGGTCTATGAGGAGTAGCCGGGTCCTGTCCGTGACCAGGTTCATGACGGCGTCGATGATTTCGTTCTCCGACTTTACGGGAAAGGGGAATTCGATGGTCTTTACTCTAGCTCCTTGGCGTTCAGCAGCGAAATGGATGGCATTGCGGCAAGCATTGTATTCGTGATTGGATACGAGGAGCTCATCACCCGGATTGAAGTTGAGGGATCGCAAGACCGTGTTTACTCCCTCGGTGGCGTTGGTGACGTAGACCAAATCTTCGGAAGAGCAGCCGACGAATGCAGCTAGGGTTCCTCGGGCTTCATCCAACAGCGGCTCTAGGTCGCGCTGATAGAAATGCACGGGCTGCCGTTCGATGCGATTCCGGATCTCTTGCTGGCGCTCCATCACGGCTACGGGGCAGCTGCCGAAAGAACCGTGGTTCAGAAAGGTGACATTCGGATCCAAAGGGAAGAGGGAAGGATCGACTGCGGGCTGATCGAGTTTCATTGCGTGTTTTAGAACAGGATACGATTTGCTATAGATTGGTAAAGAGTAGGAGCGGGTTTATCCCGCGATTTCGGTGTAAGGCGCTTGGCTACTATCGCGGGATAAACCCGCTCCTACAACCAAGATCTAGACACCTACTCTTAATTGCTTAACTAGGTTGACGCCCATGCGCTAAGCGGGGCCAACATGATTCCAGCGCTATATTTCAGTTGGCTTGTTAATGATAGTCGACGATTTCCACATTTGTGGGTCCCGAGGATGTCCAGGTGAAGCAGATTCGGAATTGTTGATTGATTCGAATCGAATGTTGGCCCTTGCGATTCCCAACCAAGGCCTCAAGTCGATTTCCGGGTGGAACTACTAGATCATTGAGTGATTCGGCTGCGTTCAATTGAATAAGGCGACGTAAGGCAGTTCGGGCGATCTTGGAAAATTTCTGAGATCTCTCTGTTTTCCAGAGTTTCCCGGTCTCTTTGTCGGCAAAGGATTGGATCATGCTCCTTTTCCATAAGCGCTCTCACTTTCGGCGACTGAATCTAGCGGTTGAATATTCGAGATCAGACGTTTTTCTTCTCTCAGCGCTTTGCGTAAATCGCACTCGGTTTGAATGTTGAGCCAGAATCGGGGGGACTGTTTAAAATAGGCTCCCAATCGAATAGACATGGGAGCCGTGATGGATCGTCGTCCGTGAACGATCTCATTGATCGCCCTTGGTGAAACGCCGAGAGCCCTCCCGAGAGCGTTCTGGGATATTCCCAGCGGGGTTAGATAGTCGTCCAATAGAATTTCGCCTGGCGTGATAGCCTTCATTCTATAACGCGTAACGTTATAGTATACAAAGTCAAGGACTTATGAATTTAGCTTTGAGCGGGCTGATCGATATCCTCGGAAGACTGTTCATGAGCAAAAACGCCGATGCCGGTAAGAGCGAAGGCGATGGCTATGACGAAATTGATAAGAGAGAGGAATTGCCAGTGCCAGTATTCGCCAACCGAGACGCCTAGGGTGGCTCCGATGAAAATCGCTGTCGTGTGCCAGGGTATCAGGTTTTCAATCATTGTGCCTGAATCTTCGAGCGATCGAGAAAGGAGTTTTCGTGGCATGCCTTTGCGATCGTAGCGTTCATGGAAGGCCTCGCCGACAATAAAGCTGGCGGCCATTTGATTGGAAGTGAAGGCGTTGATAAAGGATGTAGAAGCCAAGGTGGCGAGTATCGTCGAGGCTCTCGATTTAGCGAATCCGAAGATGCGATCGACGAGAATGGGCATTGCTCTAATCTTGTCGATGGCTCCCACATAGACGAAAACGATGATGGAAATGACGACCGGCTCGCTCAGTTCGTAGAGACCCCCTCGATTGAACAGGGCGCTAAGCTCGGATGGGAATTCCGTCATCCAGGTGGCCATGCTCGTGTCGTATCCTTTGTACAATGACTGAACGACCGCCCCAGCGCTGGTCTTCTGGAAGATAAAAGCCAGAATGCATGCTGAAAATGAAGAGGCGACCAAGACGGGTACAGTAGCCTTTTTTTTGATGGACCCGTAGACGACTACCGCTACCGGAATCAGAAGCAGCAGGTTGAAATTAAACATGGATTCGATGCCGCCAAGAATCGCCTGCGTTTGAGCGAGCCCTTCCTCTCCACTGGCTTCTACCGGGTAGACGAATCCCAAGATAAAATAGAGAATGGCCGTAATCAAAGCTGACGGCATGGTCGTATAGGTCATTGCCCTGATATGCTCCCATAGGGGAACCTCGGCTGCTAGGGCCGCTACGTTAGTGGTATCCGAAAGGGGAGACATCTTGTCGCCAAAAAAGGCTCCGCCGATAATGGCCCCTGCGGTAATGGCCAAATTGGCATCAATGGTGGCTGCGACACCGATCAAAACTAGGCCTACGGTTCCGATCGATCCCCAGGAAGTGCCCGTGCAAGTAGAGAAAATAACCGCGACCAAGAACGAAATGACGTAGATGTATCCAGGATTGATGATCTTGATTCCATAGTAGATCAGCATGGGGATCGTGCCTGAAACGATCCAGCTGCCGATGATCATTCCAATGGTGAAAAGAATGAGGATGGTGGGGAAGGCCCGAGCTAGTTTGCGGACGATCGAGTCCTGCGCCTCTTGCCAGGAATACCCCAGCCAGGCCAGTTGGGATATGGCGATGACCGCTGCCGTCAGGAAAACGATTTCCAGAGGAAAGGGGTCGAGTCCTTGTACATGAGGGCGTATGATCAATCCGTAGGCCAACACGATGACGAGGCCAGCCACAGGGAAAAGAGCCTGCAGCAAGGTGGTTTCTGGATGGGAATTTCTGGACATGAGAAATGGGCAGAACGTGGCCCTTCTTCAAGAATGGGCCAAGATAGAAGAAAATCGCTCGACTATTTCTTGTCCCCTTTCGGATCGAGATTTTGGGCCAGTTCCCATTCTGTCACCTTGGATTCGATGCCATTTACCGGAACATCGTTTTTCGATACCCAATTGAGCGTATTCAAAATAATCTTTCGGAAAGAGTCGTTGCCCCAATTCATGTGAAAATGACCACCGGTAAAACCGAATCCGCGACCGCCGTCCGGACGCTCTACTACCCATAGCATGGCTTCCTCTCGACCACTATCCGCGATGATGTGATCATAGGGCCCTTTGGGGTATACATAGGGGCCGTTGCGGACATCGTCTGATGGTTTGGCAACGAGGATAGGCATAAATTCCATGCCCTGGGCTTTGTATGGCTGATTCCCTTCGATGCCGCCGACGAAACGCATATTGAAATACCATTCGTCCTTGATCGAGAAATCCTCGACGCCTCGCGTTGTCGGGTGCTCGGGTAGCGAATCGAAGTTCGGCTCCCAAATTGGATTGCAGGAATACATGTGTTCGTAGTGCCCGCCAATCCAAGCTTTGAACTCCTCATTGGCCTCGCCGGGCGGAACTTCGACCCCATAGTGCATGCAACCGAAGCCGACGCCACGCTCCACCAATTTCCGCAGGGTCTCGAGATTTTCGCCCTGCAAGGCAGGATGCTTACCCCCGCCGTCGGCGTAAATCACGACCGCATCCGCGTCGTCAAACGTGGATTCATCGCTCACCCAGCCATTGTCGTGAACTTCGACGGTCAGCCCCTCCACGCCCTGAAGGCACTTTTCCAGAAGCAAGCAACCCGCCCGAAACTCGTGCATCAAAGGCGGGTGGCTAGGCTTGCCCGCGATAAGCACCAGTTTCCGCTCTTGAGTCCCGCAAGCCTGCAAAAGGAAAGCGATGGCAATTAGGGGTAGGATGAAAAGCTTTCGGCAATCGATCTTCATGGAATAAGCAAGGATTCAATTGGATGGGGAGTCAATCCGGAGGATTTTCTGCCACTTAAGTTTCCAACGTTGGAAAGTTAAGTGGCAAAAAAGGGTAGTGGTCGAACGGAGGAGGTCAGATAAGGTGGCGCAGGCATCCTGCCTGTGAGCAGTTGGAAAGGAAACAGGCTAGAAGCCCGTTCTACTCTGTGTGGCGCTTTGGGAGATCACCCGCGATAAAATAGCTTCTAAAGCTCTTTGACTTTGATGTTCCGGAAGAGGACTTGGCCGGATTTGCCGGAGTGGACTTGGAGGCTGAAGAACCCCTTCTTGTACTCGGTATCTTTCCAGTGGGCGGCGGGGACACCGTTGAGCCAAGTTTTGATGGTATCGCCTTTTGCGCTGATGGTGATGCGGTTCCAGCCATCGCGCTTCATAGCGTTTCGGACTGCTTCGTGTTCTTCCAGCCACATCGGATAGATCCAGCCTCCGGCGCTTTGGCCGTAGATGCCCCCCGACCAATAGCGTTCTTTAGAAAACGCCTCCATTTCCGCTTGGGGTCCAAAGACGATTTCACGGCCCTCGTCTTTGCCCTCGCCGGGACGTGACTTGGCTCGAAACATGACGCCCGTATTGCCGTCCTCGATCCACTTTAGCTCGGCGGTGAAAACGAAATCATCGTAATCCGATTTGTGGGTCGACAGGTAGGTGCTCGGCGAGCCCGGCACTGTAGTGCCTACGATAGTGTCTCCCGTGGCTGCAAACTCGCAGTGTCCGCCTTTGGGCGTCCAGCCGTCCAGATTCTGGCCATTGTACAAACTGACGAATCCAGAGCTCAGGTCCGGTTCCGGATCCGTATTGACCAGCATGTCCTCGGGACTAGGCAGGTTCGCCTGTTTCTCGTAGACTTCGATCCACTTTGTTTGGGAGTCGGCTATCTGGTGTTCCTTATTGGCGGAACAGGCCGAAACGATGAGGGTGAGAATCAAGAGGAAGGGCTTTTTCATGGTGATTATAGGCAGGTGGGCGACTTGAATACCTGGAAATAGTTGAAACGTCGTTTTGGGTCGTAGCCAACACATTTCTAGAGTGAGGTCTAATTCGCGATCAACCGAGCCATGCCTGATTATCCCATTACGATTGAAGGACTGTACATCGCCCCGAAGCATCGAGTATTTGGCCGGGGCCAGGAAGACCTGAGTGGCGTGGATTTGCTCTCGCAGGATAGCGTAAAGGTGATCGCCGATGCGGGCATAGAAGGCGATCGCTTTTGCCGACTCCGACCTAGCTACAACGGACACGTCACATTCTTCAGCCGCGAAGTTTGGGACGAGGTATCGCGGTTATTGGAACTTCCAATCTCTATGGGCCCGGAGCTGGCCCGGCGAAATGTGATCGTTTCCGGGGTGGATTTAAAAGCGCTGTACGGGGTTGAATTCCTGTTGCAAGGTATCCGATTCTTTGGCTCGGGACACTGCGCTCCCTGTCCAGCAATGAATCGAGCGATCGGCCCGGGAGCTACGAAGGCGTTGCGCGGGCGCGGGGGATTGAGGGCTCAGGTAAAATCAAATGGCTTTTTGCGAGTCGGTCATTGCGAATTGGTGACTGAGAGGGTGTTCGACTCCCGAAAAGCGGGGGAGCAGCCGCTGTCGCCAAAACTTCCTTGAGGGCGGCGATAGAGAGCGCATGCGGTTCAGTCGAGGCGGTATTGACCTATGGCGTTGTCGAGTCATGGTGGGGTGGATGAATCGAAGAGATTTCCTCTTTGCCGCCCCGCTTGCCACGACGATAGCCCCATCCCTGTTGGCAGAGAATCCTGGACTGCGCCGCGCGGCCGTTATCGGGCACACGGGCCGGGGCAATTATGGTCACGGCTTGGATGTCGTTTGGCGAAAGATTCCTGGAATTGATATTGTTGGCGTTGCCGATCCGGATGAGGAAGGTCGTCGAAAAGCGGTGACGCGCTTGAAGGTGGATCGCGGATACGCAGATTATCGAAAGATGCTTGCGGATACGCGTCCCGAATTCGTATCCGTGGCTCCTCGACATCCGGACCAGCATATGGAGATGACTTTGGCTGCTATCGAGGCCGGAGTGAAGGGGGTCTACGTGGAAAAGCCCTTTTGCCGCGCGCCGGCCGAGGGGGATCGCATCATCGAGGCGGCGGATCGACAGGGGGTGAAGCTCGCGGTCGCTCACCGCAATCGCTACCATCCTGCCTTGCCGGTGGTTAAGCAATTGGTCGAGGACGGAGCTATTGGTAGAGTTTTGGAGCTACAAGGATACGGGAAAGGAGACCGCCGTGGCGGGGGCGAAGACCTTTGGGTGCTCGGAGGCCATGTGTTCAATCTTTTTGAATACTTTGGCGGTAGGCCGAAGTCCTGTTCGGCGATCGTCCTCCAGGACGGTAGACCGGTCTCCAAGAGAGACGTTGTCGAGGGAGCCGAAAATTTAGGGCTAGTGGCGGGCAATGAGATTCATGCCAAGTGGCTGCTCGAAAGCGGCCTCATGGCTTCATATAAAACCTTCACCCAGGATGGTTCGGATGGGGAAGGGTACTCGGCTCACCTTGTGGGGACGAAGGGAGCAATCACCCTCAGAATCGACGGGGACCCGCTAGCTTGGTTTAGCCCTGGCAATGCCGCTGACCCGAAATCCAGAGCTAACGAGCGCATCCCCATTACCAGCGCAGGCCTTGGCCAAAAGGAAACGCGTCCAAGAGACGTAGAAAATGTGAAGAACCACGTTTTCCCCATTCTCGATTTGATCGATGCGGTAGACCAGAATCGACCGCCCCTCTGCCATGCCCGTCAGGGAGCCCTAGCGGTGGAGATGATTTGCAGCGTTTTCGAGTCCCATCGCCAAAACGGAGCCTTTGTCCCGTTCCCATTGATCGAGCGCGGGAATCCTTTGAGGAGGCTTTAGTTGGTGGATGGTCGGTAGTGTGGCCCATTTTCAATCTGGCTCCAGGGTCATGCAGCTGGATCCCGGTCCCAGGTTTTTTGTTGGTCTGTCTAATCGAAGAATTCCATTCTTCCATACCTAGGGCTTGCCTCTGGAGCGTCCGCAGCTTGTCCTGATCGGCAAGACGGATTGCTCATTCTTAGTTCTACCTATTAATTCATTTTGCCGATGATACCCTCTTTCAAGCTTGGTCCTGTTGCGTATGCTTCGCTTTTCTCGATATCCGCTTTCTTCTTCTGCGGTTGCGCTCCGACTGGGGATTCCGATGCGGATTCCACCGCGAGCGGCAGGTTGACGATAGCCGCTATTCCCAAAGCAACGGGTGGCGATTTTTGGGAAACAGTGGAAACGGGAGCGCGAAGAGCGGCTGAAGAACTGGATATCGAGCTCAAGTGGGAGGGGACGGTTACCGAGACCGAGATCGCCGAGCAGACCAAAATCATCGAGAACATGATTAACCTCGGCGTAGATGCTATCGCTTTGGCCCCGCTTAATAATCAGGCCCAGCGAAAGCCCGTACAATCGGCAGTTGATACCGGGATACCCGTAGTCATATTCGATTCGGCGGTGGACGGCGATTCTCATTCAAGTTTTGTGGCGACTGACAATGTTTTGGGAGGCGCGCTTGGCGCTCGTTTCATTTCCGAAAAGGCATCCCCGGGGGCGCGTGTAATTGTTTTTCGATACGTTCAAGGAACGGCGAGCACAGCTAAGCGTTCGGACGGATTTATAGAGGTGGCTCGGAACGCGGGCCATGAGATCGTGGCGGATCCGTTTTCAGAATCTGGTACGCTAGAAGGCTCGAAAAGCGTCGTCGCCAACACGTTCGAGCGGTTTATAGATGATGGCCGGTTGAATATCGATGCAGTGTTCGCCGCCAATCTGACGACGACCTTGGGAGTATCGTCTGCCTTGGACGATCTCCAGGACAGCGGGATCGAAACGGACTTGGTGTTCGTTGGATTCGACAGCTCCAAGAAATTGGTCGAGGAAGTGCAATCGGGTAAGATCGATGCCCTGATTGTCCAGAGTCCGGAAAAAATGGGATACTTGGCGGTAAAAACGGCGACGGCGGTAGCTCAAGGCGAAACGGTTCCAGCCCTGATCGATACTGGAGTGGAAGTCGTTACCGCGGAACGCTTGCGAAACGAGGCTGAAATCCGAGCTCTCGTTGGCCTGGAATAGACTTTCGGGACGGGCAAGTAATTATATCCATATAATGAATATAGTCCCCCGTTTAGAGATGCGTGGCATCGAAAAGCGTTTTGGAGCCACGCATGCTTTGAAACGCGTCGATTTGTCGGTCGATCCAGGCGAGATCCTAGCCTTAGTCGGGGAAAATGGGGCGGGAAAAAGCACCTTGATGAAGACGCTTTCGGGGGCCCTGGCTCCAGATGGAGGCCGTCTTTTCCTGGATGGCGAACCTTATACGCCGAGCAATCCCCTTCATGCTAGAGAATCAGGCGTGGCCATGATTTATCAGGAACTGTCCCTGGCGCCCCACCTGTCGACGATGGAGAATATACTGCTAGGGGTCGAGCCCAGTAGGCGTGGGGTGATCGACTGGCGGGCCATGAAAGCCAAATCGGTCGAAGCGATGAGGACGGTGGGATTGGATGGAGTCGATCCAGAGGCTCTCGTCAATACGCTATCGCTCGGGCAACAGCAATTGGTGGAAATCGCCCGAGCGGTAGCCTTGGAATGCCGCGTCTTGGTTTTAGACGAGCCGACTAGTTCGCTGGCTTCTAAGGACATCGAGAAACTTTTCCACCTAGTACGGTCTCTTTCCGCCAAAGGCATTGCCGTAATCTATATCTCCCATTTTTTGGAAGAGGTCCAAGCCTTGTGCCACCGCTATGTAGTTTTGCGGGACGGCGAAAGCGTGGGCGAAGGGGCGACATCCGGGGCCACGAGAGAGTCGATCATCGCGCTTATGGTTGGGCGCAGCGTTGATGAGCTGTATCCAAGAAATGAGCATGTTCCAGGAAATGTGGTGTTGCAGGTTGAAAACGCTTGTGGTCCAGCCAAGCCGGGTTCCGCTTCATTCCAATTGAGGGAGGGGGAAGTATTGGGCATCGCTGGATTAGTGGGGGCGGGGCGGACTGAGCTATTGGAGTCCATATTCGGGCTTGCTCCGGTGGCCCAAGGAGAAGTCCGAGTCGGCAGCTACTTTGGATTGGGTAAGCCCGCCTTGCGGTGGTCCCAGAGCATGGGGATGGTTAGCGAAGATCGGAAGTCTCAGGGTTTGGCTCTCGGACTCAGTATCGCCGAAAACATTACGATGCCTAGGTTGGAGGGCCTAGGGCCAGGTCGACTAGTATTGTCTGGGAGGCAGCGATCCGTTTGCCGGCCTTGGATTGAAAAGATTCCTATCAAATGCCGGTCCGCAGGGCAGATAACGAGCGATCTTTCCGGTGGAAATCAGCAGAAAGTGGCGATCGCCCGCCTGCTTCATGCCGATGTGGATATTCTTCTTCTGGACGAGCCTACGCGGGGCATCGACGTTGGCTCTAAGGCTCAGATCTACCGGCTTATCGATGCACTCGCCCGGGGAGATGAAGAATTGGGTCGAAAACCGAAAGCGGTTCTTCTCGTTAGCAGCTACCTTCCCGAACTCATGGGGATCTGCGACCGCATCGCCGTTATGTGCCGGGGTGTCTTGAGCGAGGCTCGGCCTGCTGCCGATTGGGATGAGCATCAACTTATGGCTGTAGCTATTGGCGAAACTTAATTTCCACCAAACATGAATACGTCCACAATCAATAAGCTTTTCTCGTACGCAAGCTCCAAGAGCGGACTTAACCTCGCTGGGCGCTTTCTCGCCTTGATTATCGTATTCCTCTTCTTCGCCATTTTCGTTGAGGATGGGAAGTTCTATACCTTGCGGAACTTGGAGAATATTGTCCGTCAAAGTTCCGTGTACGCCACCGCTGCCCTCGGCATGACTTTTGTGATTATCACCGCGGGGATCGATCTATCGGTTGGATCTACGATCGCCTTAGCCGTAGTTGTCGTGGCTTGGACGTTGAATTTGCAAATTGAAGGCACTGGGGGAGATATGGTGTATCTAGTGCATCAATACCCTTTTCTCGCGCCCGTTTTGGCCTGCATTCTCGCCATCGTCGCATCTACTTTGGTCGGCCTGTTCAACGGGGCAGTGATTGTTCGCCTTCGAATGGTGCCTTTCATCGTAACACTCGGTTCAATGGGCATCATTCGTGGCTTGGCAAAAGGCATCGCCAGCGAGCGCGACATTTATCCTCCTGAAGAGACCTGGATTGGAGGGCTCATGGATCCCACCCTGACCAACCAGGCCAAGAGCTGGATGATTTTCCCAGCGGGCGTTTGGATACTGATTGTCTGTATTGCCGTCGCCTCCTTCCTGCTGAAGTACACTCGCTTTGGTCGCCATGTCTATGCCGTGGGCTCTAATGAGGAAACAGCGCGTCTTTGTGGTGTCCCCGTTGGACGAACCAAGATCATCGTTTATGGACTCACGGGATTTTTCTGCGCCTTGGCTGGATTCATGCAGTTTTCCTACATCGGTGGGGTGGGACAACCGACTACGGGTGTCATGTACGAGCTCTTTGTAATCGCCGCTGTCATTATCGGCGGCGCCAGTTTCTCGGGCGGAGAAGGATCCGTATTGGGAACGATTATCGGAGCTTTGATCATTACCATTCTCTATATGGGCGGGCAGCAAATAGGCTGGCCGAAATGGGTTCAGGAGATGGTTATCGGCGGGATTATCATTTTAGCCGTAGCCGTTGATCGAATACGGCACAGAAAGCTGGCGTGAACGGCCCATCGAATTGGTTCGCAGTATCCTCTTGCATTTCGGCCATAGTAAAGCCTTTTGGCCGCGTTGCAGCCGAGGGCCAAGGCTCTCCGGGCATTGGCGCCTCGGCTACGCTTTGCCAAAAACGACGGAGCGAATGCGGAGGTGGCGCAGCAAAAATGCCTGCTGCGACCCGTATTCCGGCTTATTGGACACTCTCTAACCCTGAAAGGGAGAATGTTTCATATGTTCAAAAGGCGCTGTTGGGCAGTTGAAAGACCGCCTGCTTACGGATTAGTATCTCGCCAATAATCAATCATGAAAGACTCTCTTATGATGAACAGAACCCACGCGCTTTTTCTTTTCGCAGCCTCCGCCTGTTTTTTGACAGCGGCTGACCGACCTAACATTCTTTGGCTGGTGATTGACGACATGGGATGTGAATTCTCTTATTATGGCCAGGAAAGTATCTATTGATCGACTACAAGTAGGAATTAAATCCATAGAATGGCTACTCCTCGAACGCTAGGTCTGCGTCCGCCATTTCCTCGAAGACTTTGGCGATGATGGTGGTATCTTTTCGGTTCCAGCCTTTGTCGATGGCGGCTTGACGAATGTTTTGAACCAGGTTTCCCAGCTTGTTGGGCGATTGCAGTCGCTTTGCCAAATCGATGGCCAGTCCGGCGTCCTTTATCATGAGATCCATGCTGAAACCGTTCTCGAAATCCCGTGGGATAATCCTCTCTGGCAGGGCCCGGTGCAGGTGGGCGTTATCGGCTGCCGTTCCGGATAGAATCTCCTTCATGTCCGCGAACCGAAGACCAGCCTTGCGGCCCATAAGCAAGGCCTCGATGGTTGCGGCTAGGGTAACGCCCGCCAGCTGATTGTTGATCAATTTCATGGTAACGCCCGATCCCGTCGGGCCGCAATGGACGCATCGTCCAAGATGGCCGAGAAAGGCGCTCGCTTTCTCGAAATCTGTATCCGATCCCCCTGCCATGAAAAGCAATTTGCCCGCTTCCGCGTCGACCGTGAGGCCTCCTATTGCTGTATCTAGAAACTGGATGAACAATTCATGGCATTTGCTAGATACCCCTTTGGTGACCTCCGGATCGATGGTGCTCATCTCCAGCCACATCAAGTTGGAGTTTTTAGTCGCTAGGATGCCTTTCTCGCCGGCAGCCACCGACTCTACATGGGGCCCATTGGGAAGAACTGTAAGAATGTAGTCGCATTGATTGGCCACCTCGAGGGGCGAATTCACAGGTAGGGCGCCTTTGTCGACGATCCTTTGCAATGCTGATGAATCGATGTCGTAAGCGATCAAGCTAACTCCTTGTTGCAATAGTCTCCTCGCTATCGGTGCCCCCATTTCGCCAAGACCAATGATTCCTGCTTTGGCTGATGAATTCATATATTCAGATCCTCTTTCATGTTCCAAGGTATTAGCTCTCCTGTTCTATCAAGAAACTGTCCCGTATGGCTCATGTTAACGTTTTCCAAAACGCGTCGCATCAGCCTGACGGAATCATCGGTTTCATAAACAGCAGCGCTCCCTCCCATGTCCGTTTTTGTGTGACCAGGGCGGATACACACATAGGGAATATTGTAGGGCTTCAAGTCGTTCGCTAGGATCACGGCGGCGGAATGGGCGGCCGCCTTGGTGGTGCGGTATAGGTAGAGACCCCCAGTATCGTAGAGGGTGAGGCACCCGGCTTGGCTTCCCATGGTGGTCGCAACGGGGTTATCGGCGGCTTTTAGATTGGGGATCAGCGATCTAGTTAGCAAAACAGGAGCGATGGCATTCGTTTTGAAGCCTTCGACCCATCTATCCGTTTCGATGCCATCGAACCCCTCTTGGGTATTGCGGTCGTGAATGGCCGCGTTGTTGATGAG
>CAYOLG010000060.1:17616-18837 GCA_964404745.1 uncultured Opitutaceae bacterium
ATTCAGTACTTGTCTGCCTTAGCTCCTTTAGCGATTCTCAACGACGGCGTGGCCAACGATTCTAGCAAAGCGACGGATGCGAATGATGTGGATGCGCCCATTGAAGAGATGGGTCCGTACCCTAGCGATCTGCTTCCCGAAGGTGCGCGTTCTCGATTTGTGAACGGCATCAATGGATTGCGTATGCATGTTCTGGAGGCGGGTTTTGAGGAAGGGGGCCGACCTGGCGTGTTGCTTTTGCACGGATTTCCCGAACTAGCCTACAGTTGGCGACGCGTTATGGTTCCTTTAGCGAAAGCAGGCTATCATGTAATAGCTCCTGATCAGCGGGGATATGGACGGACGACGGGTTGGGAGAGGGACTACCATGCGGAGATCGATTCGTTCCGATTGCTGAGTCTCGCGGGAGATGCATTAGCCCTGGTTTACGCCATGGGGCATCGCCAGGTTTCGGTAGTTGGCCATGATTTTGGTTCTCCAGTGGCTGGCTGGTGCGCGCTCACGCGGCCTGACGTGTTTACGAAAGTGGCTTTGATGAGCGCTCCGTTCACGGGACCCGCTGAACTGCCTTTCGATACGGCGATTGAATCAGATACGAATCCATCCGCTGAATACGATCTCTATGTGGAACTGGCAAAGCTTTCCCGTCCTCGTAAGCACTACCAGCAGTACTACCGCACTCGAGAAGCAAATGAGAATATGTGGCAGGCATCTCAAGGGCTTCACGATTTTCTAAGAGCCTATTTTCATTTTAAGAGCGCTGATTGGGAGGGGAACCAGCCTCATCGGCTTTCCGCTCGAACGGCGGAAGCGATGGCCCAGATGCCCACCTACTACATAATGAACCTGAACCAGGGCATGGCAGAAACAGTTACGCCATACATGCCAAGTGAAGCCGATATTGAAAACAATCAGTGGCTACCAGATGCAGAGCTCCAAGTTTACACCGACGAATACGAGCGCATTGGCTTTCAAGGGGGGCTGAATTGGTACCGCGCGTCCATCCTGGGGGCGTCTCAAAAGCGTTTGTTCGCGGGAAAGCGAATCGAGCAGCCGTCCCTATTTGTTTCTGGCGCGAGCGACTGGGGCGTGTATCAGAACCCTGGCGCTTTCGAACGTATGCAGAACCAGGTTTGCTCGGATTTGCGCGGCGTCCATCTGCTTGAAGGAGCCGGACATTGGGTGCAGCAAGAGCAGTCGGAGAAGACGGCTCGCTTGCTG
>CAYOLG010000060.1:18937-20687 GCA_964404745.1 uncultured Opitutaceae bacterium
GCCGATGATTTGCGGAACGATCTGAACTGCTATGGAGCGACACATGTCAGTACGCCGAATTTCGATCGACTAGCAGAAACGTCTCTCGTATTCGATCGGGCCTATTGTCAGCAAGCGGTCTGCCACCCGTCGAGAGCCAGCTTGATGACGGGCAAGCTGCCGGATACGATTGGGGTAACAAACCTGTACACCGATCTTCGAGTGGCTGCGCCGAATGTCGTTACCTTGCCTCAGCATTTTCGCAAGCATGGCTATGTGGCGGAGTCGTACGGGAAAATCTTCCACGCCGCGCATGGCCATAATGGCGATCCAGGATCTTGGTCTGTCCCGCCACATCGATTTAAAAGAGGGGAACAATACGTGATTCCCGAGAATCGGGAGTTGCGATCGGATAATCGGGCTAAGCTAGCTGAGGCGGAAGCGGCGGGTAAATCTCTCGCAGGTCCCAAGAATGGACCTGCTTTTGAAAGAGCAGCGGACTCGTACACGGAGTATCGCGACGGCGCTATGATACTGGATGCGAGAAACGGTTTAAAGCGGCTTGCGGAAGGGTCCGAACCCTTCTTTTTGGCGGTCGGCTTTTCCAAGCCGCATTTGCCATTCAACGCCCCTGAAGAATACTGGAAACTGTATGATGGGATGAATGGTCCAAGACTTCCGGACAATCCGTATCCGCCTAGAGGAGTAACCCAGTACTCCATGCATACGAATGGCGAGCTTAGGTCGTACGCGGGCGTGCCATGGAGTGGGAATATTTCCGACGAGCTGACTCTGGATTTGAGGCAAGGCTACTACGCTTGCGTGAGCTACATTGATAGTTTGCTGGGAGATCTGCTAACCGATCTGGATACTCTGGGATTAAGAGAAAATACCATTATCGTGTTTTGGTCGGATCACGGATTCAAGTTGGGCGAGCATGGGCTATGGCATAAGCACACGAATTTCGAGCTCGATTGTCGCGTCCCGTTCATGATCTCTGCTCCCGGTTACAGAGACGGTAATCGGTCAGGCTCGTTGGTTGAATTGGTGGATATCTTCCCGACGCTTTGCGATTTGGCGGGCTTGCCGATTCCTCGGGACTTGGAAGGAATGAGCCTATTACCCGTATTGGAAAACCCGAAACACGCCATTAGGCCTTACGCCCAAAGCCAGTATCCTCGGGGTAGAAACATTATGGGATACGCGATCAAGACGGACCGCTTTCGCTATGTAGAATGGACGGAAATGGATTCAGGGGAAGTTGTGGCCAAGGAGCTCTATGATCACTATATCGATGTAGCCGAGAATATCAACCAAGCCGACAATCCAAGCTATCGTTCGGAGTTGCCCCGTTTGTCAGCTTGGGTCAAAGAGTCTAGGAGCCGTTGAAATCCCGAAATCGGAAAAACAAATTTGAATTGATGACAGATTCTACAAAATCCGCGCTAGTCATGGCTGGTTGCCCAGATACGCATCTATCGCTCTACAGGCGTATCCAGTTTACCGTGCACGATCCGGTTGCCTTGATTGAGCTGGAAGATGGGGATCGGAAGGTTCTTATTTTACGCGATATCGAAATGGAGCGAGCTCGCCAATTTGCTCGGGTCACGGATGTTCATTGTCCGCCCGATTTCACTCCAACTGAAGGGCTTAGTGGGGACCGGGCAACGGCAACCGCTCAGGCTACGGCCGAATGTCTTCGTCGCAATGATGTGAAGCTTGTTCGAGGAGATCGGCTTTTGCCTTTGATCTACGTGGACGCCATTCGACG
>CAYOLG010000061.1:0-19874 GCA_964404745.1 uncultured Opitutaceae bacterium
AGTGGCGCCGCAAGCGGCGACCCTACAAATTTGTGATTTATTCAACACTCTTTATGTAAATTGAATTGTTGTGGGCCGCTCCTACGGTTGGGTTGTTATGCCATTTCCCAAAAGGTCCGTTCATTTCCCTTTCAGGACGGGTCCCACGCCTTGGGGATTCGAGGTTCTTGGTTTGTCGATTCGTTCGGCTTCCCCAGGTAGAAATGGTAGGATGTCGCCTTTTGGCAGGTTTTTGATGCGCAGATCTTTGATTTCCACTCGATTGGGGTTTCCACGGTGAAGCTGAATCGCCAGCAGACCCTGGAGGGCTCGACCTGATTCGTGGCAGTCGATGAGTTCGGAAGATAG
Source organism: uncultured Opitutaceae bacterium (assembly GCA_964404745.1). Lineage (GTDB taxonomy): Bacteria > Verrucomicrobiota > Verrucomicrobiia > Opitutales > Opitutaceae > Pelagisphaera. The sequence continues at coordinate 349 of CAYOLG010000061.1, forward strand.
CTGGCCATTGACTGTGTGTATCAGCCGATTGCCTCGGGCGATTACGGTGTATTCGTTCCATTCGGACACATCGACCTCAACCGGTTCGTGTTCTGCGATCAACCAGCGGTCACCTTCAGGATCAAGCATGACGCTCTTTCCGTTTAATCCAAAGATGCCACGGCCTTTCTCCTCATAGGTCATTCCCGTGTGCTCGATGGCGGGATGGACGTCGCACTGATAGCCAGAAATCACCCATGGCCCGATGTCGGGCCTTTCGCGGCTTCGATATTGAATACCGGAATTGTTGTCGCCTACTACCCGTATGATTGCCCTCAGTTCGAAATCGCCAACGGTTCCGCCCCGCCATATGAGAAAACTATTGTTCTCCATCGACCCAGGCCCTTCGCAGGTGCCGACAACAATGCCGTTTTCGACCTTCCAAAGGGCAGGATCGCCGCCCCATCCAGAGAGGTCCTTCCCGTTGAAAAGCGGGACGAACCCGTCGTTGTCGTCCACGGGGGAGCAGGCTGTGATTAGGAATAGTAGAGCGGAGAGGCTAGCAATTCGTTTCATATCGGGGCATAGGGTCACCGCTGGCGACGACCGCAGATTTTTGTAACGCGGTCGCGGCCAGCGACGCCCCTACATGTTGAGGAATTATGGAACCCTCTATAGGATAGCCCGTTGCTTGAGTCCATCTTTGTTTAAGGTAGCGAAGATCTTTAATCTACGTCAGCCAGCGTTGCATAGGCGTCAGCTTACTTAGAATAATCCGATTATTTGGTGTAGGAAGCTCGCTTGCGAGCGATTGGTTCGGTTGGAATGGGCCCGAGTTGTATCGCTGGCAAGCGAGCTTTGTACAACGTAATAACAAAAGTCGATTCCAGTTTGTGTCTCGGGAACAGCCGTGTTGCCTGATCCTATTCCGGCTACTTGTGGACAACCAGCCCTACCTGTGGCCATTCGCAAAATATTGATCATTCCCCGAACGATTGGATTGATACAACTCCGCCCTTGTGTAATCTATTTTCGTTTCCTTATTTCAACCCAAGCCCTTCCCCAAATGAAAGATTCTGAAAATCGTATCGAACGTCGCCAGATAATCAAAACCCTTGGTCTAGGCTCAGCCGCAGGGGCATTCGCCATGCTGGGAGGCGAGAAAGCCCGAGCCGCCCATCACGAAGAGCCCAAGTCCTTTGCTGGCATGGGGATGGATCCGGTCAAGATCACTAAAGTGCGACCCATACTAACGGCCCCTTATGGCATCAATCTGGTGGTGGTTAAAGTAGAGACCGATCAGCCTGGATTGTATGGCCTGGGATGCGCGACCTTTACTCAGCGGGCTCATACGGTCGTGGCCGCAGTGAAAGACTATCTCGATCCCTATTTTCAGGGAAAGCGTGTCAACACCATCGAGGACAATTGGCAAATGGCATACCAAAGCTCCTATTGGCGGAATGGGCCTGTACTCAATAATGCCTTGAGCGGGGTGGATCAGGCCTTGTGGGACATCAAAGGCAAGATGGCGGGAATGCCGGTCTATGAATTGCTGGGCGGCAAGACTCGCTTCGCGGTGGATTGCTATGGTCACGCTTCTGGAAACACTCCTGAAGAGGTGGTGGATCGCGTGCAGTTTTTCAAAGAGGAACGCGGATATCGGAATGTGCGTATCCAACTAGGGGGATACGGTTCCACGCACCTGACGGAGAACCCGCCTTACAAAAAGGCGGGATTCGGGCACCCCGATGATCGGACGATAACGCCTCGGGCGTATATCAATGGAACGGTAGAAATCTTCAAACAGGCTCGCGAGCGATTCGGGGATAATGTCGAGCTGCTGCATGACATGCATGAGCGTCTGCAGCCAGTGGATGCTATCGATATGATTCAGCGCGTGCAAGAATACCGACCTTTCTTTATCGAAGATCCGGTTTCGCCGGAGAACATCGGCTGGTTCCGCAAGCTTCGAGAGCAAACTAGTGTACCTATTGCCATGGGCGAGCTTTTCAATAGCCCTCATGAATGGCTCGAACCGATGGCGGACCGCCTGTATGACTACATCCGTATACACATTTCCCAAATTGGCGGTATCACTCCCGCCATGAAAGTGGCCCGGCTGGGTGAGTGGTTCAATGTACGCACGGCTTGGCACGGACCCGGAGATACTTCTCCGGTAGGGCACGCGGCCAATTGCCACATCGATCTGGCTGTCTGGAATTTTGGTATTCAAGAAATTGGCATCTATAAAGAACCAACTTTCGAGGTCTTCCCAGGCATGCCCACTGTGAAAGACGGGTTCATTTTCGTGAATGAGGCTCCGGGGCTGGGTATCGATATCAATGAAGAGCTAGCCAAAAAGTATCCACCGATTGTGTATAATTACAATTGGACGCAGCTTCGCGGAATCGATGGTACGCCCGCGCGACCGTAGGAGAGGGTAAACGCAAGTGATGTAAGGTAGCGGCTGATCTCCGAGCTCACATTGTTTCGATTTTAGTTTGATCAACGATGGCTTGTCCAGAAGGGTGAGGACTTTCGTTATATTCATAAATGCGTTCCTTAGTCGTAACTCTCTCTATCCTAGCTGCTTCGTTGGCCTCCTTAGCTGCGGACAAGAGGGCTCCCAATGTGCTCTTCATTGTTTGCGACGACTTGAATACCCACATTTCTCCATGGGGATATGAGCACATTGAGACGCCTGCATTGGAGCGCCTGGCGGCCGAAAGCGTCCGGTTTCCTAGGGCCTTTTGCCAGTATCCAGTTTGCGGACCTTCTCGGGCATCTTTTCTTTCGGGTTTGTATCCAGAATCGACAGGGGTTCTGAACAATCAGGTTGACATTCGGAATGAACGTCCTGGGACAGTCACTATGCCCCAGTTTTTCAAAGAACATGGCTATTGGTCTGCGAGTGTTGGCAAGGTCTTCCACAATACAAGTTTTGAGCATGGCGAAGTCGCATGGAATGAGCATATTCGATTCGCAAATGACGAGCTGCCGGTCGTTTCCGCCGCCAGAAAGAAGTTCGAGGCTGAGCGGGGATCGGTGGAAAAGCCCGCTAATCGCAAAGCTTGGCGAGAACTGAGTAAGAAAGTCATGGTCGGTCTCGATTCGCAAACGCCTCCGGGATATGGTAGAAGCGGTCTTGCGGACGAGCAGCACAAAGACGGAAAGAATGCCCGACAGGTCGCTCGATGGCTTAAGGACGAGGCCTACGGAGAAAAACCGTTCTTCATTGCCCTAGGAATTCACAAGCCCCACGTGGCCTTTCTGGCTCCCGACAAGTATTTCGACAAGTATCCGGTGGAAAAGATTGTCTACGAAGCTGACGATCCAGACTTGTGGGAAAGTTTGCCCGCCACAGCTAAATCGAATCGTTATGGCGCTTTTGGGTTCGAGCTAGGCGAAGAAAACGACGCTCTACGTCGCGAATACATGCAAGCATATCATGCTTGTATAACATTCGTCGATACGCAGATTGAATTAGTTTTGGATGCTTTGCGGAAATCCGGTCGCTGGGAAGATACGATCATCGTCTTTACCTCCGATCATGGATTTCATCTCGGGGACCACTTCCTCTGGGGAAAGGTATCCTTGTTCGATATCGGGGCCAAGGTTCCGTTCATGATTAGGGCTCCTGGATTGTCAAAAGGTGGTGCAAGCTCGGAAGCGATGGTAGAACTGATCGATCTCTTCCCAACCTTGGCCGATCTTGCAGGGCTGGAGGTCCCAGACCATCTGCAGGGTTACTCGCTTCGGTCGCTGCTGGCCGAACCAGAAGGCTTAGGCCAGCGAGACTATGCCTACTGCGTGGTGTCTCGTGGCAAGAACCTTGGCTATTCCTTGAGAGATCAAAACTGGCGTTACGGCAAATGGCCAGATGGAGAAGAGCTTTACGATTTGACAAAGGACCCGGATGAAAAGCGAAATCTTGCGGGCAACCCTGAGCACGCCGGACGACTGAAGGACTTTCGTCAGGAGCTTGCGGGCAAGCAGCGGATGGCCGCCAGTCAACGGCAGTAACGGCTTGTCATCGAAACGTAGCGTGCATCGGCGCTGTATTTTGCATGCCGACGCGGGCTTGCTAGGAGTGCCGCTCTGCTTGGACTAGAGTTGTGCAGTGAAACTGATCACGTGATCACTTTTACTGCACAAATGATGGTGTTGTGAGCGTGATATTGCTGTTAGGCTAATTTCTGTCCGCTCTACTTTTCGGGGGTTCTGGTATTTGGTTTTCGTCCCAGCCGAATCGTTGAAAGCAGGCGGTCATTTTCTGGCAGAGCTTGTTCGCTTTTTCGGGCTGGGTTCGGACCAAGTTTTGGCGTTCCCCAATATCGTTCTTTAGATCGTAAAGAAAGATCTCGTCCGAATCGGCATCCTTGATCAGTTTTGCACTTGCTTAAATGATGGCTAGGTCATGCCTGTTGTTGGGCTTGGTATATTTGAATACGAGAAAGGGATCTAGTCTCTCGATCGACTGTCGTCCGCCGCTTTGCCAATGGGCTAAAAGCGATCCGCCTTCTACTTTCTGGGGGATGGGCTGATTTCCTCCGATGATATCCAAAATAGTAGGGAATAGGTCCATGCCGACGACGGGAGCTTCTGAATGGATGTTTGATGGAATACCGGGACCTTGGACGATAAAGGGTACCCGGATCCCGCCTTCACTCACGTGAAATTTGTGGCTACGCTGCGGATAGGTTTTGTAGTAGCCGCGCTCGTTGACGGGTTTATGGAAATCGTGTTTGTTCTCGTATCTATTGTCCGCGGTATAAATGACATAGGTATTGTCTCGGATGCCGAGCTCGTCAATCTTGTCCAGTACCATCCCGATTCCCGTTTCCAAGTTTTCGTTCATCGCCGCCTAAACGGGATCATTCTGATAGGGAGTGGCGTCTTTGGCGTAGAGGGTCTTGTACTTCTCGATCGATTCGGGGAGAGCTTGATAGGCAAGATGGTTGGCGTAATGAAGAATCTGCGAATAGAAAGGATTTCCTTCCTGTACTTGCTCTTGCATAAAGGCATTCGCCTTCCGGGTTGAGCTGAAGATGAAACGAGGATCATTGGGGTCGAGGGAATCCAGATTGTTCCGGTCCTCTCCGTTTGGGGCATAAGGGTCATGCCCATCACCGTATTCATCGATATTATACCCGAGCTCGGAAGGCTCCCACGCCACATGCCATTTGCCCATGTGCGCGTAAACGTAATCAGGGTCGGCAGCCTTGATTCGATTGGCTAAGGCGTCCGCAGGACCAGCTTCGATATCCTTGCCCAGGTTATCCGCTCCCCAAATGCCTGGGCTTGAAGGGCTGCGTCCGAATTGAATGGAGTAGTGGGTCGGGGAACAGGTTGGAGCGGGGGCATAGGCTTGCCTCTCGGATTCAAAAGGGGTGTCAAAGCGAACGCTTCAAATATCAGGTATTTTTCAAACAGGAAAAATTCGAAATAGCTAGAATCGTTCTATGGTCCTTTCAGAGAAATGCGAAGCGGAGAAGGAGGTTCGATGGGCCCTAGCGACCGAGTTGCGGACTAGCAAACCCGCATGCGAAGGCGGTCCCCGCATTGGAGATTGAGGGGACCGTGATTGGACTTCGTGTGAGCAGGGCAGCGCCTAACAGGTCTAAGAGCGTCCTCGAGCAGGGGTGGAGCTAGATTATCCAGAGAAATGGGTTGTTTACTCAAACTCGGTTTGGTGAACACTGGATAGCTGGGGCGGTTGAAGCGGTTTTCCTAATGAGAATGAAAAGCGCCTATTAGCCTTCTTACTTACATCTAATATCATCGATCCATTCTGACTCAAATAGTAATGATTCGATCACTCCTATTGCTTTTTTCAATCGGCGCCGCTTGAACCGGCGAGGCGAGACGACCCGACCAAATGTCTTATTCATCATTACCGATGATGCCTCGCGTGACAGCACGTCGATGCATGGCATTACCTATGTGGAAACTCCTAACTTCGATTGAATCGCCAACGAGGGAGTCCTTTTTACCGACGCGTACGACTGCAATCCCAAATGCGCTCCAGCTAGAGCCTGTACAGTAGCGGATCGCTACTCCTGGAAGCTGGAGGAGACGATTAATCACAATCCATATTTTCCAGACAAGTGGCGTTCTATCCGTATCTGTAAAAGGAAAATGGATACTTTATTATTTTCACGGGCAAAGGCTGGGGTCGGGGCGTTTATAAAGGAGTCCATTGGGGTAGCCACGATGATCGGGATAACCCGGCTGGTCATCCTTATAACAAGGTATTATTGGACCCCCTACAAAGGAATCAATCGCATCGACTACGCGGGCAATTTCGAAGTCTTCTTGGATGCGCGCCCGGAAGGCCAGCCTATCTGCTTTTGGCTAGGAACCAAGGAGCGCTATCGTGGCTACGAGTAGGATTCCTGGAAAAAGGATGGACGCGATCTGGCTGACTACGCTATCGAGGTGGAATGGTACGATACCCATATTGGGAGAGCGTTGAATTTGCTCGAAGAACGAGGTTTGCTGGAAGATACGTTAGTCATCGCTACATCGGACCATGGTATGCCTTTCCCTCGAGTCAAAGGGCAGATATACGATGAGGGGTTTCGGGTGCCTCTAGCGGCCCGATGGGGGAGTATCGTCAAACCGGGACGAGTCGTTACAGACTTCATTACCTTCCCCGACGTGGCGCCCACGCTGCTAGAGGCGGCCGGGATGCCTATCCACGAGCAGATGACCGACTCCAGTTCTCTCTACGCTCTATTGAGCGAATCGGATGAACGGATAGATCCTAGTCGGAACTACACACTGCTAGGCAAAGAGCGGCACGACATCGGTCGCGTTGACGGCGAGCTTATCTCCGTTGGTCACCCCCCTCGGGCCCTGCGAAACGATCGATATCTATACGTTAGAAACTTCACGCCGCATCGTTGGCCTGCTGGAGATTCGGAGTATGGATACCGGAAATTTACAACTCGCCAACGAAAAGCTATTTGACGAATTTGGGGGTAGGCGATCCTGACTATGGCTACTTTGATCTGTCTTTCGGAAAGCGTCCCGCCGAATAGCTCTATGATATCCTGTCTGATCCACACTGTGCGAACAACTTGGCGGAATCGGCAGAGTACAAAGCGATCGCGGCCCGTCTATGGAATCAACTTAGAAAAGAGTTAACAGCTCAAGGGGATCCCAGAATGCTTGGGCAAGGAGACATTTTTGATCGTTATCCGAATAGTAGAGTCGAAAAGCAAGGTGAATTGTATGATGATCCTGACTACGATCCAGTGAGGGATTTCGAAGTTTGGCGTGAATCTGCTGGAGATTCTCGCTGAAGATCGGGCAAGGTGTCGCCTTTTCTCCAGGAACCGTCTATTTGCGTACCGATGGAGACCTCGTTTAGGCCTCGATGATTTCGTTGTAGCAAACTGTTGAGGACATCGATAGCCGTTGCCCCCATCGTTTTCCGATGCTGGAAGATTCCGCTTACGTTCGGGCGGTCATCGGAAACGTTGAGGCTGACATAGGCGATCTCTTCTGGAACAGCAATGCCTTCAGCTTCCGCGGCCTCGAAAAAATCGTCGCATCGGCTGATGACCGCTTGGGGGCGATAGCGGTGCAGCCAATTGCGGATGGTGTCGGCTGGTCGCGACTTCCCCAGTCTCAATATAGGGATAGGGTTCAGGCGGCTTTTGCTTTGCGTCTGAGCATAGCTATGAGCGGCTTCCCATTGATGGCTTGCTCGATCGGCTAAGTCGGAATTTACAACGAGCCCGACTCTTGTATATCCTCGGTTACGCAGTTTTTCCCAGCAAAGGAGATAGTCCGAGTACTGGTTTTGTATTATGTGATGAAAATGAGGATACCGTGCGGGCTTCTCGATCGTGACCACTGAAAAAGCCCCCCAGTCAAGTTCGAAGATGTCGTTGTGCTCCTCGAATGGCGCGAGAATGATGCCTCGGATCCCTCGAGTTTTCAGGATCTGGCTAAACCGTTTTGGCGACAATCCGTCTTCGCGAGCCCAGAAATGCTGCAAGGTAAATCCGAGTTCCAACGCCCGGGCCTTGGAACCCTCAATGACCTCCTGGGCGCTTTGGAATCGGGTCCAACCATCGCGTTTTTTCCAATTAGAAATGAGCCCGATTACGGAGAAATTGCTGCGAACGCGCAGACTGTTTCGGTGGGCGGCCAGAGCCGACAGGGCGGGGTCGGGAGTGTAGCGCAATTCGTCCGCGATCTTGCGAACTCGCTCCCGTGTCGCTTCCGGTATGGAAGCGTTATTGCGTAATGCCATGGAAACCGCAGCCACGCTAAGGCACGCTTTGGCAGCGATATCCTTAAGGGTAGGGCGCTTATAGTTCTGGGGCATCTGGGGTAAAGGGTGTTGATCGTTAATCGTACGATCAACCTTTATTTAACTGTTTCAGTGTTGCGGATGCGTGAAAGGTTCGGAGTAGATCAACATCGCTCCTGCGTCGCTGGATCGCCGACAAGTCGGCACAAGGATCCGACTTCGTCGGCTAGGATTCTGAGGCTTTTCGATATTCGGATGCGTTTAGGGGGTGATCGAGTCATGCGATCATCGATTGAGCTAAAAATTGATTAGATTTTACCGATAAACAGGTAGAGCTCCTTACATGTTGGGCCTAGCCTTAACGGAGACTGATCCTCAAGCAGCCGCAATGGTCAGTAACGGAATTATAAAGCCTGCTCAGGGTTCCGCCCCGGCTGAGCTACTGCGAGACGGGCAAGCAGCCTTACCAGTTAAGAATCTCAGGCGAATGAGCTCGCCCTAAAAAACTACTGGAGAGAAGAACGCGACTACCGCCAATAAGAAACACGACAGTCCGATGAGAAAGCGTTTGTAGTTTCGCGATTCGTCGGGGGTCATGGTTAGGGATTTCGAGTCTATCGCTACCGTTTCCGCTTTGTCCATGTCGGTTTCCGTTCGGGTACCGTAGTTGCTCATTAGATACATGTTGGTAGCACAAACGATGGTTACCCAAGGCGAGAGGTTGAGTTTGTTTTGCAGGAGGATGGGAAGGTGTTCTTTTAGGTCGGATAGAATGGGTAAGCTGAGGAGGCAAAAGGAGAAGAATCCGAGAACGACGCCGATAACTAGGGTCCAGTAAGCTGCTCGTTCGGTGGATTTCTTATAGAAAAGCCCGAACATAACCGTTACGAATACGCCAGGGGAGAGGAAGGCCCATACGGCTAGGAGGTAGTCAAAAAGCCCTTTGAAATTGCGGATGAATGGGGCGATGAGCATGCAGGCCATGAGCAACACTACCATGATCAGGCGTCCCTCTTTGAGGAGGTCCTTCTCGGTGGCTTCTTTTTTGATTTTGGCAAAGAAATCGTACGTAAGGAGCGAGCCGCAGGCGCAGAGGCCGGAATCCACGCTCGACATGATGGCTGCCAGCAGCCCAGCCAAGCATAGGCCGAGCAGCCCGATCGGCATCACTTCCGTGAGCAGGCTAATGTAGGCGTTGTCGCGGGCGATCAATTCTTGCCCCTGGAAGAGTTGAGCGGCCACGACTCCGGGGGCGGCGATGAAAAAGAGAGCCAGAGTTTTCAATACGCCAGCAAGCAAGGCTCCCATTTTGGCATGATAGAGACTGCCTGCGGAGAGGGCTCTTTGGATGTAATCGTGATCGGTGCAATGTCCGTGAATTCCCAATACGAGCCCACCAGTGAGCATCGGCAGCCAGCCGTAAGGGTGGTCCCAGGGCCGGTAAAGTGACCACATCGGCTGGCCCTCGCCATCGAAACTATAGGCGAAAACCGCTTTGACGCCGCCCAGTTCGCCGATCCCAAAATAGAGAAGCAAGGCGCCGCCGAGCATGAGAACGATCATTTGCACGAAGTCGCAGTAGATGACTGCTTTCAGCCCGCCGAGTAAGGTGTAGGTGCCCGCAGCGATGCCTATCAGGAATACGGCGCACCAATAAAGCAGCTCCGCATTTGGCAACTCGTCCCAGCCGAGCAAGTGAGTGAGGACGAGAGCTCCGGCGTAGAGAGCGGCCGCAATATTGGCGAGGATGATCATCATCAAGTTGATGAAGGAGACAATCACCCGGCAGCGTCCGCTATAGCGCTTTTCGAAAAACTCGGGAGAAGTCGCTAGCCGTAGCCCCATATAAGTTCGAATGAAAAGCGATGCTAGAAGAATGAAGCAAAAGGCCCCGACCAGTTGGAAACCGCCTGCGATGATGCCGACTGCGAAGGCCAGTCCCGCCTGTCCAACGAACTGCTGGCTGGATATATTGGTGGCGAAAAGGGAAGCCCCAATGAAGGGCCATTTCATGGCTCGCCCTGCCAGGAAAAACTCGGTGCCACCTTTGGCTTGTCGCCTAGAAATCCAAAGCCCGAGACTGATGATTCCGATGAAATAGCAAAGAATGACGAGTGAATCGATTACGCTGATTTTCACTTGAGGGGGAGGAAAGAGTCGTGTTTTATTTGAAGGTGCGGGGGTGAATGGGTTTCCCGAGGATGCAGTTGAGGTTTATTGCCAACTTATTCTATATACGTCGATCATTCATTGTTGGAAGCTCGCTTGCGAGCGATTGTTTAGTTGGGATGGCTCCTTTTTGATTCGCTCGCGAGCGAGCTTCCAACAATGAAAACTTTTCGACCTGGACAAAGAAATTATCCTTCATCGCGAGCTGTAGGAGCGAGTTTATCCCGCGATAATCACACATAAACCCTTATCAATATCGCGGGATAAACCCGCTCCTACATTCGATTGCCGCTCAAGTTGACGCCAATGCGCAATTGAGGTAGCGCGTTTGGCGCTAACATTCATTTTGGGTATTCCCGCGTCCTACGGCTCCAAACCCGTTATGCCGATTGGATCTGGTTCGAACTTAAGCGGGGGTTCGAACCGGGGATCTACTGGATGAGCCTTATCCGTCCATTCTATGCCGACGTCGCGAACTTTTACGCCGACTACGCGTCTAAGCAGTTCCAGGGTGAGCTCGTTTTGGATCGCCGCGTAAGATGGATCGTCGTAGCGATTGTTCAACTCGTGGGGATCCTCGGAAAGATTATAGAGTTCGCCGAGATCGTCAAAGTAGATACTGAGTTTCCAATCTCCTTTACGGATCATGGCCCCGGGCCCCAGGCTGGTAGGGATCATGGGAGCTTTGATGACCAGTCCCTTAATTGGCTCTTTAGTAGTTGGCCCGCCGCCGCCGGCTTCGCAAAGGATGGTGGCTTTGCCGGTGTCGATGCCTCTGTCCAGTTCGGACACCCACGACTTGCCGACCATTGTCTTGGGGATTTCTACACCGAGCGCCTCAAGAATAGTAGGAGCTAAATCGACTTCTTCGCAGAGCCCGGCAAACGTTTGATCCTCCCAGTGGCCTTCCGGGTGCCGGATGATAACTGGTATCTTGGATAGGCAGTCGTAGAATACGGGCAACTTATGGGTCATGCCATAATCGCCAAGAAGCTCCCCGTGATCAGAGAAGAAAACGACCAGCGTGTTTTTCGCTAAACCGGTTTGGTCTAGAAAGTCGAGTATCCGGCCGACGCAATCGTCCACATAGCGGATTTGCCCCATGTAGGTGGCGATGGCTTCCCGGACATCGTCTTCGCTGCAGGTATCCATTTGCGAATGACGGCGCCACACTTCATTGCGACGTGGTTGTCGTTGCGAATCGTACTGAGTGAAGCTCTCTGGAATCTGGATATCGGCAGGCTCGAAAAGGCTCTTGTAAGGCTCTGGACAGGTGAAAGCCGGGTGGGGGTCTTGATAGTTGACCCAGGCGAAGAACGGCTGGTCGCTGCCTTCCATGAAGCCGATGGTCTCGTCGGTAAGTTTTCCGGTTTGGTTGTAGGGATGGTCTTCCTCTAGCTCGAAGGAACTGAAGGCCTTTTCGTATTTCGGATGATTGTCGTAGTTGCCCAAACAAACCTCGTGAAAGGCGTCCCATACTTCGGGAAGGTGGTTGTAGGTAAACAGATGGTTCTTGCCGAACATCCCTGTCCGGTAGCCGCCGTTTTTGAGAGCGGTTACCAAATTGGGTACCCGAGGATCGATAGTGGACCAATAATTGCGGCATCCGTGCTCGCCTACGTAGGTACTCGTGGCGAAACTGATGCGGCTAGGGGCGCAAAGAGGGGATTGACAGTAGCAGTTCTCGAAGCAGACTCCCTCCCGGGCCATCCGGTCTATGTGCCGCGTTTCGATCGTGGGATGCCCAAAGCAACTAAGATAGTCCGATCTCAGTTGATCTGGGGTAATGATTAATAGATTCTTCTTGCTCAAAACACTCTAGCCTTGATGGCGGTATGTCCAGCGACCCCCGACAATGTCAATACACTCAGTTACTGAAACATTTAAGTCGATGCGTCACCTTACGTTCTTGCTATCATGACTTAACTGTTTCAGTAGGAAGAGTGTTTACCATCAACCGATAAAGATTTCTTTTTTTTTTGTTCTAATTCTGCCAGCGTGAGCGACCAACATGGCTCGTCTAAGCTTATCACCTAATTAAAACCCTTTCGATAGTCAGTCCCCATCTATGAATTTCAACGGAAGCTAAGATTCCCATGTGAGGAATCGTAGCTCTGTTTGAATAAATACGAACTACATCTAACATGAAACAACTAGTATCCTACACAAAAACCACCATAGCTTTCGGGCTATTTTATGGGGTTTCATCCGTTGCCTATGGGCAAGGCGATGAGACCTACTCTCTCGATCCGTTCACGGTAACAGCGGCAGAGGGCTATACAGCGACAAACACGATCTCTGGCACGGGCTTGAACACTCCTTTGATCAACGTTCCGATGTCGATTAATGTAATCACGTCGGACTTCCTCGATGATAGCCTTGTGGGCGATTTCGTTGAGGCTCTGGATTACAACACCTCCATTACTCAAACGACTCGCAATAATTTGGGCGCAACCAGACCCTCGTCTTTCGCAATCCGAGGATTCCGCAATCGTAACCTTTTGGTCGATGGCGTGCTGGGTGGACTATACCTTCCAGTCCATATGGTAGACCGAATCGAAGTTGTGAAAGGTCCAAATACTTTGTATGGACAATCAGACCCGGGCGGACTGGTCAATGTCATCACCAAGACACCAAGAGCGGAGGAGGGTGGTTTCGTAACGGCAAAAGTGGGCAACAATGAGTGGTATCAATTGCGATTGGACTACACGGTCCGAGCAATGGACGACAAATTGGGCTTGCGCATTTTGACAGACAATAAAGAGACCAACGGTTGGAGATGGGTCGATGGTCAACGCACGAACTTCATCGGCGTTTCTGGAAATTACAAATTGGCGGAAAACACCGATTTCGACTTTCTCACTGCCAAAAACGAAATCAGCGGATTCCCTACTCAGCGGGCAACTTGGTCCTTTGAGCGCATTCCGACAGACCTCAACGGTGACGGTGATTTCCTCGATAACGTAGACGGTGTTGGAGAAGCTAATACGCGTTACAACAATACATTCATCCCCAAGGAGTATGTCTCCTCGACCGCAGATAACATCTTCGAATCAGACAATGATTTCTTGTCCTTCGGAATTCGTCACAGCTTTAGCCAACGCCACAACTTGCAGTACAAGTATAATTTCAACGATACACACCAGAGAGTATCGTTCAGAGAGTTCAATACCTTCGACCAATTCGGCGAATCGAATTCAAACATGTCGTTAAATGACAGTCGCGCTCGTGACGAAGTGCATACTCTAAACGATATCATCAGTTTCGATACGGGCGAAGTAAGGCACCAATTGCTCCTCGGGGCCCGCAAGTCTGAGGACACCAGAGGCGGTGAAGGCACGCATCGTCTCCGCGCCGTAAACGGTACGGAAGCGGCCATACTTCGTGATATCGAAGCGAGGACAGGGAAGGTTTTTCGCGACTACCTGTATAAAGAGGACATACTAAATGGAATACCCATTTGGGAAGATGATGTGGCCAGCGCAGAGGAACTGAGAGCATTCGGGGTTCGCACGAATCAAAACGATCGTAGTTTTCAGAAGATTACGACCTTATATGCAACCGACAATATCTTCTTTAATGACGGCAAGTTCAACCTTCTGCTTGGGGTCCGCAACACGGATGTTGAGCAGCGTTCGATCGCCCTAGGTGGAGCAGAAACGTCTTCACTCACAGGTAGCGATACGAACTACCAAGTGGGAGCTGTTTACAGAATCAATCCAAACTTAAGCATTTTCGGCAACATCGCAGACGCGTTTGAACCGCAAAACGCGACTGATCCGGACACTGGGGAATTCATAGGACCACAAACAAGCGATGCGATCGAAGCTGGACTGAAGTTTGACGGACTTTACGATGGAAAGCTCAGCGGGTCGGTAGCCGTGTTTGAAATCAAGAAAGACAATGTCCGTCGTAGCGATTACAACCCGGTGACCTTCACGTCTGACGCGGCGATCACCAATGATAAAAGCACAGGATTCGAATTCGAGCTCTTCTACAACCCGACCGACAACTGGAATATCGTCGCAGCCTACAGCTACATAGATGCGAAAGTGGTTGGGGAAGTGGCTACTGGCCTACCATTGGAAGGAGCCACACCGCACCGTTTTACGCTTTTCAATAGCTACACGGTGCAAGACGGACCTTTGGCAGGGGCCCGTTTTGGCGGTGGTCTCGTTTGGGCAGACGGACCCATCCCGCAATTTGGAAACATAGCTAATAGATATGTAACAGAAGACGGATACACGACCTTCGATCTGTTCGCTCGTTTCCCGGTCACTTTCGGGGAGCGCGACTGGGAGGTTGGCATCAATATCGACAACGCGACGGACGAGTTTTTCGTGCGTTCCCGGGCGGCGACTAATGAGGCTCGCCAGGTCCTCTTGTCACTTACCACCGAATTGTAGTTGATAGGTTAGTTTGAGTAATTGTTCTATCGCAAAGCCCTCTCCCGCAATCGGGAGAGGGCTTTTCTTTTCGCCGAGGCTGTTGCTTTCAACAGTAGCGCGGCGCTTTAGCCCGCGTACTAATTTATATTCCCAATAGCACCACTGTTGAATTCCGTTCGCCGTATGTCCAGAATCTCACCCGTGTGGGTGTATATTTTTTAGGGACCGTGTTTTAATTGACCATAATCCTCTTTTTGCCTTTGTTAAAGATCCTTGATTCTAATAGCGGATCACAACCCCAGCTTGATTGGCCCGCGGCCATGCGGGCATTCACATCAAAACTACCCACACCCCTTCACAAACATGAACTCATTACCTCGACCTAAATTTATGAGGCATGCCGGTATTCTTGCCAGCTTTTGTCTGATCTCATCATTCGCCTTCGCCCAGTCCGGAGACGAAACCTACACGCTGGATCCCTTCTCGGTGGATGCGGCCCAAGGCTACACTGCCACCAGTACAATATCTGGCACCGGCCTGAATACGCCCCTGATCAATGTTCCTATGTCGATCAATGTCATTACATCGGACTTTCTAGAAGATAGCACCATTGGCGATTTCGAGCAGGCGATGGATTACAACTCGTCGATAACGCAAACGACGCGTCAAGGTGGAAACTCGCCGCGTCCCGCCACTTTTTCGATCCGCGGTTTTCGCAACCGGAATAATCTGGTTGACGGCGTCAGCGCGGGAACTTGGGTGCCCACCCAGATGATCGACCGGATCGAAGTGGTCAAGGGCCCGAACACGCTTTATGGTCAATCCGATCCTGGAGGACTAATCAACGTTATCACAAAAACGCCTCGGGCCCAGGAAGGCGGTAGGGTGACCTTCAAGGGAGGGGAGCATGGCTGGCTCCAGGCTCAAACGGACTATACCGTTAGAGCCATGGATGACAGACTTGGCTTGCGCATACTCAGCGACCACCGCGAACGTGATGGCTGGTATGGCATTGATGGGGTACAGCAATCGTTCCTCGGCGTTGCTGGAGACTATGCGTTAACAGAAAATTCGGCTTTCACCTTCTTGGTGTCTGGCAATGAGGAAAAGGGAATCCCTTCCCAGCGGTCGACTTTCGGTTTCGAAGAGCGGGCGACGGATCTCAATGGCGATGGCGACACCGACGATACTGTCCGGCAGATTAGAGAAGCCCGGGCCCGCTATAATAATTCCTTCGTTCCGAAAAATTTCACGACCATGACGCAGGATAACTTTTACCGGATCGAGCAGGATTACCTTACCCTTGGATATCGGGCTCGGATAAACGATAACAACAATCTGCAGTACAAATACAATTTCTACGAGACCGATAACATTGTTAACTTCCGGGCTTTCAACACCTTTAGAGCGTCGGATGGACGATCCGATGCCAACTATTCGGTCGATAACAATCGAGCTCGCGACGAAGTCCATACGCTGAATGATATTATTCAATTCGACGCGGGAGAAACGAGGCATCAATTGCTGCTTGGTATTCGAAGATCCGAGTCGACCAATTACCAAGGAGGTACTTACAGATTGCGGGCAACGCGGGCCAATGAAGCGGCCATTTTAGATGATCTAGAGGTTCGTACCGGCAAGACTCTACGCCGTTTCTTGTACAAGGACGAAGTTCTTGCTGGGGTAAAACCGTGGGAAGAAAGAAGCTTAAGCACCGAAGAAATCCGGGCCTTTGGAATTCGCACTAATGATGCGGATCGCAGTTTCCAGGATGTGGATACGTTTTACGCTACCGACAACATTTATTTTGGCGATGAAGAGCGTTTCAATATTCTGGCGGGCATTCGTCACACGTCAATCGAGCAGAATTCGATTGCTCTTGGCGGAGGGGCGCGGGGTCGACCCATTGATATTAGCGATTCCAGCTTCCAGCTAGGAGGCGTCTATCGTATCAATCCGACCATGAGCGTTTTCGTTAATTTGGCAGACGCATTCGAACCCAATGGAGCGGTCGACCCGGATACGGGCGACTTTTTCGCTCCTCAGACGAGTGATGCCATTGAAGCCGGCCTGAAGTTCGTCGACCTTTACGATGGCCGTCTCAGCGGTTCGATTGCCTTGTTTAATATCCAGAAGGATAATGTTGTGCGCAGCGATTTTAATCCGGTCACGTTTATGGCGGACACCGCCATAACCAGCGATGAGAGCGAGGGTATCGAGATCGAGCTTTTCGCCAACCCGATCGATAACTGGACCATGACTTTCGCTTACAGCTATATCGACGGCAGGGTAGTGGGAGCGATTTCTCCTGAGCTCGAAGGTCTTCGGCTCGAAGGGGCGACGCCTCACCGGGTAACGTTCTTCAATAGCTACACGGTTAGCGAAGGTTCCCTTCAAGGCCTGCGTTTTGGAGGGGGCATTGTCTGGGCCGACGGTCCCATCCAGCAATTCGGAACGCCGGTCAACGCTCTGGTCTTCGAAGATGGCTACACGACTGTAGACGCGTTTATTCGCTATCCGGCTGATATCGGAGGGCGTGAGGTGGTTTTCGGTCTGAATGTCGACAATTTGACGGACGAGTTCTTTGCTCGTTCCCGCGGGGCATTCAGCCGACCACGGTCCTTCCTCTTCTCAGTCTCGACTGACATTTAGAACCAGCGAACTGAGTAATTTATTTTCGATAACAAAGCCCTCTCTCGAATACGAGAGAGGGCTTTTTCTTTGGCTAGCGCGGCCCCCCAAGGGTAGCGCAGGCATCCTGCCTGCAGATAGAGATAAAGCTACTTCTTCGGAGGATCGGGCCGGTCCTCCCTACCATCCTGCAAACAGGGTAGGGAGGACTGGCTCAGTCCTCCGATTGCTTGGAAGCGAGTCTCTTTCATAGAGTGTCCAATAATTCGCGATCCGCGCCCTGAGGCCAGGACGGGGCCAAACAACACCGCTGCAGACGATTTCACGCCCGTCCCTATTGGGATGCGGTCCAGATTCAAGTTCGCGGCGTTAGGCAAGGCCATCCGACACTCGTGTCGCAAGGCCTCGCCCGCCTTGCGCTGCTTGATTCTGGACTCGCGCCATAGGCTCATTCCTTTTCCTAAGTGGTATAAGAGCGGCTTTACGCCGCGATTGGTCAGATTTTTCTCTGGAATGGTGTCTAATTTAAACTGGTTTTGCGTAAAATCGGTATTGCCGAATTCAGATAGTAGATCAGAATTATTATACTATAGCTAATTTGTAAGACTAGTTATATTACAAATAGGTGTTTAAGACCAGACACCCCGTTGGACTAATTTGCTTTCCTTCGGTTTTTATTCCCAAACTCAACTAACCCAACCCCACACTAAAATGAACGTAGGTTCTATTCCCTCACGGCGTACGCGCCTATTCGCGTTGGCTGCGGCCATCGCTGGGAGCGCCTCAATCGCTCTCTCGCAAGATGACAACGATCTCTATGAGCTCTCCCCATTCACGGTTGATGCCGCAGACCAAGAAGGCTATCGAGCCACCTCATCCCTAGCGGGCACGCGTCTGAATACGCCGTTGAGGGATGTTGCTTCGACGGTGAGCGTCATCACTGAGCAATTTCTGGAGGACACGAATTCCGATGACCTTCGCGAATTGCTTGTCTACACTGCTAACACTGAGGTCCCCGGTATCGGCGGCAATTTCGCCAATCCCAACAGCGGTTCCACGGTGGGAGCTATCACGGACGATCAATTCAAGCGCCCATCGACCAATACCCGCATCCGCGGGTTAGCGGCGGCCGACCTGACGCGCGACTACTTTTCCACCATCGTGCCGTTGGATTCTTATAATACGGATCGCGTGGTGATCAATCGCGGGGCCAACGCCATCCTCTTCGGTCTGGGCAGTCCTGCAGGCATTATCAACAACAATACGATACGCCCGTTGTTCTCCGATCATGGGGAAGTGGTCTTGCAATACGGTAGCTACGATTCTACGCGGGCATCCATTGACCTGGAGAAGGTGCTCATAGAGGACCAGTTATCCGTTCGGGTGGCGACGCTGTTCAAAGATCGAAAGTACCAGCAAGACCCGGCTTTTGAAGAGGATCAGCGCATTTTCATCACCTCCGAGTACCGGCCATTGGAAAACACCACTTTACGGGCCTCCTATGAGCTCGGGGAGATCGATGCCAACCGTCCGCGTACCCTGCCGCCTCAGGATATGGTGACGCGCTGGTTCGACGTGGCCCCTAACGGTCTGGCCAAGCCGACCCACAACCCCCACGAGAATTTCCAGTTATTCCTCTATGATGAGGAAGGCAACAATGTGGACAATCTGTACTTCGGGCCCATTGGTTTTACTTTCGAAGCGGCGGCCGCTTATTCGGATCCCGATCAATCGACCCCTGGCGGGGCTTTGCCGGGAGGGCAAGAGGCCTTCACGCCAATAATAAACAACAGGTACGGGCCCGATCCCGCCAATGGGGTTCGCTTCCAGTCTTTCGTAACGGTC
Organism: uncultured Opitutaceae bacterium; assembly: GCA_964404745.1. Classification (GTDB taxonomy): domain Bacteria; phylum Verrucomicrobiota; class Verrucomicrobiia; order Opitutales; family Opitutaceae; genus Pelagisphaera. The sequence continues at coordinate 19,627 of CAYOLG010000061.1, forward strand.
CGTGGGGTAGAGCAGTTATACGACAATATGCTGGGCGAGCCTCGCGACCAGAACGGAAACCTGAAATCGGAAACGCGCAGCTTTTACGTCAACGAGCACATCACCGATGATACGCTGTTCGACTTTCGCAATCTTCTCATCGACGGCCCCAACAAGAACGAGCGTGAGAATTTCAATGTATTCAATTTCTCTTTAGAGCAGCTGTTCGCGGATGGTAATGCTGGATTGGCCTACCACTTCAACAAAGA
>CAYOLG010000062.1:0-4396 GCA_964404745.1 uncultured Opitutaceae bacterium
GTCATGAGGAGGATCTTGAGGTCGAGCCAGATGGACCAGTTTTCTATGTATCGCTTGTCGAGTTCCATCCATTCATCGAAGCTAAGCTCGTTGCGGCCGCTGACTTGCCACAGACAGGTGATGCCGGGTTTAACGGATATGCGGCGCCGGAAAAGCCATTCGTACTGATCGACCTCGCTGAAGAGAGGCGGCCGTGGGCCGACAAGCGAAATATCTCCGATGAAGGCGTTCCAGAGCTGGGGGAGTTCGTCGATGCTGGTTTTACGAATGAAGCGTCCGACTCGGGTTATGCGGGGGTCTTTCTTGATCTTGAACACGGGTCCGTCGACCTCGTTCTGATCGGCGAGGGCTTTCTTTAAATCCTCGGCATTGACCACCATGGAGCGGAACTTAAGGAGCTTGAATTTGCGCTTGTTCATGCCCACGCGCTCTTGGGCGAATAATATCGGGCCAGGGCTATCGAGTTTGATGGCGATGGCCAAGATAATAAATAGCGGGCTCAGTAGAATCAGCATGATTCCGGAAACAACGACATCTATGACACGCTTGACTAACAATTGGAGGACATGCCTCTCACGAAAGAGGGTGACGACCTGTTGGTTTTCGAATGTCTCGACTCCAAGGTTATCGATAATACTCCCTAAGCTATCGCCGGGAAATAAGCGGACTACTAATCCTAGGTCCTTGCCGTAAACAATAGCATTCGCTAGGATTTTGAATCGCATTACATTGGCGAGGCTTTCCTCTAGGTTAACGGCGATTACAATTTCGTCTACCTTCTCTTTCTCCAGAATCCTGGGAAGATCGGTTAGGGAGCCAATGACTTTGGTCTCATCCAAGTCGGTACCCTCTGAGTCGACTGAGATAAACCCGCGGATTTGATACCCAAGCTCTTTTCGATTTAAAATCGCTTTCGAAATCGCCTTGGCCTCCTTGCCGGTTCCGACGATGACGATATTGCGGCGACTCGATTCGGAGAAGGCCGTGATGACTAGGGCGAAGCGTAGAAAAAGCCGAAAGGAGCTGCCCAGACCGATATTCAGGGCCCAGAATAGGGCTATGGATTTAAGATTAAGGGTTTCGAATTCAAAGAGAACGCTAATTAGCAGGACAAGAAAGGCTGTAGTCGTACTGGCTTTTACGTGGACCCAAAGCTGCTTTAGTAGGGGGATAAACTGATTGGTATTGTACTGGACGAAGCGATTATAGATGACGTACCAGCCCGCTAAAATCGCGATTAATGCGAGGGACTCGATGAGTTTGTATTCGCGCTGAAATACAATGTAAACCTGCGGCCAGGACTGGACTCCTTTGGCGATGGCCACGGTTATGAACAGGCTCAACGCAAGGGCCGCCTGGTCGAAAAGGCGGAGGCCTTGGATGAATAGTTTGTGCCTTAATCTAATCATGGAGAGATATCGCTTATCTCTAATCTCTGATCGCAAATCGGAGGGGTTGAATGCTGCTAGGAGTCTCTTCCCTGAACTCAGGTTGGTTTAGCGGTCACTTCTAAGGTAGTTAATAAATCCAGCAATCTGAGCGGCTAGTTCTTTCAGGTCGTCATTCAGTTGCCGCTGTGTGTCCTCAGAGATGTAGCCAATGTCTAACTCTAAGAGAGTGTCTAATAAATCAGAATATGTGTCGTTTTCGCCCAGAGGAGCCTGCTGGAAGGCGTGGGCATGGGTGGGTATCCATGGCATGGCTATCCCCCATGCGCTTAACGCAGCGCCAGGCTCCTCTGGGCGAAAACCCTCTAGGGCAGCGTCCTTTTTCGCTTTTGGCTGCGTTGCGGCCGAGGGCCAAGGCCCTCCGGGCATTGGCGCCTCGCCCACGCCTTGCCAAAAGCCAAAAATGCCTGCTGCGACGCGCATTCTGATTTATTAGACACTCTCTGAGTAAAGTTGAGCTCGAACTTCTCCTAAGGAAGCTTTGGCAATATTGAGGAATTGAGCGAACTCCTTGTCCGAACGTCTCTCAAACCCTTCGGCGATATTCCTAGCGATGGAAACTGATGCTCTTTGAATTTGGTTTTTAAGACCATAGTCCTTTGCGAACTCACCAGTCGCAGTAAGAAGATAGACCTCCTTTGTTATTACGCGAGCGGTTTGCCAAATGGGGAGCTCTTCGAATGAGTTATATTGAGGCACAAGGGCAATCGCTAATGGCTTATCTCTGATCTTTAATCGAGGTATGCGTAACTCACTGATGGCTAATCTCTAATGGACTATCGGTGTAGAGGTAAGGGCTCGGTTGGAATGGTTGTCCGATGTATTGAGGGCTGCTGCTGTGTGTGGCTTCAATCTGGTGTGAAACAGGATTAGCGATAAGGGATTAGCGATTAGCGATCGCCAAGCCCGACGAAGTAGCTCGCGACTTTGTCGGGCGTGGCGTGCCAGTATTGGCCGGCGTAGGTCTCTTTGACGTGTTTCAGAAAGTCGGTGTAGTAGCTAATGGGAAAGCTGGAAGCGTTTCCGTTGCCTACAAAATCGATGTAGTCGGGATGCGTATTGAGAAAGACCATGCCGCCTTGCTTGGCAATCCATGCGGTCTTCTCTTTCCAAATTGCGTTGCTAGATTCTTGGAGGAGAAGGAAGAGTGTGGAGTCCTGAGGGAGGGTGTAGGGTAGTTCGACGTAACCATTGGGCTTTTTTGAATTGCCACCGCTGATCGCTGATCGCTGATCGCCGATCTGATTTTCTTGGTTTGCGGTCAGCGATTCGGGATTCGCGATCTTACGCTCGACCCAGAGCGGAAAGATGGTTCCGACACCATCGGGTTGGGGCTCGAAGGGGTCGGTATCGAAGGTGGAGGTGTCGTAGGAGATGTTTAGGGAATGGATCCAGTCGAGCCGGTGATGCATGAGGGGAGATCGGAATCCAGTTGCGCCCCAATTTTTCAGATACTGATTGATCCGTTTGGCGCGGCGTTGAAAGGTATCTCGATTGTTGTAGAGCTTGCCGTCATGACAGAGGCCGTGCACCCCGACTTCGAACCCGCGGTCTTTCAGCTCTTGTATTCGTTTCTCGCTTACGCGGTACTCGCCTTCGGGGATGAAGTTGATAACTGATCGGAATCCGAGCTGCTCCTCAATCTCAACAAGCTTATCCAGCTTGTCGTAGCCGATCTGGGTTTCGACGTCGTGGGAAAGGGCGAAGGCGAATGCGGCACCGCTGGGCCAGCCTTTCCAACCCTCCGGGGCGGAGCCGGAGAGGGGATCGATCGGCCAAGAACCGGAGTAACGGATACGCTTACGTTTGGCAAAAAAACGCCGAGTCGCCATGCGTAAGCGCCAAGGTAAAAAGGGCTTGGCATGGTAGTAGAGTTTGAGTCTGAGCATGGTCTCGGAGCTAAGGGGCCAGGGGACGGAGAGCAGAGGTTTTGAGGACCGAGGGCGGAAGTCGGAGGACGTAGCCTGCGGCTGATTGCTGTTGCTGATCGCGGATCGACGAAGCCTTGGCGTAGCCACCGACGAGTCGGGGTCATACATGAATAGCGTAGCAAAATTTCGAATCGAAGATTATCTAACCGCGTTTCTGTGGGGTTTTTACGGTCAATCCGACCTTTTCGGCGAGTCGGCATTGACGTTGGTCATAACTGATAAAGGTGTCGGCTTCGATGAGATGGGCGCAAACGACGTGCAGGATATCGAGAGTCCGGCAGCCGAGTGTCTGCGTGTGGCGGCTGAATTGGTGGAAAGTAGGGATGAGCTCGAAGCGATCTAGATCGGGCGTTTAATAGAATCCTTTTCGTTTCAATTCCCGAAAATTCATCGCCAGCTGATTCGCTGCTTCCTCGCTAATCTCGCTTCTAAAGACTTTTAATCGGAAGGCGTTGTGAAGCTCGGCTTCCTGTATTTCCCAGATGGGAAGAGGCTCGTCTTGGGAGACGACAACCTGATCGAGTTCCTCCGAGCCCGATTCGATGAGGTAGAGCTTTATGAGGGCGCTTGTATCTAGATAGATCACCAGCGCCCTTTTCGCTCCTCCAGCACCGTGTCGGTTCCCGAATCGCCCTCGCTGGTGATCGCCTTATCCAAATGAGAACTCCAATTCAGGATCTTACCTGGATGTGCCGCTACCAGACGCACCGAGGGCTTCCCGCGGTTCAGGACCTCGAAGGTCTCGCCTTGGGCAATCTGACGTTCGATTTCAGCCCAATTTGCCTTCATTTCTCTCACGGATACCGTTTTCACGCCTCGATCAGGCTCTCTTGGCGCGCAAAATGTCAAACTTAAGAGACTCGGACCGTGTAACTGAGCCCAAATTGAAGATTAGGTGATGGGTGATTATAGATCGCAATATTTGAAGATTTGAAAATCGGAAGATTGATCAACCGCGGAGAATGCAGAGGTCGCGAAGCGACGATTTAGGGTTGAGGACGGAGGACGGAGGGCGGA
>CAYOLG010000062.1:4496-19602 GCA_964404745.1 uncultured Opitutaceae bacterium
AACAGATCTCGATGATCTTCTGATTTGGTCGGTAAGTGAATAGCGCTCTTCAGATGGAAAGCTGCTGCTGATAACAAATATATTCATAGCAAGAGAATAAGCCTTCTTGTAGACTTCTAAGTCCTCGGCAGAGCGAATTATCATGTAAGTAGCTTTAGCCTACAGATAACAGACTTCCGTTAGCTAATCCCAGGTTGGTTTTGAATAAGATGGAGCCGTAGCGTAGTCTAAGGCTTATCGGCCCAGCCCTGGCCGGATTCTGGCTTCTGCTCTCCGATCTCCGTTCTCAAAGATCTCCCAGATACTCCTCTTGCAGCTTTTTGGGGACGTAGGTCTTGGTCTTGTTGAGGATGGCCCCGATGTTATTGTTGGTTTTTTGAAGCAGTTCCGTGGCCCGCGTTACCACATCTTTGGAAGCTTTTTCGGATTCTATGACAATGAAAACGGCATCCATGAAGCTGGCGAGGCGGGGCGTGACGCTTATGGGGCTGACCGCAGGCATGTCGAAAATGATATAGTCGAAATCGCTAGCCTTCAGCTTGGGCACAAGGTCGTTGAAACGGTTGGGAAGAATTTTGGGCAGTTTGTATCCGTTGCTCCCTTCGGCGGCTACCACCAACTTGCGGGATTGCCGCTCGTCTTTGATAGCACGCTCATCAAGTAGCTGCTCCAGATTGTTGACGGCTTCGCCCTTGTAGAATTGCTGAGCGGACTCTCGCCCCAAAGTCATATCGACCAGGAGCACGTTGCCCTCCTCGGTTTGGGATAAGGTACCAGCGAGGCCAGCGGCAACCGATGTGGTACCGGGCTGGCTGCCTATACCGGTGAGGCCAACGAGCTTCGGCTTGTGCGTGAGCCCCCGCCCTTCAAAAAATCCTATAAGCCGATCCCTGAGAGCTTCGAAGTAGGGATGAAGCTCGTGTTCACTATCCCAGGGGCTGGCCTCCGTGGACTCCTCCTTGGCGGCGACCGCGGCTGGACCGTAGCGATCAGGTTCCGCCTTGGCTGCGGCGATCAAAGTAGGCGATTTGGGCCGATAGCTATCTTTAGAGGGCTTGGCTTTGGCTCGCCTAGCCCGTTGGAGGATCTTGTGCTCCCCAACTTTTTTCAGCATATCGCGATACGCTCGGCTTTTCATATCGGGGATGGAGAGGAAGAGGGGTATGTCGAGGCTGCGTTTGACATCAACTGGCCGCTTGATCGTCTGGTCGAAGAAGAGTTCCATTAGGAAAGCCCAAGCGAGCCCAATTCCTGTGAAGATTGCCAGTGCTCCACCAGCGAGCTTCAGTGTTGGCTCATTGTCCCAATAGGCGTTTGTCGGGCTTTGCACGATGCCGATATTGTTGACCCGGCCCGCGCCAAAAGCTTCGTCGATCTTGGCTTGTTCGCGGCTTTCGGAGAAATAGCGGTAGTTCTGTTCCTCGATTTCCTTGCGGCGTCGCAGGTCCAGGATCTCGGTCTCCACGGAAGCCACCCTCTCGGCGTCTCGCCGAATCTGCGCATACTGCTCTTCAAGCACTTTGATCTTCGCTTTCAGGGCGACGACTTGGAGTTTCGCTGAGTTCAGGTCTGGGGTAGCGTTCCGAGCGCCGACGCCCCGGCTTGTAGACGTTGCGGCAACGGTTTGCCCGAGCAGAGGATTGTCATTTTCGAGTTCCTCGATGCGCTCCTGAATTTCAGCTAGCTGAGTTTGGGCGCCTTGCACCAACGGGTTTTCGAGCGTGTAGCGGGTCAGGAGGTCTTGCTCGTTACGCCTCAGCACGTCAAGGCGAGCTTGGAGCGACGCGTAGGTTCGCAGGACGCCAGGATCGACGGACTGGCCTTGAGCGGTCTCGTATTTCGTTTCGTCAGCAGGGTCCGAGGTGGTAGACTCGAGCTTGCCGATATCGTTTACAACCGATTCGCGCAAAGCTAGCTCAGCAGTGGAATCCAGCAAGGCGCCTTGAATGGCGGCGATTTTGGCGTTTTGGTCAGCTTTAGATTCTTCCAGCGAAATAACGCCAGCCCGCTTGAGGGCGTTTTGCAGTTCCTCCTCGGTCCGTCCCAGTCTAGACCGGTACTGCTCCGCTTGCTCGTTGACGAAGCTATCGAAAGAACCGGCTGATCGCGTTTCCAGATGTTTGGTGAGATAACCATCAAGAAGCTCCTGCAGAATCGGTCGAACCAGCTCCTTATTGGGGTGGGAGTAGTCGATCGTAATAACCGTGCTACGATTTGGGATGCTAACCTTGATCGCGTCTTGGATTTCCTTAGCCGCCGCGTCTTGGTCGAAGTTCCGAGCGGAGTCGCCAAGAATCTGGCCCGGACCAAGCTTCTCGGCCACGCGATAGGCCAGGTCCATGCTCGTGATGATCTGCAGCTCCGAGTTAATAATCGACTCGCCGCGGGTCTCCAGAGTTGTAATTCGGGTTTCGTCCTCCCCGGAACGTGGCGTTTTCCCCTGTTCGACGTAGCGGATGAAGAGCCGAGCTTGAGAGGCATAACTCTTTGGATAGAGCACGTAGATAGCCCCGGCAGAGACGATGCCCAGCGCAGCGAAAAGAACTATCTTTATCTTATGCTTGAAAAGAATATATAGAACGTCGTTGAGCGTTATGCTGCTGGGCTTGGAAGCTAGATCGGGATGTTGCATAGCTAATAAATTGGATTGCGATGTTGGACTAGGATTTACTGAACTATCCAAAGATTTTCTAGAGGATATCCGTACGGATGGAAATGGAATTCGTTATACTTCTTCCATATTCGTCCGAAAAAAGGATTTGTTAAATATTGGAGACCGGATGGGGCGAGTTGTGGAATTCGCTTCGGGTATTTGGCATCGACAAATGAGGCGTTAGTTGGCGGCCGCTAATCGCTTCGATTATCCAACGTGCCGATAGAGTAGTTGGCCGGCGAGTTGGGCCAATGGAATGGGCAGGGCTCTGAAAAAGCGAATATGCCAGCCGTTTGTTTGGTCGCTTTGGATATCGATGCGATTGGATTTCGGGTCGATTCGGTAGTAGGACACGGTCTTTTCACTCGCCCCCCAGCCACGCTTGAAGTGGCGGAGGCCCTCGTTGCCCAAAGAGGTGCGTCCGAAGTCTAGCTTTTGGTAGGCGTTTTGGGCCAGCCATTCGATGGCTTTCCACATGACGAGATTGCTAGGCCTTTGTAGTTGGAATCGGTGGTCGGAGGCGCCGAATTTGTAGAGAGCGTTCAACCCCTGGTGAAGGAAAACGGCTCCAGCAATGGGTTGGCGAGCGTTTTGATCGAGGGCAAGGAAGATGGAGCCGTTGCCGGGCGAGATGACGTGCCTATGTAGGCTCTCAAAGAAGCGCCAGGGCTGGGGGGGCAATCCGTGGCGCTGGCGGGTAAGGGAGTGTAGGCGGTAGTATGCAGCGAGGGATTCTAGGGATTGCGAACGAGCGACAGTTAGGCCTGCTTTCTCCGCTTTGCGCTTAGCTCGTCGGGTCGATGCGCTGCATTGTTGAAATAGCTTTTGGGTGTTTTTGACGAGGACCAGCGTGTGCGAGTAATAGCTGATCGAGGGCTTTTCTACGGTTGGGAACCCGTCGCCGCTGCGATGTTCGATGAAACCCCAATGGCGTTTTAAAGCAAGGGCTCGGGTCTCGGAGATAAGCCATCGAAGCGAATCGGGATTTTGGTAGAGCGGCTCGCAGGCATCGGTAAAGGGCAGAGAGATTCCGCGCTTTCCTGTGAGCCAGCTGTCGATCTCCATGGCGACAAGGGTGGCCGCTGGCTGATCGGTTTCCGTTTGAACAGAGATCGCTAGAGGGGTGAAGCCATAAGAATCTCGAAGGACTCGAATCCAGGCAGAACTATGGAAGATTGACGCTTGGGGGAAGCGAGCGATTTGGGTGTTCCATTCGGGCCGATCGAGTGGATTAAAAACGGTTGATTGCGGGTGGCGAATGGCTGGTTGCGAGAAGGTTGCCCAAACTTGATTTTATGGTCAAATTACGGTGGAGCTAAAAAGCTAGCTCCTGTTTCAGGTGAAGCTCGGGTAGTTTTATGCGTTTTTTCGCCTTAGCGGCTCGTTCGAGAATTCAAGGAGGGAGCGTACTGATTTATCTCCTTTCGAGGAACTCCTTTTCAATTCACCGAATTAGTTCCTTCAACGTATTGGCGACGTAGGAAATTTGCTCCTCGGTAATCTCGGGAAACATGGGAAGGGAAAGAAACTCGGATGCGCATTTTTCCGCGATCGGGAAATCGCCTTTCTCGTAGCCGAGACTCTGGCAGGCCTCTTGCAGGTGCACAGGGATGGGATAGTGGATTGAGCCGCCCACTCCCCTTTTGAGGAGGGCCTCAAGTAAGGTGTCGCGATTGTTCACGCGAATGGAATAGATATGGTAAACATGTTTGCAGGAACGGTTCTCGCTAGGTAGGAAGATTCCCTCAACCGCGGAGAGCTTTTCGCCGTAACGGGAAGCGGCCTTGCGGCGCCTGGCGGTGGCCAGGTCGATTCCCTTGAGCTTCAGTTCCAGGACGGCCCCCTGTATCCCATCCATGCGACTATTCCAGCCCAACCTCGAATGAAAGTATTTCTTGGCTTGCCCGTGATCCCTGAGAATGCGGATTTTTTGGGCCAGACTGGCATCGTTCGTCGTAATGGCGCCCGCATCACCGAAAGCGCCGAGATTCTTGCCAGGGTAGAAACTGAAGCTGGCGCAGTGACCGATGGAACCCGCGCGTCTGCCTTTATAATCGGCGCTGACGGCTTGAGCAGAGTCTTCCATGACGAATAATCCGTGCCGTTCAGCGATTTCCAGAATCGGATCCATATCCGCCATCTGCCCGAAAAGGTGAACTGGGATGATGGCCTTCGTTTTTGGCGTGATCGCCTCCTCGATGAGCTCTGGATTGAGGTTGTAGGTGTCTGCTAGGATATCTACGAAGACAGGCCTAGCGCCAGTGAAATTGATGGCTTCGGCAGTCGCAATAAAGGTGTTGGGAGCTGTGATGACCTCATCTCCAGGACCAATTCCCTGGGCGAGTAGGGCGAGCCACAGCGATTCTGTGCCGCTCCCGACGCCGATTGCGTGTTCCACTTTGCAGTAGTCGGCGAAGGCGTATTCGAAGGACTCGACGAAGGGCCCGCCGGCGAAGGCGTTGCAATCTATAACCTCGCTGATCTTGGACAGGACTTCGTCCTTAATGGGAGCGTGGTGGGCTTTGAGATCCAGCAAAGGTACGTTCATGGGTTGGTCCTGCGTACTGGAAAATGGGAGACAATCCAACTGCCCGCTGCCGTCCGAGGTATGCTTTTCTATTTTCAAATTTTTAGTCTTTATCATCGCGGGCTGCATTTTTCGCTCAAGCTGTGGCTGATTGAAGAACCCTGATCTTGCGAGAGTTCCGCCACGCTGCCGCCATCCCGGTGTCAAGACTGGTTTCCCAGGGCGTGGCTCCGAAATCTATCAATTGGGCTAGCTCAAGCTCCAATCAAGGCGTTGCAAATAGACTGTTTTGAAAGCATCCAGCGCGAATTACATAAGAGAATTCGAGCAGGGATGCGTTTCAAGGTAAGTGATCGGCGCGAAACGAGAAGGGTAAAGGGAATCGCCCCGCTTATTTGAAAGATTTTTTGCGGCGTGTTCGTGGGGTTTTGCAAGTGTGAGCATAAGTCGGACATCACGATTGTATCCATCACTTCGCAACCAACAGAAAAACGTCGATTCCCATTGCCCTGCACTAGGGGGCTTTCTTAGCTAGCGGTCGGGCGGGAACGCCGGCGACAATCGCTCCCGGGGGAACGTCTTTGGTTACGACGCTACCGGCCCCGATCAAAGCCCCCGCTCCAATCCGGATCCCGCACAGGATTGTAGCGTTGGATCCGAGTGATGCGCCTTTCTCGACAACCGTTTCGACGGTTTGCCAGTCCCTATCGACTTGCTGAGATCCATCAGGGTTGGTAGCTCGAGGGAACGGGTCGTTCGTAAACATAACCCCGTGCCCGACGAATACCTCGTCTTCGATGGTGACACCCTCGCAGATAAAACTGTGGCTCGATATCTTGCAGCGCTGGCCTACTCGGACGCCTTTCTGAATCTCCACGAAGGGTCCGATCTTTGTTTCGCTGCCGATGCTACACCCGTAAAGATTTATGAAGTCGCACAACTGGACATGCTTTCCCAGATCAACATCCGTAGCGATTCTCTGTAGCGAGTTTCGTATCTCGGTCATATCCGCATCGATCAATGAAGATTACCGACTTTGAGGAAGGAATTTGAATGATGATAAGGTCGGAGGGCCCTCAATGGGGTCAAGGCTGCGCTTCGATCCCCTTTCAGCCGAACTTCGACTCCGTTGAGATTCAACGATTCGGTGGCGGCTTCTAGCACCCTGACGACTTGGGTTCCGGCTTCGCCTGGAGTCCTAGGCGATATCCCTCTGATGATACAATCCAAGAAGTGTTGGCACTCGTTCCGGAGTGGCTCTGCAGGCTTAACAAAGGGAATTCTGACATCCCCGTGATGATAGGCGTATTGGAATTCAGTGAATGTGTCGTAATGGGGAGGCCGCTCCACCCGAGCATCGAAGATCCGTATTTTTTCTCGAGGCTCAACATCATCGAACACGGCCATGCCTTTGCTGCCGACGATTGTAGTTTCTCGAACTTTTCTTGGGTCGATCCAGCTGCTGGTTATAATGGCCGTTTTCCGGCCAGGGAAACTCAGAGACATCGTAGTCACGTCTTCAACTTCGTGCGCAGCGTGTTTGGCACCGCAGCAACTAACGCCCACTGGGGCTTCACCGAGCAGGTGAAGAATAATCGAGATGTCGTGAGGGGCTAGATCCCAAGCAACGTTGATATCGTTATGAAACAACCCAAGATTGAGTCGCCGAGAGTTTATGTAGCGGATGGTCCCTAAATCCCCGGAATCAATCACCTCTTTAAGTGCAGACACTTCGGGAGAATACAAAAACGTATGGCCGACCATTAGAATAAGGCCTCTTTCGGCCGCAGTCCGAGTCAATTTGACGCATTGCTCGGACGTAGCTGCCAGAGGCTTTTCTACGAGAACATGCTTACCTGCCTCCAGCGAGGCCAGTGCTAGAGGGAAGTGCGATCGGAGTGGCGTCGCGATTGCCACGGCATCGATTTCGCGGTCATTCAGGATCGATTCGACGTTTGAGCATGCTTTGGCGCCCGGGTACTTTTGGCTCACGTGGTCGAGACGATCTTTCTCTAGGTCGCAGACGGCGGCTAGCTCGCAGTTGTCGAGAGAGTGGATATTTCTAGCAACATTTGGACCCCAGTAGCCCAAGCCAATCACAGCGACTTTGATTTTTTTACTCAATGATCCCATTCAGTCTTGAGAGTTTATCGGCGCGAGAAGCGATATCCTAAATAGAAATCACCTCTCAAAACCGCGATGGCTACCTCGGATAGCCTCGATTTTCCGGGCTGGGAAGCGCGCGCCCGTGGAATGCTTTTCGAAAGCCGCAATCGTCTGTTGGGCTAACACTATCGGGGTTCGGAAAATAATCCTCAAGTAAGAGCGAGCTGATTTGCCCCGCGAGTAGATGACGTCGAGCCTGACCATCTGTCGAAAGGTCAGCCTATTTTTGCCGGAAACCTGCCAGAGACCAGTCATCCCGGGCAGGGTATCAAAGCGAGCTTTCTCGAGTTGGTTGTATGCGTTGTATTCAAAGGGCAGGCAAGGCCGAGGTCCGACGATACTCATTTCGCCTCTTATGACGTTGATCAGTTGCGGAAGTTCATCGATTGCCGTGGCCCTGAGCAGGCTGCCAAGTGGTATGATTCGAGGATCTCCGAAGGCATCCATTTTCAGCATTGGAAGATCTTCATCCATCAAGGATTTTGCATGTCGTTCGTGAAATTCGCTTTTGGCTGCGATGTGCATCGTCCTGAATTTGTACATCGTGAATGGCCTTCCATTTTTCCCAATCCGCTCCTGACGGAAAATCACAGGTCCGCGCGACGTCAGCTTAATCAAGGCTATGGCAGCCATGATTATGGGCATTAGTATGAGCAGGGCGGATAGCGCTATAACGATATCCATAGAACGCTCGCTACGGAAACGGGTGTTGGCTTGGGAAGGTTCCAGCGGTTCTAACTCCTTGCCGAGTGCTTGGTTACCATTGTCCGCGTTCAGGAAGAACGCGTCGTAAGCAAAGGAGTCAATTTCGGGTTTCGAGGGCCTGTGTCGGGAGCTGAGGTGGTCGTCGGCTGGTTTCATTCCGGTACCTAGCGATCCATACATGTCGGCGTTCGACGTGCAACGGATTTGAAGCCTTTTAGCGATACTTCAGCAAGGCGACTAGTCTGAATGGTCCGCAAAGCCTACGGCCCAATCAGGTAATCCCTGAAAAGAAATTCATCTCAGTATAAATTTAGATTGATAGGATGAGCGATTTCCGATTCCGGGGCCCAACAGAGAGCCGTTGCCGTCCACCATATTCCTCTCGCATGCGGGCCTACACCCTCGACGGTTTAGAGAGCGGTTTTTGGTTGTCGCTCGAGCTGGCATCAATGACGCTAGTTAGGGGCCTCGCCCTCCGGGCGGCTTGTAGTCTGGCGCTAAATTTCAAGCGTACGCCGACACATTTCTTCGGGCATCTGGCCCGGGTGAATAGGCTGTCGATGTGGGATTTGTTGGCAATCTGGAATGACCAGAACCGCTTTTGCAACTGTAGAAAGGGCAATCGCAAAGCTAGTCTGATAGCTGATTTCAGGAGCCTGACTTTCGGGAGTTCTTATGCCTCAAGGCAAATCTTAATCGGGTGCTCAGAAAGTCTTCTCGAAACGAAGTGAGGCTTCGGTCAGGCACAAGCCTCCCGATGAATCGCCACCGAGAAATGGGAATCCGATTGGGCTTGTTAGACAGTCGGAAAGGACTGTTCGATGAAAAGCTTGAAGAAATTTGAGAAGAATCCGATCTAAAGAGCGATCACGAGTTCAAATGTGGTTTTAGCGCGTCATGAAGGTTGCAATTTTAGGTCTTGGATATGTTGGTCTCCCGCTTTCGCTTCAATTCGCCCGTTCAGGAGTATCTGTCCTGGGGCTGGATATCGATCCCGTTAACGGTGGAGGCACTAAATGGAGGGAAAAGCTACACCAAGCACATCTCACCTGACGAAGTGAAGGCTTTGGTGGAAAAGGGGGCGTTTGGCGCCTCTACGGATTTCAGTCGAGTTGCGTAAGCGGACGCTTCGATCATTTGCGTACCGACCCCTTTGAGCAAGAATCGAGAGCCGGACATTTCTTACGTTCTAGATACAGCCAAGGCGATCGGACCTTACATAGCCAAGGGAAGTCTGGTGGTTCTAGAATCAACGACCTATCCAGGGACGACGGATACAGAACTCAGGGAGGCTCTGGAAACTGGCTCGGGAATGAAAGCCGGGGAAGACTTTCACTTGGCCTTCTCGCCCGAACGCGAGGATCCTGGCAACCCCCAAAGCGTAGTTGCCACAATTCCTAAAGTCATAGGTGGATACACACCAGCGTGTTTGGAGAAAGCCAAGGAACTTTATATCAAAGCCTTGCGATCGCTGGTTCCGGTCTCCTCTTGCCGAGCAGCGGAAGCGACCAAGCTCTTGGAAAACATTTTTAGAAGCGTTAATATAGCCTTGGTTAATGAGCTGAAGGTGATTTACGATTGTATGGGCATCGATGTTTGGGAGGTGATCAACGCGGCTAAGACTAAGCCTTTTGGATACATGCCTTTCTACCCGGGTCCTGGCCTCGGAGGGCACTGTATTCCGATAGATCCATTCTATCTAACTTGGAAAGCGCGTGAGTTCGGACACAACACGCGATTTATCGAACTGGCGGGCGAAATTAATACCTCGATGCCGGAATACGTGGTTCGCAGGACTGCTGACGCTCTCAATGCCCAGAAAAAGGCTTTGAATGGCAGCAAGGTTCTTGTCCTGGGATTGGCCTACAAGCCAAATGTGGATGACGATCGGGAGTCGCCGAGCTACATTCTTTTAGATATGCTCAAGGAAAAGGGCGTCGAGGTCGGCTACTACGATCCCTATGTGCCTGTTATAAAGCCCACGAGAGAGCACCCTCATTGGGCTGGAACGGAGTCGGTAGCTTGGGATGAGGAAACCGTCGGTTCTTTTGACGCCGTTTTAATCGCGACAAACCACTCCTCGGTGAACTACAGTGAGCTTGCTGCTTGGAGTCATTGTATTGTCGATACGCGTAACGCGATGGACGGAATTGACCTGAACGACGATCAACTTTGGAAAGCCTAGCTTGCTGGTGGCAAGATCGCTAATCAACAATCGGCGACCACGATTTTCTTAACCGCAGAGAGCGCGCCGAGTACGCGAAGGAGTTTTGGGATTAAACGCAGAGATCTCGGAATGTGCGGAGATTGGTAATCATAGGAGATGGTTTAAACACCGCTTCGCTGGATCGGCGACATGTCGCCGCCAGGATCCGACTACGTCAGGCAGGTTTTTGCGCAACTATTCTTGGACAGCAGGTAACGACCGATTTTGGTTCGACTCAACTCACTATCCTGAGTCTGTCGATGGACCGAGCGGGCAATACCCGGATCTTTGATGCGAGTGTACCGTCAAACGAATCGGCCAAGGGCTAACTGCCAGCTGCCAGTCGCTACCTCAAATCGTTGAAACGAGGTAATAGATTCTGATTGATTTAATACGCGAATCGCGCATGGTATAGAGATTATGGCGACAAAAACGATATCTCTAGAGATAGACGCTTACGAGCGCTTGAAGGCCGCCAAGCGGCGCTCGCGTGAGTCTTTTTCGGAGGTCGTTAGGCGAGCGGTTTGGCCGGACAGTCCGATTACTGCGGGGCGTTTGCTCGAGATTTGGAGCTCAATACTTGATGGCGAGGCCCTAGATCTTGAAGCGATCGAAGATGCGGACCGAGACGATAAAGAGCCAGCGGATCCATGGAACTGACACTCTTGGATACCTCTTTCCTTGTGGATTTAGAACGCGAATTGCGAAGAAATAAACAAGGCCCTGCGAAAGGTTTTCTCGAACGGAATCCGGATTTGCCTCTGTGCTCCGCCAACACAAAACACTACGCAAGCATACCCGATATCGATTTCAAACCGTTCAGAGTCTCCTAGGAATTGTATTTAAAAGTTTGTGGCGCGGTAGAAAATCAAACTCGAGCCTTCTCAGACCTTAGCGTACTTAGCAGTTAATCAGCTCCTAATCGGCAGGAGCGGCGGAAGTGTGGTCGTGGAGGATCTTCCAGCCGTCGGAAGTGTTTTCCATGAGAATGGTGAAGAGGCCGGTAGCGTTGCCGTAGTCGCCTTCCCGGTACAGTCGATAGCGTCCGTGGACTTCGGCCCATTTTGAGGAAAGCGTTTTGACGGCGAGGTCCACGAATTCGACGCGGCCCATGGACTCCTTGTTGGGGTAACTCTCGTAGTAGCGGCGTTTGGTATCCTCCCAACCCCTACGGACCGTTCCGCCTGATGAGAAGCGGAGGTTTTCTGTTTTTACGTAGGTTTCCATGAAGGCTTGGAGATCGGCATTATTCCAAGCTTCCACTTGTTCCTCGAGAACAGCGCGGATCGCGGGTTCTTGGTTTGCGGGCGATCCGCAACCGATGAATATGGTCGCGAGACTCAGGTAGAGCAGGGTTACAAGTGGAGAGCTATTCATGGGGCGTAATTGTAGAAGGTTTTGTGTCGGAAATTTGGAGGATCAAGGGGTTGTAACGAAACGAATCGAGGTAGCGGCCGATTTTCCCATGGTTGCGGAACTACTGAACGTTGGAATCGTTCGGCTGCGTTGAGTTAAAGTGGCCGCTCGTTGATCCAGCCGCTATACTTTGCTCATGAAGACTCCGAGAATGGAGGATCGAGACGATTCTCCCTACCTCTCCTAAGGTGCTCTATTTCTGCGTGGCCTCTGGGTTTTTCCACCAGCCGGTGGCGTCGACGGTGCTGGTGATGAACCAGTCGGTGAGGTCTTTTCGAAGCGTGTTCTTGGCCTCCGTGTAATCGGGATCGCTCCAAACGTCCTTCAATTCGTCGGGGTCACTCTCCAGATCGAAAAGCTGGCCGTTGTCCTTGCCGATGTATTCAATCAGCTTGTACCGCTTGCTACGAATCATGAGCGAGTGCTTCAGGTCCTGCAGCATCAAATCCTGTACGTGTTCAGAGAATACGTACTCGCGCTCCTCGGCATCGGGCCGGTTTTCCAGAAATGGTAGCAGGGACTGGGCTTCGGTCTTCGCGTTGGGCTGTATTCCGGCTAGCTCGAGTACGGTGGGGCCGATGTCGAACCATTGGGTGAGAGCATCGATACGGCGATTGCCTTCGAATCGGTCAGGGCTCCAGACGACGAGTGGCACGCGTACGGATTGATCGTACATGGTCCACTTCTCCACCAGTCCGTGATCGCCCAAGCAGTCTCCGTGATCGGAAGTGAAGATAACCACCGAATTCTCCAGTAGCCCCACCTCTTCGAGCCGGTCCATGATACGGCCCACTTGCTCGTCAATCATGGTCACGTTGGCCATGTAGTAAGCCCGCTGAAGTTTGCGGGATTCGTCGGAAGCATTGGGGTCGAAGTCGATGGAGTCAGCGAATCTTTGGGTGAGCCGCTTGCGGAAGGAATGTAGCGTCTCCGGCTGGGCATCCATCTCCTCTTGAGTAACCGGGAGTATGGGTAGGTCCTTCTCCATGTATTCCTTGGTGTAGCGTTCGATGGGATCGAAAGGCGGATGCGGCCCGGGAAATCCGATTTCCAAGAAGAGCGGCTCGTCGTTTAGGGTGGGGCGTTTTTCCTTGTCGATCCATTGCATCAGCTTGGATTGGTCCGCAGCCCAAGGAGACTTGTTGATCCAGCGCAGGGCAAGATCTCCGATGAAGACGTCAGGATGGAGATCGTCAGGCAATTTCCATTCATAGGCGCCCTGCCGTTCCTTGGTGTCCGGCCAATCCTTGTAGAAAGGTTTCTCGGGGCGATCGAATCCTCGCAGGTCAAGAGCCTTGTCCCATTCGTCCTCGAAAATGTGGGGGTTTTTCTTCCACATGAGCTCGGATTCGCGACGCTGCTTGTTCTCGACGACGAAGCGCTCGTGAAATCCATGCAGCTCATTGTATGGATCGGCGTGCATTTTTCCAATGTTGACGCAGTAGTAGCCGCTGTCCTGCAAGTCCTGTACCCAGGTGCGTGGCCAGCGGTCGTTGTTCTTCAGCGCCCCCGAATTGTGGGGAAAGTAGCCGGTAAAGAGGCTGGCTCGAGACGGACCGCAGGAGGGGGAGGTGACGTGGCACTGGTCGAATGAGACGCCTTCGCGGACGAGCCGATCCGTATGCGGCGTGTTCAAGTAGGGGAAACCGAGCTCCGCGATGGTATCGTAGCGCTGTTGATCCGTAATAATGAGGATGATGTTGGGGCGTTTCATAAGAGAAGCTGGGTCCTAGTGAGCCATCGAGAGGACGACAAGACCTGAAGTGAAATTTCTTTAGGTTGCCTGGAAGGTCGCGAGCTTCCGCGGAACGAGCCGGGAGGGGTTGAATGGGAGCAAAACAGGTCGCGATCTCTCTATCGGGGCAGTGAAACTCTTTTTGGTAACGTTACCGAAATGAGTTTCACGGGAGATGGACAGTATGTAGCGGGAGCTGCTGATTAATCGATGATAGGCTCCCCGCGGTGTTACGTTTTCGATTGGTTCTTCTGAGATAAACGAGGTAGCGGACGATCTCGCGCGCATTCTCGGATAAGGCGGAGCAAGCCGAGCGACCATTCAAAAAGTAGGGCAGGCATCTTGCCTGCGCATAGAAGCAGAGAAAACAGGCTAGAAGCCTTTTCTACTATTTATGGCCACTACCCCAAAGATTCAGAAGAGTCGTTTTTAAATTAGTCATGGACGAGTGCGGGAATCGCCGCCTTAATGCCGCTTCTTACTCGTCCTCCCAATAAGTTCACACCTATGAGCGAAATTCAAGAAGCCCCTACGACCTTTAATGGCATTCGCAAGCAACTCGGTCCTGGACTGATTATATCAGCCAACATTGTCGGTTCTGGCGAGCTGATCGTGACAACCAAGCTCGGAGCCGATGTGGGCTTCATCATGCTGTGGTTCATCATCCTCGGGTGTTTGATCAAGGTTTTCGTTCAGCTCGAGCTCGGGCGCTACGCGATATCCAAACGCAAGACGACTTTGGAAGCCCTGAACACGGTGCCGGGCCCCAAGTTTGTGGTTTCTTGGCTGGTGTGGATTTGGACATTGATGTACGCGGCTATCTTTTTCCAGTTGTCCGGAATGGTGGGCGGGCTGGCTCAGGTATTCAATTTGGCGGGATCGGATCTTTCCCATACGGTGCTGGCGATTTTGATAACTGGTTCGTGCGCGATCCTGCTCTATGTGGGACGGTACAGGTTTATTCAGAATTTCTCGTCGATCATGATCGCCTCGTTCACGGTGTTCACGATCTTCGCGGTCTTTTCTCTCTACTGGACCCAGTATGGGGTAACCGGTAGCCAGATCGCAGAAGGGTTGAGCTTTCGTCTTCCCAAGGAATTTTTAATCGCCTTCGCGGCTTTCGGAGTGATTGGCGTGGGAGCATCGGAACTGATTGTGTATCCCTACTGGTGTTTAGAAAAAGGATACGGAAAGTACGTGGGTCCTGACGATGGCTCAGAAGCGTGGATCAAACGAGCCCAGGGCTGGATTCGGGTCATGAAGTACGATGCCATGCTTTCGCTTGTCATCTACACGGGAGCGACGGTTGCCTTCTACTTGCTCGGAGCGGCGGTGCTTAATGGCCGGGGAATCCCGGTGGAGAATGACAACCTAATGGTAAACCTTTCCAATATATACAGCACGTCATTTGGGGATGTGGGCCTATGGATATTCGTGGTTGGGGCCATGGCTGTCTTGTATTCAACGGTGTTTGTGGCAACCGCTTCCAACAGCCGCTTAGGAGTGGACTTCCTCAATCTGCTGGGTATCCTTAAATGCGATACGGAAGAAAAGCGAAAGAACGCGGTGCGTATCGCCTGTGTGGTTCTCCCGGCCCTGTTTTGCATATTCTATCTTTCCGTGGGCAAACCCGTAACGCTTGTGGCGGTAGGAGCCGTTGCCCAGGCCCTCATGTTGCCGTTTGTCAGTATGGCCGCT
>CAYOLG010000063.1:0-18316 GCA_964404745.1 uncultured Opitutaceae bacterium
GCATCACAGGGGCGCCCCTTCCCGGTGGCTCCTCGACCATCGAGAAAATCGAAGCTTACGAACCCGTGAGCGCTAACAGGGGATTCGCTCTGGCTCGTCTTGCGGAAGGAGCTGAGGTCAAGTCCGAAAACGATGTGGGCCTTCGGCTCTTGACGCTGGATGACAACGCGATCCTAACCCTTCGAACGGGAGACATTGACGGCCGTAGCGGGTTCGCCGATCGCCTAGATCGGCAAGCCGTCAACCAACCGAGCTGGCCAAGCCGCAGTCTGGGTGGAGCTCGCCGACGCCAACGCATCCGAAGGAGTATATATTGTATCCGATTCGCGAGGACAAGCCCTGGTTATAGCCAACGAGCCTTTTCGAAATTGGAGAGCAGTCATTGTCGGTAGAATCGATATTCAACCCGGTCATCAATGAGCAAGGCGATGTCGCCTTGCTCGCCAAGCTATTGACGAGCGCGGGGGCCTCCGAATCCTACGCACTATTTAGATATCCATCAGGTGGCAGTCTAGAAATAGTAGCGAAAAGCGGTGTTTAGCCTTTGCTAGACGGAGGCTGGGATAAGGGTTTTCTAACAAAGCCCTAACACCGTTCCAGTCACCAATTTTATAGGCTCTTTGCTTTAGAAAAGGCTCCATCGGGCGAGAGAAATAAGATATGCTGTCAACTAAATTTATACCTTGCCAAAACGGTTCAGATTATCACTCATTTTTTGTGATGAAAAAAATATTACACCATTGCATAACTTTGCTTGCTATCATATCTATTTCGGTAGCACTAGGACAGAAGTCTTTCGCTGATGAATTTAGTGGAACTTGGGAGACTAATTATGGTGATTTGCGTCTTCTCGAAACAGATGGCGTTGTCATTGGTGATTACGGAGCCAAGGGTATCATTCTTGGAGAAGTCATGGCAGATGGTTGTACCTCCGGTTATTTCACAAACGGTAAACAATACGGACAATTTAGTTTTAGGCTGATCGAAAATGCCGAGCTTATTGGCCGCTGGCGATGGGGTAGCAACGGACCAGGTCAAAGTGAAATGTGGCGAGGCAAAAAGGTATCTAATTCAATACCAGCCTTTTCAAACTTTTTTCGTTCTGATAAAAAAAGTGCTCACATAGAAAACAACATGACGGTTTTGAATGGATTGTGGTCTACAAGCTATGGTGAATTGAGGCTAAGGGAATCAGATTTGTTTCTTTACGGAGACTACGGAGACAAGGGTATCATAGCTGCTCGCTGGGATGGAAATAAATACGAGGGCTTATTTATAAATGAAAAAAAGTCCGGAACTAAGGTGGGCTGGCTACAATGGGAAGCAGATATTATAGCTGGTAGAATCATCGGTGGCTCTTGGGGCATAATTGGAGAAAGTTTAGTCGGGAACTGGACTTTTCAAGGCCTTGTCGATGAGAGCGATACTGAGCAGTTCAAAAATATTTCGATACCGGGATCTTGCTCCCCGATGTGGGCATTTTGACCTCGTGAAAAGAGAGACAACCTCGCCCAAGAATTGACCTCCGATCAACTCGCCGAAGCGCAGGAAAGGGCCCGCGAGATGGTCGAGGCCAACCCCAAGCTGATGGGTGAGTAGTCTTTCGTATTTAGTTTTCAACGGATTAGTTGCTCCAAAAGCAATTGGTCTGGGGTCCGCTTAAATGTATCCCTAGTCTATAAGATCAGCCGAGCCGTACCTTTTATGTATGCTTTTAAAGGTTGGGACTTGGATGATATCCAGCTTCAGAAGCCCTCAGGGCGACATCTTTTCTGGGGGCAGTTGACTCATATACATTGCGATGCTGCCGACCCCCGCTACCCCGACCCCCCTTGCCTGCCTTCATCAAGATCAACTGTCTCAGAACACCAAGATCAGAGTGCTAACAAAAGGGTTTTAGTGGCAGTTATACGGCAGTACGCATTTATTGCATCACTTAAACACGCCCCAAACAATATCATTAGTATCTAATTATCTGGTGTTTATGTTTACCAATAGTCTCTTTAATTGCCATGTTACGCTCTCGTGGAGCTCTACGCCTTGCCCTAATACCACAGCGACCATCAGTCCACCCCTTGCTCTATATTCGCGTCGGGAATCGGTCGCCCAAAAGTTTTGAATATTGCAAAAACGCTTATTGGGAAAAGGAGGTAGAAGATCCATATGGGAAACTTTTGGGCGACTGCTAAGTAGCCGAATAGTCCGGATAGCGTCATCGTAAGAGCCGCATAGGGAAGCTGAGTTTTCACATGGGCGATGTGATCGCAGCCGGAAGAAATCGAAGTCAGCACCGTCGTATCGCTAATCGGGCTACAATGATCGCCAAATATGGCACCGTCTAGAATAGCAGCCGCTGTTAGAAAGAAGATTAGTCCACCGTTATCGTCAAACGCGCCCATTCCGTGAGCCAGGGGCAAGATTATGGGTATGAGAATTCCGATCGCCCCCCAACTGGTGCCGGTTGCGAATGACATCAGCGAAGCGACCACAAACGTGAAAAGCGGGAGCCACCAGATCGGCATGCCGTCCCCCAAGAAATCGATAAGGTACTGCGCCGTTCCCAGATTTTCGCAAATATCCTGCATCGACCAGGTCATCAGCAAAATGAAGATCGCCATCCACATTGTCGGCATTCCACTGACATAAGTCTGCACGGACTCCTTCACTGACAATAGTCTTTGCCCTATGGTAAGCCCGAATGCCGCTAAACCACCCAGAAGCGAGGCCAATAGCAAAATGGGCATGGCGCCAGCGGAATCCGTATCGCCAACCGCTTCCCCAAAAGCGGCTCTCCAATCGCCAAAATCCGCCCACGAAAAAGATTCTCCCGAAATTTCGATTCGGTACTTTCCGAGTGCCAATATTCCGATTACGATTCCAAAAATGACAATCGCCAAAGGAACGATAGCATTCACCGCTCTCCGAGGAACGTCCTCAGTTGGCTCTGTAGAGCTGGTTGATTGAATTCCCAAAGGTTGGCTTTCATCAGGGAGGAGCTTCCCCTCAACTGACGCGCGAGTTTCCGCTCGATACATGGGTCCGAACTCTCGGCCCATAGCTGCATTGATGAACAGGAAAATCAATGTGCCTAGGCAATAGAACCGCATAGGAAGGAGCTCAATGAATATCGAATATCCAGAGAGTTCGATGCCCAGGTTCTTAGCCTCACTTCCTAGAAGCATCGATTCAGCGGCAATCCAGGTCGAAAGCACCGCTAAACCCGCTACGGGCGCGGTTGTCGAGTCGATCAAGTAAGCCAGTTTTTCCCGAGAGATTCGCCACTTGTCCGACAATCGGCGCATCGTGTTGCCAAGAATCACCGTGTTCGAATAATCGTCGAAGAAGATTGCGAGTCCGCTTACCCCCACGGATAACTGGGCTCGTCGACGACTCGTCGCCAGTTTGCCCACCAAGGCGACTAATCCCGATAAACCGCCATTTCGAGAAATGAGGTGAACCAAACCGACTAGGGTGAAAAGGAAGAGGAAAATGTAGAGGCTGAAAAACGAGCTCAAAGACTCCCAAATGAAATCGTAGAACGCCAGTGTGAGCACAACCAACGGATTCAAGCCAAAAGACAAGAAAGCCCCCGCCACGAAAGCGGAAAGCAAGGCGAATACTATCGACCTGAAATAGAGAGCCACCAACAGGGCCAGCATCGGCGGAGCCAAGGAAGTCCAATGGCCTAAAATCCGAGGAGCCCTCGACCCTTCCCTCAGCTGGTCGAAAAATCCTGGCGATTCCCTAAGAGACTCATTCTCGGAATCCAATTGAGGAGCCAGCTCTGGGGTAACCGGCACCATGGCAAGAAACGAGCATACGCCTAGCAGGGTCAGAAAAAACGCCAGCCAGCGCTCAGATCGTTTCCAATACGGGGTCGTTTTCATTCAGGCCAAATGCGGAGGCTTCCCCTCGGCTTTCTGCCAGCGAACTGCCCAGAGACTCCTGACTAGCAAAAGGGGATATGCTTTCACGAACACTCTTCGATGGTAGCCTGCCAAAGGGCAATGCTTAATACCATCTTCAAAAAGCAATGAGCAAGCGGCGGAGGCTGGGACGGGCCGCAGCTATTCCGCTGCGATCGCCGGCAGGCAAAGCCGCCGAAGCCCGTTTCAGGTCTCGCGCCTTGAGCTCTGTAGCTCAGTATCCGCTAGAGAGTATAGACGCCCAGGCGTTTTTCGATCGGTACGCGTCTCAGCTTGGCGTAAGTCGGCAACCCATTTTCGAATTTCACATCCACTTCGCCCTGAATTAGCGGTAGGGCGTACTTGACGAAGGGATAATTCATGCTGACACCATCGTCGTTTATCCAATCGGCAGGAATGCGTTTCGTGCCTTCGGAAACCTCATTCAGTTCGACGAGCCCCGTTTCGCAAACATAGGTATCGGATTCGCCGCGCTGCAAGGTAACCATTTTTCCCGTCTCGCCATTCGCCACAGCCGCGACAACCGCGTTCTGACCAGCCAGGTACGCCTCGTCGACATCGGTTTGCGAAGCGCAATGCGTGGCCGTTCGTTGGGCAATCCCGAGTTTGCACGATCGGGCGCTCACGTTGAGGTTCTTTTGAACAAGCTCCTTCAAGTAGTCTCCAGAACCGCCCAGCTGAACATTGCCGAAGGCGTCGATGCTGGTTGAACTCATGGAAACATAGTTGCCATCAGCGTCGACAAGTCCCTCGCCGACAACGATCACGCAATAGCGTTCCCGCTGCAACACCCTCTGGACATCTTCAACGAATTTCTGCTCGGAAAACGGAACTTCTGGAAGATAGATCAAGTGCGGTGGATCATGAGGCTTGTCACGACGCTTGCACAAGGACGCCCCCGCGGCAATCCAACCGGAATTCCGGCCCATTACTTCCAATATGGATACATAATCGCCCTGGCCAACCGCCTCGTTATCCAAAGCCATTTCGCGAATGGTGGTAGCCACGTACTTGATCGCGCTCCCATAACCGGGGGTGTGATCGGTGCGCGTAATGTCGTTATCGATCGTCTTCGGTATACCGATGACTCGCAACTCGTAGCCTTGCTCAGCGGCCTGAGCGTTCAGCCGGGCTGCAGTAGACATGGAGTCGTTGTCCCCGATGTAAAAGAAGTAACGGATATCGTGGGCGCCAAACACCTCGATCGCCCGGTCGAAATCCGCTTGTTTCTTGAATTGAAAGCGACTGGTGCCCAAAGCAGCGCCCGGCGACGTTTTGAGTCCCCGGATAGCCTGCTGCGATTCCGAAGCGAGATCTATAAAGTCCTCGTTAAGAATCCCCATGACCCCATTTAAGCACCCGTAAATCTCTTCGACGCACTCGTAATTGAGCGCTTCTTCGATTACGCCAGCGAGCGTTGCATTGATCACGGCAGTCGGTCCTCCCGACTGTCCCACGAGACAATTTCCTTCTAATTCGGCCATGTTATAAAAATTTGAAAAGGTTCTACGGTAACTGGAGAGTCAAAGATTATCCAAACTCGCTTGGCAACCTTAATTAGGAGCTCTTTGAAATGGGTCGAGTTCCGACTCGATTTCCCGCCCAAGCCTCTGCCGAAGGCTTGACCCGAACCGAGCGACTGGGCATGAAAACACGCCTTATGGCAAAATCGAAAACCTCTCAAAATCCTCTGATGGACGCGATCGTCGGCCTGTGTAAACGCCGGGGATTCATATTCCAATCCTCAGAAATCTACGGGGGCTACAACGGGTTCTTCGATTTCGGGCCGCTGGGCGTGGAGCTTAAGAAGAATCTCAAGGACGCCTGGTGGGAAGACATGGTCCATCGGCGCGATGATATTGAGGGCCTTGACTCCTCTATTATCATGTCGCCCAAAATTTGGGAGGCGTCCGGTCATGTCGGCGGTTTTTCGGACCCCATGGTCGATTGCAAAGCGTCAAAAATGCGCTACCGAGCTGACCAGCTCTTCTATTCTCCAGTAATCGTCGACAATACCACCATTGGCTACGTTTCTGTACTCGAGGACCAGTCGATGGAAGCGGATGCCCAGGCGTCCGCCGAAAAGCTGAAGCGGAAGCAAGGCGCTCAAGGAGAACTAGCTCCCTTGGCTCTCAAGGAATACACAGAAGCGAATCCTTCGGAATACGAGCTCATTCCTTCCCCAGCAACGGGGGAACCCGGCTCGCTTACGCCACCCAGGGACTTCAACCTCATGTTCGAAACCAAGGTGGGAGCCCTCAGCGATTCGACCGCTATCGCCTACCTGCGTCCGGAGACCGCCCAAGGCATATTCGCCAACTATAAGAACGTCGTCGATACAGGACGGGTGAAAATCCCCTTCGGCATAGCCCAAATCGGGAAAGCCTTTCGCAACGAAATCACCCCTCGAAACTTCATTTTCCGCTCACGGGAATTCGAGCAGATGGAAATGGAGTATTTCATCTCTCCCGATGCCGATTGGAAAGCCATGCACCGCGAGTGGATCGATTGGTGCAAAAACTGGCTCATCTCAATCGGCTTGCCTGAGAGCATGCTTGGGGAAGACGTGCATCCCCAAGACAAGCTGTCTCACTACTCGCGCGGGACGACGGACATCACCTTTCAATTTCCGTTTGGAGAACAAGAACTGTGGGGCATAGCATGCCGCGGCGACTTTGACTTGTCTCAGCATCAGAAGCATTCCGGAAAATCGATGGAGATTTTCGATGAATCGACGAAATCCAAATTCATACCCCACGTCATTGAACCCGCCCTCGGAGTCGATCGACTTTTGCTTGCCGTGCTCTCCGCTGCCTTCACCGAAGACGAAGTTGGCGGGGAGAAGCGCTCGCTAATGAAGTTCCATCCAAGAATAGCCCCCTACAAGGTGGCGGTACTTCCCTTGCTGAAGAACAAGCCCGAACTCGTCGAGCGAGCGCGGGAGATATACAGGAAGATTCAGCGCAAGCATACCGCTTTCTGGGACGCTTCAGGCGCCATTGGAAGACGGTATCGGCGTATGGACGAAATCGGTACACCTTGGTGCATTACCATCGATTTCGATACCATCGAAAAAGACGGGACCGTAACACTGCGCGACCGAGATACCACCGAGCAACGCCGATTGTCGGAAGAAGAACTTCTCGCATTCCTCGACGATCAGCTTTTCTAGGCTTCAACCGTTTTATCCTAGGAATTGCCGGCTACTCGAGAACACGTCCTCGCCAGCAAACAATCTGACTTATTGGACACTATCTTGGAGATTCAATCGACAAGCACTCCCAAATCCCGCCCATGGAAAAGCCCTTGGAAGATTGGATCGCAGCGTTAGAAAACGATCTTGGCCGAAGGCTTTCCAAAAACGAGAACGGCTTCCTTGAATCCCTAACGGAGCTTTTGGACCGCCTAGAATGGAAGGATGGGTTGAACGCTTACGACCTTGGGCTGCTCGACCAAGGCATTCTCTCAGTGGAAAAAGATCGGCAACGCGCATTGACTCTCGGACTTTGGGACTCTCCGCCTAAAACTGAGTATTCGTTTTGGCAATACATAGCAGTACTATGGAGCGAGAAAAATATTCCCATACCAGAGTTTCTCCGATCTCAAACAAATATTTCAGGCACGCAATCCGAAATCGATCGAAGGAAGAGAGGGCAAGAAGCCCTCATTTGGAAGAACCGGCTGGGCAACCTCTCCCAGCGACGCGATTTCGATCAGTCTGGGAACCTCGATATTCGCCTGAAGCTCCAAGGCCGCAGTTTCAATTGGGAATGCCGGTCGAAAAGAGAAACTGAATACAGCTCTTTGTCGGTAGCCGAATTGACCAGCTGGCTGGAGAAGGACTACGGTTTTCTCAATCGCTTTGCTCCTGAAAGCCTTCCCCTGTGCGCTCTATTTCAACAGTATTATCGAGCCACTGGTCGAGGGCGTATTGATCTAGGGCAGTCTGAAGATGGGGCATTCATAAACGAGCTGCTGCATCGGCCGGATATTCGCTGCAAGATTGTTGGAAAAGATGGCAATGCCCTCACTGTAAGCAGGAGCAGGCTCAATTGGACCGGCTCCGAGGCAGGGCCCGATACGAATGGGAAGTACGAATTGCGGCTCGTCTTCGAGGACAACAAGCCTGCGCCCGCTCCCCTAATTTATCTGGCCGGAAGAGCGCCGCTTTACCTCCATGGGCAGCAACTCTTCCCGGGGCCGTTGCTTCTACAGCCAGACAAGGATCCGAATTTGCCATTTTCTATCCCCAAAGAGGCTATTGAAAGTCCAGACGGGCTCCTATTCCTTCGCAACCATGGACTCGCCTTGCCCGAGAGCCTCGCGGACCAGGTCCTTGCTGTACCCATGGAATCGATTCTATACTGCAGCGCCCAAAAGCAATCCAATGACGCGGGCGAACCCGATCGTCTCGTTATCTCTTTGATGGCTGTTTCCCGCGATCGGGAAAACTGGTTCCGCCTGACTGAGCAGGGTTGGCTGGCTGCACCGAACCCGGAAACCGGCTCTCCTCCTTCCCAACCTGACAAAGGTACGCTTTTCGAGTATCCGGAAGCTAGTAAATACCTCTCCCTTCTCGAGCTATTCGATCTCGAGGAAGCGAAACACGGCGAATGGCAACGTTTGATCGCCACGGGGTTCCCCAAGGAATTCCACGACTGGATTCAGTCCTTGCCCAGCGGATTGCAGGTTATCGCGGATGACGATCTAGAGGCGATCGTCGATAATAAGCCATCCAGTCGATATTCTCTGCGCATCGAAGCGAGCAACCAGCCAGATTGGTTCAATGCTCGACTTGAGCCGGAATTTCTGGATACAACACTTACAGAAGAAGAGCATGAAATTTTGCTTCGGGCCAAAGGCGAGTTTGTCTACTTGCCTGACAAAGGTTGGAAACGCTTTCAGCCGGATGTGTCCGCCCTGCAAAAGGACCTCTATGACCAGTTGGGGTACTCCAACGAGCCTACTCCTGACGACAGTCAGCCCTTTCACGCAATGCAATTGGCGAATGCTTCATTAGAAGAAGCAATGTCGCATGCCCAAGCCAAATCCATCCGTAAGCGGGCAAAGGAAATCACTGCTCGAACACCCAATCAGCTACCAAAAGGCATTCTCACCCAGTTGAGACCCTACCAAGAAGAAGGTTTTCGATTTTTGGCTTTCCTTTCCAGAAATCGGTTCGGAGGGATCCTAGCCGATGATATGGGCCTGGGGAAAACGCTGCAAACACTGACCTGGTTGAGCTGGCTTAAACTGACTCGAAACGAGGAGGAGCCATTCAAATGCCTAGTCATCTGCCCCAAATCTGTCGTTCATGTTTGGATTCAGGAAACCCGAAAACACGCTGACTTGCTTTCCATCCAATCGTTTGACCCCAATGAAGGGGCTACAACTGCAGAAACTGATATAGTCGTAGCCAACTACTCGCAGCTGAGAATCAATCATCCGTATTTTCTCGGCAGAGCATGGACAACGGCCATTCTGGACGAAGGGCAAAACATAAAGAATCCTCAATCAAAGACCGCAAAAACTGCTCGTTCATTAGATTCTGAATACCGTATCATACTCACTGGAACGCCATTAGAAAACCGCCTCCTCGATCTTTGGAGCCTATTCGCCTTTGCAATGCCCGGACTCCTTGGGAGCCAAGCGGCCTTCAAGCGGCATTATAGCGAGAACGATCCTCAGGCCTCCGAACGCCTACACAGTCGCGTTCGGCACTTTATGCTACGCCGAAGCAAGGTTCAGGTCGCCCCAGACCTGCCGGAACGAATGGAAGAGACGCTATCTTGCCAAATGGAAGGAGAGCAACTCGCTCTCTATAACGCGGAGCTGAAGCAGACGCGAAATCGCATTGGCTCCCTTCAAACGAACGCCGACTTTGCTCAAGAACGGTTTCACATACTCTCGTCACTCCTTCGACTAAGGCAGATTTGCTGCCATCCTCGACTTGTGGATCCCGCTTATGCGGATTTCGGGAGCGCTAAACTGGAGGCCCTGCTTGAACTCGTATCCGAACTTAGGGATGAGGGACACAAGGTCCTTGTATTCAGCCAATTCGTGGAAATGCTCGAGATCATTCGGAAGGAAATGGTCAAGCAAGGATGCCCTCACCTAATGATTACCGGTAAAACTGGCAATCGCGAACAACTGGTAGAGCAATTTCAAACCGATGAGAGTATCACTGCCTTTCTGCTTTCGCTAAAGGCCGCGGGGTCTGGTCTCAATCTAACAGCGGCTACATACGTCGTTCTCTATGATCCTTGGTGGAATCCGGCTGTCGAAGCTCAGGCAATCGATCGCGCCCACCGTATCGGTCAAAAGAATACCGTTAACGCCTATAGGCTGATTGCCCAGAACTCAATCGAGGATAAGATTCAAAGCCTTCAATTGAAAAAAGAGACGCTGGCAAACGAGGTCGTTCAAGAAGAATCGCTTAACCAGATTCTAGACTTGGAACATCTAAAGTTCGTGCTTGAAGTCTAGCCCATTAGGACAGCTGCATTTTGCAACTCCTGCCAAAAGTTTCGGCATACGAAGCTAGCGATGTTTCGGATTAAGCTTAGCCACGACAACATTGTCGAAATTGAAGTACGTTTTCGCCGCTTCCTGAATTTGGTACGGATCGAATACTTTTACCTGATTCGGGAAATCCAGTATCTCCCTGAACTCTCTCCCCTCGCGAACAACTGATACCAGATTGCTCAACCAAAACCCGTTTTCCTTTAATCCCGTCTCATAGCCACGCAGATGAATCTCTTGAACTTTCTCAAGGTTTTTAACGCGCACGCCTCTCTCCTGCAGGTCGAGGATCTGGCTGATTCCCTCTCGAATCAAAAGGTCGGCATTCGCCGGATCGCAAGAGAAGGCGAACCCAGACGAAAAGCGCTCTTTCGGCTCGCGCGTGAGCGATGCATAAACGCCAACTCCATAAGTACCGCCATTTTCTTCCCTCAATGACTCTCTCATACGTATGTTCAGCAAGTCCCTGACGACGCTTAGCAAATAGCGGTTTTCCGGCGACCACTCTGCCTCGCCGGTGAACAGAATCCTAACGCTCGTCTTTTCTTCTAAGCCAAAGCTAATCTCGACGTTACGCTTGCCTGGCAGCGGCTCGTCACCTAAGTAACGGCCCTTCTCTTCTCTGCCAATCGACGGGAGAGAGGCCAAATATACCTCGGTCAATCGCTTCATATCCTCAATTTCGATCGCTCCGACGAACACGAAGGTGAAATCGCTGAAGTCCTTAAAGCGATTCTTGAATACCTGCAAAGCGAGATCGGGATCGATCTCATTCAGAAGCTCTAAATTCAGGGGTCGATGGCGCGGATGGTCCCCGTATAATTCTTTCTCAATGGCGTCTTGGAATACCGACTGGGGCGACTTCTCTCTGTTGGCGATCATCGCCTTTAAACGCGATTGCAGAGATGAGTAAGCAGCCCTATCCAGCCTGGGTTGCGTCGCCTGCAAATGAAGCAGCTTAAAGAAGGATTCCAAATCCTTAGGAGAGGACGAACCGCTGAAACCTTCGTATTGATCCGAAATATACGGAGACACTTCGATTGATTTCCCCGCCAAGCTCTTTTCCAGTTGAACGGAACTAAAGGGCCCAGCTCCGCTTTCGCCCAAAATCATTGTGGACATGAGGGCCGACAAATATTCGTCGTCCATCATCAAACTATGCCCCCCCGGACTGAAAGCGCTCATCAGCACTTCGTCGTTCTGAAAATCCGTTTTCTTAACGACGACCTGGACTCCATTGGATAAATCCCATGTGTGCGTGTCCACAAATTCGTCATACGCCTCCGAAACGATGGAACCCGCTTCGGGAATGGAAGCCAAAAGCGGCGCATCCAAAAACTCGTCTTCATAAGGCTCGAGCTGAATCCCATTCGCTCGATCAATGGCCGCCAGCAGTTCGTTTTCGGTAGGCAGCTCCAAACCCTCCTTTTCTGGGCCGCTGAAAAGGGCAACACGGCTATTCTTTTGGGTAAACCCTTGCCCTATGGCGTTGACTTCCTCCAGCGAAATATCGCCAACAAAGGCCTGAGTCATTTCCAATTCCATCTCGATCCCCGGAATCGGTTCATCTACTGTAAATGCTCGTGAATACTCAGCCGCATAAGTGTCCGAGTTGGTCTTGTCCCTCTCCTCGTAGGCGCCCTCTAGCGAGCGCAGTACATCCGCTTTGACACGCTCGAGCTCGCTCTCTGTAAACCCGTCTTGCACTGCTCTGTTAGTTTCGCTGAGTAAGGCGTCCAAGCCTTTTTGGAACTGCTCGCCGAGAAAAATCACCGACTGTTGCAGAGCTTCTTTTTCCCTGGCAATCCGCGTGATTCCCGCGCTCGCTTGCACGAATGGCGGATTTGGCTCCCGAGCTCTTTCATCCAATCGGCGATTGAGCATGCCGAAATAGAGGCGCTCCACAATCATTCGCCTGTAGTCCCCGGCTGTCACATCTGGAGCAATGGGTCGTTTCGTTAACAACCTGAACGAGGCTATCGTCAACTCTGGATCCGTGTCGATTGAATACAGCGTCTCATCGTGATCCGGAACGGGTGTCGGCGTTCGCTCATCGGCCCCTTCAGGGTTTTCCAGGGCACCAAAAACATCCTCTATTTTCCGCTCGATCTCTTTGCGGTCGATATCGCCAACTACTATCACGCCCATTAGATTTGGCCTGTACCACTCTTTGTAAAACTCCTCGAAACGTTCTCTTGGGGCGTTGGCAACGACAATCATGCTGCCGATCGGCTTGCGGTTCGCATAGTCCGACTTGTAGTAAATAAACGGAAGCTGCTTCTCGTTGAGTCGCTCACCGACTCCCTGGCGCTGTCGCCACTCCTCGAGAATAACCCCTCGCTCCTTTTCGATCTCGAGAGGATCCAGGGTTATGCTAGTCGCCCAATCCTCTAGGATTTCGAACCCGGTATCGAGCAATGAAGGCTCATCCGTTGGCAGTTGCAGCATGTAGACGGTCTCATTATGCGAAGTGTAGGCATTGACGTGCGAACCGAAGCGCATTCCCGCCCGCTCCATGAAATCGACGATCTCGCTCTTCTCGAAACGGCGAGTCCCATTGAAAGCCATATGCTCTAGGAAGTGGGCCAAGCCTCTTTGACTATCATTTTCCTGAAGGGACCCCGCGTTGACCACCAATCGTAAAAATACGCGGCCTTCCGGCTTCTTGTTCTCTCTAATGTAGTATTTGAGCCCGTTATCCAATTGGCCCGCTAACACGTTCTCATCTACAGGAAGCGCTTCATCGAGGCTCCACTTTCGCTCTTGGGCCCCTGCAAAAGGCAGCCAAAAGAGGCATCCTAGGAATAACGCGCGATTGACGTATCTGAAAAATATCATTCGGAGATTCTCGATTATTGTCCTGACGAGACGACGAGACGAATTTGCCGCGCCCTGAAAGCAAGCTTGCTCTCGGCCTTGCCGAAAGCAAGCCTGTCCTCTCATCCTATGTGGCTACCACTGTTCGACTCGCAACTCGAAAACAGGTTCTGCGAAAAACGTAAAATACCCGATCAATCGCTTAGCGCGAGTTCAGGGACTTTCTCGCCGAGAGGGACACTTAAGATCTCTGGCCCTTCGCTGGTAACGATCACGGTATGTTCGAAATGGGCGGAAACGCTTCCATCGGCGCTTAAGGCCGTCCAACCATCTTCCGACATTTTGACCGCGTGCCTGCCCATATTCACCATGGGCTCTATGCAAAGGACCGCGCCCTCCCTCAACTTCGGGCCATTTCCCGGCCTTCCGAAATTGGGAATCTGCGGTTCTTCGTGCAAGCTCTTACCCACGCCGTGACCAACAAAATCGCGAATTACGGAAAATCCCGCTTTCTCGACAACCCGCTGGACTGCGTAGGATATTTTTCCGACCCGATTCCCCCGCCGCGCCGCCTTTATGCCCGCGTACAACGACTCTTCCGTCACATCAAGTAGACGCTGAACTTCAGGCTCAACCTGCCCTACGGCAATTGTGCGGCAATTGTCTCCAATGTATCCATTATAGCGTGTACAAACATCCACGCTGATTACATCGCCCTCTTTCAAAACGCGATCGATGCTGCCAATTCCATGTACGACTTCGTCATTCACAGAAAGGCATGTATAAGCAGGATAGATACGGGAACCAACCTGATACTTGTAGCACGCGCTTTCGCCCCCAAGCTCGTCAATAAACCGCCTCCCCGACTGATCCAAATCGTAGGTATTCATGCCTGGGGCAACCAACCCGCACATCCGATCGAGAACGGTAGCCGCCACTTGGGCCGCCTCCCTGATCGATTTCATTTGCTGCTCATTCCTGACGATCATCAAATTCTCGCTTGTTTATATCCCAAAACCCAATCGCTCCTTAGACGCGAGAGAAATCCTATTCCTCATCGCCCATTTCTTCGAGAAGCGACTCTTCGATAGCCTCTTGCGGCAGGGATTTCTGGGCTTTGGCGCCCAGCTTTTTGATTTCCTCGACGCTCCTCACCAAATTGCCCCTACCAGACCTCAGTTTGTTGAGGGCGGCTTCGTAGGCTTCCTGACTTCTGCCAAGGCGATTGCCAATTTCCTCCATATCCCCATAAAACCCGACAAACTTGTCATACAGTCGACCACTAAGCCTGGCTATTTCCAATACGTTTCGGTTCTGCTTTTCTTGCCGCCAAATGTTGGCGACCGTTCTCAATGTGGCCAAAAGGGTCGAAGGCGTGACAATAACAACGCCTTTGCTAAAGGCGAAATCGAAGAGCCCGTCATCCGCTTGCATCGCCATCGTAAATGCGGGCTCCACCGGAACGAACATCAGAACGAAGTCTGGAGAATTGATCCCGTGTAGGGCGTCATAGCTCTTGCTGCTCAAATCGCTAACATGGGACCGCATGCTAGCGACATGCTCTTTGATCCGAGTCTCCGCGATATCGCTGTCGGACTCGTTTATGCAAGCCTCGTAGGCAAGCAAGCTGACCTTGGAATCCACTACTAGATGCTTGTCCTCGGGGAGTTTCACGATCACGTCGGGCTGAAACCGCCGTCCTTCCTCGTCTTTCAAATTTGACTGGGTTTCGTACTCTTGCCCAGGAGTCAATCCTGATTTTTCCAATACACGCTCGAGAATCATTTCTCCCCAATTTCCCTGCGTCTTCGACTGTCCTTTAAGAGCTGTAGTTAGATTCTGGGCTTCTTCAGACATCCGTTGGTTGAGAGCTCTCAGGTTATTCAATTGCTCGCCCAGAGCCGCTCGATCCTTGAGTCCGTCTTGATGGGCCTTCTCCACCCGTTCGCCAAACTCCTTAATTCGCTCGCCCAATGGATTCAAAAGCTTGTCTAAGCTCTCCTGATTCTGAGCAACGAATTTCTTGCTTTTCGTTTCGAGAATCCGGTTAGCGAGATTCTCGAACTCCAATATCATTTTCTTCTGTATACGATCGATTTCCTGCTTCTGCTCCTCAAGCCTTTTTTCCTGGGCCAACTCCCGCTCTCCAGATGCGGCTAACTTGGATCGCAAGCCGGTATTCTCTTCCCGCAGGTTCTCGGCCGATTCTCGGGCTGCTTTCATTTCCCTGTCCAAACCTTCCGTTCGCTCCTTCAATCGGGCCAGCGCTTCCGCTCCGGCAAGCCGATTTTTCTCATGCGCATCTTTCTCTTCCGCTGAGAGCGCTGACCCCGTTCCCAGCCTGTATTTTTGTATCACCCAAGCTGTGACAAACCCCAAGGCCAGAGCAGCCAGCCAACCAATGGCTACAAGAATATCAGTCATTCAGCTCCACCTGTATCTTGCTAGCCACTGGGAATCCCAATCGGCACCGTTTCCCGTCCAGAAAGCGTAGCGAGAGGATTCCTGCATGCCTGTCGCTTTCCGTAACTTCGACTTCGTTTCCTGGCGTCAAGCGATTGGATTCCAAATACTGGAGAAAATCTTCCCCTTGGTCCTCGATACGGCTTATCTTCGCCGTTTCCCCCTCAGGGCACTGATCCAAGGCGATCAAATTTCTTTCGAAAATAACCCCTGAAGGCGATGGAATCGAATCCCCATGAGGATCGACTTTCGGATGGCCTAGCAATGCATCGATCTTGACGAGGACCCGATCCGATATCGCATGCTCGAGCCTTTCCGCTTCGTCGTGAATCTCGTGCCACTCCATTCCGAGAATCTTAACCAAGAAAAGCTCCACCAGTCGGTGCCTTCGCAAAACGTGCAATGCCAAGCGTTTCCCCGTCTCGGATAAAGTCACGCCCACCCGGGGTGTATATTCAACGTGCTGGTCTCTCGCGAGCGATTTTACCATCGAGGTGGCCGTTCCCGGGGTAACGTTAAGGGCGGCCGCCAGATCGCCCATACCCACCATGCCGCCATTCCCTTGCTCGAATTGCAGGGCGTAAATCTCCTTTATGTAATTCTCGACTGTGCTCGTAGCCATGGCTTCCAAAACCTAGCTAATTCGTGGCCTAAATGCGTCGCGAAGAAAAGCCTTTAAGGCTGCTTTGTTAAATGCAGGTAAATTGATAGGCTATTAACGCCCGAGATTCATAGCGCCCGAATCGCGCCGATGTAAACCCTGATTAAATGGATTCCAAGCAAACAGTACATATAGTGGAGGACGATCCTACCACCCGACGTCTTCTCGAAAACCTCACGAGCTTACTGGGATACAAGGTTGAGTCCTACGACAACGGTGATGACGCCTGGGACGCCTTCGCTACGGTCGATCCGCAAATCGTTATCAGCGATTGGATGATACCCGGCAAGGACGGACTCGAGCTTTGCCGCCGCATCCGAAATATGCGGTCGGACACTTACACCTACTTCATTTTGGTGACTGCCCAGCGCCGATCCCGTTCAAATCTGGAGCAGGCCATCGAAGCAGGCGTCGATGACTTTCTGAAGAAGCCAATCGGATCTGAGGAGATTTGGAACCGACTACGGGTGGCTGAGCGTATCCTGAATTTCAACAGTCAGGTAAAGACTCTCGAAAGCCTGATTCCCATCTGCGCGTACTGCAAGAAGGTGAGAAACGACGGCGATCTTTGGGAGCAGATAGAGCAGTATGTCAACGAGCGCACCGGAGCCGACTTCACTCACTCAATTTGCCCTTCCTGCCTAGGCGAGCACGTCCGGCCACAGATGGAGGCCTACAAGAAATCTCTGAAAAGCTCCTAGGACTTTTGTAAATCCTCCAAGGCTGGCTAGGACTCCGGCTCCTTCAACTTTACGAGCGTGGCTCCCCAGCTTCCCGACGACTCGTCTCCCAATCGGAAACTATCAACTCGGGCCGATTTCTTCAGAAGCCCGTGCACCTTTTCTCGCAAGGTGCCCGTTCCTTTCCCATGGATAACGCGTACACTGCTTAATCCCTTTTCCAAACAAGCTTCGAAATAATCCTCTAGCAGGTCTTTCACCTCCGACGGGCGAAATGTGTGCAAATCAAGCTCTCCACTGATGGGGATTGCGACTGGATCGATCTCTTCCAAAACGACGATTCCTCTAAAGTAGTGTTAAATCCTCTGTTAAATAGCCCAATTATAGGCAAGCAGACGTGCAAAAACCGATACAAAGCCCTAGCTTAGCTATCGCTCTTAAGCAATCCATGAATGTCTGCAGAATAGCAATGATACTGGTTTTGACTGCTATTTGGCCCTATTTGGGTCATTCCCAGCAATCAAACTCAGGCAGGGGCGCACCTCTGAAGGCTCCCGTTGCCATATACAAGGTTTCACCGTTGCATCCCGATGCCCTCTATCGCAGAGCGATTGAGGGCGAGGCTGTCGTATCTGTCACTGTCGATGTTTTTGGCAACGCGACCGACCCTAAAGTTGAATCCGCTTCTGCGCCCGAATTTGGTGAAGCCGCGAAAAAAGCCGCTTCAGAGTGGATTTTCGAACCAGCAACCAAAGATGGCGTGCCAACCGAGGTACGGGCAAAACTGCCTTTCGTTTTCGAAATCGCGTTCGAGCATAAGATGAATGTCGAGATGGAGCGAGAGGTTTTCGTAGAACTCAGCGGACCGATTATCCCTTCGTCGGAGCTGGCCGAAGACCCCTTGCCTAACTATGTGCCCCAGTTTTCCCAATTCTATCCGAAAGCGTTTCGCAACACCGGCAAGTCGGCCGCTGTCAATCTCGAGTTCGTCATCTCTCCCAAAGGCCACGTTCTTAATCCCCGCATTCTCTCTATTTCCGCGGAGGGCTTCGAAGAAGCGGCCCTCAAGGCCATCAGCCATATGGAGTATCAGCCGATCCTAGTCGATGGAGAGGCTGTATACGTCTCCATGATACGGCCAATACAAATTACGGAGTAGGAAAATCTCCATTTTCAAGCCGCTTACCCGCTATCAACGCTCAGTGAATACCGCAACCGAGGCCGTGTAGCCATGAACGAATTTTTTT
>CAYOLG010000064.1:0-18160 GCA_964404745.1 uncultured Opitutaceae bacterium
AAAAATGGTCGGGCCACCGAGATTCGAACTCGGGACCTCTTGTCCCCCAGACAAGCGCGCTAACCAGGCTGCGCCATGGCCCGACATTAAAGGAGAAGCTCGAAAATCTGGGGAGCTCTCCAAATGATTACAACCGTTTTTTTGAGAACCATTGCCGCTTCCCTATCCGCAGGAATTAACTTGATTCTCCCTCCCGAGTTCTGCATACACCTCACTCCTTTAAACGCTTGCCCAGGTGGCGGAATTGGTAGACGCGGCGGATTCAAAATCCGCTTCCTTCGGGAGTGGGGGTTCGATTCCCCCCCTGGGTACCAGCCTTCGCTGTAGCGAAGAGAAGCGACACACCGACTCAAGTAAATGCCCCTGGGCCGGTCCCCGAGATGTTCACGGTATCTGGCGATCTCCAAGCGCCCAAAAGTAGTAGAATAGGCTTCTAGCCTGTTTTCTTTGTCTATACGCACAGGCAGGATGCCTGCCCTACTTTCTTGAATGGGCCCTCAGAGATCGCCCGATACCCATTTCAGAAGCGAAACAACCGTATTCGTTCTAAGTACTACGCCAAATCAAGGGCTTCCAGGCATAAATCCAACGCAGGCAAACAATCTTTTTTATTTTTATCCTCTGATTATCAATTACTTAGGTTTTTTAACGCCAAACGGTGACTTTTTTCTTTCGGAAAATTGAACGTTCTCTAAGGCGCCGCCGTCTATCTCCTTACATTACAGTAGGGTTTTGTTCATTTTTCGTATCTAGTTTGTAGTTTGATAAGTTGAGAAAGCGCCGCTTAGCGGCGCTTTTTCATTGCCTGGATTTCAGGATGAATCGGGGCGGAACGAGATGTTTTCTAGAAAGTTGAATATTTATTGAACGTTTCGCTTCCCCCCGCGCCTATCCCTTTTGGAAGAAGAAGTTGTAGTTTTTTCTTAATTCTGGTTTGTAGTTTGATAAGTTAGAAAGAGCTCCGCTTAGCGGGGCTCTTTCATTTTTTAGGCTTCCCTCCCAAA
This sequence comes from uncultured Opitutaceae bacterium, assembly GCA_964404745.1. Classification (GTDB taxonomy): domain Bacteria; phylum Verrucomicrobiota; class Verrucomicrobiia; order Opitutales; family Opitutaceae; genus Pelagisphaera. Next base: position 1,005 of record CAYOLG010000064.1, read on the forward strand.
TGGATTGATTCGGGTCCGTAGCTTTTGTCAAAGTCATCTACATGTCTGGACTCAGGAGCTATTCTTCCAAACTCGACCCGAACACTCCAAAAATCCTCCTTTCAGCCGAGGAGTCCCACCATTTAGTCGCCGTTCATCGAGCCCAGGTAGGCGACGAAATATCGGTAATCGATGGTCGCGGCTCGGAGTGGCTCGCCCAAGTCCGGACTGCCAACAAACGGGGAGCTACCCTGGAAGGGAAACGCTTTGTCAAACATGCCCCTTCACCAACGCGCATCGCCCTGGCCCAGTCTATTCCAAAAGCGAAAGGGATGGAGGGCATCATACGCAAGGCGACCGAATTGGGCATCCAAGACGTTTACCCAATCCTATCGGCCCGAACGGAATCTAAACTTCGCGGTCGAGCAAAAACGGAAAAGTGGCAGACAGTCGCTATCGAGGCCGCCAAACAATCCGGCAATCCGTTCATTCCCGTCATACATGAGGAGACCACTCTGGGAAGATTTCTGGAGTCGGACGCGAAGGCATACTCCTTTCGTTTAATCGCCTCTCTGCAAATGGATAGCGAACCGCTCTACAACAGGCTGGCAGGGGTGAGTCTATCAGAAAATCCGTCCGGATTGTTTCTGATAGGCCCGGAGGGCGATTTCACGGATTCGGAGTATGCCGAGATCAGCGATGCCGGCTTTCTATCCATAACACTTGGCCAACATGTACTGAAGTGCGAGACCGCAGCCGTCAAAGCCCTGAGTCTGCTTCAATACGAGTTTTCCAAAATAGCCACCTAATGCCCTCCCTAAAGGGATAGGGGGTGCCTGGCCTCTACCAAACCATCAAGCCGCCCGCATAGGTAAAGCCGGCTCCGACTGAACAGAAGATGATCTTGTCGCCTTCTTCGAAGATTCCTTCTTCAGCAGCCCATCCGAGCGCCATGGATACCGAGGCAGCCGAGGTGTTTCCGTACTTACCAACGGTAACGATAAATTTCTCGTAGTCGATACCTACACGTTTACTAACGGCTTTGAGAATTCTGGCGTTCGCTTGGTGGGGAACGATCCAGGATACGTCGTCCTTGCTTAAATTATGCCGCTTCATAGCGCTCTCGATAATATCCGAAAATGCTATTACCGCTCGCTTAAATACAACGCCCCCGTCTAATTGGATAAAGAAGGAGTCCAGATTATCTCCCGATTTAGGTATGGGGTTCATGGCCCCGCCCCCGGTTCGGCAAATCGCATCGGTAAAACGCGAGTCGCCGCTGAGTTCGTGCCTGTAAAAGCGATGTCCCCCAGCCTGAGGAGTCAGTACCGCCGCCCCGGCTCCATCTCCAAAGAGAAAGGCGGTTTCGTGATCCTTGGAATTAGTAATCCTCGAGAGAATCTCTGCAGTTACGACCAAGGCGTTTTTCGCCGTTCCGCCGATAATGAAGGCCCGCCCGACTTCAAGGGCGTACAGCCAGCCAGAACAAGCGGCATTCAAATCGAAAGCGAGAGCACTGCCGATTCCTAGCTCTTTGGCCAAGGCGCTCGCGGCCCCAGGAACTGGCTGATCCGGAAGCAAGGTAGCTACGATAACCGCGTCTATATCCGCTACCGGCAAAGCAGCCATTTCCAAAGCTTTGTTGGACGCCTCGACTGCTAAACTCGTGGCTGACTCGCCTTCGCTAATCACGTAGCGCTGCTTGATACCCGTAACCTTTTCGATCTCTTCGGCGGTTTTGCCTGGAAACTCTTTTAAAATCTCCTCGTTCGATCGAGCATTTTTGGGAACCGCGTACCCGATCCCAGCCACACAGACCGTTTCCGAATCCTGGCCAGCGTTCTCCTTGGTTGAGGGGTCGCGCGCTAAAACAGGGGAGGAACCCCGATAGTTGAGAATATCATCGCCCGTAACCCGACCCCCAGGCCCTGTTCCCACAAGGTTTGTAATCGCATCCGGATCCAAACCCCTTTCCAGAGCTACCTTCCTAGCCTTGGGCGTCCAACGAATCGCAGCCTTTTCCGCTTTCGTCGAAACAGGCGGCTCTACCCCCACTGCGGTCGCGACGGCTGAAGTCACTTCCTCTAGCGGGGCCACCTCAACCTTTTCCTCCGGTCTGCTGACAGCCGTTTCCGCGTCTTCCCTAGCGGCCGGATTTACTTTCAAATGCCCTAGAGAGGTATCATCTGTTTCGATACGCAGGAATGGAGCCCCGACTTCGAGGATATCCCCCGCCCGGCAGCAAATGTGCTTGATGATTCCATCACAGGGAGATTCGAAATCGAAAATCGACTTGTCGCTTTCCAATTCCGCCAATTTTTCCCCTTTGGCAATCGCCTTGCCAGCCTCGCAAAATAGGTCTACCAAAGTAATCTCATTTACGGTCGCTCCCATGGAGGGGATAGGAACCTCAATCAGTAGCTTAGACATAGCGAAATCTTGAATATAAAAGGAATTCCTAGAATACGATAATCTGTCGAGTGTCGAACACCTAAAACTAGGCGTTCTTTGCCTCCAAAGCGGCTTTAATGAAGGCCTTGAACAAGGGATGCGCTTTATTGGGCTTGGAGAGGAACTCTGGGTGAGATTGCACTGCCAGGAACCACGGATGGTCTTGCAATTCCACCATCTCTACCAAATTGCGCTTCGGATTGATTCCAGAAACTGTCAAACCCGCCTTCTCGAACTGGTCGACGTATTCATTGTTTACCTCGTACCGGTGACGGTGGCGTTCTCGCACGAACTCTTCACCGTAAGCATCGAATCCCTTAGTCCCTGGTTTCACTTGGCACTCATAGGAGCCCAATCGCATCGTCGCCCCTTTCTCTACGATGCTCTTTTGCTCGTCCATCATGGAAATGACAGGGTGCAGCGTATTCTCATCAACCTCGTAGCTATTGGCTCCTTCGAGACCGAGCACGTTGCGGGCAAATTCAATCACCGCGATTTGCAACCCAAGACAAAGGCCGAAATAGGGAATTCCATTTTCACGGGCGTACTTGACGGCCGCGATCTTGCCCTCGATTCCCCGATCTCCAAAACCTCCCGGAACAAGGATGCCATGCATTCCCTTGAGTTTGTTTATACCGTCAGGCTTCTCCAAGGCCTCCGCATCGATACGGACGATGTTCACCGCGCAATCGTTAGCGATGCCCGCGTGCGTGAGGGATTCGTAAACCGATTTGTAAGCGTCTTGCAGTTCGATATATTTACCCACCACGCCAATATCGACTCGGCCTGAAGGGGATTTCAGCCGTCGGACTATATCGACCCATACGCTGTGCTCAATAGGCGGCGCATCCAGTCCCAGCAATTCCACTACAAGATCATCCATCTCCTCTCTCTGCAACGCCAAGGGCAATTCATAGATGGATGACTCAACGTCCATCTCCTCAATCACCGCCTTAGCGGGGACGTTGCAAAAAAGGCTCAACTTCTCTCTAATCTCCCTATCGATCGGGTGCTCGGTTCGGCAAACCAGTATATCCGGCTGGATACCGATTTCCCGCAGCTTGGCGACACTCTGCTGCGTAGGTTTGGTCTTGAGCTCTCCCGCGGCATTGAGAAACGGCACCAAGGTGACGTGGATGAAAATAACATTCCCGCGACCTGCTTCCAAAGAAAATTGCCGCATGGCCTCGAGAAAAGGCAACCCTTCGATGTCGCCGGTTGTGCCTCCGATTTCGGTAATAAGGACGTCGACACCCTGACTAGCATCGCGAATCCTCGCTTTGATCTCGTTAGTCACGTGTGGAATCACTTGCACCGTGGCCCCAAGATACTCGCCTTTACGCTCTTTCTGGATAACGGATTCGTATATCTGACCCGAAGTCAGGTTGTTGAACTGGCTCAACTTTCCAGAGGTGAACCTCTCGTAGTGACCTAAATCCAGATCGGTCTCCGCCCCATCATCGAGGACATAGACCTCGCCGTGTTGAAAGGGATTCATGGTTCCCGGATCGACATTCAAATAGGGATCGAACTTCTGGATTCGAACTGTCACGCCTCGCTCCTCTAACAGAGCCCCTAATGAGGCGGCGGTCAGCCCCTTTCCAAGCGATGATACGACTCCCCCGGTTACGAAAATATACTTCTTGGGCTGATCTTTCTGCACTTCGGGTCCCATCTGAATGGAAAAGACGGAGACAGGTCAACCAGAACCTAGTCCACGTTCTTCGGACTAGGCAATAAATAGGGTCCAAGCCGCAAAAGCCACCAGAGCAATGAGCAAGGCTGTCACTACCAAAACGATACCAAACTTTACGATTCGCCAGAAAATGTAAAGGAGCCCCGCGCTGACAATTACCAGGCAAGTGATCACTAGCCAAGGGGGATACGCCTCCAGCAACTTGCGCACTTCGTCGACCAAATCGTTGACCATAACGGACTTTAGGCGAGAGAGCTTGAGCCGATCAATCTCGAATTTGTGTTGCGCGACTCGCTACTGACGGTTTCGTCTCAACTGCCATCACTTTCAATCAGCCCTTTACAGCCTGGATTCCCAATTATGCCTAACAAGTACCACATCTATGGAATGGGTAATGCCCTCGTCGACATCGTTACCGAAGTAAGCGACGAGTTTGTTCAAGAGCACGCGATCGAAAAAGGGATCATGACCTTGGTCGATGAACCTCGTCAACGCCAGCTAGTGGAGGCGATTCATTTGCCTAGTAGCGACATGCAATGCGGGGGTTCAGCAGCCAACACCATAATCGGAGCTGCCCATTTCGGGGCTAGCTGCTACTACTCATGCAAAGTGGCCAACGACGAGATGGGCGACTTTTACCATGAAGATCTCACGGCCAACAATGTGGATACAAACCTGTCGCCTGGGAGTCATGAGGATGGAATCACGGGGAAATGCCTAGTCATGACTACTCCCGATGCGGAAAGGACCATGCACACGTATCTGGGCATCACCGGCAACTATTCCAAAAAGGAAATCTCCCTCGAAGCGCTACGCGAATCCGAATACCTCTACATTGAAGGCTACCTAGTCACCGGCGACCATAGTCGGGCTGCCATGATTGAAGCGAAACGCCTGGCTGAGCAGCACGGCGTTAAAACAGCTCTAACCTTTTCGGATCCGAGCATGGTGAAATACTTCAGAGATCAAATGGCAGAGGTCGTCGGAAACGGTGTTGACCTTCTCTTCTGCAACGAAGAGGAAGCCCTGCTTTACACTGGCGCTGAAAACCTTGAAAAGGCTCAAGAAGCGCTGAAACGCATCGCCCAGTCTTTCGTCATCACCCTAGGGCCAAAGGGAGCTATCGTTTTTGATGGAGATCGCGCTATCCGTATTCAGCCATTTGAGACGAATGCTGTAGATACCAATGGAGCCGGCGACTTGTTCGCCGGGGCGTTTCTCTACGGAATAACTCATAACAAGACCTACGAAGAGGCCGGTACACTCGCCAGTCTTGCAGCATCGAAAGTCGTCTCGAAATTCGGCCCGCGCCTGTCGGCCAGCCAAGCCAGCGAGTTGTACGTACAGCTTTTCGGCTGAATCTTTTCTCGGTTCTCCGCAAGTGGCTGAATCAGCCACCAAAGACGGGGTGAAGAGCGGGCTTGCCGACCTGCAGAAACAGGCGGGAGATCAGACAGACAAGCTCAAAGCGGAAGTTGCCGCTGGCTTGCCGACCCGCAAAAGACCCTCCTTTCCGAGTTGAATGCCAATACGCAGAATCTCACTGGCCAGATGTCTGGGATCGAGGAGAAGTACGACTCCTTATAGGCTTCGCTAGCCTATGAAGCGCTGAAGGTAGTAAAAGAGCAGATTCCGGATCTCGAATCGAGCGTCCAGAAATTGAAGGACATGGTGGCCCAATTCGATCCGAAAACGATCGAGGCACTCAAGTCCTTCAAGACCAAATAAGAAAAGGAATACCAAATCGCCCAAGACCTTCTAGCAAAAGTGGCGAAAATGCTGGAAGGAGCGGGAGTGAGCGTGCCGAAGCTGTTCTAGCGGAACTACCTGCAAGCTGTTCACTAAATTCGCGGAGCTCTCTCGAGCTCCGCTTTTTTGTTTTCAAATAGAGCCCTACGAAAAGGTTGCAGCCGCAGGTCCTTTCTCCATCGTTGCCTCTGCAAATTTCGAGGATTATGACAACGCAAGCAATCGATATAAAGGCATTGATCAACCAGATCGCTGGAGATGCCCGGGATGCCTCGCTGATTCTGGCCAATGCGCCCACCGAGCAAAAGAACGACGCCATACTTAGGCTGGCTGAGCTGATCGAGCAGAATGTAGATTCACTGAGAGCGGAAAATGCGAAGGATCTATCCGCGGCAGAGGAGAACGGAATCACCCATGCCATGCTCAAACGGTTGGAGCTTAGCGACCGGATGGTCTCCGATATGCTCGCCGGCGCTAGGCAAGTGGCCGAGCTTCCCGATCCGCTCGGGGAAATCCTGGAAACCTACCAACATCCCCAAGGGTTTTCTATCGAGAAGGTACGCGTGCCGATTGGAGTCATCGGAATCATTTACGAGTCGCGGCCTAATGTCACGGTCGATTGCGCCATCCTCTGCCTTAAATCCGGAAATGCCAGCATTCTTCGAGGAGGGAAAGAGGCTTACTACACCAATATGGCCCTGGCGAAGCTCGTCACCCAAGCCCTCGAGGACAGCGGACTCCCACCCAAAGCATCGCAGTTCATTCCCACCAAGGATCGATCTGCTCTCAACAAGCTTCTGAAGCTGGACGATAAGGTGCAGTGCATCATACCTCGAGGCGGAGAAGGCCTCATACGGTTTGTAGCCGAGAACAGCCATATCCCGGTTATCAAGCACTTCGATGGAATTTGCAATATTTACGCCGACCAAGAGCTCGACATCGCTCAGGCCAAGGGTCTCGTCGTCAACGCCAAATGCCAAAAGCCTAGCGTTTGCAATGCCGCCGAGAATCTCCTCATCCATAGTGCCATAGCCGAAACCGCTTTACCCGAAATAGCTAAAGCCCTGCGGGAGGAAGGCGTCGAATTGAGAGCTGATCCTCAGGCGAAAGCGATCCTGAATAGCCACAGCATCGATTCTGTGGCGGCCCAGGAAGACGATTGGGGAACCGAATACCTCGACCTCATCCTTTCTATCAAAGTCGTCGACTCGATGGAAGAGGCCATCGCCTTTATAAATACCTACGGCAGCTCGCACAGCGATTGCATTTTAACGACAAATAAGGCAGCGGCCGAGGATTTTCTGAACGGTGTGGATTCAGCCACCGTGTATTGGAACGTCAGTACCCGATTCACTGATGGTTTCGAGTTCGGACTAGGAGCGGAGATCGGAATATCCACGGACAAGCTACACGCTCGCGGGCCTATGGGACTACGCGAATTGTGCAGCTACAAGTTCAAGATCGTGGGCGACGGGCAGATCAAAACCTGAGTAGAGAATACCCGAGACGCTAGCCCTGCCCTGCGTCTTTTTCCTGGAGGATCTGCTGGCGGGTTATGTCGTGCAGGGTCACGATTCCGATAACGCGATTCTCGTCCAACCGGCTAACAACGGGGATCGCACTCCATTCAGTATCCACAAATTGGTTAGCAACCTCGCGTATCGTCATATCCGGATACACTTTGGGGAATTTTTTGGCCACGAATATTTCCCTTACTTGCTTATCCGGGTGCTTTTCTCCGACCACTCTGATCCCTTTTCTATGCACCAGCCCAATGTAATTGCCCTCGGCATCCACGACAGGATAAATCTTAAAACGCTCATTCCTGATTTCCATGTTTGCCCAATCAAGCGGGAGGCGGGCTTCTAGCGTGCGAACGGTGTTCGTCATAATGGCGCTAACCGGCAAGTTCTGCCAGCCCCGATCAGGCTTGAGGATGGGAAATTTTCTAAGATTGATTCCATCCTGCAGCAGCAAGGCTTCATAAATGGGCACTCGGCGAAGCTTGGCTGCGATCGCGTAGGATGAAAGATTGGCCGCCATTATCGGGAGGATAAGGGCGTAATCGCCGGTGAGCTCAAAGATGATTAGGATCGAGGTAACGGGAGCCCGGATAGTTCCCGCGAACATGGCCCCCATTCCCACCAAAGCCAGGGCGCTGGGCATCGATGAACTTTGCGGGCCAGCAAGATCAGCCAAAGAGCCCACGATTCCGCCCAGCATGGCCCCGATAAATAAAGTGGGAGCGAAGATTCCGCCCGCGCCGCCACTCGCGTAGGAGAAAACCGTAGCCGCGAATTTACCGATCAGCAAAACGATGAGAATCGCTAATCCCAATGATCCAAAGAGGGCGGCTGACAAATCCGTATACCCAATGCCAAAGACACCTAATTTTCCCGAGCTCGCGAATATGGACGCCCCAATGACTCCCGTCGCCAAACCGCCTACTCCCGGCATCATCCAAGCGTATCTTACCCGTATCAGCTTTACGCGTTCTCGAACCACCAAAAGCGCTTCCACGAAGGCATGGGAGACAAACCCAGCCAGCAATCCGAGAACCAAGCTCCAAATCAGCGTGCCCAATGCATGCGAATCTGGATGAGGAGGGACCTGAAACATAGAGCTGGCGCCTAGCAAGGACCGTTCGATCACTGCCGCGATTACAGCCACCATAACAATTCCAGCGAACGCCCGATGCTTTAAGTCGCCCATGATTTCCTCGATGGCGAAAACGATCGCGGCTAGTGGGGTATTGAATGCGGCCGCAATACCGCCAGCGCAACCCAGTGGAATGAGTGACATCACTTGCCTCGGAGCCAATCCGAACCACCTGCCCACTGAAGACGCCAGGGCCGCCGACAATTGCACCGTTGGCCCTTCTCTCCCAAGACTAGCTCCCGAACCAATCGAGATCGTCCCTAGAATAAATTTGCTTACGGCTGCACGGAATCGAATGCGGCCGAACTTCAGATAATAAGCCGCTTTGGTTTGGGGAATTCCGCTTCCTGCCGCTTCCGGCGCCCAATGCTTTGTGAAGAAGCCTACGATCAAACCCCCTACCGCTGGCATCAAAACGAGGGCGATTAAGGCCGAACTACCCGGAAGCTCGGCCATGCGATAGATCCAGTTCTCCTCTGCCCAATGGATGCTTTGATGGAAGGCTACTGCCGAGAGGCCGCTCAATCCGCCAATTAGAACCGCCAATACATAAAAGCGGCGCTGCTGATTCAAGGCCATCGCCTCCAGAAGCCGGCTCATCCTCCGTCTCAACCTTCGGTAATACGTTCTTTGAGACAAAGGCATAGAAGCTAAATGAATGTGAAAAGATGCCGCTGGGTATCAATGCTCTTTTGCAACAGCCTATTCGCTTGTGCCAAATCAGCGCCTTTCTATTGCAATCGTGGCGTCTAGTACCCAATAATTCGGCCAAATTCGACATTTGTCGGTGAGGGAACCTACCCGTACAGCTCTGATCCAAGATAATATGAACCGCTTTTACCGGAACTTCGCAATCATTCTCAGTCTCTCCGTCTGCGCCCATTCTCTGCTCGCCGCTCCCAAGCGAGAAAACCTAGTCACGCGAATCGTCAACAGCGAATACATCCTAGAGGAAATCATGGCAAAAAGGGAAACTGCTATTCCGGCTTCCATTCTACAGCAGGCCAAAGGGATTATTCTAACACTTAACTACCGTGGCGGCTTCTTTGTCGGCGGGCATGGCGGTCTTGGTGTATTGGTCGCTAAAAACCCTCTCAACGGAAAATGGGGCGTCCCCGCTTTTGTATCGACGGGCGGAGCAAACATCGGTCTACAACTGGGCGTTAAAGAAATTGATACGGTTTATGTGATTATGGATGACGAAACCGTGCGTCGGGCCTACACCGGCCGCTTCGACCTGAGCTCCGACGCCTCCGCCGTCGCTGGCCCGGTCGGCGTCTTGACCGAGCGTAAAGAGGGACGCGACTATAAAAACGCCAATATTCTGGTCTACACCAAGACGAAAGGCCTTTTCGCCGGCGTAGCCGTCAAAGCAGGCTGGGTAAAACCCGACAACGTCGCTACAAAAGCATTCTACAACACGCCCTACAACGCTCCCGAGATTGTCTTGAGCGATTGGTTCGACATCCCTCGCGAGGCACAAGCCTTGATCAATCGTCTGACTTTTTACGAAAAAGGCGGTTACTAGCGACGTATCGACGCCTCGAAGATCGCTCTAAAATTCTGGCGCCGCTCTTTGGTATTTTCCAAGGGCTCTTCGGACAGATTCTTGCGACGTAGAGCTAAAGCGGACGCTACCCGCCCCCTCGTTGCGCGAAATACATTGTGGAGGGCGCAAACGTCGCTCTTCAGCGATATTCGAGGTCTGTCCAATCTTGTAGAAACCGGCGACCCCCCACTTTTTCGGCGGAGGCAATGCCCCTTCAGGGCTCGTGACTTTCCTAGGTTTGTCTGCTCCAGAACTCATTGTTGGCCTAGCTTACATAACATTGACCCCACTAAACCTCTTTGCCAAAGGAAAAGAGCTATCCAGCTGCCTTGAGCGTAGGCTGGTCTATTCCCTTGGGGCTCCTAGCTCCTGCAAGAAGGATTGAGTACCTAATCAGGGGATCGGCGCCAACTCGAGGCGTTTACAGTGCAGGAAGCTCGCTTGCCAGCGAATCAACAAGGATCAATTCCAATGGTACAATCGCTCGCAAGCGAGCCACCTGCGCCAAATGGACGGTCTGGTATTATACCACATGCAAAAAGCGCGGCAGCCGAATTTCATCGCCGATTGCCCCGGAAAATATCTATCACCACCCAAACCCCGAGGATCATCGACATGACGTAGCCGATCCAGCCGATTACCGGTATATCGAATAGGAGCGGCGGGACATCCGTGGTGATAACCAGTGACGAGCCCACGATTAGGCAGCCGATAATAATCCCCAAAGTAATCTTATTGCTAGCGTCGCTGATCGTGTAGTCCAATTTGTCTAGCCCCTTGTGCTGCAGATTAACTTTGAGGCTGTCTTTCTCCACTTTTTTCAGGATACGCCTCAGCTCTTCAGGAAGCCCCTGCAGATATTGCAAACCTTGCAAGGCGCTGAGCTTGGCGCCGGTCCACAAACGGGAAGGATCCCGCCGCTCTTTCATCAATTCCATTAAAGCAGGTTCGAATGCCTTTCGCAGGTTGTATTGGGAATCTAGTTGATAGCCCATTTCCTCCACACAAAGAATGGCTTTCGCGGTCAAGGAGTAGTCTCTGGCCAAATCGATCCCGTTGCGCCCGAAAATGTGCAGCAGCTGGAGAATTGCTCGCCCGATATCGCCCTTTCCTGTCTCCGGGTTATAGTGCTCGCGCATGGCGACCATGATTTCCCGCTCCATGGTTCGCTCATCGATCGCCGTGCCCGAATCGGCCAAATTGATGGCCGTGCGAGCCACGTTTTCTGCATTTCCTTGCACGAAAGCCAAAAAGAGATCCATCAGTCCGTAGCGCATTCGTCGGGTCAACTGGCCTACCAAGCCCCAGTCCAATAGGCAGAGGCGGCCGTCATCCAGCAACCTCATATTTCCGGAATGCGGATCCGCATGAAAAAATCCCGCGATTAGAATCTGATGGAAAAGCGAATTGGACCCGTTTTCAGCGAGAGATTTAGCCTCCGGACTATCTGTATCCAAATCAGACAGGCGCCTCCCGTCAATTCGCTCCATCACCAGAACTCGTTTAGACGAGAGGGATTCGTAAACATTTGGCGCGTGCACCGTTTCTGGATACGGATTTTGAAGCTCGAAGTACGCCATGCTTCGAGCCTCGAACCTGAAGTCGAGCTCCCTTTCCAGACCCTTTCGGAGCGTCTCTACCACTCCCGGCAAATCGTAGGGTTTCAATTCCTCCAATCGTTCGTGGGCCTGGCGAGCGAACCACATGAGTATGTCGAAATCGGCATCGATAGTCTTTTCAATACCCGGCCGCTGAACCTTTATGGCAACCCGATCCCCCGATTCTTTTAGTACCGCGAAATGGACTTGAGCCATGGACGCTCCCGCCGCCGCCGTCTCTTCGATCGATTCGAAAATCTCGTCTACAGGCTTAGGCAGCGCCCGCTCAATCTGGGGCAGAATAGAATCGAAATCGGCCGGCGGCACCCTTTCTTGAAGCTTTCTCAGCTCGATTATCAGGGATTCCGGAGCAACGTCTGGACGCATGCTAAGCAATTGTCCAAACTTTATGAAAGTCGGCCCAAGCTGCTCGAGAACGCAGCGGACGCGCTCCCATTGATTCAGTTTTTCGCTCGAGCCGTTACCGAAAGCGCTAAGAATTCGCGGTGGCAAATCCAAGCGATGGAGCACATCGGCGTAGCCGTTTCTGGCCAGCACAGTGACGATCTCTTTTACACGAGAGAAATTGGAAAGTAGATCGAAAGTATTAATAGGAATTCAGGTATTCAGATTGCCATGCCATAGACTCGTGGTGGCTTATTGGCCGCCACACAATGCCAGCGAATGTCGCTAATTGGCGTGAACGCTATTCCGCGCCGAAATCTTCTAAGGCTTTTAAGCGGGCTTCCAAATCGCCGATCTTCGTCTCCAGCTCATCTATACGCTTGGATTGGTTGAAACCGGCTTTGGAAAGGAGCTCATCGAATTTTTCCTGCAACTGATTGGTCGCCGACTCGAACTCGCGCTTGCCATCCTCGGCTATTTTTTCCGCAGTCTCCTTAGCCTCGGTGGCCGATAGCTTACCCTTGTCTACCAACTCTCCCAGGGCCCCCTCCGCTTTTTCCTTGGTCAAAGCTGCGGCCCCCACACCAGCAAGAACGGTTTTCTTTATTAGATCTATCATAATGGAAACGATTATGATCAAAGAAAGCGACTACGGCAATCGATAAAATAGGGTGAAGTCTTCAAAGTTGCCCGTCCACCGAGTTGGCGCTCTACTAATATGCAACACCTGATCCATCCTATGTCATCGATTAATTCTGAGATTCGCTCCATCCTCTTTGTTTGCTGGGGGAACATCTGCCGTTCTCCGAGCGCGGAAAACGTTATGCGCCAACTTCTAGAGGGGTCTGGCCTTTCCAATATTCGCTGCGATTCGGCGGGCACCATGGATGCACACCGGGGGAATCCGCCCGATGCGCGTATGTCTGCAGCAGGGAAGCGTCGCGGTCTTCCCATGACCGGGAGCGCCCGAGGCGTGCAACCCGAGGATTTTCACAATTTCGACCTCATTTTAGCTATGGATCAGGCCAATTTCGATGATCTGAAACGCCTTGCTCCCAAAACAGCCAGACTGAGCAAAGTGCGCATGTTTTGCGAGTTCTGCCGAGAATTTGATGCGACCGAAGTGCCAGATCCCTACTATGGCGGACTGGATGGTTTCGAGAAAGTTCTGGATCTTCTGGAAGATGGGTGCCACGGAATCCTAGAAGAAATTCGCGGGGGCGGCGATTGACCTTGCAACATGGATTTCTACGAAACGATCGAGGAAGCTATCACCCGAGCTACCGGGAGACCGTTTCGCATATTGCGGCGCTCGCCCATCGGCGGAGGCAGCATCAATCGGACTGAGAAGCTCGCCGGCGCGAAGCAGTCGTACTTTCTTAAAACAAATCGAGCTTCGTTTCTATCTCAATTCGACGACGAGATCGCTGCCCTGAAAGAACTCGCCGCGACTGGGGCCATTCGAATCCCCACTCCCATTGCGTCCGGAATAAGCTCCAACCATTCGTACCTGATAGCGGAATACATTGAGCCAGGGAGACCCGGAAAGCAAAGCTGGGCAATCCTTGGGCAACAGCTAGCCGTTCTTCACAAAAACGTTTACCCTGCTTTCGGCTGGAATCGCGACAATGCCATCGGCGCGACGCCGCAACGAAATGAGCCCTGCGATGATTGGGTAGCTTTCTACCAGGAGCAGCGACTGGGATTCCAGTTAGAGTTGGCGGCCCAGAACGGATTCCAATTGGCAAATCGCGGAACGCTCCTAGAGGCGCTCCCCCATTTCTTCCAGAATTACAAACCGGCAGCTTCTCTCCTCCACGGAGACTTGTGGTCGGGAAACGTGTCCTTCGATCAGCAAGGGCAGCCTTTTTTATTCGATCCGTGCTGCTACTATGGCGATCGCGAAACCGATCTCGCTTTCACCGAGTTTTTTGGCGGATTCAGTCCGGATTTCTACGTCGCCTATAACGACGCCCATCCCTTAGATTCTGGATACGAGCAAAGAAAAACGCTGTACAATCTCTACCACTGCTTAAACCACTACAACCTATTTGGCTCCCCCTACGATCTCCAGGCATCCGCTATGGCCTCTGAACTTCTGGCCGGAATTTGACTAGGCGTCGAGCAGCCACGAGGCATTCTTAGAGATAAAGACGATTTCACGCCTACGAGCAGCCGAGGCGAATCGGCGTCAATTTAATACCGCATGCCAAAGGTTTTGAAAGCTTTTGGCATGTGGTTTAAGTCGATTTCTATACAGGAAGCTCGCTTGCGAGCGAATCAATGAGGATCCATTGCAGGAAAACCATCGCTCACAAGCGAGCGAGCGTCCTACAACAAATGAATAAAGATATATCGGCTGAAACTAAGGCCCCCGTGCTCGTCAAGAATGGGTAAACCGGGTCGATTACTCCTGATAATCTCCATTCCCACTCGCTTATCGGTCCAACCATTCAGTTAAATCGCCATCCAACATGACACTGCTAGAAGCGATCCTCCTAGGCATCATACAGGGCCTGACCGAGTTTCTTCCGGTCAGCAGCAGCGGACATTTGGAGCTTGGCAAATCGCTTCTCGGTATCGAGGCAAACAGTGACGTCACTTTCACCGTGGTCGTGCATGGGGCTACCGTTCTCAGCACGATTGTGGTCTTCCATCGCGACATTGTCGACTTGGTCAAGGGCGCCTTCCAATTCCGCTGGAACGAGCCGACCGACTATGTGGCCAAGATTTTGATTTCCGCCATTCCCGTTGTCGCGATTGGCTTGCTCTTAAAGGAAGAAATCGAATCGCTGTTTAGCAACAATGTTCTTCTCGTGGGTTGCATGCTGCTGATCACGGGCGGTCTACTCGCCTTTACCTACTACGCACCCCAAGAGGGAAGAGAAGTCAGCAAGACTAAAGCTTTTGTAATTGGCATCGCCCAAGCCTTCGCGGTACTGCCTGGCATTTCTCGCTCAGGTTCTACCATCGCTGTGGCTTTATTGCTGGGAGTGGACAAGAAGAAGGCAGCCCGCTTCTCCTTCCTGATGGTATTGATTCCCATCATCGGAGCCAATGCTAAGGATATTCTAGACGGCGGCCTGGCGAACAGCAATGTATCCTCCATCCCCTTATTGGCTGGATTCCTCGCCGCATTTGTTTCCGGCGTTCTCGCCTGCCAATGGATGATCACTATCGTCACTCAAGGAAAACTGATTCACTTCGCTTATTACTGCGGCGTCGTTGGACTGGGCTCGATTGCCGCTCATTTCGTTTTCCTCTAATTTTGGTCTGCTCATTGCTCGGGCTATTCTCTCAAGCAATTTGAGACGCGCGCTGACCGACGTTGCCAGAGGGAGGGCATTGTTCAACAGGGCCAAGTTCCCTCGCCGCGCTTCCAAGCAACCCCAACCCAAAGGCAATTCGCTTTCGCTTCTGACGACATTCTGGGAGACGACCAGATAGCAAAACCGGGCGCTGCCGAAGCGGGCTATTTTGTCGAACTTCACGCCCAGCGAGGCCTTTCTCGCTAAACGGAGGTACTCGGCGTTTAGCTTAAACCAGGTCGCATGCCTCCAACTTGAAAAGTCGTAAGTATCGTACTCGGCGAAAAGGGATTGCTGGAGTCGACACTGGGGTAGATGTGTCGACAGCAAACCACGCAATCGCTCCATCCTCCGGAAAGAGCCATCCCGCTTGTCGATTATCATCGATTCCTTGCCCGCGTCTCGGAGAAAGTCGGCTCGAGATTGCTTGCACTCCACTGCAAAAGTGGCCCCAGGCTCGGCAGACATGCCTTTCATTGCTCGGTAACCGGCAACATCGACTCTAAAATTCGATAGCGGCAGTCGAACTTCGCAAGCGACTGCATCGCAGGCTTGCTGCCGCAACCAAGCGCAGGCCATTCGCTTCAATTTTTTGTGTTGGGAAGTTTCAGCCATCGAGCCAATCTACGGCACCGTCTCGGACATCGACAGTCCTCCCCACCTGAGCATCCACTTCGAGGCGTACGCTCGAAATTGCATTTCGACCGTTTTGACAATGCACGCGCCGACCTGTTATCCCTCAGGCTGGCTAGATCACGGCACGGCCCAAGAGCGAATGGCGATTGCCTTGGGAAGCCCCGCTCTCAATGATTTCTAGCTGATGAAATTGGGATTTTTGGCCTCTAAGAACGGTAGCAATATGCAAGCGATAATTGACGCTTGCGCTGACGGGCGCATTTCGGCGTCGCCTTCCCTCTTGATCTGCAACAATGCAACTGCTTTTGCTGCCACCCGAGCTCGAGCATCCGGTTTGATCGTAAAAATTCTCAATAGCAAAACGCATCCAGATCCTAGCGATCTGGATCAGGC
The DNA here is from genome assembly GCA_964404745.1 of uncultured Opitutaceae bacterium. GTDB lineage: Bacteria > Verrucomicrobiota > Verrucomicrobiia > Opitutales > Opitutaceae > Pelagisphaera. Next base: position 17,427 of record CAYOLG010000064.1, read on the forward strand.
AATCGAGGAAACCTTGATCGCCCATCAAATCGACCTCGTAGTGCTGGCTGGATACATGAAACGAATTGGCAAACAAACGCTCTCAGCCTTCTCCAATCGTATTCTAAATATCCATCCGTCCCTTCTACCAAAATTCGGAGGACAAGGGATGTACGGAATCCGTGTCCACGAGGCAGTGATCCGCTCCAGAGAAGCCGAAACCGGAGCCACCGTACATTTGGTCAATGAAGATTACGACGATGGCCCCATTCTGCAACAACGATCGATAAACGTCCGATCCGGCGAAACGCCCAAATCACTGCAAGACCGGACTCTCGAGTTGGAGCATAGTCTTTATCCGGATACAATCACCAAGATCGCCAAGGGCGATATCATTCTTCCAGACCCTTGACAGCTACAGCAGGTATGCTAAGTTGGAATATCTCTTGTGAATGCCAACCAAAGACCATACTCCACAATCGAATCCAAACCAAACTTCCATGAAAGGATACCGTCCTCCCATCACCTCCTGGCGAGCCTTCGTTAACTGCGAGCAAATCGGCTATCGATTCTCAACCAAAGTGGAGGCTGAGGAGGCTGCTCGAGCATTTATCGAAAAGCAAAGCGAATCCGAGTCGATGGCGGTCATGGTCATCCGCCCTTCCTACTCTCCGGTGAACCAAGCCGTAACCGAAAGGCCCATAGCGCCTGATCTCGCGGCATCCTAATCGTTCGCCAAACAAGCCCTTTTTCCC
>CAYOLG010000065.1:0-15857 GCA_964404745.1 uncultured Opitutaceae bacterium
TCGTTCATTCAAACGGCCACAGGAACGGCAATACTGACATCGCGGTTAGAAACACGACGAAAGCCAAAGGTATCCCGACTTTCAGGTAGTCGTTGAATCGATATCCGCCAGGGCCCATAACCAGTACATTAGCCGGGTGGGAAATTGGGCTGGTAAAGCTGGCGGAAGCGGCCATCGCGATAGCCATCATAGCGCTGTGAGGGGAGATGCCCAGCGATTCTGCAGATTGGATGGCTATGGGCGACATAAGAACGACGAGGGCTGCCGTGGGAATGATGGTGGTCGCGAGGGAAGTGATGAGGTAGAGGCTGGCCACTACAATCCAAGGGCCCTGATTTCCGACGATCGACATTAGGCCCTGGGTTAGGTAGGTGGCTGCCCCCGTTTCTTGCATGGCCGTTCCGAGAGGAAGCATGCCGGCGATCAGAAAAACGGCTTTCCATTCGATGGAGCGATAAGCCTCTTCCATCCGTAGACATTTGGTTAAAACCATCAGCGTGGCTCCAGCTATAGCCGTTAACGCGATAGGCATCCAGCCAATGAATACGGGTATGATGACCATGGCCATTATAGCCGTAGCGAGGATAGGCTTGTTTCGCGGCAACTTCGCTAGCTTAGGCAGTTGGCTCAGTAGGAGAAAATCCTTGTCGTTCTGGAGCATTTCCACTTTCTCTCGCGGGCCCATGAGGAGGATGGCATCGCCATACTTGATTGTCTTGCTGCCGAGTCCATAGCGGATGGACTTGCCGGCTCGGAGGATGCCCAGCAATTGCAAGCCATAGCGGTTTCGCAGGTCCAACTCGGCGGCCGTTTTCCCGGCTAGAGGGCTGTTGGGAGCCAGGGTAGCCTCGACGAGCTCGATGTCCTCAGCCTCTAGGAGGGCTTGATCGGCTTCCTTGATAGTCTCGATGCTCAGTTGCTGAAGACCTCTGATTGTATCGAGTTTATCGGGACGACTATGAAGCATCAGTCGATCGCCCACTTGAAGCGGCATATTGGGATCGGGAAGAAGGATTTCCTCTCCTTGGCGTTCGATGGCAATCACTTGAATATCGAAGGTTTGTCCGAGCCTGCTGTCAGCTAAGGCTTTGCCTTTCAGCCAAGAATCTTCGGGGATCTCCACTTCGTAGAGTTTGCGTTGGGCGGATTGATAGCGATCGATAATGGATTGGGAAGGGGGGCGGCAATCTTCGAATGCGGGATTGGTTTTCAGGGCGTCGACGGCGTCTCTTGAGCCTTGGAGGAGAAGGCGGTTGTAGGCCTTCAAGAATTGCTGAGCGAGGTTCTGGTGGCGTGTTTTGCCATCCTGATAAATCAATAGGACATTCAACTCGTAGCGCTGGCGAAAATTGATTTCCGCTATCGTCTTTCCAATGAAGTCGGCAGAGTCGGATACTTGAGCTTCAATCAATGACAGGCCTGGTTCGGGTGTGAGCTGGTTGTTTTCCGATTCGATTGGTTTTAGGTCTCGCCAGGCTATCAGTTCGTTAAGGCGATCGGAATTGCCTTGGGTAAAGAGGCGGTCTCCTATTTCCAGCATCGTGTCCGGTCCCGGCGAGAAAACAGTACTGCCATTTCTTTGCAGGGCGATAACCTGAAATCCAAGGGCTTGGCTGAGATTGGCGTCGGCCAAGGTTTTTCCAGCGAGAGGGGAGTGCTCGTTCAGCCTCAGGTAGAAGGCCCGCTCCATCAGTCGGTATTGGCTCTGAAGCGACTGTCGGTCGATAGTTTCCGATTCGTTGGCGCCTGGATCCCGCTCAGGCAGCAAGAAGCGGGCTCCGAAGGCGAGAAAAAGGACCCCTGCGACCATGACCGCGCCGCCGATGGGGCTAAAGTCGAAAAGTCCGAAAGGCTCGTATCCAGCCTCTTTGAGACCGTTGCTAATGAGCAAGTTGGGAGGCGTGCCGATCAAGGTTGTCAATCCTCCGAGAAGCGAACCAAAGGCTAGGGGCATCAGGAGGCGGGATGGAGCTACGCCGGTTTTGCGGGCAACTGAGATGACGACAGGAAGCATGAAAGCGGCCACGCCGATATTGTTCATGAAAGCGGAGAGCACTCCTGAAGTGAGCATGATCACAATGATCATCCGTGTTTCCTGGGTGCCAGCTAGCTTCAATACTTGCCTGCCGATGATCGCGGCGACACCGGTTTCCGTTAGCCCCGCGCTGAGAATGAACATAGCCCAAACGGTGATCACCGCGGGATTGCTGAATCCGGCGAGGGCCTCGGTGGGTGTAACGAGTCCTGTGAGCGCCAAGGTTACCAGTACCATCAGCGCCACTACATCCATCCGAATTTTTTCGGATATGAAAAGGATAAGCGAGATAACGAGAATAGCGAGGACGATTGCTATATCGAGAGTCATGGTCGAATTGCCGAAGGCGAGGCTTTGTGACTATTTGGCGGATACAACGGCTTAGCACCATCGAATTTCAGGGAATGAGGCAACTATTTATTCGCAAGGGTCGGAAAGCCGAGCTCCTAGTTGGAGAGTAGCGCGGGCATCCCGCCTGTTGCTTCGGCTTTTTGGTAGGGAGCACCGCCTCGGTCCTCCGTATTTGTACTTCGGAGGATCGAGACGATCCTCCCTATCTTTAAGGGATGTCCCGTAACTAGCTTCGGGGATCTTTGTACGGGCCAGTCGTCGCTCTTTTGCTATCTCCGATACGACAGGATGCCTGTGCTACTTAAATATTAGGGGAGCCCGGCGCGCACTGCCTAGCACTTAAGCGCAGGCGTGAGATGGTCCGCTACCACGAATACCTCATTTCTAGGTTTAGGTTTTACTTCGGCGGGGAGATTTCCCATGTTAGCGGACGTTTTGCTATCCTTCTGATGCCCCGGAAAAAAGAGTTCAGCGTTGTCTTAGCCCTGATTGTGGCGACCGGCCTAGCTTCGACTGCTGTGGGGCAAGAGCTGGAATTTGAAGCGGACGTTGCCCCGATTCTCGAGAAAAAGTGTCTGGGCTGCCACAACCCGAATATACTCAAAGGCGACCTATCCTTAGCGACTTTGGAGGATATCCGGCTGGCCGGGGAAGACATACTGATTCCGGGCAATTCAGAGGACAGTATGCTTCATTGGATAACGCTGCCATTGGGGCCCGACGAGCCTCCTGATATGCCCGAAGAGGGCGAGCCACTGACGGCGGAAGAAGCCGAGTTGCTAGCCGCCTGGATTGATGCGGGAGCGGACTGGCCTGAAGGACTGGTGCTCAAAGAAGCCTCTAAGGCGGACAAGTCTTGGTGGGCCTACCAGCCCTTGGCTGAACCGAAGCGCGATTCTATCGACGCTTATATTAGCGAGCGGCTTTCGGAAGAGGGCTTGTCAATGAATCCGGAGGCGGATCGGAGATCGCTTATTCGGCGGGCCACTTACGATTTGATCGGGCTTCCTCCCACGCCTGAAGAGGTGGCTGAGTTCGTCAATGATTCGGACCCGAGAGCCTATGAAAAGCTGATCGACCGCTTGTTGAATTCGCCTCAATACGGAGAGCGTTGGGGCAGGCATTGGCTAGATGTGACCCGATTTGGGGAAAGCGTCGGATTTGAGCAAAACTGGATCATCCAGGATTTGTGGCCATTTAGGGATTACGTTATCCAATCGTTCAATGAGGATAAGCCCTTCGATGAATTTATTCGGGAGCATCTAGCTGGAGATGTCATAGCAGAAGGAGATCCGAGTGTGGAGATCGGCTCCTCCTTCCTAGTCGCAGGGCCCTATGATACAGTGAACAATCAGGACGCGGTTCAGGCGGCTCAGATTCGGGCCAATACCCTCGACGAGATCATCAATGCCTCGGGAGAGGCCTTTTTGGGGATGACGCTTAGTTGCGCTCGATGCCACGACCACAAATTCGATCCGATCAGCCAAGCGGATTACTACAAAGTTTACGCGACGTTTGCTGGAGTGCGTCATGGATCTGTTCCCTGGGCGACTCCTGAACGGAAACGAGCCAGAGCCCAAAAACTAAAGCCTTTGAACGAGGAGAAGCAGCGACTGGAATTGGAGATCGAAGATTTGCGAAGCGAAATTCTGGAGCGTTCGCGAGAAACCTTGGCTCAGTTTGAGGCGAACTGGACGCGGCCACCGGTCGATCGGACAGGAACGGAAGATAGGTTTGATCCGGTTGTCGCCAAGTACGTGCGCCTAGTTTGCGAATCGATGGACTTGGATCCGGAGTCAAACACGGGATTTCGCATTGACGAATTTGAGGTATGGTCGACGGGTAATGAGCCGCGCAATGTAGCTCTGGCGTCGAACGGAGGAGTCGCCTCAGGCAAGGCCCGGGAAATCGAGGACTTTCCCAATGCCTACGGGGCCCAGCACACGAATGATGGGAAGGTCGGATTCCGTTTTATAGCCACGTCGGATCGCTTGCTAATCGAGTTGGCCGAACCGACCAAGATCGACCGAGTTTTTTTCTCAAGCGCCCAGGGAGAAGAAGCTCCGGATTTGTTCAAGTTCGCTTTCGTCGCGGACTATCGAATCGAGGTTTCCCTGGATGGCGAGCGGTGGCTCGAGGTGGCTCACGGACGGAATCGTCGTCCAGTTGCCAAGAAGCCCTTGAATCCGGCGAGAAACTTGCCCAACGACAACCCGAGCCACCTGGAGCATCGCCTGCTGATTTTAGGCATCACTGAAGCAGAAGCGGCTCGGCAGAGCGTTTTGAAGGAAGAGTTGGCGAGGGTAAGGCGGGACATTAACCGCGTTCCTGATCTGCCGACCGCTTGGCTCGGCAATCGAAGCGATGAAGATGCCCAAGGGCCTTTCACTGTTTTTATCGGGGGCGATCCGCAAAAGCGGGGATCTCAAGTTGTCCCCGCCAGCCTTTCCACTTTGAGTGAATCCTTTCCTGGCTACGAGTTGCCCGAGGGCTCTCCGGAGTCTGAACGCAGGCTGGCTTTTGCCGAATGGATTACTCGTTCGGACAATCCTTTGACCCCGCGCGTTCTCGTCAACCGCTTGTGGCACTACCATTTTGGCACAGGAATTGTGGATACGCCAAATGATTTCGGCTATATGGGCGGGCTGCCGACTCACCCGGAGCTATTGGATTTTCTGGCTAGCGAGTTGATCGATAACGACTGGCGGATTAAGCCCCTGCACCGGATGATCATGCTGTCGGAGGCCTATCGGCAGTCCTCTGCCTGGCGTTCCGATGGCGCTGAAATCGATGCCGATAGCAGATTGCTTTGGAGGTTTCCTCCCCGTCGGCTCTCCGCGGAAGAAATACGGGATACGCTACTGGCCATGTCTGGAAGCTTGGATACACGTTTTGGAGGCCCTGGGTTTAGACTGTATCATTATATGAGAGACAACGTCTCGACCTACGAGCCGCTGGACAAGTTTGATACGGATACCTATCGCCGCTCCGTGTATCATCAGAATGCCCGAGCATCGGTGGTGGACTTGATGACGGATTTCGACCAAGCCGATTGCACTTTGTCGCAACCTCGTCGATCCGAAACGACGACGCCCTTGCAGGCCCTGACCATGATGAACCATTCCTTCACCTTGGATATGGCCGCCGCTTTGGCCAAGCGAGCCCGGTCGGAAGCGGGGGATGACTTGATGGATCAAATAGATGCTGTTTTCGAGCTGGCCTATCAGCGTTCGCCCAGTGACGAGGAGCGGACTCGATCTTTCGCGGCAGTGAAAGAACATGGATTGAATGCCGTTTGCCGGGCTATCATCAATTCCAGCGAACTCATTTATCTCGATTAGAGAATTTCAAAGATCACCGATGGAGAAAGAGCTATATGAATACTCGCGCCGGCGATTCCTAGGCGATGTTACCACCGGGCTGATGGGGGTCAGTTTGAGTCATCTATTGGGAGCTGGCTCCCTGATGGCGAACAGTCAGGCATCTGGCGGATGGGTCCCGGGCCAGGGGATGACTCATCTCGAGCCCAGAGCCAAAAGAGTGTTGCAGATCTTCTGTCCGGGGGCGGCTTCCCATATGGACCTTTGGGAGCATAAGCCCATGCTGGAAAAGTACGATGGCAAGCCCTTGCCTGGAGAGGAGGACTTCTTCTCATTCCAAGGTAAGAATGGCCCCTTGATGCGCAGCCCATTCACGTTCAAGCCAGCCGGCGAAAGTGGAAAAATGTTTTCCACGATGCTTCCGCACATGTCCCAGCACGTGGATGATATCGCCTTTTTCCATGGGATGAAATCCAAGACGAATACGCATGGCCCTGGATGTGTATTCGTAAATACGGGACATCCTACGGAAGGATTTCCTAGCGCGGGAGCCTGGATTAGCTACGCTTTGGGAAGCATGGCGGATAATTTACCAACCTACGTGGCCATTCCCGATATCAGGGGCGAGCCGCCGAATGGGAAAGCCAATTGGAGTAACGGGTTTTTGCCAGCCAAACATCAAGCGATCGCCATGGCGGCCCATCGTCCAATCCGCAATCTGGATACACCCGATTCTATTAGTCCCGAGGAGGAGCAGGATACTCGGGAGTTACTGGGCTTCCTCAATGAGAACCATGCCTCGGCTCGAGAAAAGGAGAGCGATCTCCTGGCTCGCATGAACGCTTACGAATTAGCGGCTAGGATGCAGCTCTCGGCACCAGAGGTGAGCGATTTCAAGAGCGAACCGGATCACATTCATCAACTGTATGGCACGGATTCGCAGAATGATTTGACAGCCGCTTATGCTCGTAATTGCCTCTTGGCTAGGCGGCTGCTCGAACGGGGTGTGCGTTATGTCAATCTCTACTGCGCATCGCGGGCGAGCGGGGTGGATGGGCTTTTGAATTGGGATGCCCACAAGACCTTGAAAGCCGACTATGAGCGTCACATGCCCGTGTTCGACCAACCGACCGCCGCCTTGCTCGCCGACCTGAAGCAGCGCGGGTTGATGGATGATACCTTGGTCCTATGGACGACGGAGTTTGGTCGCATGCCCACCCGTCAGAATGGCACGGTAGGCCGAGATCACAATCCAGATGGGTTTACCCTTTGGATGATGGGTGGCGGCGTCAAAGGCGGTGCCAGCTATGGGGCTACCGATGATTTTGGCCGCCGGGCCCAAGAGAACCCGACCACAATTTGGGAGTTCTATTCGACCGTGCTCCACATACTTGGGTTGGATTACAATCGGCTATCCTGGTATAACAACGGCTTGGATCGCCGCCTGACGGACGTCCACGGGCGAGTAATCAAGGATGTGCTAGCCTAAGAGGCAGATATCAGCGTCGGATTGCGGGCGGCTCGCCTGCATTAAATGAGGGTCGTGCGGGCGAGCCGCCCGCGATCCCGTAGAGAGTTTTAAACCCACTCCTAAAAGCGACTACGGGCTTAGGTTGACGCCGGTGCGCGGTTACCTAGTCTGCTTCAAAGGTAATTTTTCTTCACGTTTCCTATGAATCTCATATTTTCAACTCTAATGGCAATTGGCGCTTTGCTGCTCCTGGCCGGATGCAATACCACGCCGGATTCTTCAAAGGACGCTGATTATGGATCAAGCGCTCCGATTGGTGGCGAAGCTGGCGATGGAGAATCCGAGATGCGTTATGTATTCGGTTGGGGCAACCTGCCGCTCGAGACGGCGGATCCCAGAGGGGGGACCACAACGGGAACTCCGGTCACCTTCGCCGCTCCAAGAAAACTGCCCTTAGATTCGATAGCCAGCGCGGGCAGCGCTTTTGAAAAGGATCGGGCGGCGATCTTGTCGTTGGCTGGCGACTACAGAACAAGCTTTCACTTCCTGGAAACGATGGGGCTCTATGAAGATCACGAGCCAGGTCGGCCCTATCACTCCTGGGCTACGGAAGAGATCCGCGTGATTGAAGATCGGGGCGGATTCATCAGCCTGCAGCACACGCTAGTTATGCATTTTCAAATGCCGGACGGGTCGGAAATGGAACCGATGGTCATGAAGCATTGGCGACAGGATTGGACCTATGAAGATGAGGACCTGCACACCTTTCGAGGAAACGGGACGTGGGCCCGGGATAGGCGCTCATCCGATGAAGTAGCGGGAATGTGGTCGCAAGCCGTTTGGCAGGTGGACGACTCGCCTCGTTACGAGGCCATTGGAAAATGGACTCACGACGGGAACCGTTCGGCTTGGGCGGGAGAGAATTCGTGGCGACCGCTACCGAGGCGGGAGCACAGCGTTCGCGACGATTATGGCGTGATGGAGGGTTTTCATCGCATCGTTATAACATCCAAAGGTTGGATACATGAGCAAAACAATTGGAAGCGGGTAAGTGGCGAAGGAGAGGCGCCAAGATATCGAGGGCACGAGTTGGGGATCGACCGCTACGAACGCATCGTCAGCCCGAGTTTGGATAAAGCGAACCCCTATTGGGATAAGGCAGGAGCCTATTGGAAAGAGGTTCGCGATGCTTGGAATGAGGTTTTTTCGCAGCGCGATCGATTCTCTCTCCGGTCTAAAGTTGATGGCCGCAGCCAGTTCGAGTATCATTTCGAATACGCGGGCAAGCTGGAAGCCGGTGAGGCGTATGATGTGGAGGAGGGGGCTAAGTTCGCCCGGGACACCATTCAATCTTTCCTAACGGATTCCCCGGAAGCGGCGAAGTACTGAGGGGGTAACCAATAATTGTGAACGTAGCCGGTGTTTTCCTTTTAAAGGTTGGGCTGACTATCCCGAGTCAGCCGGTCAGCGGGATTCTTTTATCGGCTGCTTGAGGACAAGCAGCCATACCATGGGCGATTGTTGAAATATAGGACACACTTCAGTGTGCGGTCTGAAAAATTCATAGTAATATCCCCTTCGGAAAGTACACGTGTCTCGCGTACTGAATGGAGCGCCTCGCTCAATTCCCTAATTGGGAACTGGTTTTCCTCTAAATGCGGGCGAGCCGCCCGCGATCCCAGTTTAGGACAAGAACTTAACTAGGCCCCTCTTGAATTGCCTTGATGCCTAATAGCGACAATCGCTACAAAGAAGATCCGAGTTAACTTCTCCCATCACCGATGAAACCCATTTTTCTCTCCCTCTTCCTCGCTATCATTTGCTTGTCGGCATCTCGAGCCGCAGACAAGCCCAACATCGTTTTCTTCTTCGCAGACGACCAAACGACGTCGACCATAGGCGCTTATGGGAATACCATTGTAAAGACACCCAATCTCGATCGGTTGGCAAATGAAGGAACGTTATTCAGAAACGCGTTCGTGAGTCAGGCGATTTGCTGGGTGAGCCGGACAACCATCCTCACTGGTCTGGTCGGCCGCAGTTATGGAACGCCTGGCAACCCAGACCAGGCTCGGGCCGATGCTGTGGAAACGTTGGTTTCCGATATACTGAGGCAAAACGGTTATCGCACTGGCTATTTTGGCAAGTGGCACGCGAAGATGCCGGATGGTTATCGCCCGGAAGACCATTTTGACGCGTTTGAGCATATTTTCCGCAATCCTTTCTACAAGGAAATGCCGGATGGCTCGCTGCGTCACGAAACCGAACTGATCGTCGATAGGGGCATCGAGTTCATTCGTAATCAGCCGGACGGCAAACCCTTCGCTCTCAATATGTGGTTCAACGCATGCCATGCGGAGGACAACGATCGTCGTCCAGGCATTGGCCACTTCCCCTGGCCACGAGCGGTGGATGGTATGTACGAGGATGTCGTATTTGATCCGCCCAGATTGAGCGCCCCCGAGATTTTCGAGAATCAGCCAAGCTTTTTGCGAACCACTATTGCGCGCGAGCGATTCTTTTGGCGTTGGAATACCGATGACAAGTACCAGACCAATATGCGGGCCTATTACCGCATGGTTAGCGGGATCGACGGGGCGATTGGCCGATTCATCGAAGCCCTGGAAGAAGAGGGCTTTGCCGACAACACGATCATCGTCTATTCCGCTGACAATGGTTTCCACATGGGGAACCGAGGCTTCGCCGGAAAATGGTCTCACTATGAAGAATCGATTCGGGTGCCGTTAATCGTCTTTGATCCTCGCGTAGACAGCGATCGTAAGGGCCAGAGAACCGATGCCATGGCGCTTAATCTCGACCTGCCCTCCACTTTTCTGGACTGGGCCGGAGCGGATATTCCTGAGCGGTATCAAGGACAGAGCCTGAAGCCGATCGTTGAAGGACCTAAACCGGCCGATTGGCGAACTGAGACCTTTCACGAGCATTTCGCTGTTAGACAGCGTATACCCTCTTTCGAAGGCGTTCGCAATGAACGCTTCAAGTACGTGCGCTATTTTGATCATGGCGGGCGGGAATTCTTGCATGATTTGCAAAATGATCCGGACGAGTTGGTGAACCTGGCCGACAATCCCGAGTATCAGTCGACGCTGGAAGAGATGCGTGAGCGAACGGATGAACGGGTTGCTGAGTATGGAGGGCCATTGCCGAGGCCGAGTACCGTGTTTACGTATTCGACACTCCCTCACCCAGAGGCTTCGGCTGCGGTGACGGTCAAGCCAGGCAGGGATGGGTTTGTCGATCTACTCACTGGAAGTTTCAATCGTAATTGGGCTGGGGATACTAAATACTGGTCTTTGGAAGACGGCGTATTGACAGGCCGAACGGACGGCTCGCTCAAGATGAATCGATTCGCCACTTGGAAAGGATCGACCATACGCAATTTCGAGTTGCGAGCGAAAGTCAGGGTGAGCAAAGGGGGGAATAGTGGAATCCAATACCGCGGGCAGTCGCGTCCGGATCTCGGTCTCGACGTCGTGACTGGATATCAGTGCGATGTAGTGGCCGACATTCCCAAGTACAACGGCATGCTTTACGAAGAAAAGGGCCGCCGGATTCTCTCTCACACGGGCGAAAAGGTTATCATCGATCCCCAAGGCCGGCCTTGGGTGGTGGAGCGGATGCCGGTGAGAGAATTCGCTCCGGGAGAATGGCATGACTATCGCGTCCTCGTTAGAGGGAACCATCACCAGCACTGGATCGACGGACACAAGACCGCGGACTTAATTGATTTCGATGCGGAGGGAAGGGCTTTGGAAGGTGTATTGGGTGTTCAAGTACATGTAGGCCCGGCGATGACCATTGAGTACAAGGATTTCAAAATCAAGCATTTGCCGGACGACATGCCGCTATTGAAGCCGGAGGATCATCCGATTCCGGATACGGCTTACGGAGTGCGCCCGCAAGGACGGTTGCCCCCAGATTGGAAGGCCCCTATTTATGGGGAAGTTAACTAAGGTTGAATATTTTCGATAGGAACGATCTAGAGCAACGAAGTAGTAGCTTAAACGGATAGGCTCTGCATTTTTTGAACCACTGATGTACACCTATGAACACTGATATTTTAATACATAAATCCTATACATCTGTGTGTTTCAGTGTTCATCTGTGGTAGAAACTATCTCCTAAAATTTGGACGAGGAATCGCGTATGAAACAGTCACTTAAAATTTGTCTTGTCTGGGGGGCCGTCTTGGTCGGCCTAAACTCCGTCGCCGTCGGATCGGTGGATGATTGGCCGAAATTCCGGGGCCATACAGAACAGGGGATTTCCGAGGCCAAGAATGTCCCGACCCACTGGTCAACAGAAGAGAACATAGTTTGGAAATCCGAGATCCCTCATAGGGGTTGGTCGTCCCCACTGCTGATCGACGGCAAGATCGTGCTGACCACTGCCAAGGAGGAATTGGTGGACGGAATGCACGACTTGAAAGTCCTGCAGGTGGACGCGGATACGGGAGAGATCCTCTGGATCAAGACAGTTCTAAAAGCGACTAAAGAGGAGGGCGAAGATCGTCACCCGAAGAACAGTCTGGCTAGTCCAACACCAGCTATTGAAGACGGCGTGATTTACGCCCATTTCGGGCATATGGGAACGGTGGCGCTGGACTTCGATACCGGCGAAACGCTCTGGAAACAAAAGATTTCTTACACCGCCAAGAATGGCGCCGGCGGTTCGCCGATCATCGTTGACGACAAATTGGTTTTCACCACGGACAGTGTCGAGGAGCCCGTCGTTACTGCCTTGTACAAGAAAACGGGCAAAATAGCGTGGCGCACCACCCGAAGCCATCAGGTGCAGAACAATTTCTCCCATGGAACCCCCCTGCTTATCGATAACCATGGTCGCAAAGAAATCATTAGCCCGGGCAGCGGAATGGTAGGAGCCTATCGTCCAGAGGATGGTAAGGAAATCTGGAAGGTTCGTTACCGTATGGGATTTTCCATGTCGCCCAGACCGATATTCGTGGATAATGTCATCTACATGAGCACTAGTTTCTCGCGGGCCAGTTTTTTGGCTATTAAAGTGGACGGAGCTACGGGCGATTTGACGGATACACATGTCTTGTGGTCCAATCACAGGAGCATGCCCAAGACACCGTCGCCGAACTACGTCGATGGGAACATCATCACCTTGGAAGATGACGGTCGTCTCCAGAGTTTGGATTCGAAAACGGGTGAGCAACATTGGATGGAACCGTTGATAGGGAAGTTTTCCGCCTCCCCTGTTCAAGTTGGCAACCTGCTCTACATCGTCAGCGAAGAGGGCTTGTGCTACGTGATTCGCGTGCGGGACGACGGCTGCGAAATCATTTCCGAAATCCCCATGGGAGAGGAGACCTTGGCTACTCCAGCCATCGTTGATAATACCATCTATCTGCGCACTCGCCACCATCTCTGGAAGATTCAGGAGGGGTGAGATGTAGTTGATCGGGAAGCGGCTGCTTGAGGGCAAGCAGCCCTACCGTATTTAACCCCTCTTTTTCATCCTCAACGATAATAGCGAAAAAAATCGCCGCGGATGCGGTGCCATACCTGGTCGCAGGCGTCGAGCGTGTCCGCGCTGAGCCTGCCGTCCAGGGCAGCCAAGCTCTGTTCCATTTGGCTGGCTTTGCTGGCCCCCAAAAGGATGGAATCCACCAGAGGTTGAGCCATCAGCCATCGCAACGAAAGCTCGATCAAACTCAATCCTGCCTGATTGGCGATCGATTGCAGGGCCTCTATCGCTTCGAAGTTCGATTGGCTGAAGTAGCGATCGAAATACATTTTCGAATAGTCGAAGCGGGAGCCTTCAACGGGCTTTTCCGGCCGGTGTTTTCCGGTGAGCAAGCCGCCCGCCAAGGCATTGTAGACAACCAGCCCGACATCGTGAGTTTGGCAATACTCGAGACACTCATCTTCTATTCCGCGCGTGATGAGGTTGTAGGGCAGCTGGGCGACGCAAGGGGGAGAGAATCCTTTGTATTCGCTCTTTAGCGACAACTCCATCATTTTCCAAGAGGCGTGATTGGAGCTGGCTAGATAGTGGACTTTGCCTTGGCGAACGAGCTGATCACAGGCCTCCAGCGTTTCCTCGACGGGGGTATTTCGATCTGGCCGGTGGAGATAGAGAATGTCGAGGCAGTCGGTTTGCAGCCGTTGGAGGCTTTCCTCTACGCCTTTAATCACATGCCATTTGTGAAGACCGCTGGTTCGCGGATTTTCATCTTCGCTAGGGGAGCCAACCTTGCTCGCTAGGATGACCTGCTCCCGCTTCCCCTTGAGGATGTTGCCGGTAATCGTTTCCGAAACGCCATTCACGTAGACGTCAGCCGTATCGATGAAATTGACACCGGCGTCCATTGAAACGCCCAGAATGCGATCCGCCTCCGTTTCATCTACCTGCTGGCCGAAGGTCATCGTCCCTAGGCAAATGGGGGAGACCTGCGCTCCCGTCCCGCGCATCGTTCTTAATTCCATAGCGATTATTTTAGTATTTTGGGTTTTTTGAAGGGCACGAGACCTTTATTGGCAAGGCATCTTGTTGCAAACAATTTCAATATCCGCAATTCCCGCCTTCCTTTTTGTTCTAGCGGTGTCGGAAACTTTGGAGTCGCGGAATGAAACGTCCTGTTTTCTTGCAGTACGCTTCGTATTCGTTTGGGAACGCGCGTCGCATCAGGCGCTCTTCACTGGCGATATTCCAATGCCAAATGCAGTAGGTGATGACGGCCCATAGGAGGTAGATCCAATTGTCGAGCAGGATGGCGAGGCCGAAATGGAAGCACGAGACCAAGGTTGCGTAAATGGGATGGCGTAGGTATCGGTAGGCCCCGGTTGTGACGAGCGCCGCGCCGCGTTTATCCGGTGGAAGCGAGATCATGCTCCAGATGGCGAGGGCGAGGGCTCCGGCGATACTGAGGGAAAAAACGATCCAACGGAGGAGATCGCTATCAGTGATTTTCGGCAGTCCTGAGAGGGGCTCGAGCTTCCAAGCGACTGCGAGCAAGACACCGCTAATCAAGATTCCCCTGGGGCCCGCTCCGAAAAGGCGTTCGTAGGTGTTCATGGATGATGACATGGGAAGGGCGTCTAATGGTAATTTGGCGCCAATGAAACTGGATTGGCAAGTTGAGTTTGAGAGCAGGTTTACTGCTCATTTGTGAACGACAAAGGTGTAAGTTGTTGGTGGACTAAATATCAAATTGAGGCGCTGATGTCGCGGATTGGAAACTCGTTGTCGTAGACCGCGGGGTTTTGAGCGATTTTGCAGGCGGTCACGGGAGGCGTATTATTCGAGGAGACATGTTGTCCACTCGAGCTCTCTCAAGACTTGGATATTATTATAGGCCGAGGTGTCGGTGAATTCGAACTGTAATCCTATTTCATTGGATGCGATCCAGGGGATGAGCTGGATATGGACTTGTTTTACCGGGCTTTGCGGTTAAGGTGGTTTTTGTCGTTTAGCCCCCTTGTGAAAGAGATTCCTTCGTTATGAGGCGTTGTCTGTACTTCCCTTTATTCCCAATATCTATTAATGCCTTCAGTATCCTGTGGTTAGCGTCCACTGTCAGAGCCGAAGTAGGCTTGCCGGAGTCTATTAGCTACTACGAACACGTGCGGCCCATTTTTCAGGCCAAGTGTCATGGTTGCCATCAGCCAGCCCGGTCCAAGGGTGAGTACGTGATGACGGATGTGGCCAAGCTCATCGAAGGGGGTGAAGGGGGCGAAGCCGTGGTGGTGGCTCACGAGCCGATGGAAAGCTATTTGCTCGATATGGTTACGGTGCAGCCGGGAGACGATAAGCCGGAGATGCCGGAAGATGATGAGCCCTTGACTCCCTATGAAGTGGCTTTGGTGACGGCTTGGATTGAGCAAGGCGCCGTGGACGATACACCTGAAAATGCTCGCCAGCGCTACGATCGGGACAATCCGCCGCAGTATGTGGTGCCCCCCGTGTTGACGTCGCTCGACTTTTCGCCAGATGGGAAATTGCTGGCGGTGGCGGGATTCCATGAGGTGCTGTTGCACCGGGCCGATGGGTCCGGTTTGGAAGCCCGACTGATCGGCCTCTCTGAGCGGATCGAAAGCGCGCGTTTCTCACCCGATGGCAAGCGGCTAGCGGTGGCAGGCGGTTTGCCAGGCCGCATGGGTGAGATACAGATTTGGGATGTGGAAGAGCGAAAGCTTATTCTTTCCAAACCAGTAGGGTACGATACCGCTTACGGAGCTAGCTGGTCGCCAGATGGTAAATACGTTTCCTATGGAATGCCTGACAATACCGCTCGAGCGATTGATGCGGAGACAGGAGAACAAGCCTTCTTAATGGGAGGGCATAACGACTGGGTGCTGGATACGGCCTGGTCGATTCACGGGGATTTCCTGGTGTCTGTCGGACGTGACATGAGCACCAAGCTGACAGAGGTAGAGACTGAGCGTTTTGTAGACAATATCACTTCGATCACTCCAGGAGCTCTTAAAGGCGGGCTCAATGCGATCGATAGGCACCCGTTTCAGGATCACATTCTCGTAGGGGGCGCCGATGGTGTGCCCCAGATTTACCGGATGTATCGGGAAACGGATCGCAAGATCGGCGACAATGCTAATCTGATTCGGAAGTACCCGCCGATGAAAGGAAGAATTTGGAGCGCGGCTTTTGCTCCGGATGGGAAGACGTTTGCAGC
>CAYOLG010000066.1:0-10631 GCA_964404745.1 uncultured Opitutaceae bacterium
TTATCAATACGTCCAGGCTAACGAAAGCTCTGGCTCAGTTTGGGTAACTCGACCACTGCTTTTCGCTACGAGCAAAGTGGGGTACTCTCTGAATATATTCGATGCCGAGAATGGAGCAATGGTTGGCCGATTGGGAGGTCTCGGGTCCGAACTCGGCCAGTTCAATCGCCCGAATGGCATATGGGTGATCGATGACTATTTGTTGGTGGTCGAGCGGGACAACCGCCGCGTGCAAGTAGTCTATCTGCCGACTATGATAGGCATCGCGACGTTCGGAGAGAGCGAACTAAGGAAGCCATACGGCCTGTATGTTCGCCCGATGGGCAGAGGAGAATACGAAGTGTTTGTAACGGATAACTATGAAAGCCAGAGCGAAGAGATACCTGCAGATAAGGATCTGAATAGGCGCGTGAATCGGTATTCGCTAGAAACCGCGGGTTCGACTGCAGATGGCGAATGGCAAGGGGCGTTTGGAGCCACCTCAGGCAATGGGCGTTTGTACGTCGTCGAATCGGTTTACGGGGACCCAGCCTATAATCGACTCTTGGTCGCCGAGGAATTAGAAGACGATATTAAGGGTCGCCAACTAAAGGTCTACGATTTCAAAGGGAATTTCACGGGAGAAACCTTCGGGCAAGGGATATTCAAAAATCAGGTCGAGGGCATCGCACTGTATAAACTCTCTGATACGGAAGGATATTGGATCGTAACGGATCAGGACAAGATCGAGAATAGGTACCATATTTTCGACCGGGTAAGCTTAGCCCATAGAGGAAGCTTTTCGGGCGAGAGGACTTTGAATACTGACGGTGTTTGGCTCAGCCAGAAGTCCCTGCCTCGCTTCCCGCATAGTGTATTCTACGCGTGCGATAATGATCGCGCAGTATCGGCCTTCGACTTGGGAGATATCTTGAATGGATTGGGACTGAGGCTGGCGGAGTAAGGTAGCGAATGGATCTTCAATCCAGGCGGATCGTCCGCCTCCACTTCATGGTAAAAGCCCAAGTTTTCAATGGGCGTGAGCATTGGCTCGTCCAACTTCGGCTCTGTCGAGGTTTTTGAGCAGCCCACTGAAAGAAGGGAAATGAGCAGGGCGGCGTACAAAAATCTCATGTGACTGAAGTAGATAACACTTTGAGCGTATTGGGACAAATTCTAAAACTTGGAATGTCTAAAATGGGCCAAAAATGGCACGTAATGTGCCATAAAATGACGTTTTTAGGCTATTTTTTGGCTAAAATGGCCTATTTTTGGTCAAAAATGAAAATGGCCCATAGAGTTGCTGGGAGGGTAAAACCTAATCAGTAAATCCCGCGACACCACTCTCCTCCGAGTGGTATTCAAGCTCGCGGGAAGTTTGCTCCTTGTTGAGCCATAGAGACGTTTGCTAAGGCTAGGGAGAGGATAGGGCTGGCCAAGCCCCAGAAGTGTAAAGTTTTCCGACAAACGTAAAATAATCTTACAGATTTGGAACCGTTTTCCAGTATGCGTAAAAGTACTTATAAATTTATAAGTATCTAAATTCCAATAGCTAATGTATCAGTAATCGAATCGATGGCACAGATGGCATGAAAACTGCCATCGCGTGTACAGCAAAAACTAGTCACAAACTGCCCAAAAGATTTCAATGAAAACTAACCACGTCATCCGCCCCGCCATACTTTTGTTACTTTCCTTGGCGCTACATCCAATCTCAGCCGTTGCTGTGCCAGCCACCTTGCAGCTAATCGGGTCTGAGGGGAGTCAAACTTTCCTGAACAGTGCGGTAGGCTACGCGTGGAATTTCAGTTTTAGCAATTCAGCCAACTACGGCGATGTGACAGCTCAGTTCTCGTTGAAAACCGGGCCAAGCACGGTCGCCAACGTCGACGTGAAAATTTACCAGGTGGGTGGCAGCAATTCTGCGCCCATACTTTCCGGCTCTGTCACACCAGCGTCGGCGTCGCAAAGCTTCGCTACGAAAATTGTCAATCTTGGAGCCTATAACTTTCTAGCCAGCGAGAGCTACCGTATGACGCTGACTAGCGATGCAGCTTCGGGTTCGGCGACCTGGTACATCAAAGATCCAACGTCGCTGACAGCGACCGATCCATTGAGTCTGATTTCACTGAATTCTGCCCCGATCGCCTACGATCCAGCGACCACTGACCCGTCCATTGAAAGTTCTTTGTCAGCTTCCGCAGTACCAGATGACGTGGGCCCGCTGCACTTGCTTTGCATCTCAATCGGCAGCTTTTTGGCATTCGGTGTGATCGCGGGCCGCAAGTGCCGTGTGCCGCAGCTCAGTTGAGCAGTTTGCGTTCTCTGGATTGTCTACGAAATAGCTAGACACCAATCCGTCATCGGCTGGTGTTATTTCCTATCGATTGTAACATCATTTGTCAATGGCAACCCCAACGTAGGCCCGACAACAGCCCTTCATCGAGCTGGGATAGCGGCACTAGCCGCAGCTAGGCATAGACTGAGATCAGAATGAATGGGAAACTTTTTGGATGCTCCGCTAATCGCTAGCTCAAGCAAAGCTATCCTGCCCTGAATTGCGCCTTAAGCTTACAGGAAGATTGCTCCTTGTTGAGCCATGGAGACCTTGTCTCTTGGAGGAGATCCTCTGGCAGCGTTCCTGCTGGCCTCCTCCTCGCTTTTCCCGACCCAGCGGACAAAGCCATCTTCTGGGATTCGCTTCCCGATGGAGTCATCTGGATTTAATCTCTTAAGCAAAGAAACCTCAGGAAACGCTCCCAAACATAGGGACAGAGATTGTACCTTTGGACGACAATTTTTTAGGCGGGGAGTTGATGGTCTTAGCCCATATTGTGATTGGGAAATTAGCACTTTTGTGGATTATATCATAGTTCAAAAAATACCTAAATTTAGCCATAAACGGCATAAAACGAGCCAAAATTGCCGTTTTTTGGCTATTTTTGGGCTAAAATGGCCTGTTTGGGATAAAAACGAAAGCACCCCATAGATGTGCTGGGAGGGTAGCTACAAGGAGTTGGGCGAGTAGATCGTTTGGACCGCCCAAACCGTCTTTAATTGAATCGTCAGCAGCAACCAGAATCTGGGCAGCAGCCGGATGAAGATTCAGAATCAAGGCCCTCCACTTGCTCGGGTATGCCACATTTATCTTTCGCGAGACAGTCGGTTTGAGTCGGAGTCAAAAGAAACCTACCTTTGTCAATCGAGAGACCATAGCGCCCTATCGTGTCGCGCTGGTATTCAATCTCTACTTCGAGATTTTCCAAACCAAGGGTGTCTTCTGCAATTTCGATTATTTGAAGAATCTTTTGAGGCTGAATTCTGTGCTCGTAGTCATTTGCACTCCAGAGCTGAAAGGTGATGAATTCTTCTGCACGGACAGTGCCTCCGCAGTCGACGTAAAGCTTACTCGATTTACCGACTTCAGTTACATGGAAATGCGGAGGTACGTATTCGCCACTGGGTAAGGTGAAGGTAATTTCGTCGCGTTGTTGCAGAGAATCTTTGAGCTCTTGAAGGTTCATGATTTGTTCAATTTGGTGGATCTAGAGTAGCTTGTTGAGTGATTTCAAAGCATAACTGGGACAGAGATTGCCCTGTAGGACGACATTTTTTTATGGTGGAAGTATGATTGATACTCATGCAACGCATTACCCCTCGAATACCCCCGCCTCCCATCTAATTTCCTCTCGTTTTCCTGTCATAATCAGTGCAGGTTAGTGCAGCTAAATGGGATTTTTGTGCTTATCTACCTAGGCAAAGTGTGGTTGCCTTGGAATTTAGCGATCTAGACTCCCGCCACCTCCACCAAACCCACTTTGTGGGGTCGTTACGCCGGAGCTTTACGCGAAGGCGGACCCGGCTCCGCCTAGATAAACTGACTGCCGTCACCAAAGCTACTCAACCAAAGTCAATTTAGCCGAGCAGCGCCGGTCAGCGTTCCATTCGCTTATGTAAATCGCTCCCTCGCTATCAACGTAGAGATCGTGCTTGTGAATGAACGTTGGACTCGTCTGATAAAGCGACTGTAGTTCCCCTTTTTGGTAGACCGGCTCATTGCCCCCTAGAACGCTAAGAACTTTCTTGGTTTTGCGATTCAATATGAGGAGGAGACCAGTCTGCGGTAGACGCTTCCCCGCCCGATTTTTCTTAGACCAACAAACGGCGGTATATATCTTATCGTCTTTGAAAAACAGCTGACCCGCGAAGGCTCCGGGTAGCCCGATTTTGGCCCGAGAGAATGGCTGGGGCCGCAGAGCCCTCGCGCTTCCTCTTCCAAAATCTTCATCAGAGCTTCTCCCATCTTGTCTCGAAGCGCGGCGCGCAGAAACTCGCCCGCCTCCTTAAAATCGGCTCCCTCAAGGCAGGCCCTCAACTCAATTTTATCCGTCTGGTTTCCTGTTTTTAAGGCTTGGTCGCCTCAAAGCCCAAAGGCTGCAAAGGCGGGAAACCACCTCTTTATTTTAACAACTCATGGAACGCTTCCATGCAGTTCGAGGGTAACGTATTTATCATTTTTCTACGTAGCTCATTGTTCAACAGATAATTACCGATTCCTCTGTTCTGTTACTGCTTTTCTCTAGCTTATCCGTCTCAATTTTTGCAGACGTCTTTTCACGCTAACTATCTTATTGTATACCCTCAGATAGAAAACAATGAGGTGATAATATTTGAACTGGGAATCCTCAATCCCGATATCATATTTTTTGTTTACCGAGTACACCTCCCTCAATATTACTAAGTTACGGAGACTGTTGGATCTTCCGGCCAGATGGACAAATATAGCTGAATCCTCGTCGTGAACCCACTTTAAACAGTTTAGATGGTCTGGATCGTGGACCTTTATCTGCGTTCTATATTTTGGAAAAATTCTTTCAATGACAGCTTTTTGTTCGAATGGGAATGGAGTTTCATCTTTGAAACTGTAGATTTCTTTTTCCCATTTTATAGCTTTTCTATGGACAAACTTTACTCCGGTGTTGATCGGGAAATTCCAAGGTTTTTCGTGGAAAACATGATACAAAATATTTTTGTCATCTAAATTTATATATTTTTCTATCCTCGCATTAAACTCTTTAACATAAATGTCAGTGTCTACCCAAACAAACCAATCAACCTCTTCTATCGAAGCGGCTGCCTTTTGCAGAAGCAAGCATCTCCTGAAATGAAGGTCAGCAGTTTTCATTGGACACGGAGTCAATCTATCATAAAAGAAATCGTACCGATGGTGCTGCGCGTACGCTGCCAAAATTTTCTCGGTGAGCTTCGCGAATAGCGGGCTACTACCGTAGTGGCCTGATACTAAGCATAGCTTGTTTCTACTGGGGCTCTGCATACTTAGAGAGTGTCCAATAAATCGTTTTATTCAACATAGATTACATGCTATTCCCCGTCCTTCTCGAAAATTTTTAATCCATGACCACCGACAAGAGCTTCTCCAAAGGACCGAACATAGGTTCAATCTTTTTTGAATACCAGAAAAGCCGACTTTGGATGATCGGTTACCAAATACAGTAAACCATCTCTGCCCTACGCAATGGTGTGAGAATTGATAGCCTGGGCAACATCTGGATCCGCTTTGGCCCATTCCAAGTCAACATGGTACTTCAGCCCGATGTGGCCGATTGAGCTCCCTTGAACGGAAACTTTAACCGAGCTTAAATGACGGTGAAATCTATCGACTCCGTGGCCAATGCAAAGTGGCGTGAATACCAGAGTTAGACACGAAAACGCCATTGCTGTCCTTTACGTTCGGACACTCTTGTTGGGGCTAGATCGGTGCAAAAAAAAATCTAGGCCAGCAGGTCTTTGACGACATGGCCGTGCACATCCGTGAGCCGGAAGTAACGGCCCTGGTACTTGTAGGTGAGACGTTCGTGGTCTATGCCGAGCAGGTGCATCATGGTGGCGTGGAAGTCATGGACATGCACGCCATCTGCCTCGATGTTGTAGCAGTAGTCGTCCGTAATTCCGTGCGTGTATCCAGGGTTCACCCCTCCCCCGGCCATCCAAATCGTAAAGCAGCGCGGATGGTGGTCACGGCCGAAATTCGTTTCGGTCATCTTGCCTTGGCAGTAATTGGTCCGACCGAATTCACCTCCCCAAATGACGAGCGTGTCGTCTAGCATGCCCCGGGACTCCAAATCTTTAATCAGGGCAGCGGAGGCTTGGTCGGTTCTTTGCGAGTTGGATCTAATGTTGCCCGGACAGTTACTATGGGCATCCCATCCGGTATGAAATACTTGGACGAAGGGCACTTCCCGCTCAGCCAACCTGCGAGCTAGCAAACAGTTGGCGGCGAAGGTACCGGGCTCCATAACATCGTCGCCATATAGTTCCAAAGTAGCCTTCGATTCCCCACTGATGTCGGAAACCTCGGGGACCGAGGCCTGCATGCGAAAGGCCATTTCGTATTGCTCAATCTGGCTTTCCAAAACCGGGTCGCTCTGTTTGCTCACTTGGTACTCGTGCAATTCCTTCAGATAATCGATGGTTTTGCTTCGACTCGACCGACTGACGCCATCCGGATTATTTAGATAGAGTACCGCATCCTTTTCCGGACGGAACCGGACTCCATCATGTCGCCCGGGAAGAAATCCGCTTCCCCAATAACGCGAGGTCAATGGCTGTCCTTTTTGTACTTTAGGAGTCAATACAACGTATGAGGGGAGATTTTCGTTCGGACTACCCAGCCCATAAGAGAGCCAAGACCCAGCGGTGGGGCGACCCGGAATCTGGGATCCCGACATCATCATGGTTACTCCGGGCCCGTGGTTGATGGCTTCCGTGTACATGGTTTTGACGAAACACATCTTGTCCGCAATTGACGCCATATGCGGTAAGGTTTCGCTAAACCAGGCTCCGCTCTCCCCGTGTTGCTTGAACTCGAATGGCGATCCCGCCAGCGGAAAACTTGCCTGGCTGGTCGACATGCCGGTCAGTCGCTGGCCACGCCGAACCGAGTCCGGCAGCTCCTTGCCATGCTCTTGGTTCAGTCGAGGCTTGTAGTCGAAAAGGTCCATTTGGGACGGGCCGCCCGACTGGAACAAATAGATGATCCGTTTCGCCGTACCCGGGAAGTGAGTACTCGCTAGAGCGGGACCTTTATCCGTCACGGCTTTCAATGGATTCACCATACTGCCCAAAGCCAATCCCCCGAGCCCCATTCCCAGCTGGTTGAGGAACGACCGGCGCGACATTCCAAACGGGCTTTCGTAACCTGTACAAAGCGGATTCTTCATCGTTCAATCAGAGATTCGTTCATATTCATGATCGCATTGATTACAACCGCAACGGCGGCATGTTCCCTCGGATTTTCATACAGCGAAACCGGGGCGTATCCTACTTCCAGCAGCGCATTGGCATCCGACGGATTAGCATCGAATTCCTGGCGTTGAGCCTCGTAGAGATTAGCTAGGATCTCCAATTCATTCGGATCGGGTTTCCTGCTCGTCAGGTTGTAGAAGGCTTCTTCGATGACAGCCATTCGGTCCCCTCGATGCTTGGCTAACAGTCTCTCGCCAAACACGCGAGCGGCTTCAACGAACTGGGGACCGTTCAGGATGACGAGTGGCTGCAAAGGCGAACTAGTCGGCTCCCGCTTCAAACTGCATACATCCCGCTTTGGAGCGTCGAAGGCCACCATCGTCGGGGCAGGGGAATTCCGTTTCCAAAGCGTGTATAAACTTCTTCGGTACAATCCCTCACCTTCATCCGGCTCCATAGGCTTGAAAGAAGCCGCGACTTCGTATGGCTTGACGGGCGGGCCGCCAATCTCATCGACCAGCAATCCGCTCACCGCCAAGGCATTGTCGCGAATCATCTCCGCCGCCAGCCGATTCGGGTTGCTCCGGCAAAAGGTAAGATTCTCCGGATCCTTTTCCATGCTAGTTAGATCACCGAAAGTGCTTTGCCGATAGGTCGCGGAAAGCGTCATCTGCCGGAATAAATGATGCAGATCCCAGCCATTATTGACAAAGTCGCGGGCCAGCCAGTCCAACAACTCGGGGTGGGTCGGATTGCTGCCCTGGCTGCCAAAGTCCTCAGGAGTACGGACCAATCCCACTCCAAAAATCATTTGCCAATAGCGGTTCACCGCCACTCGGGCTGTTAGGGGGTGATCGGGATCGGTTAGCCATCGGGCCAGGCCCAACCGATTGCGGGGCTGATCCTTGGGAAAAGCCGGGAGAGCCGAAGGCGTATTGGCTGTGACCTCTTCCCCTCGGGCATCATAAGCCCCGCGGTTGAGAATGTAGGCTGGCCTTGGTTCTGGCGTTTCTCGCATCACGCTAATGGCTTCCAACCCATCCATGATGCGGTTTCGCTCCGCTCGAGCTGATTGCAGCTCCGCTCGAGTCTTCATGGCTGGCAAGTAGGCTGTAGCCAGAAAATGGTTATACAGCTCCTCAGGCTGTAAATCAGCGATATCTTCGATCGGTGTTCCCAGCAACGGGGAAGTTGGCTTCATCTGGAAAAGCATTCGAGCCTCCAGCTCTGAAATCTCACGGTCGAACATCTGAAACTCGTCCATTCGCCCCTTCACAAAGCCACGATCCCGGTACCGTTCCCCCAAAACCAAGTGCTGGCGGACTTTTTGACGACTGGGTGTCTGCCAACTGGTAATTTCTTTCGTAAGATGATCCTTAATGGTCTCCAACTTCATCGGTTCGCCGTTCAGGAAAATCTTAACGCCAGACGCCCTCGCGGATCCATCATAACTGACCACGAGGTGGGACCATTCACCTGCAGGTATCGGTTCCTTAGCTTGCACTCGCATGGCGTTGCCGGGCCAGAAATGGATCCACGATGCCGTCGGCTTACCATCCATGAGCATGAACTCGTAGCCCATGCTCGCAGCATCATCAGCTCCTCCACCACGGCTGAAAATACTCTCTCGAGGCGCGTGCTGATTGGGTCGCACCCAAACCGAAGCGGAGAAGGGGTGTTCGCGCGGGAAATGCCCTACGTCGAACACTTCCATCTTATCGTCGCCTGTAAATTGTAGCGCTTGTCCGAATACTCCAGGAACAAGTTCGTTGATCTCAGTCGAGACGGCAGGGACATCCGGTGCTGCCGCATTGGCGAAATTCTCGCCTTCCCGCTCGTCGAAAGAGATCCAAGCTTCCCGCCCGGGCCAGTCCAACCTCGGATTCGTTGCTAGCCACTCCTCGAAGGCCGACTTGGCTTCCGATGCCGACTTGATCGATTCCAGCTCAGCCGCCACCGCATCGATTTTTTTCTGGGCTTTGGCCAGCGACAGGTCTGTCTCTTCATCGGAAAGCGCCAAAGCCGGTGTCGGCGCAGCGAAAGAAAAGAAGGCGATCAGTCCCGCTTCCTCGATGTTGGCGAAAAAGGAGCTAAGCGAATAATAGTCCTCCATCGTTAGAGGGTCATACTTGTGATCATGGCAACGGGTGCATTCCATTGTCAGACCCAAGAACGCCGAGCCAAAGGTGTGAGTCCGGTCTGCGACATACTCCACCCGATATTCTTCTGGGACGATTCCCCCTTCCATGAGATGCCCATGCAATCGATTGAACGCTGTGGCCAATACTTGGTCCTGGGTCGCATCGGGAAACAAATCGCCCGCTAGCTGGGTAGTGACAAACTCGTCATACGGCATGTTCTCCTGAAAAGACTGAATCACCCAATCTCGCCATGGCCACACGCGTCGTTCGTGATCTCGCTGATAGCCATTGGAATCTGAATACCGAGCTACATCAAGCCATTCGCTTGTCATGCGTTCCGCATAAGCATCGGACGAGAGCAATCGGTCGACCACTTTTTCAAAAGCCTCATCCGAGTCATCTCCCAGAAAGGCCTCAATTTCTTCAATGCTCGGGGGCAATCCAGTGAGATCGAAACTCACACGGCGCAGCCATTTTTCGCGGGGCGATTCTTCCGCGGGATCGACTCCACTAGTAGAGAACCCCTCCTCGATAAACTGATCCAACTCGTTTTTCGCCCAGTTCGATTCGCTGGACGGCACGTCCACTGATTTTGGCAAAGGCTTTAGCGACCAATGAGTATCATAGGGCGCGCCTTCTTCAATCCAGCGATCTAAAAGCCTCTTTTCCTCGTACGATAGCGTCAAATTCGAATCGGGTGGCGGCATTTGGTCTTCCGCTTCATCGTCCCAGATGCGCCAGTGCAAATCGCTCTCCTCAAGATTGCCAGGCACGATGCCGAAAAACCCGTCTCCCAAATCAGCGGTGGCATGTTCGCGGGTGTCCAATCGGAACTCTGACTTCTGGTTGTCCGCATCCGGGCCATGGCACTTGAAGCATCGGTCTGAGAGGATCGGGCGGATATGCTCGTTGTACGAGAGCGGGACTTCTTCGGCCACGAGAAAGGTCGCGGCGATTTTCAGGAGAACAAAAATGGGTGCGATTCGGGAATTCATCGAGAACGAGCAAGCATAGTAGCGCCCTCGGCCAGCTAAGTCTTGTATCAGGTAGACCATAATTGGTACGATTTGACGGTCAACGGAATTGCTTTCGGTAGGCCAGCGGCGTCATGCCTGTAACTTTTCGGAAGCGTTTCGTAAAATGACTTTGATCGTAAAAGCCCGCTTCCCCAGCAATCTCCGCCATCTTTGACCATATCCGACATAACCGCTCACCCCTAGCATTTTTGTATGATAAGACAACCCA
>CAYOLG010000066.1:10731-15673 GCA_964404745.1 uncultured Opitutaceae bacterium
ACCATATCCGACATAACCGCTCACCCCTAGCATTTTTGTATGATAAGACAACCCATGGACTTCTCTGTGGCTGAGAGGCAGGAACCCTTGATCAATTTCCAAAACTCAATGGAAATCGTGCGTTCTCAATTCAGATCATCCAGGGAGCAAATACCGAATCGGCAAGCACCCGGGGACTACAATATCATCGTGCAAGTTTGCTCCGTTTCATCGCTTCGGCGGTGCAAGCCAAATGCCCATTTCAACGAGTGAAATGGGCATCTTGCTTGAAGTGGGAGAGAGTTACGAGTAGCCAGTGTTCAGTTCAGAGCTTCCGAAACGACCAGGTTAGTAGGATCCCGGAATCCCAGCACCTCAATGGCCATGCTATCGGAAGCGAGTTGCCCGCCACCTGGAAGCTCAGCGACAACCTGCAACTGAAGCGTTCCCGTCCGCGGCAATTGCAAGACACTGGAATAAGGCGACTGTGTCGATTCGCTAACAAGCGTTCCGTCAATAAAGTAGGAGACTTTGACTGGATTCACTCCACCAAGGAATGCGGGTGAGAGCTCGATCGCCTCGCCCAAATAATACTCCGAGCCGTCAGACGGATCTGTCATGGAAAACAAGGCCACTGGCTCAACGGAAACCTGGAAGGTCTCGTTCACTATATTCACGCCATCCGTAACATAAACCGTGATGATAGAAGATCCGCTTTGCCCAGGCGCAGGACTGAAGGATATGCTCGAGCCCCATTGATCATTCGTGAGCTGAATAGCTGAAATCGGTATCAGCGACTCGTCAGAAGATGAGGCGCTGAGCAACAATTGGCTCGAATCTGTCTCTGGATCGCCGACCGTAAAGGAAATCGCTCCGCTTGGGCCAGAGTCCGCTTTTACTGACTGGTCCAAAATAGCGCTTATCGTTGGAGGCTCGTTGATATCCGGCTCTGTGGTTAAACTGACTACGTTTGTGTAACCAGATTCGCCAAACTCATTGTACGCATTTACCCGGTACCAATAAGTAGTGTTCGACTGTAAACCTGTATCGAAATAGGTAGTTGTGTTGACGCCGACAGTAGCTATCTCGGAAAAACTTTGTCCGTCCGAGCTTCTTTCAATTCGAAAACCCGACTCATTACTGGAGTTATCATTCCAAGATAAGTTTGCTTCCGCTCCTAGCGCCCTTTCCAAAGCCACTAAACCCAAGACCATCATGAGATAGCGAACCCATGAGGTTTGCCATTGAATGAAATTCCCGATAAAAGTGCTAGAGATTGATCCGCAATTAAACAAGCGACGCGATGATGTGACGGTTTCCATTCCGCTGGTAAGCGACGCTTTCCTAAACTAATGAAGTTCAAAGCGGGAAATTGAGTAAAATCTACTATGCCGATAGGGTCTGCTACTGAATTAGTATGTAGACCTCGCAAATCGAGAAGCCCGGAATCCTTTTGCATCTCAATTTGCTAGGGCTTCATCAGCCAACGGCTCGGAACCCACCACGCAGCTCGCCTGCCACAGTGGCCCCGAAGTTGGCCTCAAACCGAGGGTCGATGGGACGACTGTTGGGCATGCTCAGCCAAATCCGGAACAGGCGCCGCCTTTCTTCAGGATCCTCATGGTCCTCGAAGGCCGCTCGACGATGAAGAGTGATCCAATTGTTCAGCAACAGAATATCTCCTGGCTCCTGGAGAAACCTTACTGACTGTCCAGGTTCGTTGGCCACCTCCTCGAGGAAATCCAAAGCCTCGATCTGAGTCGGACTCAGATCGGGAAGTTCTGGATCAGCATGAGCCCGGTCGATCAGCACGCGAAGGAAGCTGCAGGCAAAGAAGCCGTCCCGGAACGAGAAAATAGGTTGCTCGCAGTAGGGAAGCTCATTGCCCAGATCAACGGTATGCCTTTTGTAAACGAATGACTGCATCAAGGTCTCTAGCAGGTCTGGCCGGCGATTGCCGATCTCGTTGTAGAGATGCATAGAGCTCACTAGTTCGTTCTCGCCTCCCACCTTCGCCTTTCGCCAGCAAAGAAAAGCGATGACATCGCAGCGATCCGTGTGAAACGAAAGTTTTTTGTTCGTATTCGGGCCACGCATACGAGGATCGCTATCGGCGAAACCAGCATTCGCTACATCGAACGCGGTTTTCCCATTTTCATTTTGAGACAGCAAGGTCCCTAACTGGGCGCACCAAACTTGGAATGCAGCCCGCGCTTCATCGCAATCAAATCGCTCTATCGGAAATCCTCGCAACATCAGGGCCCCCGGTCCATTCTCCAGCGTTTCTCTAATCGTGGCAGGATCGACTTCATCATATCGCCCTCGCCAATCCGTTCGACTCGCTAAGTCTCCACCTTTCCAAACCCCTGCTCCTAACAGATTCTCTACCTGCATATGCTAATGGTTGCCATAGAATTTAACTGCGCGGCGTAGCGCAAGCGCAAGCCCTACCACGTCACCAGATTGTAAGGCTAGCGCTCGCGCGATGTCGCAAGAGACAAGGATGGATTATAGTAAAAGCGAATTCGCTTTGGGCCCCAATCTTGGCTTTCTGCGCTCGGCTAAAACTTAAGTCGAAAGATTACTCTTTAGCTACTTGCGATGAGCACGGAAAGAAGAATGATTAGCCTCTCTTCCTATGAGTGCCCCCAATCCCATTCTAATCTCGGCAATCGCCACCTTTATCACGAGCGCCGCGATCGCCTTCGATCATCGGAAACTTGAGGAAATCGACGAGGCAATAGGTGAGGCTATCGATGAGGAACTAACTCCGGGGGCCGTCTTCTGGCTCGAACAGCGGGGCCAAACCTACGCCAATGTCTACGGACATATGTCCCTGGAGCCCGAGAGAATACCCGCCCGAATCGATGCGATTTACGACTCTGCTTCTTTGACCAAAGTCGTCGCCACCACGCCGGCTATAATGTTGCTAGTAGAACAAGGTGTGATGGAGATCGACGCCCTCGTCTCTGCCTATCTGGACGACTTCGAAAGCGGAGGCAAAGAGACCATCACAATTCGCCACTTGATGACCCACACCTCCGGCTTAAAGCCTGGAATTCCCCTGACGATCGAGAAGAATGGCGTATCCAAAGATTGGGCTGGCTACGAGATGGCTATCGCTCTGGCAAAGTCCGAAGAAGTACAACACCCGCCAGGAACCGGATTTATTTACAGCGACATCAACTTTATCCTGCTCGGCGAAATCATCCAGCAAGTGACCGGCCAGCTGTTAGAAGACTTTACCCGAGAATCCGTCTTCCAGCCTCTGGGCATGAAGGATACCGGCTATTTGCCGTCGCCAAAGCTCCGATATCGCACCGCTCCCACCAAATGGCTGGATGGCAAGATGCAGCGTGGCACACCCAACAATCCAATTTGCCGCCGAACCGGAGGCGTGCACGGACATGCAGGCATGTTCACAACCGCGGCGGACTTGGCCCGCTTCTGCCGTATGATTCTCAACAATGGCGAATTGGACGGGGTTCGCTTTCTCCATCCTGAAACCATTCGCCTGATGACTTCCGTCCAGACACCCTCGGCGGTGAAATCCTTACGCGGTCTGGGATGGGACATCGATAGCAGCTATTCGAGTCAACGAGGAACTATTTTCCCCGTCGGCGGCTTCGGTCATACCGGCTTCACCGGTCCTAGCATTTGGATAGATCCCGCCTCCGAAACTTTCGTCATTTTTATGAGCAACCGTATTCACCCCAACGGCAAAGGCAACGTCGTCCCCCTGCGTAAACGCCTGGGCACACTGGCAGCAGAAGCGTTGGGGTATCCATCCCTCTAACATCACAACTGATCGTAAGAAGAGCCGTTCCCGCCACGCCTCGACCCTATTCCCATCTATGTTCGCGAAGCGAGCCCTATTAGCCCTGGCGAAGGCAGGGGCTCCTAGTCACGCGAAGCGGGACGTTGGCCCATCCATATTCTATTGGTCGCCGCCCTTGCTTCGCTAGGTTGTTACGCTGAGCGGAATAGACGCCTGTGCGATCCGCGGGATCGAGCTTAGATCGGCTTCAAGCCTATTCCCCATCCTTTGAGAGTGGCGGTTCCATCCCTAGCTTTGCCAGCTCCGCATCCCGCCATTCTTCAAATACCTTCTTTAAGTTTATGTCATTAGGGTTTGGATACAAATTGCTGGCTTTGTATTTTCCTGTCGCGAATTTCGCCTTGGTCCAAACGTCATGCAACTCGGTCAACTTCGATGATCGGGCCACATCCGCCACCACGCTAGCTGGAATAAAGATCACCTTTAGCCCATTGGCCTCTGGGCGATCCATGATCTCTCTGAACTCCTGCTCCTTCCAAGGGATTTTGGGGCCGCCGAATAGAACATGGTCTACTCCCAGCTGCTTCACCATGCGCACAAGGGCCGGATCCGTATCGCGAGAAATACCAGGGCAAAGCTTGGGCGTATCAGGTCCCCCAAGAATCGGCCAATCGCCAGATTGGGCCCTCAAAATGTTAGGAAACGACACCGACAGTAAAATGGTAGCGGCGGCCAAGCTGCCGAGCGATTTCAAACAGCTTCTTCGGGATATTGCTTTCTTCATCGGGATGAAGCGTGTCGCCACCACAGACGCCCCAATGAGGCTAGCCATTAATCAACTTGTACCACCCGCAAAAAAGAATGAGCAAGTGCTCGCGCTTCAAACTTCTATAGGAGCGTCCCGCAGGGCGCGGAAGGCTCTCGCGCTTGAACTAAGCTTTGGCTGACGCTAAAAGTCCAGCCCTGCTCGGATCCCCATTGACTACTCTCTACCCAAACCAATTCCCAAATTCTCGCCACACTTGATAGAATCCCACGGCGGTCATAGCCATGGCGGAAATCCACAGGCAGAAAATCCAGCTGGCCTTCGGCCTGAGCCGCTCATGGGTTTGGTAATAGAGAAAATATAAAGCGGCCATACTGACAAACGGCAACATGAGGGCCTGGGCAACGGCTCCTACCGCC
>CAYOLG010000067.1:0-14653 GCA_964404745.1 uncultured Opitutaceae bacterium
GAGTTTTAGTGGAACGTTATTCCTGTGTTGTCAAAGTTTAGACAACGGATCGTCTATGCAAGTAATCCTATTTTATTGGTATACAGGAACTTAGTCTGGTGCGCGGGATAGGACTCGAACCTACGACCTACTGGGTGTAAACCAGTTGCTCTAACCAACTGAGCTACCCGCGCTTTGGCAAAGGCTGGAAATAAGGCCCAATTCAATTGGCCATGGCAAGGAAAAATGTGGGAAACGCGGTTGACGGAGAATCGATGAAATTTCTATGCGAAGCATCGACAAATCCCACTTGCATGCTGTGGGGCGTAGGTCTAAAAGGGCCGCTTCAATATAAAATGGCACCCAAAATGAGGCATACTATCTCAGTACTCGTAGAAAACAAATTCGGCGTTTTGGCCCGGATCTCGGGCTTATTCAGCGGTCGAGGGTTCAATATCCACACATTGAATGTGGCTCCTACTCACGATCCAAAAATATCTCGAGTCACTGCCGTAGTGAGGGGTGACGACGCCGTGCTGGACCAGATAACTAAGCAGTTGAAAAAGCTGATCAACGTGATCGAAGTACACGATTTTAAGCGCGGCCAAGCTGTCTCTCGAGAGCTTATTCTGGTGAAGGTGAAGGCCAATGCTGAAAACAGGTCTGAACTCATTCAGATTTGCGAGCTGTTTCGGGCCAAGATAATTAATGTCCAGCACGAGGATCTAGTGGCGGAGCTCACTGGCGACGAGGGCAAGATTACCGCCTTCCTAAGTCTGATTGAGAAATTCGGCATCCTCGAGCTAGGGCGCACGGGAAACCTGGCGATGCATCGTTAGCTTCTTTCAGAACACCCATTTTGATGGCGGGCTTCTAAGCCTGCGACGCTGGCTATGGTAAAGCCTTCCCAAGAAATTGTAATCGCATCGAGAAAGAGCCCTCTCGCTTTGGCTCAGGCCGAGCTGGCGATCGCCTCTTTTCGCGTGGCTATGCCCGGATTAGAGTTTCGTATAGAAAAGATGGTTACTACTGGAGATCGGCGTCGAGAATGGTCCTTGGAGGAAAAGGGAGGCAAAGGCCTGTTTACGAAAGAACTCGAAGATGCGTTGCTCGATAGTCGGGCGGATCTGGCGGTTCACAGCGCGAAAGACTTGCCTTCAGAGATGCCAGAGGGATTGGCAATAGCTGGATTCCTTCCCCGGGAGTCGCCTGAAGATGTGCTTGTAGTTAGAAATGGCGTTGGCGAACCAGCTCGAATTGCGACAGGAAGCCCTCGTCGAAGAATTCAGTTAAGGTTTCTGTATCCACAAGCTGATTTTATTGAAATTAGGGGAAACGTGGATACGCGACTTGACAAGATCGCCAATGGGTACGCGGATGCGACAGTATTGGCGTCTGCTGGGCTCAAACGGTTGGGGATCGAAAGTTGGCAAGGCGTTAGCTTCAAGACATTGTCGTTGGACGAATGTGTGCCGGCTGTGGGGCAGGCAGCAGTAGCGATACAATGCCGCAATGAGGATGTTTCGCGCTACCAAGCGGCATTGCACAGTTCCACTGCAGTGGCCGTTCGATTGGAAAGGGCCTTTATGGAAAGGCTTGGTGGGGGGTGCCAAGTAGCTTTCGCTGTGAACTACGCCGACGATACCCTCAGGATATATCACAAAGACTGTGGCTACGAGAAGCGAACGATTCCCTTCCGTTATGCCAGTGAAAAACCCTACGAGATAGCGGAGCAGCTAATTCGGCAACTCGAGTTGGGCGATGCCTGAAGGTATTGTTCGGCTAATTGGGGCGGGGCCGGGGAATCCGGGTTTGCTGACAGTTCGGGCGAAGGAATTGTTGGAACGTTGCCAGGCTTTGGTATTCGATTCCCTGATTCATCCGGCAGTTCTAGCTTTGGCTTCGCCGGATTGCGAGTTGATTTACGTGGGCAAGCAGTCGGGCGGGTTGGCTGTGCAGCAGAGATCCATTCAGGAGATTCTCGTTGAAAAGGCCAGAGAAGGCAAAGAGATTGTCCGTTTGAAAGGCGGCGATCCCTTCGTCTTCGGAAGAGGTGGGGAAGAAGCGCTTTTCCTCAAGGAAAATGGAGTTGCTTTTGAAGTGATCCCTGGCGTGACGGCGGCATTGGGAGCGGCTGCATACAGTGGAACGCCTATAACGCAAAGAGGCGTAAACTCAACGGTGGTTTTCGTGACGGGCCACGAGGATCCGGAGAAAGAGGTATCCATGGTCGACTGGCATGGATTGCCTAGGCGGAATGCCACGCTTTGCATCTACATGGGTGTGGGTAATCTAGAGCCCATCGTCGGAAAATTGATGGAAGCCGGGTTCGACCCGGACATGCCTGTCGTTTGCGTAGAATGGGCGACGCTTGGCAGACAGAGAATTTGTCGAAGCCGGCTGAATACGGTAGTTGAAGATGCCGAGGGATTCTGTCTCAATTCTCCCGCAGTGATTTTGGTAGGAGAAAACGCAGTTATGGGAGAAAAGATATCATGGTTTGAAGAAAAGCCCCTGCAAGGGCGGCGGTTCGTGGTGACCAGGAGCAAGGGGCAGGCTAGCGAGTTGAGCGAAATGTTGGAGAAGCGAGGCGCAGAGGTGCTGGGGTTGCCGCTGATATCGATCACCAAGCATGTCGACGAGGATACGATGGACGATGTTTTCGCCGGGATTGCCTCCTACGATTGGATCGTATTTTCCAGCCCAAACGGAGTGCGCTACTTTTTCGAAGCCTTTTTCGAGACTTTCGACGATATTCGTTCACTCGGATTTCTCAAAATCGCCGCCGTAGGAAAAGCGACGGCCGAAGAGATAAAGAGATATTATGTATCTACAGATCTGATACCGAAAGAAGCGAATGCGGAAAGTTTAGCGGAAGCGCTGGTGGGGACGGGAAGTTTGGATAGCGCCAAAGTTCTTATTGTCACTGGAAATCTTGGCCGAGAAGTTTTGTCTTCGAAATTGGAAGAAGCCCGGGCGATTGTGGATCGTTTTGAGGTGTATAAGACAGCGCCCACCGACTTGTCAGGCGATCCAGCTGCTAAAGAATTTCGAGTCCGGGGAGCGGACGCTATCATTTTTACCAGTTCCTCTGGAGTGCAATCTTTTGTGGACCAAGCAAAAGACCTTGTCTTAGAAGACGGTGCCGACCGCCCTAAAACGGTCAGCATTGGTCCGATCACTACATCAACTATGTCAAAGCTGGGCATGCCAATCGACTATCAAGCCAAGGAGGCAAGCCTCGAAAGCTTGGTGGAAATCATAGAGCAGCAATTCGGAAAAGGCTCCCATTAAAATGAAAGTACCATTTATAGCTCTCGATAGAGCTCACGATCCCATTCGGGGCGAGTTGCTGGACGCATTCGCCAGAACGCTGGACCACGGAGAATTTTGCTTGGGCTCGGAGGTTTCGAGTTTCGAGTCTGGTTTCGCTACCGTCCAGGGATTGTCTCGCGTCGTCGGGGTGGGCAGCGGCACGGAAGCGTTGCATTTGATTGCCTGCGCATTGGATCTAGGGCCGGGCGACGAGGTTATCGTGCCAGCCTTCACCTTTGTAGCCAGCGCATGGCTGGCGAAATACGTTGGGGCCCAGCTCGTATTCGCGGATATCGATCCAAAGACCTATACGATTGACCCCAAGAGCATCGAAAGTAGGTTGACCAGTAATACGAAAGCGATCGTAGCGACGCACCTGTTTGGACAGTCAGCAGATATGGACGCGATTCAAGCCATTGCCGACCTGTCGGGGGCCAAAGTAGTGGAAGACGCCGCTCAAGCCCATTTGGCTCGATACAAAGAGAAGCCGGTGGGAGAGATTGGCGATGCCGGCGCATTCTCATTTTATCCGACAAAAAACCTTGGTGGCTTGGGTGAAGGCGGGTGCGTCAGCTCGAATGACGATGATCTGCTAGACAAAGTAGCCATACTTCGAGCCCATGGATCGAAGGAGCGGTACCTGAATCATTTCGTAGGATACAACAACCGGATGGAGGGCCTGCAGGCGGCGGCCCTCAATGTAAAGCTTCCGTACTTGAAGGCCAATACGGCGAGGCGTATGGAAATCGCAGATAGGTATTTTAAAAGCATTCAACTCGATGGTGGAATACTCCCTCAGGAGCCGGAATGGGGCAGGTCTGTCTTCCACATGTTCACCGTGCAGCACCCTGAGCGCGATCGATTGAGGTCTTATCTTTCCGAAAAAGGAATTGGGACTGATATCGTGTACCCGTATCCGCTGCATCTGCAGCCTTGCTTCGCGAGCCTAGGCTATGGTCCGGGGGATTTTCCGGAAGCGGAGAAACTGGCGAAGCATTGTCTCAGCTTGCCGATCGTCCCAGAATTGACCGATCCAGAAATCGACTATGTTATTGATTCCCTCAACGCCTTTTCCTGATTTCCTATGATTAACGGAATCGAAATCAAGGTATGCGGATTAACTCGTTTGAGCGACGCGATGGATGCGGCGACTTTGGGAGTGGACTACTTGGGATTCAATTTCTTCAAGGAATCGCCCCGCTTCCTGTCATATGAAGACTACCGATCGATAGCGGGAGCACTGCCGCATTTGCCAAAAGTAGCGATAGCGGTTGCGCCCGACGTAAAGATGATCGCCGACTTGCAAGCTCTGGGAATGGATTACTTTCAGTTACACTATCCTGCGTTGGAGACCTCGCGTTCGCAGCTGAGGGAATGGTCGAAGTTTTTGGGTCCGGATAGGCTTTGGCTGGCCCCAAGGATCGCTCCCCATGATCGATTTGATGAGGACGCTCTTGAGTTGGCTGGTACTTGGCTATTGGATGCCTACAAGAAGGGGGTGTACGGAGGGACAGGCAAGATAGGCGATTGGGGCGAATTCGCCCGACTTTCCAGAGAGTATCCAGAAAAGACTTGGATTCTAGCTGGGGGTTTGGGGCCGGATAATGTAAGGGAGGCTCTGTCTGAAACCGGTGCCAAACGAATCGATCTGAACAGCGGTATTGAGGAATCGCCGGGCATCAAGGATCTTTCTAAGCTAGAGTTGGTCAGAAACGAGTTAGAGGCTCTTTGATTTTTGATTCGCAAACCGCTCCCTTGCTGGTATAGTAGCTCAAATTAAGCCAGTTTTTGCCATGAGTCTGCACCCATTAGTTTTCCTCGTAAGTTTAGCTTTCGGTATTGGCAATTTCACTCTTCTCGGCCAGGAGGATGGAAAGCAGCTTCGAATAGGAGAGCAGCCGCTTGTTGCTAAGGAAGAGCCCAAGGGGGAACCTGTTTCGATCGACAGCGCGAAATTGCGCCGGACGTCCGTTTTTGATGCAACGGAAATTCGCAAGCTCTACAAGGAGGCGAAGACGCAGAATGATAAGCTGAACGAAGGCCTTCCTGCTCATTTGAATGCCGAAGAGCTAGATTTGGTGACGCTTAAAACCCTCGATGTGGGGGGGGCGGACATCCAGTTACAGCGAGATCTTGTCGAGCGTTTGGACCCCAAACCGCGTCGAAGGCTGCAGCGTATTGCGGAGTTCGATCCGGAAGCTGCTTACGACATGATGGTGACAACGCGCAACGATCAGGAATTCATGTCTGGGCAGTACGACCGTCGGACGACAGCCGGGGACGCGGGGCGTTCTGCCAATTTCTCGGGCTCGCAAATGCAAGCAGCTATTGTGAAAGCGATGGAGCTTATACGCGGCAAGAAAGACCAAGCGGATTCTGACCAGCCCGTAAAGTAGCGGAGAGAGACCCCTTCTGGCGAACTAGTCACAAAAAATTAAAATGGTAGCTTCCCTTTGAAGCCGCCTAGCCCAGAACCGAGGTCGCCTGAATCGGCCGACAATTGAGGCATCTTCGATGGATCCATACCCCGAGCCTTCATCTGCTTCATCATCTTTTTCATTTTGCCGCCACCACTCATTTTCTTCATCATCTTCTTCATCTGTATGTGCTGCTTGATGAGTTGGTTGACTTGGCTGATTTTGACGCCTGATCCTTTGGCAATACGATTTCGGCGGCTGGCATTCAAAATGTTTGGGGCATGGCGTTCTTGTGGGGTCATCGAAAGTATGATTGCCTCCGACTGTTTCATTTGATTCTCCGCCTTATCATCGATCTTCATCCCGCTCATGCCAGGCATCATGCCCATTATCGATTGCATGGATCCCAGTTTTTTTACTTGGCGAAACTGATTTAGCATGTCTTCGAAATTGAAATCCGAAGCCATCATCCGGTCCGCCATTTTGGCGGCCTGTTTCTCGTCTATGCTTTCTTGGGCTTTCTCGACAAGCGAAACGACGTCCCCCATGCCGAGGATCCGCGAAGCCATTCGGTCTGGATGGAACAGTTCGAAGTCTTCCAGTTTTTCTCCAGTACCCGAGAATTTGATCGGAACACCGGTGATCTGCTTCATGGAGAGAGCGGCCCCTCCTCGAGCGTCGCCATCTAGTTTGGTCATGGCGATACCGGTCAGCTCCACTGCTTCGTGAAATGCTTTGGCAACATTGACGGCCTCTTGGCCAATGGCCCCATCCGCAACCAGGATAACTTCGTCAGGTTCGATGCGGGCCTTTAGCTCCTTGATCTCCTCGATAAGCGGTTCATCGATCTGCAGGCGACCCGCTGTGTCGAAAATGATCAAGTCCTTGCCGCCTTTTATCGCGATATCGAGTCCAGATTGGCCGATCTTCGGGACGTCTTTGCAATCCCGATCAGCGTAAACGGGAACATCGATCTGGGCCCCGACTGACTCTAATTGATCGATGGCCGCTGGACGGTAAATATCGCAGGCTACGAGCATGGGCTCGAAGCCATCTTTCTGCAAAAATTTGGCCAGTTTGGCTGAGGTCGTGGTCTTGCCGCCGCCTTGCAGCCCAACCATCATGATTTTAAGGGGCTTCTTCTTAACGAGCGCTGTCTCGCCCTCTCCCAGGAGCCTGACAAGCTCATCGTTGATAATCTTTACGATTTGCTGGCCCGGTGTTACCGATTTGATAACTTCTTGGCCGACGCACTGCTCTTTTACGGACTCAATGAAGTTTCGGGCTACTTTGAAATGAACGTCAGCGGATAGCAAAGCGGCCCGCACCTCCTTCAGGGCTTCCGACATGTTGTCTTCGCTTAGCTTGGCGGTTCCCCGCAGGTGTCGCATCGCGTTCGATAGTTTGTCAGTCAGGCTCTCAAACATAAGCTATGCAGGTTGGCTGCCCATTGGGTTCCCGTAAAGCTTGCGATCCAATAATCGATTGAATTCCCGATATTCACGTTGAAAAGGGGCGATCCAGAATGTACGGAAGGGGTCCGGTTTTTCGTGCTGAAGGAACGGAATAAATTTACGTCTGGATATTGAGACTAGAGCGCGCATGTTTCGGCGGTCATGAACGAGGTATTCAAGCTGATATCCGAGGGGGAGCGATTGGACGAAAAGCAAATGGCCCAAATTCTGGGTATGTCTGAAGTAGCCGTTGAGAAACAATTGAAACAGCTAAAGGAGAGTGGCGCCTTTCTTGGCTGGATTCCGGTTCTCAATCCGGAAGAAGGATCTGAAAATTCGGTTCGAGGACTGATTGAAGTGAAACTTACGCCTGAAAGGGGAGGAGGATTTAATCGATTGGCCCAGCGAATCTCCAGGTTCGAAGAAGTGGAGTCGTGCTATTTGATGTCTGGCTCTTACGATCTTTTGGTTATGGTCAAACAACCGACGCTTCATCAGGTCGCAGCCTTCGTATCCGAGCGTTTGTCGACTATTGAAGGCATTGTTTCAACGGCCACCCATTTCCTGTTACGGGCGTATAAGGAGCAGGGGTTCCTTATCGAGCACACAGATGAGGATAAGGAGCGCCTAGCAGTTACCCCATAAGGAGCGAGTTAATCAAAAATCGTGGAGACGCCGCACAATCGTTTCGTTGCAGACCATGTAACCAGACTCCCCCGATCGGGGATTCGAGACTTCTTCGAGCTCGTCTCCGCCATGGAAGATGTCATCTCGCTCGGGATAGGAGAGCCGGATTTCGCGACCCCTTGGCACATCCGGGAGGCTGCGATCTATTCGCTGGAAAAGGGTCGAACTCATTACACTTCCAATTTGGGGACGTTGGAATTTCGTCGTGAAATCTGTCGTTACGTCGGCCGCCGATTTGGCCTCGAATACGATCCGGCTAATGAGGTGATCGCTACAGTGGGCGTTTCGGAAGCGATGGATATCGCGTTGCGAGCTCTCTTGAGCCCGGGCGACAAAGTTTTGTATCAAGATCCTTGTTTCGTATCCTATCATCCTACCGTGCGGCTTGCTCACGGAATCGGTATAGCGATAAAAACGGACGCTGACTCGGCATTTACTATCAAGGCAGACGAAGTGAAAAAAGCTTGGGAAAAAGGGTGCAAGGTACTCATTATCAACCTGCCTTGCAATCCAACCGGAGGAGTTGCCCAAGCTGACGAGCTAGAAGAAATCGCCCGTTTTGCCGTCGAGAAAGATCTTATCGTTATTAGCGATGAGATTTATGCAGAGCTAACTTTCGATGGAGAGCATGTCAGTATAGCCAGTTTTCCGGGCATGCGCGAGCGTACCATCTTTTTGCATGGGTGTTCGAAAGCGTGGGCAATGACGGGGTGGCGCATTGGGTACGCGTGCGCTCCTGCGGGGCTAATCGAAGGAATGATGAAAGTCCACCAGTACTCGATGATGTGCGCTTCGGTCATCGCCCAGGATGCGGCGACTGAGGCGTTGAAACACGGCGATGACGCTCTCGAGAGGATGAAGGCCCAATATCAACGGAGACGGGATCTCGTCGTACGCCGTTTCAATGAAATGGGGCTTCCTTGCCATACTCCCCAGGCGACGTTCTATGCATTTCCGAGTATCGAGAAGACGGGGCTGGAATCGAAGGAATTTGCACAAAAGCTACTGGAAGCGGAGCGAGTGGCAATGGTTCCTGGAAGCGCGTTTGGCCAGTATGGTGAAGGATTCGTGCGGTGCAGCTTCGCGACGGGTTACGATGAACTGATCGATGCCTGCGACAGAATTGAACGTTTTCTTTCGTCGCTGTCATCTGAGCGTCATACCTGATCGGGCTCGCAAGTTTGACTCGCCCAATCTTTATTTGGAAAATTGGAAAGTTCGCGTAAGAGGGAGAGCGAAAAACTATCTTATATGCAGGAGCAGTTTACCGTAGCTATCGTCGGGCGCCCGAACGTGGGCAAGAGCCGATTGTTTAATAGGCTCGTTGGTGAACGTGTATCCATTGTGCATGATATGCCTGGCGTGACTCGCGATACGATTACCCGCGATGTAGAGCGCGACGGATACACGTTGGTCGATACAGGTGGAATGGGTCTGGTTGCAGGAATGAGCGACACGCCGGAGGTTCTAGTCTCCGCAGTGGAGGAGCAAATCGCGTTCTCGATCAGCGCTGCCGACTTGATTTTAATGGTTGTCGATGGGCGAGAAGGTCTTGCGCCTTTGGATATCGAAATGGCGGATACGATTCGAAAATCGAGCAAGCCCGTGATACTGGTGGTCAATAAAGTCGATAAACCGGATTCGCCCGTAGATATAAACGAGCACTATTCTCTGGGTCTGGGGGAACCCATTTTGGTATCGGCTGAACACGATCGAGGAATCTCTGGACTGAGATCGGCGATTCTGAAGCGGCGAGAGAAGTCCTTGGGACCCATCAGAACGAGCCCTGAAAGGAGTCCCGACAAAAGAATACGCGTGTGCTTTATTGGCCGCCCGAATGTGGGCAAATCGTCGTTGAGCAATTGTCTGGTAAAATCCGAGCGGTTCATTGTCAGCGATGTTCCAGGAACGACCAGGGATTCAATTGAAACCGCTTTCACTTGGAAATCCAAGCGGGGTGAGGATTGGCATTTCACCCTTACGGATACGGCAGGGATTAGAAAAAAAACGAAACTGACCTCATCGGTAGAGTACTTTTCTCGAGTCCGTTCTCTGGAATCCATTCGAAACGTCGACGTAGTTTTCATGGTTGTGGACGCCGAAGCGGGACCGACTCACCAGGACAAGGCGATTGCTGGAGAAGCTTCCAAGTTGAACAAGCCCGTTGTGATAGTCGTCAACAAATGGGATCTGGCTCTCAAGGCTTGGGAGCAAGGGGAAATCGAGGGTTTCGAAACCGAGTCGGAATTCCGCAAGGCCTTTGAGAAGGGATTGCGCAGGGAGATCTTCTTTACGCCTGGATCGCCCGTGCGCTTTGTCTCGGCCTTGGAGAATATCGATATTG
This sequence comes from uncultured Opitutaceae bacterium, assembly GCA_964404745.1. Classification (GTDB taxonomy): domain Bacteria; phylum Verrucomicrobiota; class Verrucomicrobiia; order Opitutales; family Opitutaceae; genus Pelagisphaera. The sequence continues at coordinate 10,197 of CAYOLG010000067.1, forward strand.
AAAAAATGCTATACGATGCTCGCCAGTTGGACAAACGCTCCGACAAGAAAATACCAACTGGGCAGTTGAATAACCTGATCTATAAAATTGCGGAGAAAATGCCGGCGCCAAAGATGGATGGGCGCCGATTTCGGGTATACTATGCGGTGCATACGGGCAATCGGCCCTATCGAATTAAACTCTTTTGCAATCAGGCGCAGAAACTCGCCGCTTCATACAGGCGCTACCTGCAATCGTGTATCGTCGAAACCTTCAAGCTCGAAGGCTGTCCAGTTGTGTTTGATCTGGTCAACAAGAAGAATCCCTACGTGGATAGCGATTGAGAGAACGTATATTTTAACTTGGTGGAAGCGATAGGAATCAAGAGAAGAGATGAGTGGCGAATCATTGATTTTCATGGGATCAGACCCCATTGCTCTTCCGGCTTTGGAAGCGATTCGAGCAGGACGCTGTGGCCCCTTTTCGATCGATGCGGTATACACGCAGCCAGATCGGCCGAAAGGGAGAGGCAAGAGAATAGCGGCAAACCAAATAAAACTATGGGCCAAAGAGAATCGGATCCCTGTCTTTCAGCCAGGCATAATGGGGAAAGATGAGCGATTGGAGATTCAAGCCATAGCCCCGACAGCCATTGTTGTCATGGCTTATGGGCATCTACTGAGCCAGAAGCTAATAGACGTTCCCATGAGAGGCGTCTGGAATTTGCATACGTCCTTGTTGCCTAAGTACAGGGGGGCTTCTCCTATACAGGCGGCGATGGTGTCGGGGGAGTCGGAGACCGGAGTGAGTCTCATGGAAGTAGTCAAGAAAATGGATGCGGGACCCATTCTGGATAAGGAAAAAGTTCGTATAAAAAAAGAGGATACAGCGATTGATTTGGAGAAGAAATTATCTTCGATTAGCGCTATGCTCGTTGAACGGAACTTGGAGAAAATTATGAGCGGAGAGGTGTCTTTGGTAGAGCAGCGAGAAGAAGAGGCTAGCTACACCAGAAAACTGGTGAAGAGCGATGGAGTCTTGGATTTCAGTAGGCCGGCGGTGGAGTTGGCCCGCCGCATCAATGGCTTATATCCCTGGCCAGCTGCGAAATTCGAATACGAAGGCGCTCAGATAAAAGTTGGCCTTGCGGATTTCAGGGATGATGAAGCGTTGGATGGCGCTCCAGGCCAGATAGTAAAGGTAGAGGAGGATGGTCTCCAGGTACATTGCGGTCGAGGGACCCTCTGCCTGAAGCGTTTGCAAAGACCCGGTGGAAAAATGATGAAAGCCGACGAGTTCCTCAGGGGCTTTCAACTACAGGTTGGAACGCAGTTGCCGTCTTTTCCGATGCCGCCGCTGGTGGCGTCCGAGCCGAATGTTTTTTAGCTTAACAATTGTTTGGCATTTCCTTCGAGGTTGGGGCTTGTTTTCGCTCCTTTAATTTTTAACGATCTGACTATGGGTGGCAAAGCACTGAAATCAATTGGCAGAGCGAGTCTGGCTCTGATTGTGATAGCGGTAGGCGTTCGGGCCCCAGTTTTGGCTCAGTCTACGAATCTTGCCTACCAGGTGGCGAATCTTGGCGAGGACGTGAGGATTTTGCAGGAATCCATCAAGTCGATGCGTGTGCAGCTAGATAGCATGCGTCGAGAGAATGAGCAAATGAGACGGCAAATTGGCGCCTATGAATCGCGCGTAGACAACAGTATGGGCCAACTCGCGACGGTTGGACAATTAAATCAGGCTATTGCCAAAGCCATCGCGTCCCTAGAGCAGCGGGACGAGAAAATGAAGAGCGAGATCATTCTTCAGGTGACGGAACAGATTACTGATTTTGCTGGCAGCGTGAAGCAAAGCTTGGGTAGCCTCCCCTCGGTTCCAGCGAAGCCGGATCCTGATGTGCTCACGAGTTTCCACGACAATTTCCCGAAAACGGGAACTACCTATGTCGTCCGCAGCGGGGATACCATTTCAGGGATCGCATCGAAATTCGGTTCCACCAGAGATTGGATTCAGAACGCGAACCAAATTTCTCACCCGAAATTTTTGCAGGTAGGCCGCACACTATTTATACCCCACCAGTAACGATCAATCCCTAGCATGGCGAAATCTAAATCCCGACTCGGAAAGGGCTTAGCAGGCCTGATTTCCGGAGGCGCCAATACGGCGACTACAACAACAAAAGTGGCTAAGAAGGTTGTGGCATCGAAGCCAGAAACTTCCGCCAACGAGGGCGGCTCGGATTCGAGGAAAATGGCCGCCGCCGGTCTCCCGGACTTTCAAGAAGTGCTCGTGGGTAATATAGAACCCAATCCCTATCAGCCCAGGCGGGAATTCGATGAAAGCCAATTGGTCGATTTGGCGGAGAGCATCCAAAGCGAGGGGCTTATTCAGCCTATCGTTGTCCGTCAGATAAATGGTGGGTATCAGCTTATTGCTGGAGAGCGACGGTGGCGGGCTTTCAAGCTGCTGAAGCTCAAGAAGATTCCGGCTCGCATTATCGAGGCTGGCGAAACCTCAGCGGCTTCGATGGCTTTAATCGAAAACCTGCAGCGGGAAGACCTGAGCCCGATCGAGGAATCGAAAGGCTACGCGAGCTTGATTAGGGACTTCGATCTAACTCAGGAGCAAGTGGCGGAGCGGGTTGGCAAGGGGCGCGCGACCATCGCAAACTCGCTGCGGCTACTGTCGCTTCCGGACGAAGTGCAGGGCTATCTCGCGACGAATATGCTATCCACCGGTCATGCCAAGGTGTTGCTTGGATTGGAGAGTAAGCAAGAGCAGGCGTTGCTGGCCCGTCGGATAATTGAAGAAGGGGTTAGTGTGCGTGGTTCGGAGGATTTGGTTCAATCAATTCGTAGGGCTGGCAAAATAAAAACGGGCCAATCGAGAGAGCTCTCGGAAGCCGAAAGCGCGGCCATCGATGATATTGAGAGGCGATTGATGGCCTTTTTGAGCTCCAATGTCTCGCTCAAGCATAATCCGAAGAAGGGCAAAATCGTCATAGAGTACTCGGGAAACGACGATTTGCAGCGTATTTTGGAGCGAATTGGTCTGGAGGAGTAGCAAAACTCCCCTGCTGGAATCTAACTAGCGTTTCGAAGTTGGGGAATCGATAGGGGCTGTTGTAACTCTGGCTCGAGAAAATCGGTTTGTCTATCGTTAGATTAGGAAAAACGAGATCGATGTCCAAAATTAATTTCGAGATCACGAGAACTCTGGCCCTTCTTTTGGTCGGCTTTGCTTTGCTGGCTGATTTGAGTTACGGCCAAGTCAAAAAAGCCCGTGTTCTGGTAGATTCCTATGCGGATAAGGGGTATCTGGAGAATAAAGAAACCGATGATGGCCTGCTGTCCGAAACTTACCATTTCGTGGAAGGCAAATTCGTAGGTGGCTACATCCGCGACAAGAGTTTGCGTGAGGTTCCGTTTATGGAGATCGCCGAAAACTTGGCGCTGGAGCTAAAGAAGCGAAACTACTATCCGGCTCGCTCCAAGGAAGAAGGCGACCTGCTGATTGTGGTTAATCGGGGAGTGACGCAGATTCAGGCGGGTTTCGAAGAGTTGTTTCCAACCGATGACGAGGAGGATGGTCCTGATTCGGAAGGAGATGAAGAGTCTACTGACGAGACGCCGGGAGCGCACTTGGATGAAAGCGGTTACACGTATCGCGAGCAGGATAACGCCAAATTGATTGGTTTCGACCGAGCCTTGAGGCGTCGCGATTTGGGTATTCAGGAATCCATTGAGCTTCAAGAGATGCTGAAAGAGGAGCGATACTTTTTAATCCTTTCCGCTTTCGATCTGAAGACTCTACGAAAAACGGGTGAGAAGCGCTTGGTTTGGTCGACCCGATTTAGCATGGATGCCGTGAAGGTAGGGTTCGATGACGCCCACTTCGCCCTAAGCCGGGCAGCATCTGGATACTTTGGGACCAATTTGGATGGGGATTTAGGCAAAGTGAACACATTCGCGGGTCCTGGAGAGGTGACCAAAGGCGAATTGAGGGTTGTCGAAACCTTGGAAGAATAAAAAAACCCTGCCTTCTTGGCAGGGTTTGTAGTTGGAAGTTCTTCCGTTTTAAAATCCGTCTTGCTGTTGGCGTCGGTTGCCTCGGCGAGAGCCTTTTCCACCGCCACCGCCGCCGCGGTATCCTCCACCGCCGCCGCCGCCGCCGCCGCCACCGCCGCGGAATCCTCCACCGCCGCCGCCGCCGTGGTGACCACCGCCACCATGTCTTGGGCGTTCGGGGCGTGGGCTTGCTTCGCGTACACGTAGTTCTCGTCCTAAGAGTTCGGTTCCGTTCAAGGATTCGATAGCCGCGTTGGCTTCGCTTGAATCTGGCATAGTTACGAAGCCGAAGCCTCGGGGTCTGCCGGTCTCCCGGTCAGTTATCAGTTTGATCGATTCGACATTTCCGAATTGCCCGAAAGCGTTTCGCACGTCGTCTTCTGACGCGTCGAATGACAGGTTGCCTAC
>CAYOLG010000068.1:0-12256 GCA_964404745.1 uncultured Opitutaceae bacterium
TTCGAATCCCGCTCTCTCCGCCATTTTGCGTTCCGCAAAATGGCTACACCGCGGGGTGAGGACCCGCAGGGTTCGACGGAAGGATCCCACCCTTGGAGCCCATGCAAAAAAAGTTGGAGCTCGACCTCACACCTACGCAATGACGCCTTGCATCGGAAATAACGCCTATCGCAAAACTAATTTCGCGGGGCTTCTGATACCATATCCCAAAAAAGAATGATAAAATGGCGGGAGACTGGAGATGGACACGCGAAGCGTGGGTCCGAGGGACTTGGGCAACAGCTCAACTCCGCAGTCGAAGTCAGGCATGGAAGATGACCTTCATCATCAAATGCAATTTCGCTGGATTCCTGAGAAAGTTTTCGGATACTGTTTGAATCGGATTACAACCCGCTTAAGGAGAGCAGATCGGGATCTCTCAAGCCAAAGCAGCTTCAGGCGCTGGGCAATCCATCCTCTCTTAAGTCTCCTGCTATCGGCAAACACCAGTCCACTCCTTTCTCGCGCGCCGCCCTGGCGAATCGCGGCAATGGCTCCCACAAAGGTTCTAACGATAATCGGTATCCTCCAAAGTGGTACGGAATCATTCTTTTTGCTCCGAGATCGGCAAACGCGAGGATCGCTTCCTCCGGGTTCATATGTCGCGTCTTTAAAAACCACCTCGGAGCATACGCGCCGATCGGCAGCAAAGCCCAATCAATCTTCCTCTCCGCGCCGATCTTTTTGAAATACCCCCCATACGCCGAGTCCCCTCCGAAATACAGGGAATCCCCGCGATTAGACAAAAGGTACCCAAAAGCTTGGCGCCCTAATTGCCAGGGGTAGCGCCAACCTCCATGCAATGCCACAACGCCCTCGAATCTCAAATCCCCCAACTGAATTTCCTCCCCAGGAGCTAACTCCTGGGCTCGAGCTCGTAATAACTTGGGTAAAAAACTCCCGCTCCCTCCGGGCAAATAAATGGGTACGCCATCGAACCGCTGAAGGCTCCGCCAATCTAGATGATCCAAGTGGGCATGGCTAACCAATATGGCCGTCGGCCGTAATTCCGAGATCCGCTTTTCCGGCAATGGGCACGCTCGTCTTACAGGCCCAATCCAACGAGCGAACACAGGGTCCAATAGAATCCTTTGCCCTTCCCATACGATCAAAAAACTTGAGTGACCTAGCCAGTGGATACTCGGACCGTTCCGTTCTGCACCCTGGGTGAAGACAACGCGGGCCCTATCTTCGGCAGATAACCTATCCAAGCCCAATGGCCGTTCCCAAGCTCCGAAACCCGGGGTTTTCTCAAACATCTTTGACCAGAGGCAATCCGAACCGGGCCAAAGCCCCGCTTCGCTGCTTCCTATTCTCTATTTTGATCCAACCTCCGTGCAACCGCAAAATACTGTCGCAAAGGGGCAAGCCTAGTCCCGATCCTCTCCGTCCATGCTGATCTTTTTCATTATAGAATCGCTCGAACACTCTATCCAATCGATCCGGAGCAATCCCTGGTCCCTCGTCTCTCAACTCAACCTGCCACTCCCCATCCTTCTCAAAAGACCGAAGCTCAATCGTTCCACCTTCAACCGAAAAACGAATCGCATTGGAAACTAGATTAAATAGGACATGCCGCATCCAGACAGGATCAAACCGAGCCTTGCCTGAAAAGGCGTTGATGTATTCGAATGACAATCCCTTGTCTTCGCAAAGGGCCGAAGCGTCGGTCGAAAACTCCTCCAGAAATCCCGAGACCAAATGCGTTTCTACGGAAACCTTCAACGCCCCGCCATCAGCCTTGGCGAGGAAGAGCAAATCGTTGACGACCTTGTTAAGGTTATCGACTATATCCATTTGCCCATCGGCCATACTCTGGCATTCCTTGTCTTGAGAACGCCGGCGAATTTCCTCCGCGTTTAGGCGAATGAGCGAAAGAGGAGTCTTCAGCTCGTGAGAAGCATCTGCCGTAAATCGCTTCACTTCCTCGAATGAACGTTCTAGGCGGTCGAACATGGAATTGAGTAGCAAAGCCAGTTTGCCAATCTCATCTCCTGTATTCTGAATTTCTATACGATCGCTCAATCGGTCAGCCGAAATTCTCGCTGCCGTTCTCTCGATGCGTTCGATCGGTCGCAAGGCCACCCGACTTAGCAAAAGCCCTATGACAGCGCTTGTAAGGAATACGGCCGCCAGGCTCGCCAATCCGATTCGCTCCAGATTCTCCTGCAAGGTCATTAACCCCTGCAAGGACGAGGCGATTTGGATATCGAAATCCCCCACCGAGTAAACTCCCACTCTCAAAGGCCCCAATTCGTCCTCGACCACCGTCGATTTGCCTTCGGGGTAATGAGAGGGAAGCTCATGAGATCCCAAATTCGACGAGGTGAAAAAAGCCCTTCCGCCCGAATGGGACACTTGAAAAAAGAATAGCGATGCATCCAATTCCGTATGCTCGCGAATCGCCTCAATCGCTTTTTCTTCGTTGCCTACCGAGGCGTAGCTCTCGACGCGGGGCCGAATTTCCTCAAACTCTTTGTCATTCAGCTGGTCCACTCCCTGCAGGTAACTCTCCTGAATTAGGAATCGTCCTATCAGGATGAAAACGCCGACCGTCGCAGTCGCGGCGAAAGCGTACCACAAGGTCAACCTAGAGGATAGCGTCTTCATACCAGCATGTACCCGACCCCGCGCACGGTTTTTATCAGCGGGGCGCCCTCTTCAGTCTCGATCGCCTTCCTTAGCTTCCGAATATAAACATCTATAAGATTCGTTTGCATGTCATATTGAGCGTCCCAAATCTTCTCGCCGATTTGGGTTCGAGTTAGAACGCGCCCCCGGTTGTGCAATAGCACCTCCAGCAAGGCGAATTCGCGATTGGTCAACTCTATGTCATCTCCGCGATAGCTCACCGTATGTCCCAGGAGGTCCATCCGAATGCCCCGGTGCTCCAAAACCGTCTTTTTCTGTTGGCTAGTCCTCCTCAATTGCGACCGCACCCGGGCAAGCAGTTCTTCGAAACCAAACGGCTTAGGCAAATAGTCATCCGCCCCGAGATTCAATCCCGTAACCCGATCCTCCAGCGAGTCTCGAGCGCTCAAGATCAAGACTGGCTCATTAAATCCGCAGTTCCGCCACTCCCTCAACAAATTTAAGCCATCGCCATCCGGAAGACTTAAATCCAGAATGACCAAATCGTAGCCACCTTCGCTGAGTAGATCGTTGGCTTCTTCGCAATTGCGGGCCCACGCCGTCGTATACGCGTTTTCCTGAAGACCTTTCTCAACAAAGCGAGCCACTCGCGTCTCATCCTCTACAATCAATATTCTCATGGCTCGGCAAATGGGGCTCTTACGGAGTTCAGCAATTCCACTACTGCGTTAATTTCCTCATCGGTCAAACTCTCGTGTCCCGGCATAGACGTTCCCGCAATTCCGAATTTCACTATCTGGGCCAAACGTCGATCGCGATCCACAGGTCCCATAGAGTCCGGAGCGAATAGAAACGGCCCTTTTACCAAATCGCGTGGCGGGCGGGCCAATTTAAAGGCAAGGACACCGCCACCTCGTCCATCAGGCCCGTGGCATTGAGCGCAGTGCCGACTGTAGACCTGCTCCGGAAGACCCTTTTCTGCGTCGCGATCGACGTTTGGCGACCAATCAACAACTTGTTGCCACCAGGCTCTAGGATTCGCTTCATGCAACGAATCCAAATAGTCCAGCAACGCCTCTCCGTCTTTCGAGCGTTCTCCTTCGAACAAGTGTCTGTAAGACGGCATGCGGCTTCCTGGCGATACGGTTCCCGGATTGGTCAAGTGCAAGCGATTCCACTCTCGAGATCGGCGCGTTCCCACTTTCGCTAGATCAGGGCCTTGCCTACGGTTCCCGATCAAAACAGCTTTTCCTTCAACCAAGGGCCATTCAGTCGGCAATCCCCACATCTTCGTATCAAGCGTATCCTTACGAATATATTGGGAATGGCAATGAATGCACCCCTCCGCGATATACAGGATTTGCCCGCGAGAGATCGAATCGGCCGAATCGCTTTCGGTTTCCAGTGAGCCAAGCCACAAAGCTGCAACCAGGAAAATAGCCCCGCTTATAAAAAACTTGTCCATACTGACCTTATCCAGTCGCTTCTCGAGAGACGCTAATAGTAATCCAGGGCCGTATAGCCAAGCAGCTCAGGGCGACTGCCAATGCTATCGCTAAAAATCCTGTTGGAATTCTTTGCAAATCCCTCGCCATTCCAATCCCCATTGCAGATCCGAACCAGCCGCCCAAGGCGAAAACAATTCCTGCCCGACTCGAGATCTTCCACAACCCCTTCTCCTCTGGAGCCAAAGACCCGTAGGCCACTAGGGCAGTTGAGTACAAAGAAACGCCAGTAATATAGAGCAACGTCGCCATGGTCCCGTAACCTACCCCAATTTGAAGGAAATACGCTCCTAACTCTAAGAGCAGCAGCGCCCCTAAGAGAATCGAGAACACCCAGCCGCGATCCAAGGCCCAACCTGCTGCAATGGCCATCAACAAGTGGATGCTCGCGATACCCCAAAGTTGACTATCGCTTTGCCAGCTAGCGGATTTGAGGCTATCCGTTTTTTGAATCACGTAAAAAGCCGCTGAATCCAGCCAGATTAATCCCAGAAAAAGCAAGGCGACCAACCAAACGCCTTTTGTCTGGAAAAGTCCCTTCTCTGTCCGATCGCCTGCCGCTTCTCGCCTTAAACGCATTTCATCCAATCGGCCGATCTTCAAAGCCGCGACGACCCCTACGCAGCAAATCACCGCCCCCGACAAACAATGATCCTCCGGAGACAGGTTGAATACAATGGGTATGTTGCAAACAAAATAGGCGCCTCCAACCGATAGGGCCGCGCACCTGCCTATGCGCCCAGCCTTAACCATGGACCTCAGCATAGGCACGATCGATACCGTTAGCGACCCCAGAAACCAGCCAACCGCTGAAGCCACCACAACCTGTATCCAAATACTAGATGCTATTATCGAAATAGCTGCCGCCAATCCGCAGCCCACGAAGTCAATCGAAGCCCGTTCCCTTGCCCCCTGCAAACGGAATCGCCGAGCGGTTCTAATACTGCTGGCAATTCCGGCGAGTCCCATGGCAAGCATCGCTAGCTCGATCTGGCCACCATCGCTTTCGAGCTCCTCCAAGCGATGCAGGAAACCGAACTGAGCGAAAATCAGAAAATAGGAAAAGGCGCAGCCAGCGATAAGCGTAGCCAACCAAGGCGGACTAGCAGGTTGAGGATCGGTTTTCATTCCGGATTAAGCGTTTCGAGGAAATCCAATAAATTTGAAAAATCGCGACAGCGCCGTCGAACGCGGAAACGGAAGCCCAACCAACTGCCAGCATATCGTTGGCCAATAAGATCCCTGTAACGATGGAAACGCACACCCGCGCCCATGCCGTAGCCAGCCACGTGAAGCTTAAGGTCTCTACCAACCCGGATCGATGGAAAAAAAATATCCCCCATAGATATAGGCTGCCATTGGAGAACACGAACGCCCCAATAAAGCGGATCAAGGCCAGCGTGTAAGCCGACGAGTCCAACCCCATCAGCCGCAGGGTCAATTCGGGAAGGCATATCAATCCCAGCCCAGTCAGACTGTCGATAATCCCTAGCGACCAGCTCCATACCAACAAGAATCGTCCGTTTTCCAGCTTCTTCATGGCTTCTCAAAATTGATACGGCATCGATAGTCCGCTCCGTCCGCTGTTCTATTCGTGATTTCGATCCCGCCGACTTCCGCCGAGAACGCCTTGCGCCTTGTGGCAAACGCATCGTCAAGCGCCTCGATCGCAACCTTCTTCGCGAACACGGTTGCGCTCTGCCAAACCCAATACGCGCTAATCCCGAACATCGCTCCGCCGGCAAGCAAGCGGGCTATATAGGCAGTCTCCGTCAGCTTATCGAAATCGAACAAAGCGCCTGGCTGATTTCCTTCCCTCCAGCCCTGTAAGGTTAGAACGGCTACAAAAGCGAGGCAGGAGAGATTCCACGCCCAGGCAGCTCTTGGTTGGCCCAAGATCTCCCGAACGCTTTTCGCTGAACCCATCTCCAGGAGGATAAGCATGTTAAAAGCGGTTACGGCCCCTGCCATGGCCAAGTGACTATGAGCTACCAAAGCATTCGTGAATTTCAATGTATCCAGAAACATAGGCAAAAAAATGCCCCAACCATCGATTGCCAAAAGGGCCCACCAGAAGAAGAAGGATCGCTTCCATAGTTTTGACTCTGAGCTCCATTCATAGCTTTGCCACAAAAGCGCCACAAACACAGGCCATATTAACAAGCTCCCCAAGCCTAGAACTTGATCCCATTCTTCATTCGACGCATTCCCGTGCCCGATAGACGCGTATAGAAAAACGCTGCCAGCAAACGCTATCCAGAAGGCCAATAGCAGCCCTTTCCGACGCCCTTTCTTCCACCGCAGTCGCAACAAGGGCCCCGGCAACAAGCCCATTAGAAAAACGAGGCACAAAGTCGAAGCCAGCAATGAATGCCCAGTCGCTCCTCCGCTATCGGGATTGACCGGTGGATATATCGTCGGATTCGACAAAATGAAAAGAGCCAGTGGCACGCCGAGTAGAGATAGCAGTATTCCCGTTTTCAACACGATCGCTATCCATTTCCTCGATCGCTGCCCGCCAGTAGCCCAACGCCTCCATGATCGGAAGAAAGCTATTGCCAACAAGCTCCACACGGCAACTTGAGCCGCGATAAAAAACGCTCCTCCCCATCCTGTCCAATTCAGGAACGGTTTACCGGTAGCTTGCCCAGAAAGCCAAGTAACGCCCCCGGCCAGCAAACCAATCGACCAGAATCCCAAAGCCGATACGGTCAGAACTTCGGCTTCACAATCTTCTTCGAAGAAGCGCATTAACAGCAATCCAAGAAGAGGCAAAGAACACCATCCGTACAATTGCCAATCCATGTGCAATGGAACCCAACGCCCGTAAGTCAAAGGGCTCAAAAGATCCCCCAGTCGTGGCCAAATCAGAAGCATCGCCAACCAAAGCCCAACAGCATTCGCTAGCGCTAGCCAGACCACACTGCAGAGCGCCACTACCTTCTGGATACTGTTGGATGGGTTATTCGGCATTGCCCGCTAAATCTCCTTCAAACATCCGTCTCTTACCTGAAATACCCGATCGCAGGCATCAGCAAACCGTCGCTCATGCGTTGCCATCACTACCGTTCTCCCCTCTTTCCTAGCCAAGCGGACCAGCAAGGCGAATACCGCTTCTCCGCTCTTCTCGTCCAGCGAACCCGTCGGCTCATCCGCCAAAACGACGCTTGGACGATGCATTAGAGCTCGGCACAGCGCTACTCTTTGGCGCTCTCCACCCGACAATTCTTGTATCCGCCTATCCTTACGGTGATCGATACCCAGGTCTTTGGCTAGTTCTGCAAACCGCTTATCGTACTGATCTGGATCCCCTCTAGTGGCTATACACGTCACCAGGCAGTTCTCCTTCAAGGTCAAATCCGGAATCAAATTGTGGAGCTGAAAAACGAAGCCAACCTTTTCTCTGCGCAATGCGAGTCGATCCCTTTCCGCAGCCGGATTCAGACCCCCAACGTAGATTTTTCCAGAATCAGGCACATCCAAGCCCCCCATCATGTACAACAACGTAGTCTTCCCTGAGCCCGAGGGTCCCCATAGGGCAACCACCTCTCCTTGAGCGATTTTCACCGATACGTTTTTCAGAACCTGTATCCGCCCATCGTCGAAGCCCTTGTACACGTTTCTCACTTCCACCACGGTTTCGCTGTTCTCGCGGCCTCCTTTATTCATAGCGCAACGCTTCCGCCGGTTGTATCTGCGTCGCTCGCCAAGCCGGGTAGCAAGCTCCGCCAGCGCTGGTAACGAATGCAACAGCGCCAACACCCAATAATATCCACAGATCGTATACCGGCTTAACGTATCCATTGAGTTGAGGCAGGTCTTGCATTATCCGCAACGCTCCAAACCCTAGGCCGAATCCCAACACTGCTCCTAAGCTAGCCAGCAGTAGGGATTCCCCGAGGATCATAGTCCCGATCTGCCACCGGGAGAAGCCGCAAGTCCGCAATATAGCAATCTCCTTGATTCGACTGAAAACCGACATGAGCATTGTATTCGCGACTCCCATGCCTCCCAAAAGAAACGCGCAGATTCCGACTGCCCACGCAGTGGCTGAAAGTATCCTAAATTGACTGTAGCTGTCGCTGAACTCGTCGTTTTCCAAAGCCATCAAATCCGGAAATTCTTCTCCAATCTCCGATTTGAATGCTCCGCCCAGCGAAAGGTCCTTCAGCTTTACGGCGGCTATAGAACTGAATCCTTCTTTGCGAAAAAACTCTTGCGCCAGGGCAAGCGGCATGAACACGCCCCCATTTTCAAAACCGTTCTCCAGCTTCAGTATGCCTCCCACGTTCATCGCCTTCCTGCCGATGGCCAATTCTTCTCCAACTCGGGCTCCCGAAAACTCCGCTGCTCGAAGACCAAGATATACGGTATTCCCCTCCTTGCCGAAGCTCGCGCGATCCCCGTGAACCCATTCCGCATCGTCCAAACGGGGATCATTATCGGCGATCCCAAAGCAGGTAATTACAGGGTTATTCTCGGAGGAGACTATTCCGAATAACATAGGATATATTGTATCCACATTTTCCATTCCGCTAATCGCCTCTATCGCGCTTTCGGAAACGCTGGAAAAAAAGAGGTCCGATACGTTTCGCTCGAAAACGAGGAAATGGCTGTCATTCGCTAGAATACGCTCAAACATGCCAATGGCTCCAAGCACGATACTGAGAACCGTCAGCATCGCCGCTACTCCAAACGCGATTCCCATGGCGCCGATCGAGGCCCGAATTCGATGTCGAGCCAAGTTGATGACTATCAGTCTGGGAAATCTCATGCCCGAATGGGTTCGCCCTATGCAGCCGCGCAAGCGGCTATGAGAGGTTCCACTTTCTCTATCAAAATCGCTTGGAACTGCGACAATACCGCAATGCCGTCCAACTGCTGAAGGCTGCGTTCCGACATCTCGATAAGACTGCTGAGCAAACGAGCTGCCGCATCTTCACCTATAGCCAAAACCATATTTGGGCGCCCAAGCAATCGATCCCTCTGCGTCGACTTGCCTGAGGACGCCTCGCTTAACCGCAGATCTTTCAAGTCGTCCGCAACTTGATAGGCCACTCCCCAGTTATCAGTTAGACGGGCCAGATGCATCTTGTCGTAGCGGCTCGCATCGCAAATGATTGCCGGAAGCAGCAAACAGAGACGAATAAGCGAGCCCGTCTTTTGTTTCGCTATCCTCTTTACGGAATCCCCTCTCCCAAAAGAGCCGCCAAAATGGATGTCGCGCGACTGGCCGTCCAGGATACCGCCAAACCCCAGGCATTCGTCTACCAAGTCTGCCGCTTCGCGTCGCTGTTTCGGCGGCGCCATTGAAAAAACATCCCAAAGAATCGTATACGCCCGATTGATGAAACCTAGGGCCACCAGAATCGCCGACCCCTCCCCGAAGTCACGATGGACACACTTCCGCGAGCGACGGAATTCCGCATCATCCATGCAGGGCAAATCATCTAGAATGAGGGATGCCAGGTGAAAGAGCTCTATGGCCGCCCCCAGCGCTTCCGCCTTGTCCTTGCCCATTCCCAGGGCCTCGCCTACGCCCATGGCGAGATTGGCCCGCCCAAAGCCGCCTTGTGTATCCAAAGTGTGGTGCGTCGCCGCCAATAGATTGGGTTCCAAGTCCCTCGGCAGCTCCACATAGCGTTTCAGTGATTCCCCAGTAAACCGTTTCAACATAGTATCCTTTTTTTATGCAGCGACGTATCAGCCGCGCGGTCTTCAGACCTTAATTTTGCGCCTGTCGCATCGCTAGGTTCGTCAAGCAAGACAACCCGTTCCTCAAGCAGTCCCCATTCAGAAGTCATGTATGATCGCTGCCGGCAATTTCACCAACGAGATGGAATCGCGGCGTCACGCTGGGGTTCACTTTGAAAATCAGCAGTTTGATGATTTCCAGTCCCCAATCCTCATAGTCAAAACTAACCGCCCCATCGAGAACGACTTTCTTTCCTTCGCGCTTTACGCTGAACGGGATTTCAATATCGCGCGAGACGCCGTGCATAAGAAAACTGCCTTTGCCAATCGTTCTTTCCCCATTCTTGACCACCTCCTTTAGTTCAAAGCGGGCTGTGGGATAGGCATCCGCATCGATCCAGCGAAGCATCTTCGAATCACGCTTGCCGCTATTGGAATCCAAGTCTGCGAAACTGAAAGAGAAAACCGCCTTCCTTACCTCCAAGGAGCTAGGATCAATATCGATGTCATGCTCGTATTTGGTCGCTACGCTTGTGAAAGAGTGAGGTGGGGATGCCTTCGCATCGACTGCTACCTCAGAAACGGACGTATCGACAATAAAATTACCCGCCCAAATCAAGCTTCCTGAATGTACAAAAACCCAACCTGCGACGAATTGCTTCCAAAACTTCATACGGGAGCATAGCCGCGCTGCATGAATCGAAGATGAACCTAAGATTAATTTTTATTCATGCGAAATTCATCATAGTTTCATTCCAATCCGCTAATAGTATTCGGATATGAACACTCGTCCTACACTTCGGTGGCTCGCCGCCGCAACGATCTTTCTCGCCGCTGCCGTTTTCTGCCAAGCAGATCAGCTCAAACCCGGAGACTCGTTTCCAAAGCTGGAGGCGCAAGACCAGCATGAAACGGCCTATCCCATGCCTGAGGGCACAAAACACATAGCCGTGAGCTTCAGTATGGGCGCTGGCAAGAAGGCGAACGCCTACTTTTCAAATAAGGGAGCCCGATTTCTGCCGGAGCGTAATGCGGTCTTCCTCTCCAACATCTACGGCATGCCAGGTGTCGCTCGTATGTTCGCGATGCCAAAAATGCAGAAGTATCCCCATCGCATCATGCTAGCGGATGAAAAGGGACTGCTGGATGATTTTCCGCAAGAAAAAGGAATGATTACCGTCTTCGATATCGATGACGATGGCAAGATTACCGCCATCAAAACGTGGGACCCCGCAAATAGCGAAGCTCCATTCTAGAACTTCAATGCTGCTTCCAGCGGCCTAGCCTTTGCAACGGCTTGGTTTCTTTGCTTTGTTTCTTATGCAAAAACTATCTCGCCTCTATATGGGCGCTAGGTTGCATCGGTATGCGGCCCCATACTGCTCGACCTAGCAATTTCAATAAGCGCCTAGCCGGAAAAAAACCGCCAATTCCCATTGGCGGCTGTGGCACACTCCCACATCGGCCAGGCCGATTCGCTTTCCTGCTACGCCTCTATGTTCTAGCGATGTAGTAATAGTTTTGGATGTCGTGTTCTAGCGAATACCGGTCTACACTGCCGAAACCGGCCGCTTTCAAGAAGTCGGTGGTCATTTCTTCGCCCCACATGGCGCCCACCCCCAGACCACCTTGGGCCAGCGAAACGGTCATGCAATGCAGACAGGATATCGTATAGAGCAGGGGCCCAATCGGATGATCGCGATTCTCGGCGACGTTGCTGGAGGCCCCGATGTCCTGCATCAGAAAAGTGCCATCCTCCGCCAAAGCCCGTCGAATTCCATTCAAGACCCGATCCGGACGGGCTTGATCGTGGATGGCGTCAAAGGCGGTGATCAGATCAAACCGGTTTTCGGGAGCGTCTTCGTCAAAGGAAGTAAGATCCCGTTTTTCGAAAACGATATTCTTCAGCCCATCGTCTTGGGCTGCCTGGTTGCCAAATTCGATTGCTTCGTCGCTCAAATCGTAGCCCACGAATTGGCTTCGGGGGAATCGCTTGGCCAGCGTTCGCAAAGCGTAGCCTCGCCCGCATCCGACATCGAGCACGCGAATGCCGTTGTCCAGTCTCACGACCAAGCCTGGATCTAGTGGCAGGATATGCTCTTCCAGGGCCGACACGACTGACTGGCGGCTATCGGTCGCCATTACCTCGTGAAAGCGAGGATACTCCGAATAGGGAACTCCGCCACCACGTTGAAAGCAATCGATGATCTTGTCTTCAACGCTACCCATAAGGGAAACGTACTGAGCCAGGTGAGCCAGGCATTCACCCTCGCCCCTTCGGTGAGCATGGCGGCCCGGGAATCCGGCAATCGGAAGCGTTGGCCTGAGTCATCGACCTCTACGATGTCTCCCGTCGCCATGGCCCCTAACCACTCGCGAACATAGCGCTCGTTTAAACCGGCTCGCTCGGCTATCGCTTCGCTGGA
>CAYOLG010000069.1:0-9747 GCA_964404745.1 uncultured Opitutaceae bacterium
ACGGCCTCAGCCCGGCTCTTTTCCACTGCCTCCTTGATCAGGGCCACCGACTCGTCAACCGATTTTTCCCGCCATTCGGTCGCTTGATAAACGGGGATGCGGGTGTTGTGAATCTCCCCGACAAGTTCGCCCACAGGTTTGCCGGCTATGCGGCCCATCATATCGAGAATGGCGAACTCCATCGTAGCTAGTGGAATTCCAATACCGACACCGCCAAAGCGGTAATTGAAAGAGAACTCAAGAGCCTTGTCCAATAGCTCGTCCAGACGCCTGGCATCCTGACCCACAAATACATTCTGAACCCGATTCAGAAAAATTGGATACAGCACGCTCATCGTGTTATGGGATTCGGCAATTCCCTCTGCTCCATCCTTGGATCGAACACGGCAAATGAAAGAGCGGCCGTCCCTTAAAAGCTCGACCGATTCGATGATCACCGGTTCCTTGAAAAGCTCACGCTTGAAACTGGGTTGAGCCATTACTTCATCGAGTTTGGCGTAGTTATCATTAATGGCATCGGCATTCGCTGATGCCGAACAGGCGGGCAGTACCGAAACACAGGCGCCAGCCGTAAGTGAGGTAGAGAGAAAACGTCTTCGATTGAGGTTCATCGTGGATTTCTAGCTAACCTAACATTCCAGAATATCAATTGTTTCCTCCACTATCCTTTATAGCCACCAAACATCCATCGGCAGGTCTCGACTTTGTGGCCTCCGTCACCCGATAGCTGAACAATCAAGGTAGCGAGCGATCTCCAATCGCCCATTTCGAAAGCGTAGAACAGGCATCCTGCCTGGTTGCAGAGATTAGATCACAGGCTGGAAGCCTATGCTACCTTTTGTGGGCGCTCAGAGATCGTCCGCTACCCAAATCAGCGAAGATACAACCATTTTCGGTCCTCTAGCGACGCCGATTAAGGCGGTTCGTACCTCCAGACCCAGCACCGTAAATCTTCCTCGAGTTTTTCCTGAAAGCCGCTAAACCGGTGAGTAAATTATGAGTACCCATAAATTCTTCATCCTAACCGCAGCCATCGCGACAACATTTGCCTCGTTTTCCAAAGCGGAACTCCTCGTCTACGAAGGCAACGGCGGCATCGGCAACGGCAAGCATATCGTCTTCATCGCCAACGACCACGAATATCGGTCCGAAGAAGCTTGTCCCACACTCGCAAAGATCTTGGCCAAGCGGCACGGCTTCAAATGCACGGTTCTGTTCGGTCTGGATGAAAACGGGGCTATTCAACCGGGTGGTCGCGACATGCCAGGAACCGAAGTGTTGGAAGATGCGGATCTCCTATTCTTCTACTCCCGCTTCATGAATCTGCCGGACGAACAGGTAGATCCAATCGTCGAGTACTTCGAACGCGGGGGCCCCGTTGTCGGCGTTCGCACCTCCACCCACTGCTTCAATGGCCAAACAGGCAAGTGGGAGAAGCTTAACTTCAACTACCAGGGCGATGACTACTACGGAGGTCTTGGCGAGCAGATTTTCGGGAATACCTGGCACAAAGAACGGGGCCAGTCCCATTACGGCTCCAATCATGTCATGGGCTGTCAAATCACGCCCGACCCTACCGCAGGCAATCACCCCATTCTTCGTGGGGTCAATCGCATGCACGCCTACTCCGGCGCTTATAAGTCGCAACCGCCAATAGGGTCTGTTCCGCTCCTCAACGTACAGGTTCTCAACACCTTTCATCCCAGCGATGACTATAACACGGAAAAGCCGGTTGTGAATGCCGGCTGGACACGGGATAGCTACACCGCGCCTTCAGGAAAAACCAAGAAGGCTCGCGTCGTCTATGCCTCATATGGAGCGTCGGAGGACTTGCTCAGCGAAGATGCCCGCCGCTTCCTAGTTAACGCCTGCCTTTGGGCAGGCGGCTGGGAGTCTGGCATCACACCCAATCTCAACGTGGACGTCGTCGGAACCTTCAACCCTACCGCCTACAACAACGGGGCAGGCCTGACTGGCATCATGCCCTTGGATCTCGCCGGCTGGGATAGTCAGATCATGCCTAGCGACGCCGAGATTGGAGGCCTATCCGATCCAAAGAAAGTAGAGCGACTGGGTCGCGTCATTCTAAACCGTCCCCACTTGCGGGCTCGTATTCTCAGAGAGCATCCCGAGTTTTTCACTCCCGGCGGATTGCTGGAAGGGTTTTGAAAGTGTACCCAACCACTCGCCCTTCTGTTCCCAAATGGCAGGGAGGATCGTCTCGATCCTCCATATTTGTTTAAACGGAGAGCCGGGCCGGTTCTCCCTACCCATAAGCCGAGGCAAGCTTCTCGTTAAAGAATGATGTATTCAAAATTTAGGTTTTATTTGATTAAGGGAGCGATCATTGCCGCCCTGATATACTCTATCCCGCTCCATGCGTCCTCTTACGAAGTCGAAAAGGGGCTACCCTTCACCAAAGCAGATCCTTCTCTGACTCTCGATCTTTATCTACCGAAAGAAAGTGACGAGCCCAAACCCTGCATCATCGTGATCCAAGGTGGCGGTTTCGCCCCTCAAAACGGGCAGAAGTTTAAGCCCTTCGCCGCCTATCTCGCCGAGCGCGGATTCGCGGCAGCCTTGGTATCCTATCGCGGGCGGACCGATCATAACTACTTGGATACGATTGCCGATAATAAAGCGGCCGTGCGATTCGTTAGAGCTAAAAGTTCCAAGTACAAAATCGACCCCGATCGAATAGGGGCCATGGGTCGCTCCGCCGGAGGAACTTTGACCGCCATGCTAGCAGTCACCGGAGACGATCCTGATTTCGAAGGAAACGGCGGCCACGAACAGTATTCAAGCAGCATCCAAGCAGCAGTGGCTTTCTGTGGCGTATTCGATTTCATTTCCCGATTCACGGACGAGAATCAAATCGCCCTGCAGCCGGGCGTTAAAACCAAAATCATTAGTAATGGCGAATGGATCGGTCCGCCCTTCTCTACGGACCAACACGACTGGATCAATGCCTCGGCTATCAATCACCTCGACCGCAAAGATCCGCCTATTCTGTTATTGCATTGCAAGGACGATGCCACCGTCCCCTGGATACAAACGGAGATCATGCATAAAGCCATGAAGCAAACAGGAGCAGATTCTTCAGTCGTTTACTACGAAACCGGTGGGCACGGATTCCGCGACCTGGGCGAAACGCCAATGGCGGAAATGGTTCGATTTTTCGAAAAGCAGCTTCGCTAAACTTCGAATAGAGAAAACCAGTTTTGGCTACGACCCTTAGAATTTCGAATCGCTTCTCTCGAATGAGGATTCTGGTCATATCAGGCATACTCGTGACGCTAGCCGCTGCGGTCGGCTTTTCTCAGCCTTCTAAACAATCGCCCAACATCCTTTTCATCTACTTGGATGATCTCGGCTATGGCGATGTCAGCTTTTCCAATCCAGATTCCAAGATATTCACCCCCCACATTGATCGCCTCGCCCGCGAGGGAATGGCTTTTACGGATGCCCATGCGCCCGGACCCGTTTGCGGCCCTAGCCGATACGGGCTCCTAACTGGACGCTACCCTTGGCGCCGCGGCAAGGATGGTCGCGGCAATGGGGCCAAGTTTCGCGATGTATTCGTGGAGGAGGGACGCATGACTATTGCTTCGCTCCTCAAGCAGAAGGACTACAATACTGCCCAGATTGGGAAATGGGGCCTGCGACACAACTATTCGGAAGCCGTTCTTCCGGGTCGAGAACCTGGCGATCTAGATGCCTACGATTTTCCCAATAAGCGTCTTCGGGGCTCTCAGCTTTTCGGCTTCGACTACTCTTGGTGCATCACCTACCTAGATAAGCGCGACAGCAACATAAAGTCCCAGTTTGAAAATGGGCTACCAGTAGATCCAACTTTAACCCCAACCGATCCATATCGATGGTTGCCCGACGGCGGCGACAAGGTAGTCGAATACTTGGAAACCTATACAGGACTACGCCAAAACCCGAAATTCGATATCGATCCAAAACAACCTTTCTTCATCTACTGGGATCCACCAAGCCCGCATGATCCCATCGTTCCCAACGAAGCTTTTATCGGTATGTCCGGAGCCGGCTTGTATGGAGATTTCGTGATCGAAGTAGATCACTATATCGGGAAGATGCTAAATGCTTTAGACCGTCTGAACCTAACCGACTCGACACTCGTCGTCTTCGCCTCGGACAATGGCCCTGCCCGAGGAGCGTACGAACGTATCCAAGAACTCGATCACTTCAGCATGGGTCAAAGACGGGGCATGAAAACCGATATTCTGGAGGGCGGTCACCGTGTGCCACTAGTAGTTCGCTGGCCCGGAGTTATCAAAGCGAATAGAACGAGCGACGCCTTGGTATCCCTCACTGATTGGCTCGCGACTATTGCCGAGATCACCGGACAGCAGTTGCCCAAGCAGGCCGGCGAAGACAGTCTAAGTTTTCTATCGCTTCTCAAGCTAGGCGGGCAGGAAAAGCCCTACCGAGAAAGCGTCATTCACCACACGCCTCGTGGCGTCTATGCGATCAGGCAACAAGATTGGGTTTTTATCGACGACCCATCATCCCCCGACAGCGAACCGGAATGGTACCGGAAATCGCTGAGAGCCGAACTCCCCGAACATCCCGGTCAACTGTACAACTTGATTGAGGACCCTAAGCAGAGCAAAAATCGCTACGGAGAGTATCCAGAAAAAGTGGAAGAGATGAAATCCATGCTGCGGTCAGCTATCGACGCGGGCCGAACGAACTGAAATCCAGGTATTTTGAATCTACCGTTTAGGCACCCAGCGGAACGACTCTCCCTCTACGACAATCTTTAGATTGTTGAACTGCGTTCCCAGAGGAGCGAATGACGTGGGGGCGTCGTTCTTAAGCCGTTCCTTGATCGATTCGTACTCTGGATCGCTTGCCAGGTTTTGCCATTCCTCCGGATCTTTGTTGAGATCGTATAGCTCTTCGGAGCCATCCTCATAGCGAATGTATCGCCAGTCCTTGCTCATCACGGCATAACTTCCAGGGACATCGTAGGGCAATACGACACTTCGATCGGATGCGGTATCGGGATCGCTGAGCGCGCCGGACAAAGTGGATCCTTCCAATCCAGAATCTTCCTCCAGGTTGCAATGATCAACCAGAGTGGCGTAAAGATCTACTAGGCTGGCCGCTTCTTCCACCACTTCGCCATTGGCGATCTTGGGACCCGCCCAAATAAAGGGGACATGAGACGTTTGCCGCCAAAGCGTGTGCTTCCCCCAATTGCCTTTTTGCCCGTGATGGTAGCCGTGGTCGCTCCAGAATACGATAAGCGTATTGTCTTTGTTGGGACTCGAATCTAGAGCATCCAATACCCGCCCCACCATAGCGTCGGCATAGCTGATACAGGCCAAGTAAGCCTGGATGGTTTCGTCTACGATCCCTAGTTCCAGCAATCTCCCATGGACGGACTTTTTGCGGTTCTCCTGCGGCTTTCTCTGAATGTCTGGGATATCCTCAAGGTCATCTTCTTTCCAAGGCGGCCGTTGAATCGATTCGATCGGATACAGATCAAAATACTTTTGCGGAGCGTAGTTGGGATAGTGTGGAGCGTAGAATCCCAGTCCTACGAAGAATGGCTTATCGTGCTCCTTGCTTATGAGGTCGCAAACCCAATTGGCCCGGCGCGTGTCGGCCATGTCTTCTTCCCGGTCATTGGGAATGGCTCCGATCTCCATGAAAGGCCGGCCCGTCCAATTTGGATTGGTCTGGTTGTATGGACTGCCCGGGTACGGATCGGGCAAGGGCGCACCGTGCTCCCAGGTATCCATGGGCCATCCGCTTTCCCGTTGTTCCTGGGTTCTGATTTTGAATTCGGTCCAGCCCCTCAGGTCCACCATCCCCGCCGGATGATGAAACAGTTTTCCCGTTCCGTAAGTATTGTATCCGGCATCTTGAAACGCTTTCTGCAATGGCCTATACTCTGGATGTTCATAAAAATATACTTGCCGGTCGTAGCAACCCGTCGTGGAAGCCAGGCGGCCTGTAAAAATCGCCGCTCGCGATGGTGCGCAATAAACACCCGCCGTATGGGCGTTCGTAAAGGTGACACCCATCGAGGCCAATCGATCCAGGTTGGGCGTGATCGCTTGCTGGTTTCCCAACGGCCCGAGCCAAGCATTCATGTCGTCCACCGCGATCATGATAACATTCGGGTGACTGGGATCGCCGTTTCGTATTTCGTTAGGGTATGCCAGTGGCGCCAGGCTAGACAGAATTAGAGTGCCGATGAATATGAACTTCGATTTTAGAATCATGATGGAGGCTCCTGTAGGCGTAGTTGATATCCGGGCAACGCGATCAACGATCGTGCCTACAATAAGTAGAAAAGTTATAAATATTGCACGGGTACACTCATCCCGAAAGCGGATCCCCAAAATGGTTAGATTCGATTTGGCTAATACAAAATCCATCCTACTCAACCCGATCCAGCACCACAGCGCCGACTTCCATTGCGGAGGAGCCCGGGATTTCCGTGACTTTGATCCGGACCCGGGTCTCACCAGGAGTGAGAGTGACCTCCCCGAGCGGGAGGATTTTCCAATCCTTGTTTTCGTATTTCTCCGACTCTCCCTCCAAGAGAAAGGGTTGAGGATTGGGCGGAGGATCAAAAGCCTCGGTGATGAGAATCGGCAAACGTTCACCCTGAATCTCCAAACTGGCCTTCACACCAAGGTCCCTCGCGGGTAGGCAATAGGCGAGCGACACCCCGAAGGTTCCGCCGTCGATTACATCCACTTTCCACTCAGGTACGGCATCCGGGTCGGTCCAAGCGCTGATCCAAGCGCCATTGATTCCTCCGCTGAAATTATAGTCTATCCCCTTCCCCTTGAAAGTCGCGGGCAGCTGGGCTCCATGTCCGTACAGCCAAACTCGGTCCACTCCATTATCCCGCAATGGGTAGGGCTTACTGATCCCTTGAGGCGGCATCGTAGCCAATACATGTTCAAAGTGCGCTCGCAAATCCGCAACGACTTCCGGATAGTTTACCGCCACGTTATCGAGTTGGCGATCATCGGCGCTCATATCATAAAGCTCCCAGGCTCCACGCCTCTGGACTGCAGACCAACGATTCGTGTAGACGGCAGCCTCATCCCTTATTCGCTCCGTGTCTCGGTAGGTGAAAGAAATGTATTTCCGGTCAGCCCAGGGCATTTCCGGTTTCTCTGCCAGTTCAGCAAAACTCTTTCCGTCGAGGTTCAACGATTCCACTCCGTCCAAACCGCACCACTCCGCCAACGTGGGGAGAATATCTATATGAGCCAGAGGATAATTAACTTGAGCTGGTTTCAAGCGATCTGGCCAGCGGATAAAGCAGGGTACTCGCGTACCGCCATCATAAATACGTCCCTTTTTTCCTCGAAGGCCGGCATTATAGCGAAAGGTAGCGGGGCCGTTATCCGTCATGAAAATAACAATAGTATTTTCCAATGCCCTCTTGTCCTCGAGAAATTGAAGCATGCGCGCGATTTGTTCATCGATCACTTCGATCATGCCATATATGACCGCTTCCCAGCGCCCGATCTGCTTGTCGTAATAAGGCTTCCAGTATTCGTCTTCCACCAGGCCCGGCGTATGGGGGGCGTTGTAGGAGACATACGAGAAAAATGGCTGGTCCATCTCAATCTGCTCATCCATCCAGTCAATGGCGGCATCCGTGAGGACTTCAGTAATGTATCCACGATGAGCTTCCTCCTTTCCATTGTGATTCAGGACCGGGTTGAAATAGAGTTGAGAGAGTCCTCCGAGAATACCGAAAAATTCATCAAAGCCCTGGCCATTGGGCGTCTCCGGATAGACCGAGCCGAGATGCCACTTCCCGAACAGACCCGTTTCATATCCATTCTCCTGGAAGAGTTCAGCCACGGTCACCTCCTCCGGATTGAGAACCTCTTCCCTCCGCGACATTCCGAAGATCCCCGAACGCAGGTGATAGCGTCCCGTCAATAGGCTCGCCCGCGTGGGTGAGCAGACTGGGGCGACGTAGAAACGGTCCAGCCGTACGCCTTCCCGTCCAATCCGGTCCATGGCGGGGGTTAGCAGTTGCGGGTTCCCATGCAGGGAAACATCCCCATATCCCTGGTCATCGGTCAGGATAAGCAGGACGTTAGGCTCCGCCGATAACGTGTTTTGTATTACACATAAAAATACAAAATAAACTGCCGATATTCTCATAAGGCGATAATAATCGAAATCATTCAGTCACTCCGGAATTCCTCGCGTCCCGGACAGCAAAGGAGCCGGTTAGAGATAGCGTAACGTTCTTTCCGTTCGACTTCGACATTGCAGATTCAACCACATATAATCCATGGCTCCGCCGATTAAACCCGTTTCCCCACGCCGCAAACGTTACGCAGGTAGGCGATGCTCTGCTCGAATTCGAAGCGTTGGTGATTCTTTTCAAATTCCTTGGGATCCTCGCCATTAGCGGGTTTCACGATCGGGATCGGACGTCCGCGCCGCATCAGTTTCAGAAAATCCGTAATCCCGTCCGCTTTCAGGTTCGGGTAGACCTTCATATGCTTTTCGGTCAGAAAAGGAATGGGTCGGTGCTCGTTGGAGATCGTTTCTACGTGAATCGGCACTCCTGGGCAAAGTTTTGCCAGGTACCCAGCATAAGCAGGAACGTCCATTAGCCCGTCCCCGATCGCCGTCCACTGAAAAGTGGCCCCGTCTTCTGAAGGCCAAACCTGATAGTCACGCAGGCTGGTACAAACCGTGTATTTGCCCAGCAATTGCACTTGTTTCATCGGGTCCTCCATGGCCCACACGGCATTGCCCGGATCAAGCATCACGCCGCAAATGTCCGTTCCGACGGCCTTAATGAGATCGAGCAATTCCTCGGATCGCAAATCGGCCGCATGGTTTTCGAAACCGATCTTTACACCCGAATCCTCAATACGGCTCCGCGATGCCTTCAATACCTTGATCGACTCATCCATTCGAGCTTCGATTCCGCCATCTGTATAGCGATCGTCAATACTGCCAATCCTGACGACCACCATTGGTGAACCCACTGTCTTGGCGACTCGCAAACCGGTTTGCAGGACTTCCTCAGGAGTACGCCCGTATTTATCCGAGTAGCGCGGGCTGCCTTTGCTGATACTCCCCGCCCCCGTGTAGAATCGGATCCCGTGGGAATCCGCCTTCCGCTTCAGGTTCTTCAAATGGGCCGGCTCCAAGTTCTCGAAATTGTTGAGCGAATTCAGAAGCACGGCATCCAGTTTGAGCTGAGCCGCGTACTCGATGAACTGCGTAGCCTGCCACTTAAATGCCCTCAAGGAATGGTTGCACAGCCCAAGCGGAATACTGGATAAATCGGGTGTTCTCGCTCGAAGTGATTCACCTGCCATAATTCCTCCCGCCATCACGGCAGCTGTCCTGAGAAAATTCCTACGAGAAAAATCCCCTACCGTAAACGTGTTTTCTCTAGGATTCTGATGTCTGCTCATTGAATATACTAAAAAATTTCATATAAAGATTCCCTGAACCAGCTACGAGGCATTTCTGAAGGCAGGGAGGATCGGCTCGATCCTCCAAAACTCTTATACGGAGGACTGAGCCGGTCCTCCCTACCAAATACAGACTAAATCAGCCCTTCACCGTTTGCTCGAGTCCCAGTTTATCCAGCACTTCTTGCGGTGGGCCGTCGAAGGTGGGCAACGGCACATTACCAACATAGCCGATGGCCTTCCAACCTTCGGGCGTGCCGTAGTAAGCTCCCATGCAAAGCCCGGTAAA
>CAYOLG010000069.1:9847-12017 GCA_964404745.1 uncultured Opitutaceae bacterium
TCCTGCTTCCTCCTCCTGAGCCCACGTTCCCAGCGGACTCATTTGCGAAGCGGCTGCGGCCGCAGTAAACCACTTGATGATTTCGCGACGGGATATACGTCCTGTTTCCTGATCTCTTTCCATGTTCAAGCGAGGTTTAGAGGTTTCCTTTGGCCGACTCTTCGATGATTCGGTCCGCGCAACGCCAGGCGAGAGCCATAATCGTCAAGGTTGGGTTCTTATCCGCGTTGGACACGAACGGAGCCGCGTCGGCGAGGAAAAGATTCTTCACGTCCCAAGTTTGATTCCATTTATTGCATACAGAGTCGCTTGGATTGTCTCCCATACGGGCCCCGCCCACTTCGTGCTTCACATTTCCACCTGGACGAACGACCTCGTATCCATTATCGGCTAGCTTTCGGGTCGGCTTGCCACCCATTTCCTCGATCATAGCAGCGAAGGTACGTTCCCCGTGCATGACAATCTTCATTTCGTTTTCCGACCATTTCCAATGCCACTTGAGGACCGGGATGCCCCATTTGTCCTTAACCTCCGAATCGAGTTCGGCATAGCAATGCTCATTAGGGATCATGTGGCCGCGACTGGCGAAATTGATAAAGGAGCCGTAGTAGCGTCGGGCCTCTTCCTTAAGTTTCGTTCCGTGCAGACCTCTTAAATAGCTCATGGATACCGGGCTCCCTCCTCCGGGCATGCTCCGGGTCGAGCCGATCTCGATGTGATAGCCGCGAGCGAAGTCTAGCTTCCCTTGCCTTTGGGCCTCTAAGCCCCACCAGGGCGAATAGAAATGGCTGCCTCCCGCTCCGTCTTCGTTGTGAGGCGGCAGGTTTTCCAGAGCGGGAATTTGGCCTCGCAAACTGCTGGCCACCGTATCCATAACCCACTTGCCGACGACGCCGTTACTGTTGCCGATTCCGTCCGGATGCCGATTGCTTTTCGAATTAAGGAGAATGCGAACGGATTCGCCGCTGCTGGCCGCTAAAACTACGACCTTGCCTCTCACGCGTTCCTCGTTGCCCGTCGTCTTGTCGATGAAAAGTACTCCGTTAGCTTTCCCATCCCGACCAACCAGCACCTCGCGAGCGTGGGCATTGGGAATGATGTCCAAATTTCCGGTCTCGAGCGCCGGAGGCAGATGAACAGTCGTACTTTGATAAGTAGCCTTGATACTGCAACCCCGACCGCAATTGGTGGCCCAGAAACAAGCCGCTCGGCTACGCATGGAGTCGCCCACGATCTTCTGGGCCCGCTTGTTTCCTGGATGAAGCTTCGATGGTATAGTATCCGCATCGAGCCGCTTCGTCAGGACGGCCCTATGTATGGGTACTACGGGTACGCCTAGTTTCTTGCCCGTCTTTTGGGCAAGTAGATCGCCCACCCGGCCTTTGGGCGGCGGCAGTAGGACTCCAGGAGGCGAATCGGGGATATTCTCCATTCCTTCATTGGTGCCGAAGACCCCAATGAGCATTTCCACTTTGTCGTAATAGGGCGCCACGTCCTCGTAGGAAATCGGCCAGTCGAAGCCTAGCCCATCATAGCTGTAGGGCTTGAAGTCATACGGACCATTCCGCAGCGAAATCCGTCCCCAGTGATTGGTACGACCACCCATCATGCGAGCCCGCCACCAAGTAAATTGCTCGTCCTTATGATCGCTCCCCTGTGTGTAGGGCTCGCCCGGCACTTCCCAGCCTCCGTCGATAGTCGCATCCCAGAAACCCATATCCTTGTCCGGCGTCGAGCTGCCTCCCAACGGGGCTTGGTCCGCTCGTTGGAACATCGGGGTCTCTGTCACCGGGTCATAGGAACGTCCCGCCTCCAGCATAACGCATTTTAGACCGGCCAGGGTGAGCGTATAGGCCATCTGACCACCGCCCGCTCCCGAGCCAACGATGATGACATCGTACTCCGACTTCGCTTGATTTATGGATATCGTGGGCATCTATAATAACTAGTTGTTTTAGGAACGTTAGGTAACTGGAACTACATCATGAATTGAATTCAGCCGCTCGGAGAAATCGCGAAAGCTTTGGCTTCCTCATCGCTCGATTCGTCGATCCATTGCTGCAGCAATCGACGGTGGCGAACGACGATATCCTGGTATTCCGGCAACACGGCCAAGTTTCGCATTTCACCAGGATCCTTCTCCATATCGACCAGCGATTCGCGAGGCTCT
>CAYOLG010000070.1:0-11357 GCA_964404745.1 uncultured Opitutaceae bacterium
AGGGCCCGCATCCTCAATCCGTAATTCTATGACGCCTCTGGGCATAGGTAGCGCCCATGTTGAACATCAAGCGGAGCCAAATAATCGGCTTGTCGCCTGATAATATCCCGACAAAAGAGAAATTCTCCTCCTATACATATTCGCCATGCCCGCCGAACGCAGCGTTCCTTCAATTCTCAGAAGCAATATGCGGCTTTCCATCATAGAGGGTCTCGTCGCCATGCCGCTTGTCTTCATGTCGATGCCAGGCAACTTTCTGGTGGCCAGCCTCGCTACGGATCTTCTTAAAATATCTGAAAGCAGCTACGGAATTATCGCTTCCCTCCCCGCCTGGTGCAATATTGCCCAACTCTTCGCGATTCCCGCCATGACGCGGCGCGTTTCCCAAAAACGCATTTGCCTAGCCTTTTCCTGGGTACATCTGCTTTGCTGGGCTGTTCTCGCATCCGCCTTGCCCTACATTCCCAAAAACGGGAGTTGGCCGGCCACCGTATTCATGATTTTATTATTCGGGGCATCCAGTTTCGCGTTTGCCATCATCAATATCAGCTGGACTTCCTGGGTCCAAGAATGGCTACCAATGCGGTCTCGCGGAAAATATCTCGGTCGCAGGAATCGCATTCTCCAATGCGGAACGGTAATCTTTCTCATTCTGGCCAGCCAAACATTCCGGGCTATCAACCAAGATGATCTCACATTAGCTTTTCAATGGATCATCGCCGCCGGCATTTTCCTCCGGGCCTATTCCATCTACCTTCAGCAAAATATCTACTCCAAAGAAGAGGCATCGTTCGAGAAGGAGGGTTCCCTGCTCTTGAATTTCCAAACAATCCTCAAACACAAGTCCCTACTTCGCTTTATCCTTTTTGGGGCGGCCTTCGGCCTGACTGCCAACTTTCTCGGACCGTTTTTCCCGGTTTTTCTAATGAAGTACCTCAGCATGAGTCCCAGTGAAATTGGATACGCAGTCACTATCGCTACCACTACTGGGGCCATCTCCATGCCTTTATGGGGCAGACTGATCGATCAGCATGGGTGCCGACCCAGTCTGATAATCGCTCTCACCTGCTGGATGGCCAATGGATACCTGATGTTTTGGGCAACTCCCGGCTCCACTTGGATGGTCTACGTCATCTTCGCTACTGGGGGCCTGTTCGGTTCCGCGTTTCTTTTCGGATCCTTCGCGATGATCCTGAAGCTCGTTCCTCCAGAAGCGAAAACGTCCGCGATCAGCCTAAATCTGGCGACAACTTCCCTCGCTGGCGCCCTTTCACCCATAGCAGGCGGATTCGTGATCGAATGGATTCAAGCCCGTAGCGGGAACTCCCTAGAAACCTTTCACGGGTTCGTGGCCATACACCATACGCTCATTCTTTTGACCGTATCCATTCTCTTCACTATCGACGAGCCAAAATCCTCTTCAATTCGACAAGCAGTTGGATCCATGCGAGCGCTCCGACAAGCGGGAGCTCTACTAGGATTGTCTTACTTGGGCAACTACAGTTTCTTCAAAAGGAGAAAAGAGTAATACCATCCGCCTGTAAGCATGAGTAGATGGCTCAGTCTGAAGCGCTGAGCCACCTTGCTATCCCACAATCGCTAGCGCTTCCGTATTTATCCATTCGCCCCGAGTGAAATCCGGGAACTCCTGCGGGGCCCCATCCTCTGCCACCGACTTTTCGCTCAATGGCGTTACGGCGCTCCAAAAAGCCCCTTCGTAGAGGTTTTGATCCAGAGGCTGACCCTCTCTTAAGCATTCGATAATTCGGTAGCGCATTATAAAATCCATGCCCCCATGACCGCCCATTTTTCGGGCCAACTCTCCTAAGCGCGTATACAACGGGTGCTCATACTTTTCGTAAACCGCCTTTAGCATTTCGCCTTCCGCCCAGCGGTGATGATCCTCTGTGGCGCCTTCCACCCCACCTTCAATCGCTACCCGCGTCGGAAAACCGGCGAGCGTTCCCTTCGTTCCCTGGATCATGTTGTGCCGCGAATAGGGGCGCGGGCTGGTCTCGTCCCATTGCACCATAACTGTCCGGCCCAATGTGGTCTTGATGATCGACGTGTTGATGTCGCCGCCTTTGAAATCGAGCTTGTTCCATTTGTGATCTGGCGGGAAGTTCTTCTCCGCATAGAGGTTGCGTCCCCTTCCAGGCGAAGAATAGGAAACCAGCCGTTGGAAATTGTCCTCGCCTCTGGCCAAATTCATATATTGAGCCACAGGACCGAGGCCATGGGTAGGATACAGGTTTCCATCGCGGCTAGCGTAGTGAAAAGTCCGCCAAGAGCCCGTGCCTCGGTCGACTTCGTTCATCTGACCTCTAAGTTCATGGATGTAAGACGCCTCGCCATGGAGCAATTCCCCGATGACGCCTTGGCGGCACATATTCAGATAGAGCAATTCCTCGCGACCATAGTTCACATTCTCCATCATCATGCAGTGCCGCCCTGTGGATTCGGATGTATCCACGATATCCCACAGCTCCTCATTCGTCAGCCCCAACGGCACTTCTACAAAAGCGTGAGCCCCTTGCTTCATGGACTCTATCGCCATAGGAGCATGCAAGCGCCAAGGAGTGCAAATGAAAACCGCGTCGGGTCGAACTTCCTCCAGCATGCGTTTCCAGCTGTCTCCATTCTCGAAATACAACTTAATATCCGTATGCCGCTGGCCCTTGCCCGCTTCCTGGCAATTATTCAAGGATCGCAAAGCCAAATCCTCGAACAAATCGCAGATGGCGACTACCTCCGTACCCTCGATTTCCGCGATTTGCCTAGCGTGCCCAACTCCCCGAGCCCCCACCCCTATAAAGGCGCAGCGTACCCTATCTATTCGGGGAGCTTTGAAATCACCCATATATTTCGCTCCGGCTAAGCGGCTCGGCGCCCCCGTCGATTGCCGAGCGCAGCCAGCTACTAGTCCCGCCGCTACTGCTCCAGCTGCTTTGATAAAGTGGCGACGCGAATCTCCCGATAATTTTTCCATAATTCTTCCTTTCCAGGTCAGCTACGCCCCAACAAAGATTTCGAGGTAACCAATTTAATTGCGATACCGATGGCCACGACCAGCAATATCAAACCAAATACGAGCTCTCCGTAAACCAGCTTCCCAATTCCAAAAAGGAATCCATAAATGGAGACGATCCCTAGCAAAGCTTGACCGATCTGAGGCCACATGGGCTCTGGCTGAGAGAGAAATTCCGGCGACAGCTCTCGGACCGCCCCCCAGCCTTTTCCACCAGGCCGCACTCGTTTGTAGAATGCCAAAAGGCTCTTCATCTCGCTCGGCGGCGTTAACAGCGTCACAATGATCCATGTTGCCGTGGTTAAACTGACACCGGTTATCAGCTCCGCCCACCAAGCCCAGCCGGGATCGACAACTTTGAAGAGGACGGCGATAACAAAGGAGGCGATCATGGCCGACAATTCGCTGAAAGCGTTGATACGCCACCAGTACCACCTGAGCATGAAAAGCAGCCCCGTGCCCGCGCCGACTTGCAGCAGAATTTGAAATGTGTCCAAGGCGCTTTTCAGATTTAGAGCCAGTATGCCCGCCAAGATCATCATAACCGCAGTCGATATCCGCCCTACCAATACCAGCTCTTTGCCACTAGCTTTCGGTTTGACGAACCGCTTGTAGAAATCGTTGGCTACATAAGAAGAACCCCAATTGAGGTGCGTGGATATCGTGGACATGTAAGCAGCCACCAATGACGCCAGTACCAGTCCCAGCCAGCCGCTTGGCAAAAATGTTAGCATTGCTGGATACGCCATGTCATGGCCAATCACACTGGGGTCTACTTCTGGAAATGCTATTCGAATACTGTCGAGCGTAGGAAATACGACAAGCGACGCCAGAGCCACGATGATCCATGGCCAGGGCCGCAAACCATAATGGGCAAAGTTGAAGAACAGGATCGCTCCAGTTGCGTGCCTTTCATTTTCCGCCGCTAGCATACGCTGGGCTATGTAGCCACCTCCACCGGGTTCAGCCCCCGGATACCAGACGCTCCACCATTGTATGACGAGCGGCATAACCATCAAAGTCATCCAAAGATCGAGATTCGCATCCGTTAGCCAGCCATCGGCGGTAGTTTCCACTGGCGGCAAGAAGCCAGTTTTGCCCTCCAAATTCGGGTGGGCTAGCAAAGCTTTCAAAGAACCGATTTCCGCATGCCCCAAGGCAAAATATGCCGCGGCAATGGAACCGATCATAGCCACGATAAACAACATGAAATCAGTAAAAACCACCCCGCGGAATCCGCCTAAGGAGGAGAATATCACTGTCACTACCGCGGCGAGGAGAATGCACTGCAACGGACTGAGCCCCAGCATTACGCCTCCGATCTTAATAGCCGCCAGGGTAACGGAGGCCATGATCATGATATTGAAAAACACCCCCAAATATAGGGCTCGAAACCCGCGCAGGAACGCCGCGCTCTTGCCGGTGTAGCGCACTTCGTAGAAGGCTACATCGGTGATTACATCCGTGCGCCGCCAAAGTTTGGCATAGAGAAACACCGTTACCATGCCGGTGATAAGAAAAGCCCACCAGACCCAGTTTCCCGCCACGCCATTTTGCCTAACGATATCGGTTACTAGATTGGGCGTGTCCGTAGAGAACGTAGTGGCAACCATGGATACGCCTAGCAGCCACCAAGGCATCTCTCGTCCGCCGAGGAAGAAATTCCAGGCATTCTTGCCCGATACCTTGGCTACGACGACGCCAATTAGCACGACGGCGACAAAATAGACGCCAATAATAATCCAATCTAGATTCGATAACTGCATAGGAGGGAGCGGGGTTAATACCAATTACGAAAAAGAATGAGCAAATGGTATGAGGGAATGTCTAGTAAATCCTGAATTTGCAGGGTCGCTGCTTGCCCGTTCGACGGGCTCAGGGCCATGAGCTCAGCCGAATGGCGGCGACCGCGAAAATGGAGTATCCCATTCATGCCAGGGAGAATATTCGATCCATTGCCAGGGAGGTATTCTCAATCAGCGTCTCGGGGGAGTATTTATAGAAAGGAACTGGCGGTATCATTTCGGCCGCCACCCAGCCATCGTAACCAATCCCATCGAGAGCTTGCATCACTGCCGGCCAATTCACGTCTCCCGATAAGAGATCTACAAACCCGTCTACCGAACCCACCGCACGACGATAGTCTTTTACGTGCACTCTTTGGATACGCTTATCTAAAAGGGAAATCCAATGCTCCGGGTAGCCAGTCGCTAGTACGTTGCCCACGTCAAAATAGCTGCCGACGCGATCGTCATCAAACTGATCGATAAATCTGGCCATCTCCATGGGGCTGAGCAAAAACTTATTCCAGACGTTCTCGATGCAAATGGTCACGCCCAACTCCTTCGCTAGCGGGAGGGCGCCCTGCACGAACTCAGTTGCCCGGTCCCAAGCCAGATTGTAAGGAACTTCCTCGCACCCGGGGATGAAATCCGCTCCCACCGCTCCAGGAACAACCAGAATAGCATCGATTCCCAAGCGGGAGGCCGCCCGTATTTGCGTTTCAATCACTCGCTTAGCATTGGCTCGCGTCTCCGCGCTTTCGCTTGCCGGATTGAATTCCCAATACATGCCGGTTGCCAAACCGCTCAGGATGATACCCGCATCCGCCGCCATAGCGCCTACCTCGTCGATGGCCGTATCATCGCTATCCAGGTTGATAGGTCCGTCTCCACTGACATCCACCTCGATACCTTCAAATCCCGCATCCTTGGCGAGCGCCATTTTCTCCTTCAATGACCAGTCGCCGTAAAACGACCATACGCTTATCGATTTTTTCATGACATTAAAATATGGTTACAACTAATTTTTAGGTAAGTAGGAGCGGGTTTATCCCGCGATCATTGTTCTTATCGCGGCGTAAAGCCGGTCCTCCCTACCCTAGTCCCGAAGGGAGATAGGCGATCTCCGAGCGAAAGACTAAAAATCCTTTCTCTCCCAATGGTAGGGCTGCTTGTCCCTAAGCAGCCGCAGGCAGTATCGAGATCTATCGGCTGCTTGGGGACAAGCAGACCTACCATTTCACATAGCTCTTCATAAAATCGGAGGACCGAGACGGACCTCCCTACCTTAGCCAACGCGCTTCCCATCTCAAACAGCCTTCCCTTCGGCGATGGCTACTTCTTTCAGAGCCATTGCAACTGCGTCTCGGGCTTCCTGCAAGGTGGCGATTTCCGGCTTTTTGCCAGTCTTCAGGCAATTGGTGAAATATTGAAGCTCGTTGAAGTAGCCACCTAGGTCGGATACATTGCCCTCTCCGCTCTGAGAACTGCCCGTATCCGGTTTGGAAACCTCCATCGGGGCCGGTTCCTCGTTGCCCTGGCAAATCATGAGCCCTTTCCCATTGGCGGAATCAAAATCGAGCACGGCTTTCTCGTAGACCGCTTGAAAGGCCATTTGGAAGCCCCACTTGGACGGGTAGTTCCAGCCACCCTCGGAGCTGACAATGAGGTCATCGTATTCGAAAAGGCTGAATACATGGGCAGCTCCGCTATAGTCGCGGGTCACCTTGCTGTGAATCCCCTTCGGCTGCCCTAGCATAGCCAGCATGATATCCGTATCGTGGATATGCAAATCCAGTGCCGCACTGCCAGACAGGCTCTCGTCATTGAACCAATCGTCGACCCCGAAATCCGGTCGAGCTCCCCGCCGCACCATGTTGAAGCTCAGCAGCCGCCCCCCTTGGCCGCTGGCGTGGTATTCGAAAAGCTTCATGTATTCCGGCCAAAACCGCAGACAATGCCCCACTTGGGCAAAGGCGTTGTTGCGCTTGGCCGCTTCAATAATCCGATCGGCCTCCTCCACAGACAGGGCCAAAGGCTTTTCGCAAAAGAGCGCTTTGCCCGCATCCAAAGCCTGGACGGAAAAGGCTTCGTGCAAATGGGTCGGTAGACAAACATCTACGAAATCGCAGGGAGCCTGCTCCATCGCTTCTTCTAAGGTGGCATACACTTTAGCCTGGCACCCCAATCGGTCCAGTTTCTCTTGGGCCTCCTCGACACGCTTGTCGACAGCCGCTACCAAATCCACGCCGTCGAGGATATTGTAGATCTGGGCATGCATGCCGCCCATAAATCCGCACCCCACGAGGATGCCCCTTAAATTTCCATCTTGATCACTCATATAGCAAATTTTTGGATACGATTTTGAACATCTTCCGAGAAACCGGATATCTTCTCTAGGATAAACGATTCGATCGAAAAGTCCGCTTGCTCAACCAAAGGCTTCAAGTCTACTCCCCAAGCCAGAGCTTCGTATTCATCAGACCCATGCGAATCAAACATGGTAGCGTTGGAGCGACGACGCCCTTCAACGGCAAGATCGTACCGCTTGCCTCCTTCGATCTGCGATCGGTAAACCGCGAATAGCGAACGCATCAATTCCGGATGGCCATCGCAAACCATGGCGATTTTCTCCTCATCGGCCAGCCAATCGAGACTGCGCCATACTTCGCAACCAATAATCCGCTCCGGCAGGTGTAGATCGGCTACGCGGCGCAACGCCTCAATGCAGCAAGTCATGGTGGCGACATGACTATCGTGCTTGTCAGCAGGCTGATGCAGATAGACGACTTGCGGGCGCATGCGCTCCAATAGGTAGACCAGATCGTCGACGACGCGAGGGCGACCATTGCCCTTGATTTCCGAACTCGGGTAATCCAACTGGAATTGAGCTGTATACTGGCCGATTTCCGCCGCCTCTCTCTGTTCCTGGCGTCGAACTTCGCGAATCTGCTCATTGGAATAGTCCGCGAAGGGTCCTTTTCGGGAACTGCCCCTGCCGTCGGTCACGGTAACCCCGGTAAACCAAAGGTCGCTTTTTTGGTAACAAGCCGCAATCCCCTCGTAGGCCATGAATTCCAGATCGTCTTGATGAGCCCCAATGCCTAGATGGGTCGTTCGCCCTAGGGCGGCATCTAAATCCAGGCCATCGCTCAACCAAATATCAGACTCGGGGTTATGAAACGGGGACACGCTGGCAACTTTCCGAATTCCTAGGCCTCTGGCAATGCCGCAATGGAGATTTCTTTAAAAGCCTCGATCGCTTCATACTCGGCCATACCCACGGCGTCGTAAGCTTCCGCAGTCGAACGATTGATATCATCTGTTTCTTGCCAGATCTCGCGATGGGAAGACGCCCGAAAGGGAAACTGGCTTCGTTGCGATCGATATTGAAAACTGGCTTCGATCTTGGACGCCAATTCACCCGGGCTTAGAGGTACCGCCATGTCGATCTCATGCAAGCGCCACTCCTGTCCCACTCCACGATAGCTCCATACGCGGCAATCTTTAGCCCATTCCTCGTCGCGCACCCGACTCATGGCGCTGCCGAAAACCCGATAGCATACACCGGAAACCGAACCCGGATCCGCCAAACCTCCGCTCACATAGACTTGGTGAGGCTTCACCGTTTGCAGCAAGGTCGACAAGGTGTCTATATCCTCTTCGGTAGGGAAGAAATTCCGGTAACGGCCCTTCTCGTAAAACGGCAAATCGAGGAAGGTTTGCTGCTCCCGGCTGATCTTCAAAATCTTGGCTGCATCCCGGGCCTCATTGCGCCGCACGAAGCTCTTGATCCTGCGAACGGCATCCGAGTCTTGATCCGAGTCGCACTTGTCTTCGAAACTCTTGAGAATCACTTCCGCGAACTGCCCCAAACTGAGGCCCTCGCCTTTCTTGAAATCCATTTCCTCCTCCAATTCGGCCATCAGAGCTAAGGTTTGCTTGGCCAAATTGTCCGGCACCGCCAGGTTGCCCGAAGTAAGATAAGCCAAGGTGACCTCAGATCCCTGATTCGCTAGCCGGTGAACGGTACCTCCCATGCAGAGGATATCTTCATGCGGTTCCGAACCGAGTACCAATACCCGTTTCGGGAAAGGCTTGGCCCGCTCGGGCCGGTGACTGTCGTCGGCATTAGGCTTACCGCCTGGCCAGCCGGTGATGGTGTGTTGAGTCTGATTGAATACCGTGATGTTCAGGTCGTAAGCCGGACCGGAATCGATGAGCAGTTCGCCCAAGCCGTTTTCGTTGTATTCGGATTCCTGCAATTTCAGGATCGGCTTCTTCGCGGTATCGGAAAGCCACAAAATGGCCTTGCGGATCAACCGCGGCGTCCAGTCGACCGGTCCCACCAGCCAAGGCAATCGTATTCGTATCAGCTCTTCGGATGCCGTCGGATCGATAAAGAAACGGACATCCGGATGGCCCTGCAGCAGACTGGCCGGCAGATTCTCGTTGGGAACCCCTTCCACGGCGTCCCTAACTACTCCTGCCTTGGACTGTCCCCAGGCCATCAATACAAGCTTTCGGGCCTTTAGGATGGTACCCACACCCATGGTGATCGCGTGTAGCGGAACATTGGCTTCACCCAGGAAGTCGCGAGCCGCGTCCAATCGCGTCAAGGCATCTAAAGTTACCAGTCGCGTCAGCGAGTCGCTTGTCGAACCAGGCTCATTGAAGCCAATATGTCCGGTGCGGCCAATCCCGAGGATCTGATAGTCAAGTCCACCCGCACCGTCGATAGCTTGCTCGTAAGACTGGCAGTATTCGTACACTGCCGAGCGGTCAACGGTGCCGGAAGGAACGTGAACATTGTCCTTGGGAATATCCACATGCTTGAAAAGCCGCTCCCACATGAACTGGTGGTAGCTTTCCGGGTGATCGTCATTGAGACCGAAATATTCGTCTAGATTGAAGGTAATCACGTTCCGGAAAGAAAGCCCCTCCTCTTTATGGAGCCTGACCAGCTCGCGATAAACCGGTACCGGGGTCGAACCTGTAGCCAGGCCCAGGACCGCGTTCTTGCCAGCCTCCGCCCGCTCTCGGATCAGAGCCGCTATCTCGGCCGCGACCATCTTGGCCGCTTCGTCGGAGCTAGGGCATATTCGGGTGGGGATACGTTCGAATTGTTCTTCTTCTCGAGCCATTATTGGTTGAGTTCTTCTTTTTGCCTTGAGGCTTCTTTTTTAAAACCACTGACGAACACGAATGGACACTGATATTCTCATCTTATGACTCTCTTCCATTCCAATCTGGCTTGATTGAAGTTCAGAATGTAGCCCAGCCGAAGGCCGGTAACCTTCAAATAATTCATCATCTGCCCGATTTCGCAATCGGTGATTTTTTCTATTACCTTGGTGTCTACGACTATTTTTCCGTATACGATGAGATCCGGAATATAGTCACCTACCTTTTCGTTTTTGTAGAGGATTTCGAAAGGTTTCTGCTGCAGACAGTCGATTCCACGCAAACGAAATTTGATCACCAATGCATTCTCATACGGCTTTTCATGGAAGCCATGACCGATCTCGTTCAACACTTCCATCGCCGAGCCAACGATCTGTTGCGACTCCGCCTTGAATCGCGGTTCCCTGTAATCAGTGTTCATCGGTGTCCATCAGTGGTTGATTTCTTCTCATTTTCCAAGCCAATCACGCGATCTTAGCGTCCTCTTCGGTTAAGAACAACTATAGCATTGTTCATATAGCAAAAACTTTCCATTGTTTGCTCAATTCTTTGCAGTTTTGGCAAATGCGTCTTCCCCTCATTCAGAACGCTCTCGAGCTTGGACCTCCTGATAACTACTTCAAGGGGCGATCGTCCACTGATGTTTGCATCCCCAGCAACCTCATCCTCTTCTCGCGGCGAACCTCCCAAGAGCTCCAGCGCCGCAGTTTCGACGCCTACCCGCACCACCGTTTCGTGCTCGTTTTCAATCTCATGACCGAGGGCTCGATTTCCGTAGACGGCATCCAATGGTGCCTCAAGCCTGAACAGGGCTTCGTCATCTTCCCTTATCAATTCCACTACTATTCGGACTTGGCCGATCCCAATCTCATTTGGCTGATTCTCACCTTCGAGCTACAGACTCCCGTGGTTATGGAGTCTTTTCGGAATCGCGTTATCGATCTGGATAGTTCGACCATCGATCAATTGAACAACCTTCTGGAAGACTACCAGGGCGAGGATTCCCCTCGGACCAATCGACGACTTATCTTGAAGACCGCTTCCCTGATCAATCATCTGCGGGAACGTCTGCTCGGCGGACCTAAAGCGGAAATCGCTAGCCAGGGATCCGCGATGCAGGCGTCGACGGAACTGATCAACGCCATACAGGAATACCTCTCCCAAAATTCTGACAGCCTGCAGAGCGTGTCCGAAATCGCCGCAGCCTTGCACATGTCGGAATCCAATCTCCGAGCCCACTTCCGCCGTCACTTCAACATCAGCCTCGGCGCCTACTTGAAAAACTACCGGGCTCACCAAGCCATCCTCTATCTGCAGAACCCCACCCTCAGCTTAACCGATATCGCCTTTCAGCTCGGATTCAC
>CAYOLG010000071.1:0-10635 GCA_964404745.1 uncultured Opitutaceae bacterium
GCAGGCATGCCCGCATGATTCAATATAATGGGGATGTTCGGAGAATGTTGGGCCAATTGAATAGCGTCGGGAACTTGGTGGCAGAAGATTTGAAGATCGAAACTCAGATTATGGGCTTCCAGAAGCCCGTAGTTCTTGAGCCACGTTTTATCGTGCATGAAATCCCGATCCGACATATGCCAATTTTCGTTCGGATGACGATTGAGTATCTGCCGAATGCCACGAATGTTTTTATATTGGCAGTGCTGTGACAGGACTTCTTCTGTGTAAGGCGAAGAAAAATCGGCAAAGGCTACTATCGCATGCGGGTATCCACCCGAGTCGGGATCGTCAGCCAAACCTTGCAGCCAACGCGACTCTTCCACGGGATCCACGGGATCGCGGAAGCATTGGACATGGACCGATTTGCCTAGCTCGAACGGACTGGCATCCGCTTTTATATCATTCGGGAGATAGGTCCTAGGAAGGTCGATCGGTTTACCCCAGAGCAAATCCAGGCCTTCGTCTGCAAGCCATGTGTATTTATCTCTGGATACATTCCAGAAGTGATGATGGGCATCAATAATTTTCATTGGGCTGTAAATCCTCCATCGACCGTTACCAACGAACCTGTCATAAATGAGGCTTCGGGCGAACTAAGAAAGTATACTACCTTGGCGATTTCCTCAGGAGAAGCGATACGTCCTAGCGGGATCGACTCGGCTTCAGCTTTCCAGGCTGCTTCCGTATCTCCCGCGTACTCCTTTTCTCCCAGATCCTCGAAGATTTTATCGGTGAGTGGCGTTTTGACTGTAGCCGGGCAGATGGCGTTGATCCGAATGCCCAAAGGGCTGAGCTCTAGGGAAAGCGATTTCGCCAATTGCCCAACGCCTCCCTTGGATGCGCCGTAAGCAATCGAACCCGGCTTCCCAGCAAACACTTGGTCGGAGGCCATCAGAACGATGCTGCCCTCACCCGCCTCTCTCATATGCTGGGCAACGGCTGCCACCGTATAGATGGTCCCTTTGAGATTCGTATCAATGACGGCATCGATGTCTTCATCCCTGAGCTCAAACAGGCTGGACAAACGTTGAACGCCCGCATTGGCAAACAAGACCGATGGCGGTCCAAATGCAGCGACTGCGCTGGCGACGGAGGCTTCGACGTTGTTTCGACTTCTAACATCGGTTTCGAAAAACGCGACGGATCCTGGGCGTTCCTCTTGGCTGAGCTTAAGGCTCTTTTCCTGATTAACATCCAGCAGAGCAACATCATAGCCCTCGGAGGCATACTTTCTAACGGCGGCGGCTCCGATTCCGGTAGCGCCTCCTGTGATGATGGTTAAGGACATGGTGTTGTTCGTATCTGAAAGAGGGTTCGATCGTAAATAGGAAATCCAGCTCTTCAAGCATCCGTAACTGCCGGCCAAATCAGAGAGGCGTAGCTGACTTTGTAAGGGAGGATCGGCCATCGTCTGAGCTAAGCCGGGGGCTGGGCAAAGAATGCCCAACAAGTCCAAAGTAGGATCCCCGCTTGCGGCGACCGCAGAAGCGGCGGAAACTCTACTCACGCGGTCGCCGCAAGCGGGGATCCTACACAAATAAATCCGATTTTATCAACCTGCCGGACATTTGCTAAGTCCTCCGTATTCATATTTCGGAGGACCGAGACGGTCCTACCTACCTTTAGAAACGCCTCGTGGCGAACCACGGAGATCTTCATTCGAGCCTTAAGCATCACCGCTGATTGCGGCGATCGAAGCGGCCACCCACGCGGTAAAGATATTCGAATCCTAGATTGAAGAGCAGCACGCCAGCCAAAGCCAGACCCGCTCCTAACAACCCTAAAGCCGCCCACTCGTTTTGCAGGGTCCACAGGAATTGGCCGACGCAAAGGATGGATACAACCAGCAAGGTCGAGGTCCGGCCTATCCGGTTTACGATGAAAGCTCCAAGAGGAGCGCCTAAAACAACCACTGGAGCCGCCGCTAACCAATTTTCGAATACACCCGGCTGGAGAGAGCCAAACAAGGTTTTGGCGGCTAACCCGAAAAGCGAGGTGAAGGTCATAATGATCACCGAGGTCGGAATGGCGATTCTGAGGTCCGCCTGGCAGAGAAGGACTAGGACCGCGTAGAGAACCATGTCCACTCCGACTCCGGTGATGGACGAAACCGTGGCTCCCGCGACGAGGCCAACCAGAAAGCCCGCGTTTCTGTCGAACCGATGAGCTCCGGGCGCCAAGCCTTCGTGACGTACGATCTCCTTGAGCCGATACAAGTGGAGGACCCCAAAGCTACACCAAACGACAGCGAATAATACCTTGATGAACAAGCCGGATACCAGCGGAGCCAGCAGCAGCACCCCGATGGGCGTCCCTATGGCGGAACCCAATACCGCCCAGCGCAGCATCGGCCATTCAATCGGCTGCCTCCGGCACAGGATAAAGATCGTGGCGCTAGTCATGCCAATGCTCTGAATAGCAAAACTGAAGTCCCTGCCCAAGGTTGGCTCTTCACCAAACATCAAAACCAGCACGGGAAAGCCTACAGTCCCACCACCCATGGGAGTAGAGCCCGCAGCGTAAGACCCTATGGCCATTGCCAGAGCAATTCCCCAGTGTTCAGCCAGCGGCTGCCAATGGTCTCCAGTCCATACGACCAAGAACCAAACGGCGTAAAACCCGACCAGCCAAACAAGCCACGGGCCGAGCTCTTTGATTCCCATTCTCGACATGGCCAGGCAAGTTCTAGCAATCAACGTGAGAATCAAACCCTAATTCCGCCCAGCAAATGGACTACCACCAAAAAAAGCCCTTTCAAAAGTTTACCCCGCCCACGGACTCCCGCTTCCAGCCGAAATAGCTGGAAAAAGCGAGGAAACCCATCTACAAACCATAATCGACCCCCTTATAGAAGAGATATCCACACGTCCAAATCCACGGTTTTGGCCCAAATAAAGAGTAACTCGCCCAATAGATCCCCTGCCACGCCATGAATATCATCAAGACGGATAGCCGCATCACCCGCCGGCAAATGCTAAAAGGGGCCGGCGTCGCTTTCGCCCTGCCTTTCTTGGAGGCGATGCTCCCACCCTTCACCCAGCGGCTATTTGCGGCCGCCACCCCCGAGACCAAGGCCCCACGCCGATTTATTGGCATTTGCAACAATCTCGGTGTTCTGCCGGACCGTTTCTTTCCCTCTGTGGGCGGGAAAAACTATGAACTTTCTCCCTACCTGAAAGAAATCGAGGACCACAAAGCGAATTTCACGGTACTCAGCGGGGTATCACATCCAGGCGTCGACGGATCGCACTCTTCGGACGTATCCTTTCTGACCGCAGCTCCGCACCCAGGCGGAGGTGGATTTCGCAACACAATCTCGCTCGACCAAGTCATTTCCAGAGAAATCGGCCACCTCACCCGCTACCCCTCTCTAACGCTAGGCGTCAATGCAAAGGAAGGTCGCCGCAGTCTCTCCTGGACCGACGCCGGAGTCCTCATACCTTGCGAAAACAAGGCGTCCAACGTCTACAAACAGCTTTTCCTGCAAGGCTCTCCCGACGAGATAGAAAATCAAATTCGCAAATTAAAACTGGGCGAGAGCATCATGGACACCATCGCCGACCAGTCAAAAGCCCTGAATCGTCGCCTTGGGAAGAACGACCGCGACCGCATGGACCAATACACGACCGCCGTGCGCGAAGTGGAAAAACGCATGAAAGATCGTCAGGATTGGGAAAAGCTTCCCAAGCCGACGACAATCGAAGCCATGCCCGAAGATCCAGAAAATCCGGCCCAGTACATGGAGAAGACCGAGCTCATGTACCGCATGGCCCGCCTGGCCTTCGAGACCGATTCCACCCGGAGTATCACCTTGTTGCTAGATAGCAACAACTCCCCCACTATCCAAGTTCCCGGAGCGGACATTTCAGACGGCTATCACAATCTTTCTCATCACGGTAAAAACGATAAGAAGCTGGCTCAACTTGATGCCATCGATCGCCAGCACATGCGTTTGGTTGGCAAGCTTCTCGACGACATGGAAGCGTCCACGGAGGGCAACGCGTCCAACCTGCTGGAAAATACCATCGTTATGTACGGCAGCAACTTTGGCGACGCCAGCAAGCACACCACCGACAACATGCCAATCATCGTTGCCGGAGGCCGTTTGAAGCATGGCCAGCATCTTGCCTTCGATCGCGACAAGAATTACCCGCTACCGAATCTTTTCGTCAGCATGCTGCAATCCATGGACATCGAAATGGAACAGTTTGCCACCTCAACTGGCACCATGACCGGACTGGATCTGGCCCGACTCTAAGACAGGAACCCTGTAGCTTTTCAAACGCCCCTCTAGGATCCCGCCAGGGAAACGAGGACTCTGATTATATTCACTGATGGTGTAAAACCCCGCTTTGAAACAACCCCTTTCAATTGCGTTCTCCCTTTCTCTAATCGTCTGGCTAACAGCATTCGGGCCAGAACGATTGTCCGCCTCGGAGCTTCCGAAAAGAATTTACGGATTTCTGGAAAATCACTGCCTCGATTGCCACGACGCTTTCGAGCAAAAGGGCGACCTTAATCTAGAAGA
Source organism: uncultured Opitutaceae bacterium (assembly GCA_964404745.1). GTDB lineage: Bacteria > Verrucomicrobiota > Verrucomicrobiia > Opitutales > Opitutaceae > Pelagisphaera. Next base: position 4,571 of record CAYOLG010000071.1, read on the forward strand.
GCTCTCTTTCAATTTGTCGGATCGCCGTGTATTCGAAATTTGGGCAAAAGCTCACGATCGAGCCGATCATGGGGAGATGCCACCCAAAAAACGAAAGCGTCCGGATCCCAAAGAACTAGAGGAATTTCTCGCCGCTCTGGCAAAACCGCTTCTCAAAGCGGATCGCCAGCGTATCGCCCAAGCTGGTCGAGCCAAAGTCCGGCGCCTCAATCGTTACGAGTACGAAAATAGCCTTCGCTACATTCTAGATGCTCCTTGGCTGCAAGTCGCGGACCGCCTCCCTGAGGACGGAACTGACCATTTCTATAACAAAATCGGGGAAAGGCTGGATGTCTCTCACGTCCAGATGACCAAATATTTGGAAACCGCCGAGCATGCCATCCGACTGGCGATGAACGCCGCCGCCCACCCGACTTCCAAGCGAAAATACTATGCTCGTGATGAGGAACGAATGCACAACTACGCTGGGTACAAGAAGAGCCCACAACCGCCCACCCGATCGGCCGTCCCCTTGCTCGGTCTGACACCTCAGCCGGATATCATGCGTGGCGTCGCTCCCATAACGGTCGGCGACGAAAACCCCGCTCTCAGGGAAATCGAGGCTTTCGGGTTTTTCTCGGGTACCTACACCGCTACCACCAAGTACGATTTCAATAATGTGGTCATTCCCACTGACGGCGCCTATAAGCTGCGTATCAAGAGCTACACGTTTATGGCGGGACCAAACGGGCGCCGCGGCGGAGACGACCACGGTCTAACAGGAGGCGATCCCGCTTGGTGGCGGCCCGATCGCAACGTGGCATTCCGCGGAGTGCGATCAGAGCCTGTGACCCTCTACGCCCTGGCGGCCAGTGGAGATAGTCGCTGGCTTACGACCTACAATGCCCACCCGAACCCCACCGTGGTTGAGCGTACTGTCCATCTCAAGAAAGACGAATTGATAAGACCCGACGCCACCCGCCTAATCCGCTCTCGACCTGGTTTCAAAGGAAACCCCAATGCCAGCGAGGAAGGCGTTCCCGGATTCGCCCTCAATTGGCTGGAAGTGGAAGGCCCCTTGCACGAGGAGTGGCCCCCACCCAGCTATCAAGCTCTATTCGGAAACCTCCCCTTCGAAAGCTGCGATCCAGGCCAAGTGAGCATCCTAACCGAGAATCCGGACAAAACCGCCCGATCTCTTTTGGAGTTGTTCGCGGAGAAAGCCTTTCGGCGACCGCTTCGCAGCCAATCAGAAATCGATCCATTTATGGAGATCTACTTTCGAGCTGGTGAATTGGGATCGGATTTTACCGACGCGATCGTCGCCGCCCTCGCCTCAGTTCTCTGCTCCACCGATTTCCTTTATCTCGAAACCCAGCCCGGGAAGCTGAGCGACAATGAGATCGCATCCCGGCTGTCCTACTTTCTCTGGAACGGCCCGCCAGACGAGATACTGCTAAACGAACGGCAGCTCAACAGACCCTCTAATCTTATCTCGCAAGCGGAACGCCTCCTCCAAGACCCAAAATCCGAGCGCTTTCGGAATGCCTTTCTCGACTACTGGCTCGATCTTCGGGAAATCAACGCTAACACGCCAGACTCCGAGCTGTATCCAGATTACTATCTCGATGATCAATTAACGGAAGCGTCTCTCTTGGAAACCCGTTTGTTTTTCCAGGAGCTGATCGACCAAGACCTGCCTGCTCGCAACCTCGTTGACTCGGACTTCACTTTTGTCAACGAGCGCCTGGCCCAACACTATGGATTCGAGTCCTTCCAGGATATCCAAATGAGAAAAGTCCCGATTCCCGAGGAATCTCCGCGCGGAGGATTGCTGACTCAGGCCAGCGTTCTCAGGGTGACCGCGAATGGCACCACCACCTCGCCAGTGATCCGAGGAGCTTGGATTACCAAGCGTATAATGGGATTGGAAATACAGGATCCTCCATCGGGTGTGGAAGCTGTGGAGCCAGATACCCGGGGCGCCACCACCATTCGCGAGCAACTGGCTCTGCATCGGGAACATGAATCCTGCTACTCCTGCCATGCCAAATTCGATCCCGCAGGACTTGCTCTGGAGAACTTCGATGTGGCCGGTGGCTGGCGGGATCGATACCGTGCCAATGGCGAACTCGGCGATCCCGTTGAAGGAGTCGGAAAAAATGGGCACTTGTACACTTTTCGAGAGGCGGAACCCGTCGATGCGGCAGGCAAGATGGAAGACGGTACCCCTTTCCAGGACATCCACGACTTCAAAGCCTATTTGCTGAAAGATGAGCGGGTCATAGCTCGTAACGTCGTTAAGCAGCTGATCGTCTACGCCACGGGAGCCCCCGTCACCTTCAGCGACCGTCCATCGATCGAGAAAATTCTGGATCAGTCCCAAGCGTCCGAATACGGAATGCGTACCTTGATCGCCAATGTAGTCAGCAGCGATCTCTTTCGTATCAAGTAGAAATTTCCATACGTCTTTCATGCTCGACCGCCGCACATTCGCCACTCGCGCCCTCACGGCTAGCCTTGCTGCCAGTATAGCTCCTAATTTGTTTAGCGCCTCCACGAACTCCTCTAATTCCAACGTCCGTCTCGGATTCATCGGCGTAGGCGGGCGAGGGAAGGGGGTATTGAAAACGCTGCTGGAAATGGAGGGTGTGCAATTCCCTGCCATCTGCGACGTCATCGATAAGAATCTGGCTCAGGCCCAGAAGCTGGTTGAAGAATCCGGACGAGATCGCCCGGAAGCGTATTTGAAAGGACCCTACGACTATCGGCGAATGCTAGAGCGGGATGATCTTCACGGGGTCGTTATCGCGACGCCATGGCGCTGGCACATACCCATGTCGATAGACACGCTCAACGCCGGAAAAGCAGTCGCTTGCGAAGTGGGGCCCGCCAATTCCACAGAGGAGTGCTGGGAGCTTGTTCGAGCCGCAGAAGCATCGCCCGCTTCTTGCATGATTTTGGAAAACGCCTGCTACCGCCGCAACATGATGGCCTTGTTGAACATGACGCGCCAAGGATTGCTGGGCGACGTCGTCCAATGTCGAGGCGGTTACTTGCATGATTTGCGCAAGCGAATTGTCCTTGGCAAAGGCACTGGAGTTTCTTTGCCGACTGGCGGCGACTATCGCACGCGCCAGAATCAGATCCGCAATGGTGACATCTATCCCACCCACGGTCTCGGACCCCTAGCCCAGATTCTCGATATCAATCGCGGCAATCGCTTCGTTTCCCTGTCCGCCTTTGCCACGAAGAGTAGCGGACTGCAAACCTGGACCAAGCAAAACCTGCCCTCCGATCATCCGGCTCAAAACTACGATTGGGCGATGGGCGACGTAGTGACCTCGATTATTCAATGCCAAAACGGGGAGAATATCGTGCTCACCCACGATTGCGCCCTGCCCCGTCCCAAGTCATTTGGATGGCAAGTTCAAGGCAGCTTGGGCATTTATAGCGAAGAAGCCAATGGCATCCACATCGACGGGCGCAGCAAAGGCCACCGATGGGAACCCTTTGAAAAATACCAAAGCGAGTTCGAACATCCCGTCTGGCAGCGCTACCAGAAAATTGGCATTCGCGGTGGACACGATGGAGCCGACTTCCTAGAACTATCTGCCTTCGTCGAGATGCTACGGCAAGACAAGCCAGCTCCTTTCGATGCCTACGACATGGCTACTTGGATGGCGATCACGCCCCTTTCTGAACAGTCTATCCAAACAGGCGGCCAACCAATCCCCTTCCCCGACTTCACCAACGGCAAATGGATGAATCGCGCGCCTTCCTTCGCTTTGACTTAAGAGAGACCCGAGACCTTCAAGAACCGCGTCCTGTTTTGTCCGCTAAACACGCGAAAAACGCTAAAAGAACATCGGGCTAAAGCACCGACCTACTGAATGCTATTTCACTCCTCACCATTCACTCTTCGCTATTTCCTATGCTTCGCCCCATTCAAATTCTAGCCTGTTACTTGTTCACCACCTTGGCGCTCAGCGCCTCCAATCCACCTCCGGGCATTCCGATACCTTCTGAGACTAGGACCATCCTAGAAGCGGGGACAGCGGAACTGGGCGCAGCTATCGAGGATTTGAAAGAAAAGTCTGTATCGAATCCAAAGGTACGTGAGCTCCTTCCCGACGTCATCATCTACTATAACGCGGTTCACCACGCGCTGGTGCACGATCAGTTCTATCGAGAAAAGGATCCCAGCGATTTTCAAATAGCCGCGGAGTTTCTCCGAAAAGGAATGGAACGAGCGGCATCCCTCAAAATGGGCAAAGCTCCTTGGACCCGGCAGACCGGACTCATCGTTCGAGGCTACGTGTCGGACATCGATGATTCGGTTCAGCCCTATGGCTTGGAAATTCCAGAAGACTACGATTTCGCATCTAAAAAGCCCGGACGCTTGGACATCTGGTATCACGGCCGCAATAACCAACTCTCCGAACTACGCTTTTTGCACGATCGGGAAACGAAACCTGGGAAGTTCCACTCGGATGGCGCGATTGTCCTGCACCCTTTCGGGCGCTACTGCAACGCCAACAAGTTCGCTGGGGAGATCGATACCTTTGAAGCCCTCTCTGCCGTCAGCAAGCAGTATCCTGTCGATCACGATCGAGTCACCGTACGCGGATTTTCCATGGGCGGGGCCGCCACTTGGCACATGGCGACTCATCACGCTGGACGCTGGGCGGCCGCCGCTCCCGGGGCGGGTTTTGCCGAAACCGCGGTCTATGCCAACGTGATGAGCAAGGACCCACTTCCCACTTGGTACGAGAAGACGCTTTTCCAGTTGTACGACGCCACCGAATACGCCGCCAATCTATTCCATTGTCCGACGATTGCCTACAGTGGTTCGGAGGATAAGCAAAAACAAGCGGCCGATATCATGGAGACCTACCTTCAACGAGAAGGTATTGAACTCATTCACGTCATCGGCGAGGGCATGGGCCACAAGTATGACGATGTATCCATAGATACGATCAATTCCCAAATGGATACCTGGCTTAGTCAGCCCAAAAACCGCTACCCAACGAGCCTGCGTTTCACCACCTACACACTCCGTTATTCATCCATGCTTTGGCTGAATGTGGATGCCTTGGATGAACATTGGAAACGATCCGATGTACAAGCCGAAATCGTGAACCGGGAACGCATCCAGGCGCAAACAGCTAACATACGCGGCTTCACCATCGACTTTCCCAGCGATCGCAACCCGTTTAAGGATGCTCGCAAAAGACCCCACTTGCTCATCGACAGTCAACGAGTTAATCTACCCAAAAACGCGGGCGAAAGAGCCATCAGGTTCTCGTTTCGCAAACTAGACGGAAAGTGGGCTCTGGCGCCAAAAGGTTCGGAATCTTCCCTTCTGGAAAAGTCACCCGGTTTGCAAGGCCCTATCGACGATGCCTTTATGAGCCGGTTTTTATTCGTTTTGCCCAGCGGGAAATCTCGTACGCCGGATTTTGCCAGCTGGGTAGAGAGCGAATCCCAAGATGCCATCCTTCAATGGTGGCGCCAATTCCGGGGCGAGGCTCGAGTGAAGCTCGATACCGAAGTCACCGAGGAAGACATTGCGGAAAGCAACCTCGTCCTTTGGGGGGATCCGGACAGCAACGGCATTCTGGAGCGAGTCCTAGACGACCTTCCCCTCGAATGGAAGGGTCAGAGGTTCACTTTGAATAGCAGAACCTACGAGCAAAGCGAAACCGCTCCGACACTCATCTATCCAAATCCGCTCAATCCGAAGCGCTACATCGTCCTAAATTCAGGATTCACCTTCAGCGCCTTCTCGGGTGGAAGCAACTCCCTCCAAGTTCCTAAGCTACCCGATTGGGGCGTAATCGACATCAGTGTATCCAGAAACGAACGGCACCCTAAAGGGATCCTCGACGCCGGATTCTTCGATGAATTCTGGCGGGTTAAGGAAAAGACAGAGTAGCACAGGCAGGTTTCCAGTCCTACCGAGCATAGCTCGCAGAGCGGCGACTGGCCTCTGCTCTAAACAGGCAAGATGCCTATTCTACCTTTCTTTAGATAGCCGAACAGCGGCCTTCATCTCCCTTTCGGTACGACTGATGAGAGCTCGC
>CAYOLG010000072.1:0-9860 GCA_964404745.1 uncultured Opitutaceae bacterium
GTTTCGCATTTCACCAGGATCCTTCTCCATATCGACCAGCGATTCGCGAGGCTCTCCGGAAATATAGACGCAATATTTGTAGCGCTCAGTACGAAGCATGCGACCGATATCGTTTTCCGAAACCACGTAGGGGCGACGAGGATCGTCGGTTCCGGTTTCCGCTACGGATCGCAGGCTCCGTCCCAGCAGAAAATCTGGGACACTGATTCCAGCGTACGCCGCCAAGGTTGGCAATGTATTCAAACCGCTACTGACCAGGCTTCTCTCGTCAACGACTCCGGCAGGAATCACCCCCTTATACTGCATCAGATAAGGAACGCCCGCGGATTCTTCATAGAAAAGATTCTTGGATGCTAAGCGATGGCTCCCATCCATATCCCCATGGTCCGCGGTAAAAACGATCAACGTCTTTTCATCTAGGCCATACTCCTCTAGTCCGTCGAGCAATTCGCCAATCTGAGCATCCACCCGCTCCGTCAATCGACAATAGATCCAGCGATAGTGGCGCCAGTCTCGGTCCGAATAGTCCTCCCGAATCAATTTGGCCGGAGTAACAGCATCGACCTTGAGGTTTTCTTGGATGCCACTCGGTTCGTTCTCGGGAATGCCACTATTGTCAGGGAGCGGCGGGAGTTGGTCCTCGGGAAGGGCCTTGGCTTGGGCGTACAGCTTGTCCACGAGAGCCAGCCCCTTTCGATCCGGGTCTGCCGCTCTGGCATTGTAGGCGAAACAAATGTCATGCGGATTGATGAAAGAGGCTACCGCGAAAAAAGGCTCATCCCGCTCCTCTGTGATGAACTCTAGACAGGCCCCGGGCAGCTTGTCACGCTGATCGCGAACGACAACGTCGTATCCAGCATTTTTCGGCTCGAGCTCCGGCGTCAAATGGGTCTTTCCTCCGTAAAAGGTAGCGTAGCCCGCTCGCTTCATGAGCTTACCCAAAGAATTGGCGTTCACTTCTTCGGGAATAGTCGCCTTCATCCCATTATTGAATACGCCAAACCGCCCCGGCATCATTCCCGTGGCCATAGAAACGCGACTGGGCATGCAAACCGGATTGGTGGCGTAGGCATTGGTAAACCGGATACCGTTTTGAGCCAAACTATCGAGAGCCCGCGTTTTCAAATAAGGATTGCCCGCCGCCGAAAGCATATTGGCGTGATGCTGATCGGTGATGATAAAGAGGATGTTGGGGCGAAAATCGGCGGCTTCAGCCTGCGCCCAGCCCATGAAATTGAGGCTGCACAGTAGAAATGCGCCTAAGACTTGTCTAATTAATCGGGATGTCATTCTTTATTCGATCTATCAAGAGTATGCACAGTCGTTTGGCCGCGCAAACCAGAACAGGCATCTTGCCTTTTTCGACACAGGCTAGAAGCCCGCGCTACTCTCTCGTGTCGCGGTCTGGAGATCGCGACTACTGATGGAGGACCGAGCCGGTCCTCCCTACCTAGATTCGGATACAAATCGGCGAACATCCAGCGCAACCCTACTTCAATGGATCCGCCATTTGGCCCATGAACCAGGAAAACTCCGATTTCATTTTTGTCAGGGCTCCTTGATACTTGGCCTTCCCAGCTAAATCGTTCATCTCCAGCGGATCTGTATCCAGATTGTATAGACGATACTTATCGATAGAGGGATAATGGATCATCTTATAGTCCTGACTGATAAAAGCCCTTTGGCTTCCCGGCTCGTAGGCCCCGTAAATATAGTCGTATTGAAGGTCGCGCTCTCCGTTCACAACGGGAAGAAGGCTTTTGAACTCAACATACTCTGGTACAGGTATGCCCGCCAATTCCAAAGACGTGGGCATAATGTCCTGAAGATAAACCCGAGCATCCGATCGCTTTCCCTTCGGTATCGAAGGGCCGGTTACTAGCAACGGCACTCGCAAGCTGTGCTCGTACATGTTCTGCTTGCCGATGAAGCCGTGGTGTCCAACCGCCAAACCGTGATCGGCGGTAAAGAAGATATAGGTATTGTCCGATTTGCCGCTTTTCTCCAATGCATCCAAAATTCGCCCGATTTGCTCGTCCATATGAGTGATAATCGCGTAGTACTCGCGGCGATGCACTTTAACCGCGTATTCGGTTCTTGGATAAGGCGCTAATACCTCATCTCTTATTTCCTTCGCATTGGCGGCTTCCGAGTACGGGTACTCGGGAATAAAACTCTTGGGCACCTCCATTCGATCTAAAGGATAGCGATCCAGATATTCCTGGGGCGCCTGGCGTGGATCGTGAGGGGCATTGAAAGCCAAATACATAAAGAAGGGCTTTTCGGAGCTACTGGTGATTTCCATGAAATGCTCCGCATTATCGGCTACCACTTCGCTCCAATGACGTCCACCCGCCCAGAATCCTTCAAACTTTGGATCCGTGGGATCCCAGGGATCGGGTTGCCCTTCAATCGGGCGCCCGTAAGCTTCCGGATAGTAGATGGGCCCCGGCATTCCCGGACGGACATGAGAAACGTGATCGAAAATGGCTCCCGTGTCCGCCTTAACGTGCCATTTACCCGTGAAAAAGGTCTCGTAACCCGCTTTGCGCATCAGTTGCGACCACATACGCTCATTGCTAATTTCCTGGGAAAGCTTGGGCTCTAGGTCACGGGCTCGCCAGAGAAAGCGGCCGGTGTTAATCATCGTACGACTAGCCACGCAAATGGCTCCGTGCCAACCTCCCATGTTATAGGTCTGGGTAAAGGCCGTTCCCTGATTGGCCAACCGATCGAGATTAGGCGTGTCGATGTCGGTGTAGCCCAGCGCGGCAACGGTTTCGTAGCACTGATCGTCCGCGAAAATGAAGAGGATATTAGGCTTGTCGGAGGACGTTCCAGTGGAGACGAAAATTGTGGCGACCGCACACAACAGGGTAATCTGTTTTATCATGCCTTGATTTACGCGCTTCCAGGGACATTCGACAATGAAAGAATTGATCTTTGAGCATTCGAGTAAAACGGAGGACCGAGACGATCCTCCCTACCTATTAATTGATAATTTGGCAAGGAGGACTGTCTCAGTCCTCCGATTAATTCCCCATCAATCGCTGTCAGTAGAGCGAGCCTTTAGGCCGCGAAGCGTAGGACAGGCATCCTGCCTGTTTTAGATGCAAGTCGGTCTTCGAGCTATGCCTCGGCACGACTAGAAACCTATGCTACTTTCCTGTTCACGCCCTTTAGGCCGCGACTACCAATTCTTAGGCAACGCTCAGGACCAAGGGTCCTGAAATTCGCATTGGCATTGCCGGCAGAGGCGCTAGACTATCTAGTAGACAAATATTTTTTTATGAAAACACCCCTATCTCGACGAAGATTTCTGGCCGCATCGGCCGCAGCTACTGCCTTTCAAATAGTACCGCGTCATGTGATCGCCGGTTCTGGCCAAACGCCTCCCAGCGAGAAACTGAATATCGCTGGAATCGGGGTCGGCGGGATGGGAGCCTCTAACCTCCGCAAGTGCAAGAACGAGAACATCATCGCCCTTTGCGATGTGGATCACGACTACGCAGCCCCGACTTACAAGGCCTATCCTGAAGCGAAGGTCTACACCGACTATCGCGAGCTATTCGACAAGCAAAAGGATATCGACGCGGTTATCATTGCCACGCCGGACCACACGCACGCCGTTATTACGATGCGGGCTATGGAAGCCGGCAAGCATGTCTTTTGCCAGAAGCCTCTGACTCATACAGTGCGCGAAGCCCGAGCCATCACCGAAGCGGCTCGCCGCTACGGGGTACAGACGCAAATGGGCAATCAAGGCCATTCCTCCGAATACATCAGACTCATGAAGGAGTGGATCGACGACGGGGCTATAGGGAATGTCCGGGAAGTTCATGCTTGGACCGATCGGCCAGTAGGCGGTCAGGTCTGGTCCACATTCGCTGTCAAAGCCAAGTCTCTTGAACGCCCTGCAATACCAGCTAGCCTCAACTGGGATCTTTGGCTAGGCCCGGCTCAGTACCGGCACTACCATCCGGATTACCATCCGAAAACATGGCGGGCTTGGATCGACTTTGGCACCGGCCCCCTTGGCGATATGGGATGTCACATTCTCGATCCAGCTTTCTGGGCCCTCGACTTAGGGGCCCCGGAAATGATCAACGCGTCCACGACTCACTGGGAGCCGGATGTCAGTTCGCAGACCTTTCCGCGGGCCTCCATCGTCCGCTACCAATTTCCAGCTCGCGGCAAAAAGCCTCCAGTAAAATTAATCTGGTACGACGGGCGTCTACTACCTCCAAGACCTGAAGAACTCGAATCGGGTCGGGAGCTGCCGAAAAGCGGAGCCATTATCATCGGCGATAAAGGTAAGATGCTGCACGGATCGCACGGGGCCGGCAGCTTGCGGATCATTCCCGAAGAGCGGATGAAAGCCTACCAGCGACCGGCCAAAACGATACCCAGAGTCGATGGGAGCCACGAAGGCGACTGGATCCGAGCCTGTAAAGAGGGCAGAGATGCAACGCCAGCGAGTTCAAATTTTGAATACGGCGGGGCCTTAACCGAAATGGTCCTTCTCGGCATGGCCGCCATCCAAATGAAGGACCAAAACTTGTATTGGGACTCGAAAAACCTGCGCTTCACCAACAACGAAGACGCCAACGCCTTGATCAATCCGCCCTACCGTGAGGGCTGGACGCTGTAGGGCACTCTTTTGGGCCTGCCAAATCAGGAAGGGAGGACTGGCTCAGTCCTCCATCTTGAACGTCGTCATCATCCCACGGACTTCGCTAGGACGCCCTACACGGAAATTTGTCTCTAACGTTGCGGACAGGATGGATTTCGGAGGACCGAGCCAGTCCTCCTTACCCTGAATCATTGTAGGAGCGGCTTTACCTACTACAGACCCAGCTCTCGCTTCAACTCGGAAAAGCCGTCGGGATCGATGGTCGTGATTCCTTCATTGGAAAGTTTCGGTCCTGGAGTACTGCGACCATTTTCCACATAGGACTCCAATAAGCGATACATTCCTCGAACCCTGTCTTTATTCGTCAAATACAAGTTATTCCTTTCCGACGGATCGTTTCTTAGGTTGAACAGCTGAATTGGAGGAATCGACATTTTCTTGGCTTCGGCAGGTCGGGGAGTGCTCCAGCCGCCGGAACCGGGGCACAAAACCAGTTTCCAATCGCCCTTGCGAATAGCGAAGGATCCATTGATCGAATGGTGAACCGTCGCCTCACGAACCTGCCCAGCCTGTCCTTTCAAGGCTGGCAAAAAGCTGACGCTATCTTCTCCCGCATTGTTAGGATAATCCGCATCGAGAATATTCGCCATGGTGGCTAGCAAATCGGTCAGGCAAATGGTCGCATCAGAGGCTTTTCCCGCTCTGATCCCATTGGGCCAATGGGCAATAAAGGGCACTCGATGTCCGGCTTCGTAGACATCAGCCTTGTTGCCGCGATAGATCCCCCCCGGCTCATGCCCGATCTTTCTTAGCTCCTCGAACTCAGCCCGGGGCGAGCACCCGTTGTCGCTGGTGAAAATGAATAGCGTATCCTCAGCGACTCCGCTTCTCTTCAGGGCGTCCATAATTTGCCCCATGTGCCAGTCGACTTGCTGCACGAAGTCGCCGTACTCGTTCGTGCCGCTTTTCCCTTCAAACTCGTCGATTGGCAAAATCGGTGTGTGCGGGCTGGGCAATGGGAGGTAAAGGAAAAATGGCTTTCCGGTCTTGGCTCTCTTTTCGATGTAGTCGATGGATCGTCGCACGAAGTTCGGGGTAACGTCGATGTGATAGAAATCGGAGCCCGTAGGGCCCTCCCGCCAGAATCCTTTGTAGTCGTCGTTAACCGTTATCCGATTCGGGGCTGCGGTCACCTTCCCGTTTTCCACATAGACATAAGGAGCCATATCCAAGGACCCGCAATGTCCGTAGTAATAATCAAACCCCAAGGCATCCGGACCATTTTCAACCCGCTTTTTGTAGTCGATCACTTCGCCGCTATTGAGAAAGAAGGTATTGCTCGGCTTGCCTTCATCGAAATGAAAGTCCCATCCAAGATGCCATTTACCAATCATGGCCGTGTGGTAGCCTTGATCCTTGAGCAAATCCGCGACTGTATAGCGATTCGTATTGATCAAATGTTTGGACGAGCCTCCGAGCACTCCACTTTTCAAGCGCGATCGCCAACTGTAGCGACCCGTTATGATCCCGTAGCGCGTCGGAGTGCAAACCGCTGATCCTGAATGAGCATCGGTAAACCTCATTCCTTGAGCAGCTATCTTGTCCAAATAGGGCGTCTGGATCTTTGACTCCTTGTTGAAGCAGCTCAAATCACCCCAGCCAAGATCGTCGGCCAGAACGTAGACCACGTTGGGCTTATCAGCGCTCAACGCGAGAGAGGAAACAGCGAGAGCAAATAATAGGACGGTGGCATAACGAATTGAGAACATAGAACTATGAGAATAAATTCTATTCCCGAGACCAAGCGAAAACTGGAGGAAGAAGAGGACAGGAAGGGTGATCATCTCATAGGTCGCAGCTGCTTCATGCCGCGATATCTAATTTTAATTGATCGCGGCATGAAGCCGCTCCTACGGGAAAAGGTCGTTTCAAAGGTCCCATGCTCTAGCGAATTCAAAAAGGCAGAGAGGACTGGCCCAGTCATCCATATTTAAACAGGATTCTGTTTGTCGCGATGGGGAGGTCAGTATTCGTTCGTTATCGCGTCATAGTTCTGCAGATTGCGGAACGGTGATAAAATGCATGAATTATATTTTGGATGACCGAGCCGGTCCTCCCTACCAATTCAGACAAAACGCTTACCGCCTCAAAAGCCAGTCCCGGCAAAGATCCTTCCAACCAGATACTGGATACGCCGATGGACGTAGACCATAACCATGCCCGCCAGTCGGAAAGGTATGCAATTCCACTTCGATGCCCCGCTTAACTAGCTCAGTATTGTAGGCTATAGCGCTTGGGAAGTATCGTGTATCGTCCTGAGTTTGGACGATAAAGGCAGGAGGCGCTCCCTCATCCACAGAGAAATCCTCCGCCGTTTCGAACTCCGGCGTACCGATGTAGGCAGGATACACCAAGACCGTAAAGTCCGGCCGACAAGAAACGCTGTCCGCGCCATCCACTCTCGGATACTTTCGTTCCCTCCAATGATTGCTCAAGGTAGCGGAAAGATGCCCGCCTGCGGAAAAGCCGAGCACGCCGATGCGCTCTGGATCCAAATTCCATTTCTTGGCATTCCTCCGCAACAGTCCTAGAGCCCGCTGGGCGTCCTGCAAAGCCCCCTCGCGATTTTTGGGTACCCGATATTTGAGCACAGCGGCGGAGACTCCGATGGAATTGAGCCATTCCGCGACTTCTTCGCCTTCCAAATCCCAGGCGAGGATATTATAGCCCCCTCCCGGACAAACCAGCACCGTGGTTCGCGGGCGGCGCCCCTTTGCCGGATACCACGTGATGCTGGGTTCCGACACGTTGGTTACTCGATTAACCGTGCCGGGGCCATTGCGCGGACCCACTTCGCTCTTCTCAACCAATGTTCTATCGTGCGGTTTAGGCACGCCGCTTGACCATAGCGCGATCACCTCTTTTGGCTCCACTTCTTTTGTTGTCCCGAAATGCCGTTCCAATACAGGGTTCAATCCCGCCGCCCACAATCGATAACCCGTTTTATTAGGGTGTAACAAATCCGGCATTACGTTCTTGGGTAGCGTTCCATCGTTTTCCACGAACAGATAGTTAATATCGAGAAATTCCACTCCCTTCCGTTTTGCTATGTCCGGGAGCAAGCCATTGATCTCCTTGTTCACCTTCCGCATGCGGTCATCCGCCGAAGCCCCTCGAGGAAAGATCGCGAGCAAGACGATTTTCGTTTCAGGCAATTGCTCCTGGACCCGATCGATGATCGCTTCGATTCCTTTGGCCGTATCGGCGGGCGGATGGCCCTCGCCATGCCCGGTATTGTTGGTTCCGATCATGATCACGGTCACTTTCGGGGAGAGATTTTCTAGAGCTCCATGATCGATACGCCATAGCACATGCTCGGTCCGGTCCCCGCTGAATCCTAGGTTAAAGGCCTCGTACTTGGAGAAATTTTCCGCCCACAAACCTTCGTCCCAGCCATGGGTGATAGAGTCGCCGATAAAAACCAGTTCCACATCACCACCGCGGGCTTTCGCTTCCGCCAGCTTCTCCTCATGCCGCGGCCTCCACCAGCTAACCGCCCATTCCGCGTCTTGCTGGACGGGTATAGTCGCCGCCGGCTGAGCGAACATCAAAAAATTGACCGATAGTCCTACGGAGAAAACTGCGATTGAGACGGGATTCTTGATACTCATAATTGAAGAAAACGAACCCTTAGTTTTAAGGCAATGCTACCTAATTCAATCTGATAATTGCCGTGAGTGAGCATTCGGTCCATTCGCTGATCACCAGTCCGAGCTTGCCTAGTGGTTGATCAGTCCTCAGTTTGACGCCACTATTCATAAATCACTGAACACTATGCAACGACGTCATTTTCTTAGAACCGCCCTGGCCTCTTCCCTCGCTTCATCGGCCGCCTTCCAAGCCATGGCCCTCGGAAAGAACAACCGCTATCGCAAAGAGATCGGGCTCCAGCTTTACACGCTGCGCAACCAAATCAAGGAGGATACCGTGGGTACATTGAAAGCGGTCGCGGAGGCCGGCTACAAGCAAGTCGAGCCTTATGGATTTCCCAACGCGGGAGAAATGATCAAAGCGGCCAAGGACTTCGGACTTGCCGTCAACTCCAGCCACTTCGCCTGGGAATCGGTAACGGATCCCGACAAGAAAGGAACTATCCCATTCGATAAAATCCTCGATCAAGCCAAAGACGCCGGACTCTCTCACTTGGTCGTGCCCTACGTGCATGACGGGAATCGCCAAACGCTCGATGACTACAAGCGCCTGGCAGAGAACTGCAACCAGGCTGCGGTCAAAGCCAAAGCCGCCGGTATCCAATTAGCCTACCACAATCACGCTTTCGAATTCCAACCCCTCAAAGGCAAGCAAACTGGGTATCAAGTTTTCATGGACGAATTCTCGGAGGACATGAAGTTCGAGGTCGATGTCTTCTGGGTTGCCGTCGCCGGCGAAGATCCAGTCAAACTCATTCGCAAGCTTAAGGGCCGCGTGTCGCAGTTGCATCTAAAGGACCTGAAGAAAGGCATCAAAACTCCCGAATTTGGCAAGGTTCCCAATGACGCTTTCCAAGAGCTGGGAGACGGTGTTATCGACTGGGAGCCAATCATTAGGGTTGCCCGGGCGGCCGGCGTCGATCATTGCCACGTCGAGCAAGATCAATCTCCTGACCCCATCAAGAGCGTAAATCAAAGTATCCAGCACCTGGCGACGCTGTAGCTTCGGAAAGTAGTCGCGGTCTTTAGGCCGCGATCGAAAGAGTAGCGCAGGCTTCTAGCCTGTGTTTCAAACAGGCAGGATGCCCGTCCTACTTTATTCCGGATCAGGACGCGGTCTAAAGAACCGAGCTACTTCAACGTTACGTCACATGCAATCCTGGAGTACCGAGACGGTTCTCCCTACCTCAAGCAATCGATCCTGCCGCGAACCCACCAGGTGGTTGAAGCGATCCTGGCCTCGACTACGTCGAGGATCTAGCGAAGTCGCTACGCGACGTAGCGATGTCAAACCGAGTTTTAAAACTTCGCTCAATTCGCTTGCATGGAATCAATTTCCACGAAGGCCCCTGGCTCGCTGACGAAGTCGAGCCGCAAGGCTCTGGCCGCGCCCGAATCCGGCAAGCTAAATGATGCCGCGGTGAACGCTCCAGATGGATTTACCGTTACCGGTCCCGCCAATCGGCGGGTCACTCCGTTTCCATGATTCACCGAGAGCCAAACCAAAGTAGGCTCGG
>CAYOLG010000073.1:0-9490 GCA_964404745.1 uncultured Opitutaceae bacterium
CAGGAGAATATGCAAAAAGTCGCCTACGAGAACTGGAATAGCGATAATGATCTGCAAGGGCCGCAGGAGATGCAGCAAATCATGCGCGGTAGAACTGGCGTCTTGCTCTGGGGTGATGGACATAATCGGAGGGCTACGGCATCGGCAACGATTCCTTTCGATACCGCTCGCAGATATTGGGGCGAGATGATTGCCAGGAGCAGATACGACACCGCTGAAAAGTCGCCGACCAACGGAGGCCAAAAGACCGCAGCGGACCCTCATCGCTATATCGATGGACCACCAGAATCTCCAGCGACCCAATACGCGGGAACGACTAAAAACAACTTCAGGGACTTTGCGGCGATTTGCATCCTTTTTGACAATTTCGGGCAAATGGTTAACACAACCGACCCAGTAGAATATGCCCTCCGAATTGGCGATCATGGCCGTTGGTCTGATCCCGATCCTATCGCCATGCCTGGAACCACGGACCAGAATAACGGCTGTAATCCGCTGGTAGCTGTCGGAAACTGTGTCAATTACAGAACCACATGGGGGCCTAATGCTAGCGACTGGCGATACGCGGTAGAGGATGGGACGGGCCGATACAGATCTCAGCATGGAGAACCTTTCTACAACGATAACCCCGCTGGATACACCTTCGCTGGCCAGACCTTAGAAGAGCTAAAAGTTTTGTATTCAGGACCCACTTACAACGACTGGAATGTGCCTATTACGGAAACTCCGCCACCGGACATTGTGACATGGGAAGAGAGCGGCACGTACTACGCGATGTTTCGATGCGGAGAGTACGATTCCTCGATATATTACACGACGGACGGCAGCACCCCAACGACCGGAGACACTTTGGCTACGGAGTTCACGCCCGTAAACATCTCTGTCGGGGCTACGGTAAAAGCGATTGCAGTGGGAGGAGGCAAAACGCAAAGCAAGGTGACGACTAAAGTTGAGGGCAATTGGGATAACTACTCAGTAAGTTCTAAAGGCAGCGATTCTGAATTTCCGTCAGCGCCTGGAAATCTCATTCTCAAATAAATTTCCAACTGGAAAAACTGGAAATCCTACATTCTTTGAATTTATGAGAAAAGCACTTGAACGCTACCCTCAGTACGCCGCGATAAAAGTCGTTGAACATTATCCGCTTAAAGCTTTCATCGTCATTCTCTGAATCAGTATCTTTACAAGCGATTGATAGAAAAGCGCTTTCTGTAAACTATCAAATTAAAGGTTCGAAAAATGCGGCTGATCATTTTGGTGTTTCATTGAGCTTTATCGGGACAGGCGCCCTGCTCCCTTGAAGCTTGACCAAGCTTGTGTTAGTTTTTTCGCCGGCTTACAACCGAGGAGAAACCCATGAAAAGCAAAAGATAGCGGTATAGCGAGGAGCAGATTATTTGCTCCTTGAGGGAGATCGACGGCGGACGCAAGGTCAAGCAATGGATCTAGCTGAGGAGCGTGAAGTTCGACTTCAACGGGTCTGGCAAGCCAACCAAGACCTGCTCGGCGATATAAAGCTTCAACGGAAGGCTCAGGGACTACCTTCTCAACACAGAAATTCTTCTTAGCCTTGTCGAGGTCCACGAAAAGCTCGAAAATTGAGAGCGGATTATAACAACTTTAGATCACAAAGCTCTCTGGGCAAACGGACTCCGATCGAGGCAGCTGCCAGCCCCCTAAAGAGCCGATGTGGATACAGGGCTAGCAACCAAAGAACAGAACAAGAAACACTAACACTCGTCGGAATCTAACACTATTAATGAAACGATAAGCACCAGGCTTCGCCGAATAATAAATATACCTCCATTTGAACGAAATGAAGAGTACTATAAAATACAAAAATTTTATCCAATCATTATATTTTATAATTTTCAATGAGCATATTTTTACGAGGATTTCGCGATCAAGGCCCCAAACCAGTCGACAACTGGTCAAATTGTACGGCAAAAAAATTTGGAGTGAATACCCGATCTTTCATTCTGATCTAACCGAAAGTAGTTTATTATTCATTCATATACCAAAGTGCGGAGGCACTTCCATAGCTAATGCCTTCGGCCACAGGCACATTCGTCACTTCCCTGCTTGTGCTTTTAGCTTAGCCGACTATAATTTGTATAGTAGTTGTAATACGTTTGCGATTGTTAGAGACCCAATAAAGCGGTTAATTTCGATAATCTCTCACTTTTCTTCTTCTATCTTTTCAACCGAGAAAGAAAAGCAGATCTTTGCGAATCTTAAAGTTCAACACACTAATATTGAAAAACTGTTAATTTCCATGTTAAAACATAGATCCGTGAGGGCGAAGTTGTTTGGTGGAACGAATGCTGGATACAGCGGGTTTTCTGTAGCTCAAAGCGAGTATATAGTTTACCAAAATAAACTTATCGTTGATAATATATTTACGCTCGATAACATTGGTAAACTGGAAAATTGGCTCTCGGAATATTTCCAAAAACAAATAGTCATAGGCCATAAAAACGTATCTTCCAAAAAAACTTTGCCGAAAATTTCTTCCGAAAGTATTGAGAAAATCCGATCCCTTATACCGAAGGACTTTATTATATATGAGGCTGTTAAACGAGCTGGTGGATTTATTGGTAAGAATGATTGCTCTCGAAAAAACGTTGATGATCTTTTATGTTCGTTATAGAGATTCAAGTTCTCTGCTTTAGTGAAAAAGTATCACTAGCGTCCAGTTAAAGGTCTTTGAACATCAATTGGTTAGAAATATCAACATTTGGATCTCTTATATACTTCTTCATAAGTAGCTGATGAATAGAGTTTTTCGAGAATATGTTTACGTTGATAATTTGGGGGATTCGGCTCATGCTTTGGTCGATTCTGGGGGTCTTGTTGAGAATAGCCACCATCATGTAGACGCATATGGCGATCCAGATCTGGGTTTTCACAGCGTTCTCGCTCAGCCCGTAAAAGGCCTTGACCCGCAGATTCTGCTTGATCCACTTGAAGAAGAGCTCGATCTGCCAGCGAGCCTTGTAGACCTTCGCCACAACAGCGGCGTCGATCTCGAAGTTGTTCGTCACGAAGACCAGCCGCTTCCCAGTTTCCGCATCCAGAAAGCTTATCCGGTGCAAGTCGTGGGGATAGAGCCCCTTGGTCTTGGGGCCGTTGAGGCGAATCGTCTGGTTGGACCGCAGGCCGGCGGACTTGTCCACCGTGCGCGACTCGCGAACGTAGAAGCTCATGTTGCCCTTCGCTCTGATGACGAAGAACGCATGAGCCGAGTGGATGCGCGCCAGCCGGGCGAAATCGACGTATCCGCGGTCCATTACATAGAAGGCACCCGCTTCGAAGACGATCCAGTCCAGGGCATTGACCTCGTGGACCTTCCCCTCGGTGACCGCCACGAACGCAGGGATCTAGTCTAACTCTGCGGTCAAACAAGCGTCTCAATGAGCAATCACCTGTCAGAAACCAGCGACACACCGTTTTCAGTGGTCATCATCGGAGCGCCCACCAGTTCCGGCAACCGCGGTGTGCTCGCTCTCGCATCCGGCCTCGTCAACCTCTTTGCCAACGGACGCCCCAATGTAGAGGCAACCCTTCTAGTTGGCTCACCAAGCCCAGCGCCACTCAATACCGTCATCGATGGCCTACGCGTTAAGATCAAGGCAATCAACTACCGC
This sequence comes from uncultured Opitutaceae bacterium, assembly GCA_964404745.1. GTDB lineage: Bacteria > Verrucomicrobiota > Verrucomicrobiia > Opitutales > Opitutaceae > Pelagisphaera. The sequence continues at coordinate 3,648 of CAYOLG010000073.1, forward strand.
CACACCTTCAAGTCCGGACTCGTCACCTGCCTGCCCTGGATCTTCGCCATGTCTCTGCTCTACCGCCTCTTGCCAATCCAAGCATGGCGACGCTACTTAGCCCGCAAGATACCTTGGATTGGTTGCCTTGCCTCCTGCGACATAGTCGGCGACATTCGCGGAGGCGACAGCTTCAGCGACATCTATGGCATGCAGCGCTATTTCTTCGGCTTTCTCTGCGCCTGGACCGCTATACTCGTCCATGGCAGTATTGTGCAGTATCCACAAACCTATGGCCCCTACAATAGCGGCCTCGCTCGGGCTATGGCACGTTTCCTTCTCAAGCGTTCCAGCCACATCATTGCCCGCGATACCAAGAGCCAAAAAGTTGCCCAAGAGCTCGTCGGCCCGGACACGGAAATCCTCCTCAGTCCTGACGTCGCCTTCGCTCTCGAAGTCCTGCGCCCACCACTTCCCCGGGAGCCATCAAACCCACTCATCGGTATCAACGTCAACGGTCTCATGTACAATGGCGGATACGACCGCAAGAACCAGTTCGGCCTCAGCCTCCAGTATCCGGACTTCCTGGACGGCCTCGTCCGCGAGCTCCTCGCTACCGGCACCGAAGACATCTGGCTCGTTCCACACACCTATGCCCCCAGCGGGGATGTCGAAAGCGACAACGAAGCCTGCCAACGGTTAAAAGATCGTCTCCCTGTGGAACTTCACTCTCGCATCCAGGTAATCGACACCGAGTACGACCAGCACGAAATCAAGGGTATCATTGCCCGCTGCGACGGTTTCCTTGGCTCTCGAATGCACTCCTGCATCGCCGCCCTCTCTCAAGGCATCCCTTGCGTCGGGATAGCCTACAGCATGAAGTTCCTCGGCGTATTCGAAAGCGTGGGTATGGGAGACTGGGTTGTCGACGCACGCGACGAGACCACTTCAACCGCAATAAGCAAATCTGTCGCTCTTCTACGCTCTCGTGACGCTCGCCGCGAGGCTCTAAAGGCTGCATCGGAAGCTGCTCGCCTGAGACTTAAGTTAGTTTTCGCAGGAATTATCAAAGACGCCTCAAATAAAATCTAACAACCTCTTATCCAGCGTTTTTCAAGCAACTTCGCATCACCAGTTCTTACAACTATGAAATACCTCTTCATCAATTGGAAAATCAATTTAATACAACAAGTTCGGCTCATCCAAGCGCTTGGAGAATCGGATTATAAGGTCTGTATTAGAAACGAAGACCTTCCAAAATTCAAAGTTGCACAAGAACATTTTAAGCTAGATCTGTACCCGCGAAACCAAGATTCGATCGATATCACAGACGCGCTTAAATTTTCCCATCAAGCCCCACTTACTAGAATCGGAAAACTCGAGCGTGCACTCATTTTTCCCAGGTCGATAGCAAACAAATGCCGAAATCTCTGGCCCAGCAAACGAACGCACAAAGTCGCTTTCATCGGACTGGTTACCGAAAAAAGAAAAGACCTGATCAATGCTTGGATCAAAGACAACTGCAAGGGTACCAACCTGTCTGTTACCAACTTTGATAGCACCGCTCGTCGAATAAAGAATCGATTATTCCGCATCTTCGGACTTTCCAACGACCACCGGGAAAAAATAGACCAGCTTCTGTTCTGGTTTTCCGACCGAGGACGGGTTTTCCCCATCAAGGGCTGGGACCAACGTTACTTTGAAAACCTAGCCGACGCCGAATTTATCCTCTGTCCTTCGGGTGACTGTGTTTGGTCTTACCGTTTCTTCGAAGCCATATTCTGTGGCGCTATTCCGATTGTAGAACAAAATTGCAGAGCCTACGAAGGCTTCAAGTTTTATACATTCAGCGATAAGCTAGACCAACTCTCATACTCCGAGCGTGACGCCCAATTCAATTTCGAACTTTGCGTTGCGAAATTGACTATACCTAAAGAGGAATTGAACAGAACAATTCAAGAAACAATCAACCAATTCACGCAATCAGTTCGATAAAATGAACAACGATTCAAACTTTTCTTCCAGTCCCAAAACACCCGCTTTGCCCCGCTATCAGGCGCCACTCGCCGTCGTTTTGATTCTCACTCTTTGTGCCGTTCGATTCCTTCATCTCGGGGCTGATACACCAACCTGGGTTGCTCCCTACAGCGCGGGTGAGTATGTAGATGAAGGAAACAAGACTCTATCCCCTCGCAATCTCGTCGTACACGGGCATACCCATTGGAACGACGAAAACGACTACCGAGGCTGGATGAAAAGCAGCCCTATCACGAATTGGTCCTACTTCGCCGCTTATTCACTACTCGAACCGAAGGTCGAGGCGGCCCGCCTCGCAACCGCTCTATACTTCGTAGCATTCCTGGCTGTCACCTTCCTGGCACTCCGACGCCACGTTTCGACAGTTGCCCTGTTTGTTGGGCTAATCTTGCTTTCAGTCGATAGTGGCATCTTCTTCTTCAGCCGTATCGCCATCTTCGAGATGCCCATGATCACGCTGCTGTACGCAGGCACGTTAATGCTTGCTCATTTATCCGACGATGCCAACTGGCTGCCTTTGGCCCTTCTCATAGGACTCTCCGCAATCCTAGCATTTGGTATCAAAGCATCCGGCGTAGTCTATACGGCACCTGCCATCGCCGGACTCATCTTACGCTTCCTATATACCCAACGCAACAAACGCTGGGGCAATCCCTACCTCATCGCTTTGGTGGCCGCCCTTCCATCAATGGCAATCCTTTACGCTACCCGCCACATTTGGCTAGCCCGCCTCGGACTCAACCCTCAAGCATATCTTTCAAATTTTCTCTCAACACCAGTACTCGCCCTCACCCCTTTTCTCACCCTAGCAGGCATAGCCAGTTCCCTCCACCTTCTTTTCGCTCGATTCGAGAGTATCGTGGCATCCTCTTACCGAACTGCCCTCATATCCATGGCAATCGGTGGTCCGCTCGCTCTGGCTCTTTTTACCACGGATCCGCCGCGCTACTGGGTACCGATAATACCTGCGTTTGCTCTGGTCGTTTGCGAATGGCTGATCCTGCGCCCTTGGCATAAACCACGAGAAAAAGCGCCCTTTATCATCACGATCGCGGTCGCCATCGCTTCACTCGCTCTAGCCTATCTTTGCGCGAGGGCTGCCAAAAACCTGCTTTCCAACTTGAGCCCCGAGCAAATTCCAACCTCTCTCTTAGCGCATGGATTCTGGCCGATTCTCCCAGCCTTCGCGATTCTCGCAGTGTGGCTAATCTGCGTTTTCAAGACGATACCGGTTCCTAAAAATTCGTCAGGCTGGCCCCTATTGGCTTTCGCTGCACTCAGTTCGCTCTCTGTAATGCACAGTAGCATTCGCATATTTGACTTCTCTCTCTTAATCCGAAATTCGAGGCCGAGGTCTTTCGCTCACCGATCGTCCAGACCATACCTCGCGGTAGCTCCATCGCAGGAGACTGGGCTCCCTTATTTGCCCTTGGAGCAGGAATGGACTCACTCTACATGAAAATCGCAAAGAATAAGGCCTCTCGCATACGAGAACTCAAGCCCGACTATTTCCTCCTGTGCGAAACTCCAGAATCCGCCGCTAGCCCCGCCGAGATCAATACAATGCCTTCAATCGAATTGAGTCCTCCGTTGCTCCAATCCACCTACAACCGTCGAAAAGTGACTCTGCACAGGATCGTATATCTAAAATAAGCGTCGCCCGCTCAACAACTTTCTCGATCTGCCTACCTTTCGCATATGCCAAAAATTGCTAGCATCTCCGAAGTGGTCTCCTCACGTCTTTGTATCGGCTGTGGCGCTTGCGCCTATGCAAGTAGCGGGGCCTATCGAATGATCGATTACCCTGAAGAGGGCATACGCCCGTACAAAGCCATTCCAATCATCGAGCCTGAAGTCGAGACCGCTTGCCTGTCCGTCTGCCCCTCTGTCCAAATCGACTACAGCCACTTCGATAACGAATCGAGTCATCCCGACCTGACTCCAAGCTTCAAAAAAAAATGGGGCCACATTACCGAATCATGGGAAGGATACGCCACTGATCCTGAAATCCGATTTAAAGGGTCCTCTGGTGGGGCTCTCACTGCCATCAGCGCCTACTGCATCGAAAAACTGGGCATGACTGGAACGCTCCATATCGCTCAAGATCCCCAAAACGCCACCCGCAACAAAACCACCCTCAGTAAAACGAGAGACGATCTCATGGCTGCCGCCGGCTCACGCTACTCGCCAGCCTCCGTCTGTGATGGATTAAGACTGGTGGAAGAGGCTGCTAGCCCCTGTGTCATAGTCGGCAAACCCGCCGAAATCGCCGCTGTTCGCAACACGGAAAAAATTCGGCCCGCGCTGAAATCAAAGGTTGGCGTCACGCTTTCATTTTTCTGTGCCGAAACCCCACCGACTCGAGCGACCGAAGAACTGGTGAAAGAGTTAAAGGTGGACCGCTCAAACCTGACCGCCGTTCGCTATCGTGGTCACGGCTGGCCCGGCTATTTCACCACGACTGACGACCAAGATAGGCAATCCCAACACTTGATCTACCAAAAAAGCTGGGCCTACTTGCAAAAGTTCCGCCCGTGGTCAACCCAAATCTGGCCTGATGGGAGTGGTGAACTCGCCGATATTAGTTGTGGCGATCCTTGGTACGAAGAGCCCGATGGCGAAAATCCTGGTTTCTCCCTTGTCCTCGCTCGCAGCCGAAAAGGTAAAGAGATTATTGAAGGCGCGATGGCGACTGGGTACCTCAATCTTGAAAAAGCCGAGTTATGGAAAATCGAAGCCTCGCAAATCGGCCTCTTACGTAAAAAAGCATCAACCCACGGAAGGCGCTTGGCAATGAGAACAATGGGCATGCCCACTACGCGCTTCGTAGCAGAAGGCTCTCGATTCTGCTGGTCGCGCCTAAGTTCAGGTGATAAATTTAAAACCTATTTTGGTACTCTGCGACGGATTATCCAGCGCAATTTGAGGCAACCCCTCATTCTCAAAAACGATTCCGAGTAATTAGTCGGCTCTTAAAAAGTGTTTAAGCATCTTATTATTAGAAGCTTAGCTACAAAATTATGTTGATTGGATGCCCGTAAATGGCCAAAATGAGCTTCAAAACCGGACAACGATGAAAGGAAAGCCAAAGCCCGAAATCGGCCAAAAAAATCTCTTAGGCATGAGCCTTGCGGACACTCTTGACCAGCACGTCACACCGTATCCTACCTTCAGAATAGAAGGCGGGCGCCACGATTGTATCTTCTGTGCAACACAATCGACTGGAGCTCTCTGGATGAGTTCTTCTCGACGCTTTACTCTTAGAACGGGCGCCCGCCGCTTCGGTAGCTGCCTGGTGGACAGGGGATACCGCAGCCGGAAAAGCGTAGGGGAGACGCAGCTACTGTTTCCGGAGGATCGCAAGATTGAAGGCAGTGCCTACCTTCGCAGGAAGCGCAAGTGGCATTTCGACCGCAGGTCCGCGGTCGAGTCGATCATCGGCCATCTCAAATCCCGCTTCGGGTTGGACAGATGCATGATTGAAGGGCCGGTTGGCGCGTCCATCAACCTTAAGATGGCCGCTGCGGCGTAAAACTTCAGCAAATGGATGCGAGAGAAGCTTTGGCTCCGCATTATGCGCCGGCTTCTAGGGCCAGTTTCACAGACCAGATACTTCTGCCATGGCACGTCGCGGCCGTTAGTGTCCGGAATCTTTCGCAAAAAGGAAGATCTTGGGGCTACGAACACATTGCCGACGGCTATTTGGATGCAACACGTCGTGGAAACCACTGACGGCTTGAGCCCGAACGGAATAATCGATGTTTATAATAAAGGTTCTACTGGGTTTTTAGTGGGTGGAGCGTTTTGAGGGGAAACTTGCCACGGAT
>CAYOLG010000074.1:0-9413 GCA_964404745.1 uncultured Opitutaceae bacterium
CTGAGTGACAACGTTCCTAGTGTAGCCAGCTTCCTTCTTTCTCTCCTCAATGCGGCTACTCTATGACCGACTGCCCCTTGTTCACCGAGGAAGACTTGCGGGAACGCGTGGACACCATCGGTGGAGCCCGTCGACCGTCGCGGATGGGCTGGCCTCGCCGGCTTCGCAATCTTGGAAGCGACGCTCCTGGAAAACGGGTATACGTCGAAACCATGAAGGACATTTATCGCGATCGCATCAAAGATTTCAATACAACTTACGATACGAATTTCAAGTCATTCGACGATCTGGCTTCTTTGGAAAATTGGCGGCCCGAAACTCGTTTATCCAATGCTAACGAATCCCGCGATAACGTAGCATTTCTCCATCGCGTTGTGGACAAGTACTACGAAACGGCCCGCAACTCAATCCGGCGATACGATCCGAACCATATTTTTGTCGGGGACAAGCTCCACGCCAATACCGATTCGCTAGACACCGTCCTACCCATCACCAGCAAGTACACCGAGATTGTAATGTATCAGATGTACGCTCGCTACGAAGTTCAAAAACCAGGGCTCGACCGCTGGTCCGCCCAAGTCGACAAACCCTTTATCAATGGCGACGCAGCCTTTACCATGACCACGGAAATCATGCCGAGGCCATTCGGTCCGGTCGCTGACAATTTGGAAATGCGAGCCGAGTGGACTGAGGAGTTCTTCCGTTCCGCTTTCGCCCGACCCGAATTCGTGGGCTGGCACTATTGCGGCTTGATCGACGCCTCGCAGCTAGTTCCCCGAAAAGCGGACCGCCAGCATTCAGGCCTCCTTGACGGCTGGGGAGAGCCCTACCCTGCCCTCGAGAAAGTGTTAAAGAACTGCTCGAGCGAGATCTATTCCATCGCCCAAGGATAGCCGGTCGGACATCGCGCAAGAAGAGCAGACGCTCGATCTTCCGAAATATGAAAGGTGGAACGCGACTTCTCGGCGCGGTTTAGTTCACATCCAGCCTCAACCCAAGCTCTTTCAACTCTTTCAGTTGGGCTTTGGCTTTGGACGAGTTCAACGGATTCCCTTTCAAGTAGACGCGCAAGAAGCGCCCCCCGTTTTCTCGGCCGCGGATCATTTCTAAGAGCGGCCCCAAATCGCTGATCTGATTATCCGTAAGGCCAAAGCTATCCACATGACTCAGATTTGAGATTCCATCAAGGTTCTCTATTCTATTTTGCCCTACGCTCACAGACCAAAGCCGCTTCAAATTGTAGAGCGGGCTGATATCCGATATCTGGTTACCCTCAGCATAAAAGGAATTCACATTCTCCAGACTGCTCAATGCGGCGATCGACGATACCTGATTATTCTCGATATCGATATACTGCAGGCTCTCCAGGCTCCTAAGGACGGATATATCCGTAACCTCATTATCGCTCAAATCCAGCAATTGAATACGGGCGAGCCCGGCAACCGGGGACAGTTCCTTGATCTGGTTGCCCGGCAATTTCAAGGAGGCGAGCGCTTTGCAATGTTCCAGCCCGGTTAAATCTTCTATCTCCAAATTTCGGCCTTCAATCGTGGATATGGACTTCACATCTTCAGCGGTAATGGGGTCCTGATTGTTGCGCTTGGCGAACACTTGCTTTCTAACCGCCTTTTCCAGGTTTTTGTCTGGAAAAATGGATTTTCCAGCAGAGACGGACCCGCCCTCCGGATCCTGAGCGCTGACAGATGGAATTAAGGCATTCGGGCAGCTGACTTGGATTAACAGGCCGAATGCCACCGTTGCTAGTGGTTTCGAGATGTCGATCTTCATCGGTAAAATATACTTATTTTCCGGTACTCGATTCTAGAAAAATTTTTTCCGTGTCAACAAAGAGTCGACTGGAACATCGCCCTTTATAGCCGTAAAAGACCCCTGGTAGTAAAGATCTTTAGAGGAAAATATGGGTAGCGGGCGATCTCCGAGCGCCCAGATTGGCTTAACCTAGAACGGGCCCATGCTAGAACCGTTCGTCCATCAGTCGCACAATCCTCTCGTTCACAGCCGTGATCAGATCCACGTTTTCCTGGTCCGGCTTTTCGAATTCGTCAAGAAGACCACGGCGTCTGGCTTTATTTCGCTGGTAAGCGCCACACAAATGGAAGCCAATGCAACCTGGGTTCTCGTAGAGCCCGTGCAGGACTCTTGCGTACCATTCTCCGTCATTTCGCCGGAAGTCATCGTCGCCGGGTATATTTCCAGCGGCATCGGCCAGCAACACCGGCATCCCTGTGACTTTGTGCCAATGCTCCAAGTGTTTCAGCGGATCCCGAAAATCTTGGAAGGAAAGCACATCTATGAAGGGCTTGGCCGCTTCGATTAGCGGCATGGCAATATGGGCATTGGCTTCATATCGATCTCCTAAAATGAGGTGATTCTTGTCGTAACGACGGATGGCGTCATGGGTCGTTTTATAATACTGATGGCCCAAAGCGCTCAACTCGTCTCGACCTGTTTCGGACTCTAATTTTTTCGGATCGAAGATCGAGCCCCGCCAACTATTCTCAGGCCGATCGTGAGTCCAAGTGGGGCAATCGCTGTAAAAATATCCGATCAGATTGGGATCGTCGCTCAATTCCGAACAATGCGAGCGAGCGACATAATCGCACCACTCCGCCCAATCGTCGCTAAAGAAATCGAAATGGACCGTATGCTTCTCCCACTGATGCGATTCCATGAAGGGAAGCAAGTGGCAATACGGCATATCCAAAGCCTTGTATTCATCCACCGTGAACGGACGCGAGTGTCGCCACTTGCGAACCGTCACCTCCTGAACCCAGCCAACCGTATTAAATCGCCACTTTCTTAAATTGGGAACCACCGATTCCTGTATCCATTTCAAGCTACTACCCTCATACTTCTCCCGCCAGATGTGGATATTCTCCGGATAGCGCAAACTAGCCGGATCGATGTGATTCAGCCCAACCGTGAAGAAAGGCTTTCCCTCCGGATCGATCAGCCACCAATGGCCATCCTCTTTCCCAATCGTGAAAAATCCGTTCGTTTGGACTTGGGTTGTCCTGACGGTAGCCACACAGGTCAACTGGGGGCCAAAGGCCAGACCAGCCCCGGCGACTAAGGAGTGTTCAATAAATTTTCGCCGATTCATGGTTACTAGTTTTCCAATACTCGTTTTTCGACCTAGACATACGCGCTAAGCATCACAGGTCGCTTCAGAGAGCGTCTAACTGAGCGACCATCCTTTTCTGTATTCACGCTTAACATACTGTTCTGCTTTTCGGGAATTAGTCACGCGCATCTCTTTGCTGTCCCAATTGATTTTCTTGCCAGTCCGATAGGCGACATTACCCAAGTGATTGGCTTCCGTAAGCAATCCTGAATACTCGAAGTCGCACATGGCAGGAGGGCCTCCCTTGCAAGCGTCAACCCAATCCTGATGATGGCCATTGGGAGATCGAGGAATGAATGGATTCGGTCCTTTGAAGCCCTCGAATTTATCTTCTGGCAGCAAAACGTGCTTTTGATAATCCGAAAGCAGCATTCCCTTGTCGCCGACGAACAAATGACCACTACCCCACTGCGGAATTCCGTTTTCTTTCCAGATTTGCGGCTTTTCCACGCCCTGGTACCAGGTTAGTCTCACAGGCGGCAAATTACCGCGGGCCCCGTATTCATAAATCGCCTGCATCGAAGCGGGCGCCATGGCAGGATGCGGTTCCGGCCCCTTCGAGTCTATGGTCAGCGGAGCATCCAACTTCAAGGCCCAAAAGGGAAGATCTATCCAGTGACTACCCAAATCCGACATAGTGCCATTGCCGAAATTCCACCAGCGATACCACAAAGGACCCTCGAAATAGTGGTTGTGAAAAGGCGTTTCTGGAGCCGGTCCCACCCAAAGGTCCCAGTTCAAGGTTTTCGGGATGGGCTGAGTCTCCTTGGGTGTATCGATGACGATGTAGCGATCATTAGCGTCGCGAGCCGCTTGCTCGCTGGCATGCCAGCCCCAGGCTCGAGAATTCCACACGTGGGCTTCGCTCACTTTGCCGATCGCCCCAGACTGAATCAGCTCGACCACGCGTCGATAGTTGTCGTTGGCATGGTTCTGCGTTCCCATCTGCGTGACCACATTAGCGTTGCGGGCCGCCATCCGAATAACTCGGGCTTCTTCGATATTATAGGTTAGCGGTTTCTCGCAATAGACATGCTTGCCCAATTGGAGGGCCGGCAAGGTGGCGAAGGCGTGGTTGTGCTCAGGAGTGGAAATTACGACCGCGTCGAATTCTTTCTCGTGATCGAACAACTTCCGAAAGTCGGCTTCCCGCCGGGCCTTGGGATGAAACTTCGCGACTAGGCTGAGCTTCAATTGGTCAACTTCACAAAGGGCGACGATATTCTCGGCTGTAAAATAGCCGGTGTTTCGCTGGCCTCGATTGCCGAGGCCAATCATGGCAATGTTCAAGCGCGAATTCAGATTTTGCCCTCGCAGTATATTCGGGGCCGCGATGGTAGCTGCTCCTACAACGGCACTGGATTTTAGAAAAGATCGACGATTCATGGGCTTGGGGGTTATGAGGGTATGCGGTCTTTGCAAAATGGGTGTTTAGAGGAGAAATTCCTACAATCGATTCCTTTCGCCGTCAATCGTTTCAGCTGTGTCGCTAACACAGGCTATCTGGATTCGTTTCTGGTAGAATGGTAGGGCCGACTGTCCCCAGTCGGCCGCGTTAGGCAGCGACTTTCTTCGGCTGCTTTGGGATCCGCCTTCGACCTGGCTACTGCGAGACGTGCAAGCAGCCCTACCTTCTACGCCCATCTGCTAATTCTTTACTTTGTTTAGTACAAGTGACGCACTAAAACCTCCAACCAGTTAGGGCCCTCCGGCTCCCTTTCATCGTGACAATCCTTCTCGTCTCGCGCTTTGATTCCAACATGAAAATCTTATTGCCCATCCTTTTCATCAGCCTAGCCCTGTCCACAGTAGCGGAAACGGAAGCCCCCGAAAAACAGGCCCCATTTACGAAGCTCTTTAAGCTTTCCGATTTTGAGACCCAGGGGAATTGGATGGAGGAAGGAACGAATGTTCTCCACTTGAAACCTCGCGACGGAGAAACCGGTTGGAAACGCTACGATGCCTACCTCTGGTTCCCCGAGCAATACCAGGATTTCGTCTGCCGCTTCGACTTCAAGCTCGGAGATAGTGGCAACTCGGGATTCTACTTTCGCATTTCCGACCAATCGGACGCCACTCTGCACGGATTCGAGATTCAATTGAAAGACGACTACGGAAAAGAAGAGCTCGGTCCGCACGACGTAGGCGGTGTCATCAAAACTTCAGGACCGAAAGTGAATGCGGTCAAACCCGCCGGAGAATGGAACGAGATGATCGTTCGCCTGAAAGGTTCAAAGTTAATGGTGAAACTCAATGACCAAACTGTCCAGCAAGTGGATCTCGAGAAGGCCCGCCCAAAAGACAAGCCGCTCGCCAAGAAGGGCTGGATCGCCATTCAAGACCACGGCCAGGAATTCTGGGTAAGAAACGTTCGTATCCGAGAGCTCTGAAGATAGGGTCGGTTCGTGTCCAACCCGCTAGTCGCGTTTTCAGTCCAACCAGGGCCTCCAAACTTTGGGCATGGAGAATTCTTCAGGCACGGAAGTTTCCGAGTTGCCAGCAAAGCCGTGAGGCGGATGAGAGGCAGCCCGATAGGTTTCAATTTTAGCCATCATTCTATTCAGCACCGCAGGATGCCGGTCTTTGACATCCGTTTTTTCATAGGGATCTGCCTCAATGTCAAAAAGTTGTACCAGCATAGATGATACACCTTCTACCGGTTCTTCGGCGCTAATGACTAATTTCCACTTGCCGTCTAGCAGTGCCGCTCGCGTCGGAGCAATATGAAGAGGCACCTCCTTGCGTGATTGCCTAGCTCCCTTGAGAACAGGAAGAACATTCATTCCGTCTACCCCAGAAACATTCTCTCCTAAAATTCCGACCAATGTCGGAAGTATATCCACTATATGGATAACTTCAGTAATTTTCTTGCCACCTTCAAGATGGTCGGGCCAATGGATCACCGTGGGCACGCGGATACCTCCTTCGAAGAGTTCCTTTTTCCCTCCCCTTAGATTTCCGTTGCTAGCGCCGAATCGGATACGCCCTCCGTTGTCAGACGTGAAGATAGCCAGGGTGTTGTCCCGCATTCCCCTCTTTTCCAGGGCATTGAGAATCTTGCCAATAGCGACATCCATTGCATCGACCATACCGGCCAAGATCCTTCGATTTTCATCTCCGATATGAGCATATTTATTAACGTATTCAGCCGGCGCCTGGAGCGGGGTGTGGGGAGCATTAAATGGCACGTATAGAAACAACGGCTGATCAATATTATGCTGTTCGATTACTCTGACTGCCTCGCTACCCATTAAATCCGTAGTGTAGCCCTCCTCTCTGAGCACACTGCCGTTGCGGTGCCAATCGATACCGCCCAAGCGATCGTGAGTGAAATAATCGATCATACCAAGATAATGACCATACTGGTGGTCAAAACCACGGTTTTGCGGCAAGAAAGCTTGTTTACTCAAACCCAAGTGCCACTTGCCTACGATGGCCGTAGCGTAGCCTGCTTCCTTGAAGTACTGAGGCAGCGTTTTCTCCTCTAAATTCAGCCCATAAACGTCCCACGGACGAATGACATCGACCTGCAGTCCCAAATTGAAGGGGTACTTCCCACTCATTAGCGCGCCGCGTGTTGGCGAGCAAACGGCTTGAACATAAAATCGATCCAGCTCCAATCCCTCTCGAGCTAGGCTATCCAGGTTCGGAGTCTCGATCTCACTACCGTGAAACCCTACGTCCTTCCAGCCGAGATCGTCCGCTAGGAAGATGACGACGTGAGGTTTTTCAGAGGCTGATAACAGGGGGAGCAGGAGTAAGCAGATAGTATAGGTGAATTTCTTCGATACCACGAACTACTTATGGCTGGCCCTACAGCCTAAGTCGATCTCGATCTATGGAAAGGGATTAGTCCGTTTGGGAAAAGCGGATCATGGCTAGTTGCACCTCACTTGGCAGGGAGGATCGGCTCGGTCCTCCGCCTACAGAGTTTGGAGGATAGCCTGTCTGGCCGTAACCTTAGTGAAGGCTGAAGCCGATTCTCCCTAGCTTTTAATTACCTTTGAGCCAGCTTCGAAGTATTCGCATTCACTCCTCACCCTCCGCATACGCCCAGACAAAATTTTCCGCATTGGGCATTTTCACTTGAGGCAGGGTCTCCGCGTTCATAATGGTATTTGCTTCAATGATACCATTTAGCTTAAGTAAATAGGTGGTTAAGGCGTAAGTTTCATCATTGGTAAGCGACTGTGGTTGAATTAGCGGCATCGCCCGGCGTATATAGTCAAATACAGTGGTTGGGTAAGGCCAATAGCTACCCACTGTCCTCACTGGTCTATCGCTGGAAATCGTGCCATGACCACCCACCAGCTTGTCGCTTGGGCCCTCCGTTCCCGTAGCGCCATGACAAGCAAGACACTTCTCCGCATAGATTGCCGCTCCTTTCTAAGGTGTACCAGATCCTTCCGGCAAGCCCGTCCCATCGGGAAGAATCGTCAGCGATCTCCCTCCCAAACTGGATATCATGCCAACGGTGATAGACCTGTCGGGCACGGAGTACCCGATTCATGTAGGTGAAAACCTTATACCCGAACCGGAAGGCCTTAGTTAGATGCCCATTTTAAAGGGACAGGGCCGCGAAGCGCTAGAATATCTATTCTTCGAGCATCAGATGAATTGCGCCGTTCGTTCCGGCGACTGGAAAGCCATTTCCAAATTCGGCGAATACGATTGGGAGCTCAACAATATCAGGAATGATCGCAACGAGCTGAACAATCTCGCCGACCGGCATCCCTAATTCGTTGCCTGCTTGGATCGCGCCTGGCGCAATTGGGCCCTACGCGCTAAAGCTGCTCCGAGGGGCCGCTGGAAAGATCGAGGGTGCTATACTCCTCGTGAATAGGGATAGAGTAGATTACGATCCGACTATGAAGTTCTTTCTCCTAAGCATCCCCCTCATCCTATGTCTACCCAGATTGGCAAATGCCGGCAACTTCTCAACCTCCGCCTGAATTAAGTACGCTTCCTCCAAACCGAAAGAAACTCCCTCGCTGAAGAAGTACCCCTTTAAAGGAACGTTCTATCTAAACGAAGTTAATGTCGTTGCGTCTGGCGGAAACACTTTTTGGTAGACCGTGTTCGCCGTTAACGTCGCTAGAACACAAGCGACCGCAAACCCAACGATGGCGAGGGTCAACACCCACTTGGGCGGTTTCGCCTGCTCGTTCAGCTCCGGTCTCGTTCCCAAGTAGATGAGAGCCAAAGCTAGGACCGGAATGCCAAGCACAGTGAGCGCCTGAGCAAAGGTGATTAGATGAACCACGCTCCCTTCGCTCATGAGCGAAGCCAAGGCAACCGCCATACCTACCACTAGGGCGACGGATGTCAGGTGACGCGGCCAACCATCGCTCAAATTGGACCCTTTCCCTACTGAGTCCGACATGACCGTTCCGCCAATCAGAGCATTGACGAGGAACGAACTCAGGCCTCCGGCAAGAATGCCAGCGCAGAAGATGACTTTCGCCCACGCCCCGAATAGTGGTTGTAGCTGCCTGGCAACATCGCCAACCGACACTAGCGCCGGCGCTGCCGGATTTCCGTAAAACGTGCGCCATGCCGTCAAAAGGATGATCGCGGTTATACCACCCAATATTGAAATACTCAATACAGAGTCAGTCAGGCTTTTTTGCGTATCCTGAAGATTCCAGCCTTTTTGCTTTACCAGATAAGCCTGATAGAAAGCCCCACCAACGGAGAAGGTCGTTCCGATCATGCCGAGCAAGGGCAGCCAGTCGAGACTCCCATTCACGGCGGCTACTTCAAAAGTTCGCGGACTGGCGAATACAACCAGGAAATTCGCCAGAAAGGCCAGAATCATGACCGCCACCAAAAGCTTCATAAGCTTCTCAACGACATTGTACAGATTCTGAGCGAGGTAGAGGATCGCGACTATGGCGATATTAACGACAACCAGAATCGCCGCGCGGGCGAAAAGGCTGAAGGAGCCCTCTCCCACGAGCGGCTCTAAACCGCCTATCAAGGCGAGATTGTTCGATGATTGAAACAGGGCTACTAGCGTAAACAATGTAAGACCAATGGCCACAGCTACCGGTCTTCCTAGTCGGTTGGCCAATTCGCTACAAAGGCTTCCCTCGTAAGCTACGCCAAGTCGAGCCGCTAGAGCGACCATGGCGATCATTAGCAAAGCGGCAATGGCGATTACCGGAATGCCGACCAAACCGAAACTCGCTCCTACTCGGGAGCTGGTAAGGATCGAACCGGGTCCCAGTACCACCGCTGTTACGATGATGGCTGGGCCGATTTTTTT
>CAYOLG010000075.1:0-8670 GCA_964404745.1 uncultured Opitutaceae bacterium
GCGTGGAACAGCCCCATGCCTGTAGCCGCGTAAGTCGCCGCTTTGACGAGCTTGGCCACCGGGGCGGCTAGGGCTTTCTCAAATTGAAATGCGTATTTGATTACCGGCGTTCGCTGCAGCAAAGCAACTAAGATAAATAAGCCCATTTGAGCCCGGGCCAATTTCAATTGGAGATACATTAAGTTCATAGTTTGGTCAGTCGTTTTTAAAGTTTGTAGGAATTGGAGTCTAGTTACAGCCGCAACCGCCGCCACCCACGCCTTCCCCGCCTGTGGTGGCCTCGCGGGAAAACTGTATGTGGGATGTCATGACAGTAGCGAGTTCATCCCTATCCGAACGCATGGTGTAATCGGCAAGATTGCCTTTCTGGTAAGGAGCTACCGTTGAGCAGCCCGAAAAGGCTACTGCGCTCGCGATTGTGGCCAAAATTGATATCCAGTGGATTGTTCGCGTAATCTTCATTCGGCCAATAGGGTTTGGATTTCTTCATTCAGGTTCTCTGCCGACTTCTTGCCATGCCAACCTTCATGGACGAAGCGAATCACACCCTTCTTGTCTACCATAAATGATGTCGGCATAACTTGGATACCGGCTTGCTCGACCAGCTTTTGCGAACCGTCGTGGACGGTTGTAAAGGATGGCTTTCGCCGATCTAGAAACTGCTGCATCGACCGCTCTTTCTGATCCACGCTGACAGCGATGATCTGAAATCCCTCGTCGCCAAATTCCTGATATATTTTATCCATCTCCGGGAAAGCCGCTTTGCAGGGAGCGCACCAGGAGGCCCAAAAATCGATCAATGTAACTTTCCCCTCTAGGCTCGGCGCATCCCCGCTCAGTGAGTATTCGTCGAGCGAAGGCACTTCCATTCCTGGTTCCCAGCCATCAGCCGCAGCGTTAGCGCTCCCCAGAAGCAAGGCCAACCCGCCAATGCTAATTTTCAACCATTCTTTCATAAAATTTCGATGTTTGCTGTATCCCAGAATTCATTACGATACATCCCTCTGCTCCAAACGTCCCTTCTACTAGTTTAAGCCCTTCCTCTTCCCCCAAAACGCAAACGGCAGTCGAGAGAACTCCGGCTTCTAAACAAGAATTCGCTGTTACGGTTGTCGAGAGGATGCCATTGTAGACCGGCCTGCCCGATCGAGGATCCAAAATATGCCCGTACCGCTGGCCCTTGTGCTCGAAGAAGCGGCGATAGTCTCCCGAAGTGGCCACTCCAATATCCTTTGCAGCCAAGCTGCCCCAAACCGTGCCTGGATTCTCCGGATTCTCCAGGGCTACATGCCAGGCGGGATAGCGGGGAGGATGACCGAGGGCATGAATGTCCCGACCAAAATCAACCAGACAATCGTTGATTCCATTGCCCACCGCGACTGCTGCCACCTTGTCCACCGCGTACTCCTTCCCAAAACCGCCAAGATCCAGAGCCATTCCTTCAAGCGGGAGCCTTAACGCGCCCGGCTTACGCTCAACCTTGCTCCAGCCAATCAACTCTCTCGTTTCCGAAACGGCTTTCTCGTCGGGTAGAACATCGTGATTGTTCCGGTAGTCCCAAAGCCGCATCAAAGGCAGCATCGTTGGGTCCAGCACACCCTGCGTCATGAAATGCAGATCGTCGCAAATGGCGAAAATGGATTCCACTTCGGGATCGATCTCCGTCCACGCGCCACCCGCATTGCGATTGATTTCGCTGATCAGGCTATCGCTTCTAAAACGGGAATATTTCGTCTCGAAATCGACCACCCACTTGACCGCTTCTTTGGCGAATGCGGCCGCTTGATTGTTTGACGTCGCTGTGTACTGGATACGGCAATCCGTTCCTAGGGCCTGGAAGGTCAAATCGTAGAGCCCTCGCTTCGAATCGAAGGCAACGTTGGCATGGACCTTCATTGGAGCTGGCTCTTCCTCTAGAACCATAGCGTAACCCCCAAAGTCAGGATATCCGCATCCGGAAAGGCCGATTGCGGCGTCTCGTCCTTGCCCTCCATTTCGTAGCGTTCGTAAGAAGCGTCGACGCTGTACTTTTCGCCAAAATTGTAAATCGCTTTCAGCCCGTAGGTGTGGGTATCGAATTTCCCAAGCCGGTAGTCAGCAGAGTAATGAGGAGGCAGTCCTGGAGTAGATTGTCGCGGATCTATCGGCGTGCCGGTTAAATCGAGCGTGTAGAAATCGGCTGCGTTTTGAGAGTAGTAGCGATACTTGGGTCTGAGGATGAGATTCTCCCCAATCTTCTGGTACCATTCGAAGTCGAAGGTGTTGCTTTCCACGCCCCAAGTATCACTGAAATGGCGATAATCAAAATCCAAGCTTCCGCCAATTTGATCGAAGAATCGCTTGGCATTGAAAAACCAAATACGCCGGTCCCGTCCATCCGGCCGGTTTTCAGGAAAAGTTAGCGGCAAGGATATGCCCGGCAGAATTTCCGTTTCCCGCTGGATGATCTTGTAGGGATCGCTAAGGTAACCATTAAAATCGCTGTAGGTGAAATTCAGGGCGACCACCGTGTTGGGATCCACCACCTGGCTGATACCCACGAAATAGTCGTAGCTGTCCTTCCGGCGGCTTTCATCAAAGAAGTTGGGGCGAACCCAGTCATCGATGTAGCCAATTCCGTAATTGATTCCGGTATTTCGCTGGTTGATTTCCGTCGTCTGAGAAAAGGCGTAGCCTCTAGAAAGAAAATCGTCCTCCGAACTGTAGGAAAACTGAAAGCTGGATGTGTGAATGCCGCGTAACCAGTCGAGGTCGACAACTCCAGCCTCGCGAACATCCGTCAGGTTGGACAGCGGCACATTCACCCCATCTTCAGCAGTCACACCCGTTGGCGTTGCCCCAGAGATGGAGTCATACACGCCGTGCCCCTTGATCGTCAGCTCGCTACTTACCTGCTTTTCGAAGCCAAGATATTTGGAGATAACTCGAATACGCCCGTCGTCTTCACTGTAGTCCTGCCACTTGGTGGAAATGTGATCCTCGGCATACAGCAGTCGCGGTCCAACCAGATACAGATATGCTGCTAGGGCGGCGATACGGCAGGTTCGAACAAGGCGGATCATCGGAGGAGCGGTCGACCTAAGTAGAGAAGATAATGGTTAGGGAGTTACAGAGTTCTTTCGCAGGCAGACGTTTGCCCGGTTTCACGAATTGCGTCTAAATGCAAAGATTCAAAAGAGCGTTTCACAAACTCAGGCGAGCCCATTGAGCCTAAATCCCTAGTGGGCTGACAGTTTCATAGATTTATAGCAGCGAGAGAGATTATGCCAATAGGTAGCGTCACCGGAGCCCATTATTCTTGTTCTTCTCATCGCCAGAGAATTCAATATCCGGGAAACGATGGCATCAGTTCGATCCCAATACCTCTTCGCCTATGGCACCCTGCGAGCTGAAGAGTCCGAGAGCAATCGCCACGGACCCAAGAGGCTGTCATCGATTCCAGCTAAGGCCCCAGGGCGCCTTTACAGCCTAGAGGAAGGCTATCCCATTTTACTAATCGAGCCTGGCATCTGCGTCCTCACTGCGAGCCACGAGTGGAAAGCGGACTGGGGAAAAGCTCAATCTAGACTGGAGACGGCTTCCTTCGAATTCAACAGTCCGACGCTGATTGAAGGCGAACTATGTGAGATCCCTCTGGAGCCCGGCGCATTCGATAAACCTGACGCCTGGGAAGGCTTTTCGGTAGGATCAGACAGCGTCTATCAACGGATGGTTATACCGGTCAGGAGAGCTGATGGAGTCATCCTTCCCTCATGGGTTTATGGTTGCGCGGAAATCCCAGCGGGGGCGACCCCGTTTGAAGGCAATCGATGGAAGCGACCTGAGGGGCTGTAGGGCCAGCAAGCGGCAATTAATCACGTAGCACCCACTTGCAGACCCGCTATTGCGCGTCGGCGCCAACTGAACTAACTTTCAAATAGATTGAACGCCCCTGGACCCGTCTCCGCTTAGAGCTTCGCCGAGGCAGGCTGTCGCGTTCCTACCACGAAACTGATGCAGAAAGGTGGAGCTCGACCTCACGCCTACGCGCGGCAGCGGGTCTACTTGCGCCCTGCATGCAGCCAGCCCCAGCATTTGGGTTCAAGAACCTACTTTTATTGGCCGCTCTAGAACGGCGACTCTTCCAAATCGTCGAGATTCCCTTCACCCGAGGATGAATCGGTGACATCGGCCAGGTTACTATCGACTTCGCCACCACCATGCTCGATTCGCCAGGCTTGGAGATTCACGTAATAGCGGCCTTTGTATTCGTTGCCGCGAATATTGAAGCTCACTTTGACTCGGTCGCCGGTCCTTACTTTGTCCAGCAACTCGATCTTTTCCTTGGTGCACTCGAATTTGACGTCTTGAGGAAATTTTTCGTCCGTCGCCACTACAAATTCCCGCTTCTTGAACCCGCTTCCAAAGGTTTGCGTGTCGTCTATCAGCTTAACCGTGCCTTCCAATTCGTACATAGCCCGAATAAAGCCAGTCGCATCGTCAATGTTAAGTAAAAAATGGGAGAATTCATCTAAGTAAAACGCGGTGTCCTCAGCGCGTTTTCCGTTCTAATCTCGCGAAAGGTAGAACAGTCATCCTGCCTGTTTCAATCACAGGCTGGAAGCCTGGGCTACTCTAACCGGCTTCTTAGCTGGGCGAAACGTAGGCTGTCGACGAAATCGTCGCTGGAATCTAAATACGTTTTTACCCGTTCCGGATCAACCAGCGTCCAGCTCTGCATGGCTTCGAAAAAAGCGGTTTCCCGTTCGAGATTGGCCACGCTGCTAGCCAGCTCCGCAAACTCCACCGAACTTTCAAAGTCGTCGTGGCCGATTTCGTAAAGCGAGTCGTAGTAAGCTTGATAACGATCCCCTGTCGACTCGATAGCGGCCAGCCATGCGATGGCTTCAATCGGCTCTCGTCTAGCAAGCAAGCGGGCCCCTTCCGATGCCACCGCGTCTCGCTTGTATTGGCTTTCCAAGTTCGCGTGAAAATCGTTCAACCCATTCCGAGCTCCATTGAGGATGAGATCCTTGGCGATCACCTTGGCGCCTGCGCTAGTGACTTGCCGCTGATTTTCCAGCGTCCATTCCATGGCTCCTATCGAGTCCCGCTGAGCCCATTCCTCGATGACCGCATCCATAATGGCGGAGTCCAGCAACTCGTCGCTTTGAAATCGCATCCGCTCAAGGGCCTCGGCAGGGTTTTTGGATACAACGTGAAAGGCAATCAAATCGGCAAGCTCCAGTTTCAGATCCGGCTCCACAACGCTGCCCAGCAAATTCGCCGCCATCTGATAATCTTCATGGTCTTGGAGCACAACATCGAGCGTTCCGCGAAATAGGCTATTCTGTAGCTGCCGGTCAATATAGGCCCCGCTTGGATCCACCCAAGCGGAATCGATCCAATCCCAAGCTCCGAGCGGATCCGTCCGAGCCCATCCAATTGAAAGTTTCGTCGACAGTCGCGCCTTCTCCGCGGGAGAAAGCGAGTATAGAAGCTCCAAAGCCCTAGCGGGGTCCTGAGCGGCGATTGCCTCCAAGGCCAAGCCAGCCCCTTCAATAGCCCGGTAGCTCTGGAGGTCGAAAGATAGGGCTTCGATGTAGAAGTCCTGCAACTGCGCCAAATCGAGAGCGGCCAATTTTCGCTCCAGAGAAAATGCTCCTTCGGGCGAACCCGCTTCCAAAAAAGTTTCCACCAACGGCTCCATTACGCCATCGCGTTGAGCTGGGGCCGCTTCCGCTTCCCGCTTAGTTTCCTGGGAAGTTTGGCTGTTTGCTTTGACTACCTGATCCTTTAGAGCAGGCGGGCGGCCGTTGTAAAGCCGGTCGCCTATTTGAGCCAATTGATAGCCGACGGCGGAAACGACGGCTATAGCGAGAAAGGCTTTCAGGAGGTTCAGCACAGGTCTGTATCCACAAGTAGTTGTGTCTCGACTAGCGCCCTAGCATATCGAGGCTCCTTTCAGTATACAAAACGAGCCCTACTTCCCAGGTTCGATATCCTTGAGGAATTTGAAGAGCTCGCTGTCCGTCGAGAGGATGAGCGTGGCGTCTTGATTCAACATGCGCTCGTAAGACTCTAATGACTTGGTGAACTCGTAGAACTGAATGGACTTATCGTTTTGATTAAAAGCGTTGGCGTATATCTCGGTAGCTCTGGCATCGGCCTGCCCGCGAATGGTTTCTACCGTTTTGTAGGCTTCCGATTCGATTTCCAGCAGATCGCGCTCCTTCCTACCGGTGATCTTAGCCGCTTCGCCCGCCCCCTCAGAACGAAAACGTTCCGCGATTTGCTGGCGCTCGCTTATCATGCGCTCGTAGATACGCTGCCTAACGCTGCTGTTGTAATTGATCCGCTTGAAACGGATATCCATCAACTCAATACCGAAATCCGTGAGTTTCGAAGCCGCCTTCTCGAATATCTCCTGCTCGATGGCGGCGCGACCCACGGTAATCGGGTAAAGGATTCCAATATTGCCAGGAGCATCGACCAAGGTCGCGTCAACGGCCGGTTCCCGGTCTATTGTCGTGCGGATAACTTCAATCAGTTCGTGCTTGGCGATAGCGTTTCGGGTTTCGCTTCCGAGAATGTCATCCAGACGCGACTGGGCGCTGCGCTCGTCTCGCAAACGCTCGAAATACTGTTTGGCATCGCTGATACGCCAGCGGCCGAATGTATCGACCTCGATGTAGGTTTTGTCCTTGGTAGGCATCTCCGTGGGACGACCATCCCATTCGAGAAAGCGCTTATCGATCATGTGCACGGTCTGGACAAATGGCGTGCGGAAATGCAACCCAGAGCGGGTGACGGGGTCGCCAACCGGCTTGCCAAACTGGGTAATGATCGCCTGCTTGGTTTCGTGGACCGTGTAGGCCGAAGCGAAGAGCGCCACGAGAGCAGCGAGAATTAAGAGAACTATAAATGAGCCGGCTACTTTTTTCATCATTTGTCTAACGGGTTGCCGTGTCTTGGTTCAGTTGCAGAAGCGGCAGGATTTGCTGAGCTTCCTCGTCGATGATAATTTTTCTGCCCATTCGAGGGATAACTTCTTGCATGGTCTCTAGATAGAGCCGGCGCTTGGTCACTTCCGGGGCCTTGATGAATTCTTCTAGTATGGCGTTGAAACGAGCCACGTCGCCCTCCGCTTCGTTGACGCGCTTGAGAGCATAGCCTTCAGCCGCCTGGATGCGCTGTTCGGCCTCCCCTCGGGCTCGAGGCACCACTTTGTTGTACTCCCCATTGGCCACGTTGATCATCTTTTCCCGCTCTTGCTGGGCCTGATTGACCTCGTTGAAGGAGGGCTGGACGGGCTGAGGAGGATTAACGTCCTTGAGCTGCACCTGGTCGATACTGAGACCTAGATCATACTTGTTCACGAGCGATTGCATCTGGACCAAAGCCTCTGACTCGATCTCTTGTCTTCCGACAGTGATCACTTCGTCAACCGTTCGATCGCCAACGACCGTCCGCATGACGGACTCGGAAATGTCGCGGAGCGTCACCTCCGGTTCCCGGACTTTGAAGAGAAAGAGCCGCGGGTCCTGGATCCGATACTGGACGATCCACTCCACGGTGGCGGCATTTAAATCTCCGGTCACCATGCTGCGCTCGAAGTTTCGCTCCGTTTGCGAGGGGTTGAACTGGCTGGGATTGGCGCCGCCCCGAGTGGCGAAGCCGAACTCCTGCTTCAACTGGCGCCGCACTTGAACGATGGACACCGTATCGATCCCAAATGGCAATTTCACCTGAATCCCGGGATCCACCGTATTGACGTACTTTCCAAATCGGAGCACGACCCCTTGGGATTGAGCCTCAACCGTGTAGATCATGGTGAAGGCGGCCACTGCTACCAGGATGCCAATCGCGATCCAAAGGATTGACGAGGCCCGCGCTCGAAATTCCCGGAAATTTTTAGGAAGGTTAAATTCTATGTTCTCACCCATACTGCCGATGTTTCAGGAAAGCCTATGCAAAGCAATGGGAAAAGGGAGGAGCACGCTTTCTCGCAAGCAGGTCACGCTAGTAATTGCTACCCATGCACGTTTGGGCTATCCCTCTTCCAGCGCTAAGGTTCCTAACCGAAAAGGACGCTAGGGTCTCGAAGACTGTGGAAAACCTTGGCGTCCTTCGCGATCTTCTGGGTTAAAAGAATGATTCGTCCAGCTTGGCGGCGCCCGGATACAAGAAGAGCCGACGATCTGAGATCGCCGGCCCAGGAATCCAACTCTTGTATGTGAGTAAAGGTCGTAACCGAATATAGCCTGCTGTTACCCTAGCTGTCTCCGAAGAGACGAATCCGGTCGTTTCCCAAACTCGCATACCATAGTACACTTTTTGGGTTTCCTGTCTATTAGCGCAGCTGGCAGATCTTTCTCCAAATTTTTACTTAGACGTTTCACAACTACTTATAAAACGACCTATTTTTGCCGGTTTCTGAACAGCTTTTGCGGAGCTCTCAGACGACTGAATTACTTCAGTGCTGGCGATTTTCGGGATACCAGATGGATCATTCAGACCATTTTCTTCGATCCCATTCCGTTGTCCCAACAAGAAAAGAACTTGACCTGTTCGCCCAGCAATTGATTTTAAACGCTCCTTTTTGAAGCGGGTATAGTTTAGTGGTAGAACCCCAGCCTTCCAAGCTGGTTGCGTCGGTTCGATTCCGTCTACCCGCACCAGCCTTCGCTC
>CAYOLG010000076.1:0-8428 GCA_964404745.1 uncultured Opitutaceae bacterium
CTTCAAATCGAGGACCGTCATACATGGCAATAATTGTGGCCTATCTGTTTTCGATGCTTAAAGCCAAGTACCCTATATTAACTTCCTTTCCGTGTCGTGCCTTGAATCGCCCTTCACCATTTTCAACCGCTTATCGACCATCATCTTCGCGTGGCCCCTAGGTGATACGGTATTCATTACAGCCTGTCCCACCTTCCCATGGCGAACAGTGACTGCCTTTATCAACAAGCTTAGGGAGTGCGACTGGGTCAGAAGACGTCCAGACACCGTGCCGTCCAATGCGATCAGCGTATTCTAGAGGTTCGTCAGTATTTACGATTGCTCGAAATTCGGGCATAAGGATCATGAAGGCTGCGAAAGCTCGCACACCTCCAGCGGTCACTGAAAAGTAGCTGTAGCCTGATTCGGCTGGTGGTCCGTCGATGTAACCGTAGGGTTCGGCGAGGAAGGTCCCCTTACCGCTTTATCGACTGTTTTTATCGGAATGGCGGCAATCGCTGGCGCAAGCGCGACGATCATGAATACATTGACGAAAGACTGATCGAAATAGGCAATTGAGAAAAAACTGATGGTATTGGCCGTTAGGGCGGCCCCGACACACCATATACTGAAGTTGGTTTCTGATGCTTCAAAATTGGTGGCACGGATGCGCTCCCCACAATATTTGTACGCTAAAAACAATGCCGCGATAAAGCTCAACATGAGGCCGAGGCCTCCAGTGACGCCAAATTGGATGTAGTAATTGGTGATATCTGTATGGCGAGGGCTCCAACTGACGCCCGAAAACATCCAGGTGCGTGTGAAGTCTGTTCCAACGAACCACCAACGATGAAGGTCACCTATAGCACTGTCGATGAGACGGGCTCTATGGTAACCAGTGCTGCCTCCCACAAGGTCTATCCTCGCCATGAGGTACCATATGCCGCGTGAACTGACAAAGTGAGCGACGATGGCGGCAGCGAGGCCGACACGCTGAATGAGGGTGAGTTTGCGACGAAAGGGCCAAACGCATATACAGGCTCCAGTGGCGATGCTGGCTGCTACAGGACCACTGGAAGCCGAGGCTATGACAATGGCGCCTCCGCTGGCCATACCGAGTAAAGAGAGTTTTTTATTACGCCGCCAGAGAAGTAGACCGAAGGGAATGACAACGGCTCCAGCGGTGCCAGAAAGAATGGCATGTTGGAAAGGGCCGAGCGCTCGGTTCTTGTCGAGGCGAGCCATAGAATACTCTGAGCGAGCTCCGAGGGGCTTGTAGTAGTTTCTACCTGATCTTTGCTCGAGCGTAACAAACAGAGCCAAAGGGAGAGAGATGATTACGAGGGCTTTAGCGAAGCGTTGAATGATATCCTCTCCGTTGAGCAAATTGCGACCGTAGAGATAGGTTCCGTGAACGTTGAGGATGAGTCCTAGATTTTGATTGAGCGGGCTGGGGATGTCGAGCCGCGGGGCCATGGAAACAAGTAAGGCGACGACCGAAAAGACGTAGAAAGTCTTGTCGAGTGCGCTCTGCGGCTTTAAAGTAAGAGTTCCTGAGAACGTAATACGGGCAAGACCGCAAAGGATAATGATACGAACAGGAGTGAGCTGGGGTAAGACCTCCATGTCGCCCAGATGAAAGCAGGCGACTAGAATAGGCACGAAGGCGTAGCGTTTTGGAATTGTGAATTGCAATATTACCAAAAAGGCGACGGCTAGAATTAAGAGAGGGGGTCCCATTTCGTTCGAAAGAAGTGAATATGACTAGATTTTGCCGGAATCGTAGTCTTTCTTTAGTTTTGTAACGGCGTCACTGAGCTGCTGCAGCTTGCTTTGCTTGGTTTGATCGCTGGATAGCAGTGGTTCTTGTTTAGCAATGGAGATTAGAGTTTCGGCTATTTTGCATTGATGGTGTAGATTCCACTTGGAAATAGGGTAGATATTACGAACCCCGAGCATTCCGTTGAGAAAATTGCGGCGCGTGTTGCGCAAGTTGCGTTTAAGACTGATCTTCTGGCGGTAGATGAAGCCAGGTTTGAATGCCGTAGGCTCTATCTCTTCGGTTTTTGGCGGCGATGCGTTGATGCTGTAAGGCTGGCAGTTGTACTTGATGTTCTTGGGTCTCTTGTTGTTGTAAAGATACTCGAAGAAGTCAGAGAACGGTAGATCGGTCATGCTGGGGTCAAGTCCGACCGATTCGTACCAATCAATCCACTTGAAAGCCAGAAACTTGGGCGAGATGTTGACCGGTATCCAAGGCGTGCGAAAGAGATCTGCGATGATAGCTCCGTGCAACGATTCAGTGATTATGAGTGCGCTGCGGGCGATCATATCCAGGATCTTTTCGAGATCGTCCAGAGGATTTAAGTAAGTCATACCCGCTTGTTGGCAAATGGGATCCCAGTTGCCAGAGTCGGCACTGGTCCAGTGGGGGATGAAAGTTGTACCCTTCTTATCGAAACGAGCATGTTCGTGGTAGTGCGGCAACAAACCTATTAGCCAGGCGCCATCTACGATCCCTTTCTCTTTGGGCAACCGGAAGCACTCAGCAGTGCGGGGCCCTCTAACGAAGTAGAATTTCCAATCGAAGGTAGCGCTGGCTGGAGGGATTAGCCCATAGCCGCTGCCCGTACCGAAAATGACTTTTTTTCCTTCAAGATGGTTAATACTGGACTTTAGGAGTGACCCAATACCAATCAGTCGGGTGTTGTCGTCGGGCGATAAGTAGCCCTCCAAAATTTCTGGCCAAATGCGGTGATTGAGGAAGTCACCGAAATTGGTCGTGCCTTGCCAGTAGAAGGGTTTCATTGGTTTAGGCGTTGGAACAGGAAGGGAAAGGTTTGGAAGGATTAGATTCGAGGCAAGAGCGGTAGAGCTGTATGAGCGAGCCGAGACGGTTCTCCCAGGAAGAGACCTGCTCGACACGGGCAAGAGCACCTCGTGCAAGATTTGGAATGAGGGATCTATCGCCCTCCAGCTCAATGATGGCTTGGGCGATGTCTTGCGCGTATTGTGCTGGAGTGATTGCTTTAACAAGTCTGCCGCACTCGGGAGTGATCACGTAGCCTGGGCCACCGTTGTCGCAGGTGATGAGAGGGAGGCCGAAACCGAGGGCTTCGAAAACAACGGTGCCGCTCGGTTCGCGGAAACTGGGGAAAAGGAAGACGTCAGACTTTCGGTACCATTCGAAAACCTCGCTACGTGGAATGCGCCCGTGAAAGTTGGCAATGTTGGAAATACCGAGGTTTCGCGCTTCCTGCTCGCAGGTTTCGAGCATGTCGCCTTCACCGATGATATCGAAGGTGATGTTGGCGGTCTTGGCAGCGATGGCGACGGCGCGGATGGCGTCGAAGACGCCCTTG
Organism: uncultured Opitutaceae bacterium; assembly: GCA_964404745.1. Taxonomy (GTDB): domain Bacteria; phylum Verrucomicrobiota; class Verrucomicrobiia; order Opitutales; family Opitutaceae; genus Pelagisphaera. The sequence goes on from CAYOLG010000076.1 coordinate 3,342, forward strand.
GTTCGGATGATTCTGCCGACAAAAAGCAGGCGAAGAGGCCTGCTTGGGGGGCAGATGCTCTCGGGGGTCGATATGATTTCGTCGGGGCCGGTTTCGGCCATAATGTGGAACTGTTTTATCTTGGCCGGAGCGAGAAACTCATGTACGTAAGGGGCGACGCCTAGGACGAGCGATGCGTTGGAGAAGGACCTGCGTAGCCATGGGTCGAAGCGGATGCGCCAGGCGTCGAGATTGCGGAAGCGGCGGAACCAGAGACTGTCGCCACATTCGGATTTGAAACCTTCTGGAGTTGGCAGGCTTCCAGCTTGCGGACCAAGAATATAGGGGATGCCGAGACCGATGGCTGGAGAGGGATAACGAAGGGCCACAGGATTAATTTGGTGGATCAGGTCGAAGCTTTGCCCGGTGGCGAGGCGCTGCTTGATCCACTTTCGTGCTTGGCGGTAGAAAGCCAAGTAGTGGGGCTTGAACTCGTTGTCGAAGCGGGCGAGCCTCCCTTTGAACTTCTTGTGTGTCCAGTTGACGAGTTCCTTGGCTTGGATGGGTGACTTGGCGGGATCCCAATTTGGCGTGTGAGTGGTAATAACAGTGGCTTCCGTCCGTTCGCAGATGCCTTGGACCCATTTGTAGGTGCACCAGCTTTCGCCCGCTACGTTTTTGTCAAAATAAGGGGCGATAAGGAGGAGGCGAAGGCGCCCGGGGTCGCCAGATCGCTGATCGTTGATCGTTGATCTTGAATCGGAGAGATCTATTGATTCGTGATTCATGGTTTGGCGGAAGAGATGGGGATTTTTGCCATGGAGTTTGTAACCATGGATTAGTTCGGGATGGCGTTGTCAGATCGCGTTTCGCCGGTCACGTCTATACTATGTCCATCGGGGATTGCGGCCAGCGACAGTTTCGGGATTAGAAATTTGGGATTGAGTGGAACTGCGGTTCGAGGGTGGTGGCATGTCCAAAGTGTGCCTCAGGCGGTATTCGCTGAGATAATAAAGGCAGTTTTGGTTGGCGTTGATCATTTGCAACTTGAATGAGCCAGATCGCTAGTCGGCAGGCGGCACAAGTGTTTTAGAGGACCAGATATGGCGGATTGAAATTGAGCATCGGGGATGGAACAAAATGTGGATTAGCCAATAGTGATTTTTTGGCCATGTTTCATGGCGTCGATGCGGCGCCAAGTATCGGGTCGGAGTGGTTTACGTTCCTTTAGCCGGTTCGGTGCCAAGTCCCAGGCGGACTTGAGTGCCCTGAAGTAAGTTTTCACAAAGCCGTGGCGTATCGAGCTTAAAAAGGTGTAGATACTGCGTGGAACGACGTAGTAGATGCCACGTAGTAGGGGGTAGCAGGCGATGGCGACGAGGATCTGGTTGCGGTGCTTGTAGAATGTTTTGATCTCTGAGCGAATCGAGACCTGGTGTTCGTGGTGGATGACAGAGATGTGGGGACAATAGATAATGGTCTTGCCGGTGTCGAGGACGCGGAAAGCGAGCTCGTACTCCTCGTAGTGCATGTATAGCATCTCGGGGTAGAGGCGGGCTTCGAAGAGGGTGTCGCGGTGAAAAGCGTAGCCTGTGCCGCTAAAATAGCTGGTCTCGAACCTCTGGGAGGCGTATTTTTCAATAGGAACAGGATGCCACCAGCGTGCGAAATCTTCGGAAGTGCCGTCGGGTTGAAGGAGTCGAAAGGCAAGTCCGGCTGCTTGAGGAAATTCGGTAAAGGTATCGTTCACCTTCTTAAGGCAAAATTTGTCGGGTACCGTGACGTCGCTATCAAAACCGACGATGATTTGGCCTCTCGCCTCGCGGATGCCACGGTTGCGCGTCACGGCGGGACCACCGTTCTGATCGTTTACGAAGAGGCGAACTTGTGGGAATACTTTGCTAATGGCTTCGACAGAGTCGTCAGCTGAGCAATCGTCGACTACAATGACTTCGAATGAAACTTTCTGCTGGGCAAATACATCCTTTAATAAGGCAAGCATGGAGTCGCAACGGTTGTAGCTGGGAATTACCACAGAAATTGTTGGGACAGCCCTGCTGGATGCGCTCTTGTGGTCCTGTGGTTCCGATTTGGAATTCAGTAGCTGAATGCCAGCTTTGCTGGAACTCGGATTGGGCGACATATTATGCGTGCTTATTAACCTCTAAACTTGCAAAATGACGCTAAAGCTTGAGAGGGTTGTCTTTTTCGCTTCCGACAACTCCCGCAATTACGGGGTGGTCAAGATCAGAAGGACGTGGAGCGAGCTAGGTTTTGATTGGGTTTCCGATTAGTGATCCGATCTTTACTCGGTATGTCCTTGTTCCCATTCTGTGCGACGGGCCCAGCCGGTGACCCAGGCGTTTCCTTTGTCTCCTTTTAACCCGTATGCGAGGGCTCGAAGACGGACGCCTGACTTTAGAAAGGTTAGAGCGAGCGAGCGAGCGAGACCGCCCCAGTGGCGTTTGATGAGGCTGACCTTGCCCCGGTAGAGCCAGATCATCTTTTGGCCTGAGGTGGAGGATTGACCGATTTCGTGGACGACCACAGCGTCTGGGCAAATCACAGGCCGATAACCTGCTTTGCTGGCTCTCATGGCAAGGTCGACGTCTTCACCGTAGAGCCAGTAATGCTCGTCGAAACCTTCAATCGCGTCCCAGGCTGTTTTTTCCACAAGAAGGAAGCAACCGGTTATAACGCCAACTTCCCGAACGGTGTTGCGCTGCCAACTGCCAAGTGATTCAGGATCGAAAAAGCTATTGTGTTTGAAAATTGTACTGAGCCCAGTAGCGAATGAGAAGAGGCTCCATAGCGTCGGTTGACCCCAGCACGAAGATGGTTCGAGGGTTGTACCGTCTTCTTTAAGAGTTCGTCCGCCGTAGAATCCGTGCTCTGGATAGGCTATGGCGAACGCATAGACTTTATCCACCGCGTGGTCCAGAATTTGAGTGTCAGGGTTCAAGAGAAGGAGGTATTGAGAATCGACTTGCTTCGCAGCGAGGTTAACGGCTTTTGCGAAACCCAAATTTCTACCGGGCTCAATGAGTTGTACGTCAGGGAAACTTTTTTTGACAATTGTTGGCGTACTATCTGCAGAGAGATTGTCGACCACTACAATCTCGAAATTCACTTCCGTCGTTTGGGCAATAATGCTCTCCAGGCAGTCCGAAATTTGCTTTTCCGAATTATACGTAACAATAATTATAGCCACATCTGCTGGCATAGTATCAACCTTTATTCTACTGACGTTGCTTTAAAACTTTTGCTGGAACCCCTGCTGCGATGGAATTGGCTTCTATGCTTTTAGTAACAACCGCACCCGCTCCAATGATACACCCATTACCAATCGTTACACCCGCGGTAACGACCACTCTAACTCCGAGCCAAACATCGTTTCCGATCCGCACATTCCGCTCGTTCTTCCTTTGATAGCGAAATGGCTTTCCTTTCTCGAATCGATAGTCCGAGGCAGTTATGTAAACTTCTGGAGCTAATGAAACGTTATTTCCGATTATTATCCTTCCGGTTTTGTCACCGGCCCATAAATAGGCCCTTTCACCAATGTGACAATCATCCCCTATTTCGATGCGTTCTCCATTTCTCAATGAAACATTGGGAGCTAGTGAACTACCTGACCCCAGCTTTATTTTTGAAACGGGGCCCACATGGCTGTAATTATAATAATGGAGAATACGGAATAGATGGAGATAGGTTTTAAAATTGAAAAGCGTCGATAAAGCCCGGGAAAGCTTTCTACCCCTATTCACTTCTTCGGGCAACAAATTGTTTTCACTCGGAGACATAGGTTGCTAACTGAATATAAAGGTAGATATGCTATCTGTTAGGCCTTTTGTTGCATACTCACCCAATTTATTCTTGGAGGAAACTGACTGCAAATTCGCTAATTTTTGCCTAAGCTCCGCTTCGTCAAAGGCGACATTTATTCGACCTAATTCAAGCAAACGTTTTGCTGTCGCTAGCTGATGTTCATTTCGATGCTCCCCTAAACTAGCTCTTTTGGGTACAACAAGAAGCGGTTTTTGATACTTCAACGCAGTCAATATCGTCCCCATCCCAGCATGTCCAATAACAATATTCGATGATCGTAGTTTTTCGGTGAACTCGCTCGGACTGAGGAATTGAGAATATTCGATGTGTTTAGGCCTCCAGTTGGTCTGCCCAATTTGGGCAAAGACATCCTTACGATTTTCACCTCCAGCCCATTGATCAACCACTCTAACCATTCGGTCGAAAGGCTGATCCGTGCCTACAGTGACGAAAACTTTAAATTTATCTCTGTCCATTCGATTAGGATTCGAGACCGAACTTCAGAGATGGCCCTAGTCGATAACACTACCTACGTAGCTTGGCCCACTTGGTTTGGCCAAATGCCCCCACTGCGTAAGCCAGAGATCAGCGTATCGCCCTATTTTTTTGCCTGATAGCGAAAGCTCTTCGGCATTAGCGATGCTATCCACCCAGACCGTCTTTCTTCCCACAAGCTTGCCAAAACAGATGGCGAAAAATCCGGGAGCCGCTCCGGTGGACACAATAGCGTCAGGACGTACAGCGATAATCGTCCATATAATACTAAAAAGCGTCCCTATCATCCGCAGCTTTTGATCCATATTCGAATCGCAAATGACGCGAAACTTGGCGCCCTCTACCTCATCGCTGTAATCCGTGCTAACCGTAGCATAAGTAACGTCGCAGTTTTGGAATGCTGGCCGTAGTCGGAGCAACTGTACCCAGTGGCCGCCACCGGAGGAGACGGCCAACACGCGGGGGCGCGTTTTGGCAGAGGTCCGAGGCCCGAGGTCCGAGGGCTGATCACTGATCGCTGATGGCGGATCGTTATGCATTTATGGTCTCGCGTGAGGCCGCTGAAGGCTGCCCTTGCGTCGCTCGTGAGCTCTGCAGGGTTCTGGGGAAAGGATTGCGGGCTGAGGTCCCATCCGTCGCCGAAGGCTATGGAGGGCAGGCTGCGGAGGGATGTGTTCTGTCTTTTTGATTGGGTTGTGTTTTTGAAGATCCCGATGAGTCGGGGCTGATAACTATTTGCTGGTCGTTAGAATTGAAGAGTAGAACCCTCTCGGCCTTGGTAGACC
>CAYOLG010000077.1:0-1433 GCA_964404745.1 uncultured Opitutaceae bacterium
TGAATCCGACGCCACATATCGATCAATTGGCTCGAGAGGGTGTAGTCTTCAATCAGGTTTTCTGCAATAATTCCATCTGCACGCCGAGCCGGGCTTCAATCATTACCGGACAGTATCCCCAGACGAATGGCGTGCTGGATCTCTTGGGACGCATTCCTCCTGAAAAGCAATACCTGCCACAAGAGATGAGCAAAGCTGGCTATTTGACGGCTATGATTGGCAAGTGGCATTTGAGAGAAGAGCCGGCTGCATTCGATTACTACAATGTATTGCCTGGACAAGGACGGTACTACAATCCGGTAACGAGAGATAGGTCACGAGGAGAATGGCCCGAGAATACGGCTCAGCATGAAGGTCACTCCTCCGATGTTATCACCGATCTCAGTTTAGATTGGCTACGGAACCGGGACAAGACCAAGCCGTTCTTTCTGATGCATCACTTCAAGGCTCCCCACGATATGTTCGTGAATGCCAAGCGGTATGACTCATATTTGGAAGACACGAAAATTCCGGAGCCCGACAATCTCTACGATCAGCCCGGACCCAACTTCGGATCCGCTTCCACACGTGGCCATAATGATGAATTGGTCAATACGATTGGGGCTTCGGTCTCCAAACGAAGCAATGCGTGGGAGTTGGGGATGAGGCTGGAAGTCGATGAATCGATTCCGGAACCTGAATACACGTCAATCGTTTATCAGAAGTTGCTTAAACGATACCTGCGTTGCGTCAAAGGCGTGGATGACAACGTAAAGCGGCTCATCGACTATTTGAAAGGCGAAGGTATCTATGACAATACCTTGATAATCTACACGGGCGACCAGGGCTTTTTCCTGGGCGAGCACGATTTTTTCGACAAGCGATGGATGTATGAAGAGGCCATGCGAATGCCGTTCATTGTTCGTTATCCCAAAACCTTGCCGGCGGGTAGCCAAAATAATCTATTGATCAACAACACCGATTTCGCTCCCACATTGATCGATTTCGCAGGCGGCGCAGTGCCGGAATACATGCAGGGCAGGAGTTTCGCCAATACGCTCATTGGGAAGATTGAGAGCGATTGGCGGGAGGCAACTTACTATCGGTATTGGATGCATATGGCTCATAGGCTAGGAAATCCTGCCCATTTCGGACTAAGAACAGATCGCTATAAGCTAATTTTTTTCTACGGCGTTGATTACGAAGATCCGCCGAGGATGAACTATTGGGGATCGCAAGCGGATATTGTTACCCCTCCCGGTTGGGAACTCTACGACTTGCAGAATGATCCTCATGAGATGAAGAATTTGTATGGAAAACCAGAATACGTTGGTCTTGTGCTCCAATTCAAAGAGAAGTTGAAATCGATGCGAGAAGATCTGAATGAAACGGATAAAAATTTTCCGCACATCCAGAAGATTATCGACGCTCACTGGGACGATTGAGGGGCTGGT
>CAYOLG010000077.1:1533-7935 GCA_964404745.1 uncultured Opitutaceae bacterium
TAGTGGGGAATGCCTGAAATCTTTAGCCGGTAGTGCTTGCGGAGTTCCTCTAGCATGGCGGCGGCCCGTTCCGGATGGCTCGATACCAGATTATTCGATTCGGAAATATCATGGTCGAGATTGAATAGTTCAACGGATGGTTTGCCTTTCGAATTCCCGAGATCGGCTTGGTTGGGTAGCCCGTTCACGAGGACGAGTTTCCAGGGACCGTCGGTATAGGCGAATTTGTTGCTCGGGTTGCCTTGAGCGACATAGGAAAACCACTTCCGATCCACGGCATCTGCTCCTCCCCGGATGATGGGGAGGAGGTTGATGCCATCCAAAGGCTTTGGGTTTGGCGTATCCAGTCCGGCTGATCGCTTTAGAGTTGGGTACACATCAATGTAGCCCGTAGTAGAATGAATTTCACGGCCGCTAGCATTGATACTATTGGGCCAGCGAATGATTGAAGGGACGCGAATACCGCCTTCGTAGGTTGAGCTTTTGCTGCCACGGTAGGGCCCATTATCAGCAAAGCTGACGCCGCCATTGTCGCTCATGAACCAGACTAGCGTGTTGTCGTTAGCGCCTTTGCGATCGATGGCGTCTAGAATTAGGCCAATGGTCTGATCCATAGAGTCGATCATGGCGTAGTAGACCTTGAGCCGCTTGTCGTCGATATGCTGATACTTATCGATATCTACCTCTTTTGCCTGTAGGGGAAGATGGGGCGCGGTGAAGGCAACGTAGCAGAAAAAAGGTTCCTCGCTCGAACTTTCGTCAATAAACTGAACGGCTTCCCGGCCGATGAGATCTGTCACATAACCTTCTTCGCGAACAGTTTCCCAACCGCGATGCCAATCGAGCTCCTTCTCCCTTTCGTGGGCAAAGTAGTCGAAAGTCCCGTTGTAGCATCCGGTGAAATGGGTGAAGCCGCGATTCAAGGGGAGCAACTCCCGTTTGTGGTGTCCCAAATGCCACTTGCCAAAAGCACCACGCCGTTTGTATCCAGCCGAGGCTAGCATCTCGGCGAGATTTTGCTCGTCTGTCGACAGGCCCCACTTTCGCCAAGGCGTGATGACCGATTCTGCCATTCCGTAGCGTATGGGCCATCGGCCGGTCATCAATCCGGCCCGGGTCGGCGAACAGAGTGGGGCGGTGTAGAACCGCTGCAGCTTGACGCCTTCGCTAGCGAGCTTGTCGATGTTCGGCGTAGAAGCCTCACCACCGTTGTATCCGACGTCTCCGTAACCAAGGTCATCAGCCAGCAGGATGACGATGTTCGGCTTGCTGGTTTGAGAGGACGTATCAATCGTGATCGATAGGAATCCAACAAGGGTGACGAGCAGTTTTAGGGGTCGAAGCATGGTATTGTCCCAATATCAGGAAGCGGCTGAAACGATAACCTGCTGAAATCCAGACCTTTTGCAATGGCGATATAAACCTAGGTGGTCTAGTCCTACCGATTTCAGAATTTGTATTCTATATTCCGCTATCATTCAGGTTCGACATGGGTTATTTGAAGCGCCGATAATCCGTTTCCATGCCCCGTCTATCCCCGGCCATTATGAAATTGCTTCTTTGCCTCTTAGTTGTATCCACCATTTTCGTGAGAGCTTCAGATAGGCCAAACGTGTTGTTCATCGCTCTGGACGATCTCAACGACTGGATCGAGCCGATGGGCGGGCATCCGCAAGCCGTTACTCCCAATTTCAATCGCCTACCGGAATCGGGAGTGCTGTTCAGCAATGCCCATTGCCCGGCTCCCGCTTGCAACCCTGCTCGCTCGGCGATATTTTCCGGAAGATCGCCCCACAAGTCAGGGGTTTATTCGAATCGGCAAAAGATGCGAGAAGTCATGCCCGATGCAGAGCTCCTTCCAAAATACTTTTCTAGGCATGGCTATTGGGCTGGCGGGTCGGGGAAGATGCTGCACTACTTTATCGATGCCCAATCGTGGGATGAATACTATCCTGAGAAGGAAACGGAGAATCCTTTTCCACCCCATATCCCATGGGGCGAGCGTCCCAAGTCGCTTCCACGCGGTGGGCCTTGGCAGTATGTGGAAACGGATTGGCACGCATTCGATGTCACTGACGACGAGTTTGGCGGCGATTCCAAGGTGGCCGACTGGGTGGGCGAACGGCTCCTGGAGGAGCACGACAGGCCCTTCTTCCTGGCCTGCGGTATCTATCGGCCGCATGAGCCTTGGTTTGTACCCAAAAAGTATTTCGATATGTTCCCGCTGGAGGAAGTGGAGTTGCCTCCTGGATACAAAGAAGACGACCTGGACGACTTGCCGCCATCAGGCAAGAAAGCAGGACCCAATCGCTATTTCGAACACATCCTGAATCATGGCCAGTGGCGGGAAGGCATCCAGGCCTATCTGGCATCCATTGCCTATGCAGACGCCATGCTAGGACGCGTTTTGGATACGCTCGATAAGAGTCCCCACAAAGACAATACGATCGTTGTCCTTTGGAGCGATCACGGCTGGCATTTAGGAGAAAAGCAGCACTGGCAGAAGTTCACCATGTGGCGAGCGGCCACGCGTATCCCGTTGATGATTACCGTTCCGAAAGGGACGCCAGGTTTGCCGAAGGGAACACCTGCCGGCGCGGTTTGTTCTCGTCCAGTGAATACATTAAGTCTTTTCCCTACCTTGACCGAATTGGCTGGCTTGCCCGCCAAGGAAGACAACGATGGTCCGAGCCTTGTGCCACTTCTTCGCGATCCCCAATGTGAATGGCCTCACGTATCCATTACCTATGGCGGCACTCCAGGAACCTATAGCATCAGTGGCGACGATTGGCACTATATTCATTACGAAAATGGCGACGAGGAATTGTACGATATAGAATCGGACCCTTACGAATGGAACAACTTGGCGGAACGCGAGGAGAGCGGGGCCAAACTGAGGGAGTTTCGGGCTTTGGCTCCTCGGGAGTTCACGACCTATGTAGCAGCTAGTCCGGAGTCCTTAGGCGAGCTAGAGTGGCATCCGGCCAGCGAAGGGCCCGCGCCGCCATCGAAGCGAGAGGGTGGCTCTTTCGAAATCTATTTCTATAATGAGAAAGATGTGCCGGTGACCCTATTCAAAATGGGCGCGAATGGTAAGCCCCAGCTGATAGGCGAGATAGCGGCGGGCGAGCGAAGAAAGGAAGTATCCGGCCCGGGCGATGTTTGGCAGATCGCTAGCGAAACGGGAAATCCTACTGGGCATTTCATCGTCGATGATCGTAGCGTTAGGTGCGTGATTCCAGCGATCGAAGAATAGGTGGAGGAAATAGAGATCAATTTTCCGTGCCACTTAGATCGAGGTAGCTCCGCCTATGATGAGACAAAGATCTCGTTTTCGTTTTGGTAGGGAGGACCGGCTCGGTCCTCCGTTTTCTCGAGCAAAAGGTGGAGGATCGAGCCGATCCTCCCTGCCTTGAGTCCGTTTCTTGCATCAGCGAGAAATCCCCTTTGATTAGATCTATCGAATCACCTTGGTCCTGGAGGCATATGATTCATCAGAAACCAAGTCTTGGTTTTGAGGTTGTGGGCATTCCCTTGGCCATCGCCGGCTGATTTGATGGAATGCGTGCCGCCTGTGTAAGGCACCGCGGTGAACTGCTTGTTGTGCTTGATTAAAGCTTGGACAAGGTTTTCGAAATTCTGGTAGTGGCAGTTGTCGTCTTGAGTGCCATGATAGATTAGCAAGTGGCCTTTGAGTCCTTTCACGTGAGTGATGGGCGAACCGTTTTTGAATCCTTCGGGGTTATCTTCGGGTAGTCCCATGTAACGCTCCTGGTAAATGGTATCGTAGAGGAGCTGATCGCTGATGAATCCGCCCGCCATGGCTAGCTTATAGAGGTCAGGGTAGCGGAAAAGCAGGTTTAGGCTCATAGATCCGCCTCCGCTGAAGCCGGTGATCCCTATGCGGTCCGGATCGAGATAGTCGTGCGTCTCCAGAAGCTTGCGAACCGCTGCCGATTGGTCCTCGGATGAATAAATGCCGATATTGTGGTGGAGGTGGTGGCGCCACTTTCGACCCAGCGGGGTAGATGTTCCTCGATTGTCGATGGAGATGATAATGTACCCACGTTGGGCGAGATACTGATACCAAAGACTCCCCCGCCAAACATCTCTGACCGTTTGACCGACAGGTTCGCCGTAAACGTAAAAGAGAACTGGATACTTTTTAGTGGAATCGAAATTGTAAGGCTTGATAATGTAGGCGGGCAGTTCCACGCCGTCGCCGATATCTATGTTGAAGAAGGAGGTTTGCTGGAAGTTGCGCTCCTCCATTTTGGACCGAGCTTCACTGTTGTCCTGGGAGGTATGGATAACGCGGTGCGACGGCAGTTCAACGAGATCGTAAACCGGTGGCGTGTTGGCATTGGAGAAACTGTGGAATGCTCGGCTCGAGTCACCGGAAAGTCGATAAGCATGGGTGCCTTCCTGGTCGGCTGGACTCAGTTGCTCTGCGTCCCCGCTTCCATCGATTCGTTCTCGGAAAAGGTAGCGTTGGGCGGGATTCTCGGGCGAAGCGATGAAGTATAGCCAGCCGTTATCGACGTCGAATTTCACCAGTTGAATGACATCATAGTCTTCCTTGGTGATGGGTGTTGTGGATTTCCCATCACGGGAAACGCGGTAGAAGCGACGCCATCCTTCCTTTTCGCTTTGCCAAAGGAAGGCTTGGCTATTGTCAAACCAGGTCATATGATTGTGAACGTTGATCCAGGTGTCGCTCTTTTCCTCGAAAAAGGGATCCAGTTTTCCCGATTTCACCTCTGCCATCCACAGTGTACTATGATTTTGGCGACGATTCATGCGTTGGAAAACGAGCTCATCCGAGCTGTCGGCCCATGCGAAGCGAGGGATGTAGTTTTGTCGCGGATCTCCGGGCAAATCGTCCAGCCAACGGGTGCGGGCTCGAGTCGAGCTGGTGACTCCGATACGTACCGCGGAGTTGGTGGTTCCCACTTTAGGATAGGGCAGATGCATCACTTCTGGGTAATTGCTTGCCAGATAATCAACGAGCTGAAATTCGCCAACCCCTTCCGTGTCGAATTGCAAATAGGCGATGGACTTGCCGTCCGGGCTCCATTGGAAGGCGTCACGTATTTGAAATTCCTCTTCATAGACCCAGTCCGTCGTTCCATTGATGATGGTCTCCTTATGTCGAGACGTGAGTTTTTTGATACGGCCGCTTTTCAGATCTTCGACGTAGATGTCCCGATTCTGGACGTAAGCTACTCGTTTCGAGTCGGGCGAAAACTTGGCGAACATGAGCGTGGATGGCTCGAACTCGGCTCCCAACTGCTGCAAAGCTTTGGTTTCCAGGTCCAGGATCCAGTAGTCTCCGCGGGAGTTTACCCGCCAGACCTTTTTCGTATTGGTATAGATTAGCAGCTTGGTCTCGTCCGGCGACCAGACCAGGTTTCCTTGGTTCGCTATGTCGAGCGGCTTTTCTTTACCCTCGGGTACAAAGGTATCCGCGGAAAGCAGTAGGGTTTTCTGGTCGGTTTCCGGATTCCAGTCGTAGACGTCTTTGCCGTCTTCGATGGACTCCGATTCTTCGAGGATGAGGCAACTAGCTCCGGTGGGGCGCCAGGCTTGCTGGGCCTCTTTTTCAATGGGAAGCGCCTTTTCATCGATAACCTCTTGCAATGTGAAGAGGCTGGGATCCTCGAGAGCTTCTGGAGCTTCCTCCCACTGAGGGGAGGTGACGTTTGCTGAAGCGGATTGATTAGGCATGAAAGAGAAAGTGAGAAGCAGGGCCAAGGGCCCGCCGTGTTTTAGATTGATCATTATCTGTAAAGGTCTGTCTCCGGTAGTGGAACTTGATGGATGGTGGATGTCGAGACAAGGCAATGCGGTTTCAGATGGGCTCCGGGATGTGTGTTTGAACCGCGGAGGTCGCTGAGAATATTGAGGGAAGGTTGAAAAACTCCGCCATCTATGCGGTTCGCGCCAATTTTTGTTTATTTTGACATCGGTGGTAAATGGGATGACCGTTCCCGCTAGCCCTTGTAGGGACAATTTACCTTTAGCAGCGAAATGGAAACAGCAAAACGAGAAGAGAAATGGAGCGGCGTTTTCCCGGCCGCGACGACGCAGTTCAAAAAGGATGGATCGTTGGATATTCCAGCCACGCTTACACATCTGGATGCCATGGTAGAGGCAGGAGTGCATGGGTTTGTGATGATCGGCACCGTTGGCGAAAACTGCTCGCTGGAAACTTCGGAGAAATTGGAACTCCTGAGCGCTACGGCCGATCATTTTAATGGGAAGGTGCCCATTTTGTCCGGAGTTGCCGAATACACTACTGCCCAGGCGTGCCATTTCGCGGCGGCTGCTAAAGAGACGGGGATTGATGGATTGATGGTCTTGCCAGCGATGGTGTACAAAACGGACGAGCGCGAAACTGTC
>CAYOLG010000078.1:0-7808 GCA_964404745.1 uncultured Opitutaceae bacterium
TGGGGTGAGAGAGGGACGATTCGCGGCGAAAGCGGCTAAAAACGCGCCAGAGCGGGATGCTCTTGCCCTTTCACGAGATTGCATCTAGAAACTCGAAATCATAGCGTCCCTCGTTCGCTCAAAAACCGTAGCTTAATCAATCTTTTAACTCTATCAATATCCCAAATATGAATGCTAAAACGAATCGTCGGAATTTCTTGAAAACTACTGCCGCTGCTATCGCCATGCCGACGATCATACCGGCCAGCGCTCTCGGCAAGAATGGCGCTGTGGCTCCCAGCAATCGAATTGTCGTGGGGGGCATCGGATTGGGCCCACGGGGAAGAAAGGTCCTGGCGGGATTCTTCGCTCACAAGGACTGTCAATTCGTCGCCATCGCCGATGTGCAAAAGGAGCGACGCGAAATCATCAAGCGACTGGCGGACCGGGAATATGGCAACTCGGATTGCGTTACATACGACGACATGTCAGGAGTTTTGGAGCGCGATGACATCGACTCGGTGATCATTGCTACCGGCGACCGCTGGCATACCACCGCTTCCATCAAAGCCGCCAGGGCGGGCAAGGACATCTATTGCGAGAAGCCGTGCGCGATGAACATCATGGAGTGCCAGCAGCTCGACGACACAATCAAGAAGCACAAGCGCGTCTTCCAGGCGGGAACGCAGCGGCGAAGCGTCCCTAATTTCAAACTGGCGGCTCACCTAGCCAAAAGCGGCAAGCTGGGGCAGGTAACTGCCGTTCACGCGGGCATCTTGCAGTTACGGGACTACTACGAACCGTTGCCAGCCGAACCGGAGCCAGATCCATCAGTTATCAATTGGGACAAGTGGCTGGGGCCGTCGCCGTGGATGGAATTCAACGCCGCTTATTGCCGAGGGCGCTGGCGCGATCACAAGGGATTGTACGCCGCTTGGAGACTGCCCGAGTGGGGCTCGCATACCATTGACCTCTGCCAATGGGCCGCGGATGCTGATGGAACGACGCCTATCGAATTCGAGGCAGAGTCGGATGGGATGATTACTGCGAAGTATGCCAATGGCGCGAAGCTGGTGATGCGTCTTTCCGGTTTTGAAGGGGAGGGCGATTGGCAGGAAGGACTTGGTACTTGCCCCATACGCTTCGAAGGAGATGAAGGCTGGGTAGAAGCCGGCGATGCTAAGAAACTGGTAGCTAGTAACCCCAAGCTGATTGAAAACGAAACCTACGATCAGATTACCGGTACGGATCCGGTCATGCATGTCCGCAATTTCCTCGACTGCGTTAAGACTCGGGAGCAACCGGTTTGCAATTCAACGGCAGTTCGCTACGGCCACATGGCTTGCTTCGCGGCAGCGATCAGCTGGAAGCTGGGGCGCAAAGTGACCTTCGATCCGAAGAAGGAACGCTTCGTTAACGATGCCAAGGCCAATCGCATGCGCACATACAAGCGACGCGCTCCGTACAAGATATAGTTTTTTTGACAGGTTACGCCTCCGCAAGAAGAGGCGCACATGATGCCTCCTTCGTCGGCAGCGAGATGGATTTGCTGTGTAATTCATCATGGTGTCCCGCTATTACGGGAAATCCTGTAGCCCGCGACTGCGGGCGTATCCTGTTAGTTCAAAATCGTATAATTCATAACCCGTGAATACGAACAAGTTTGCATGAGAAACTGTTTCCTCAGTGCGCTTCTAGCTGCATTCGCTTTCATTTCAATTGGTAACGCCGCTGGTGATGAAGCAGAGCCAATGAACGTTGTGTTCATTCTGGCGGATGACCTCGGGTGGAGTGACACCGAGCTCTACGGCAAAACCAAACTGTACAATACGCCGAATATCCTGCGTCTGGCAGAGCTTGGCTGCACGTTCAACCAGGCGTATTCAAATTCTCCACTGTGTTCGCCAACTCGGGCTAGCTTTTTGACAGGGCAGACGCCCGCCCGCCATGGCAGTACGCAGCCGAGGCATCATACGGCAAGCGTTATTTTGAAGGCGGAGCTGGCGAAACGGGCTAAGCCTTCCGAAAAAGCTTTGCCTGTGGTGAGCGCTACACGCCTGGATACGAATTTGCCTACGATCGGAAAAGTGATGCGGCAGGCGGGCTATGCGACGGGGCATTTCGGAAAGTGGCACTTGGGCGCGGAGCCCTACAGTCCTTTGCAGCATGGCTTCGATGTCGATATACCGCATCATACTGGCCCCGGTCCTGGGAGAACCTACGTCGCTCCCTGGAGCTTCAAGCATATCAAGGAGAATTACCCGGGAGAGCACGTCGAAGATCGCATGAGCGAAGAAGCGATACGATGGATGAACGAGGTTTCGGGAGAAGATAAGCCCTTCTTCATGAACTACTGGATGTTCTCGGTTCATGGTCCCTGGAATGCGAAGACGGAGCTGATCGAGAAATACAAACAAGAGATCGATCCGAGTAGCGAGCAGAGGTCCGCCACCTATGCTGCCATGGTGCATTCGCTCGATGATGCGGTCGGGGCGTTGTTGGATGAGATCGAACGCAAGGGTATCGCCGATAGCACTGTGATCATATTCACTTCCGACAATGGAGGCAACATCCACACCAGGCTTCCAGAAGGTGGAGGCATTCCGGTCACGTCGAACACGCCATTGCGTGGCGGCAAGGCTTCGATGCGTGAGGGTGGGGTACGCGTGCCGACGATCGTCGTCTGGCCAGGAGTGACCACGCCCAACAGCCGCAGCGATGAGATCATTCAAACCTCGGACTTCTATACGACTATCATCAAAGGGCAGGGCATCGCCCTTCCGAAAAACCACCCAGTCGACGGAATTGATATCCGGCCCGCCCTGAAAGGCCAGAAGCTGGACCGAAATGGCATCTTCACCTACTTCCCCTGCGTAGTTCCCGTACCGGAATGGTTGCCGCCTTCCATGTCCGTACACTCGGGCAATTATAAATTGGTGCGCGTCTTCCACGGCGGCGAAAACGAACAGCACGATTACAAGCTCTACAACCTTTCCAAGGACATCGGCGAGACGAACAATCTGGCAACAAAGATGCCAGAGCGCGTGGAAAGACTGGATCGGATGATCGAAGAATACCTGAATGAAACGGGAGCGGTCATTCCGAAAGCCAACCCTGATTTCGATCCAAAGCAGTTTAACCCGGCTGCAATTGGGGTGAGACCCAAAGGCAGGAACTAGATAATGATTTGGACGCCAACGCTACAGCATAACTTCGCAGTTTAATAAATATGTATCAGGTCCGCCAAATACGCTAATGGACGCGACGGAGCGTTAGCGTAGATGGTGAAGCAAAGAAAGAACCGATCGACCAATAGCTTTTTTAGCGAACTTTCGCGTATTTAGCGGACAAAAAGACCTATTTCGAATACTCGCTTATTGTTACCTTTGGAAATTGCATTCATTTTTGTCGCCAGTCTCAATCGATAATACCCTAAACTTATGAATCGTTTCATCTTCCTTCTAAGTTTGTTCCTTACGCTCTCAACGAGCTGGCTTAGCGCTCAGAAACCAAACGTTCTCTTCATCGCCATCGACGATCAGAATGACTGGATTGGCTGCATGGGCGGACACCCCTTGGTCAAGACCCCGAACATCGACAAGCTGGCCGCTCGGGGAACCCTCTTTACCAATGCCCATACGCAGTCGCCGCTGTGCAATTCGTCCCGAACCAGCCTTATGGTGGGGTTGCGCCCCAGCACGACCGGCATTCATGGCTTGGCCCCATGGTTTCGCGATGTGCCGCAGTGGGAGGATCTTCTTTCTTTGCCTCAGCACTTTGCTAACAACGGGTATCAGACTTACAGCAACGGGAAAATCTACCACAGCCTGCGTAACCAACCCGCGGATACACCTAATCCCGAGTTTCAGAATTGGGGCGCTCGCGGCGGATTTGGCATACCGATGCCTCCAGAAAAGCTGATTCCTCCCACGCCGTTTGGAAATCATCCGCTTATGGACTGGGGTGTATGGCCGATCGACAATGACGACACGACGAAAAGCGATTGGGAGGTAGCGTCGCGGGCGATTGAGATGCTCGAGAATATGCCTGACGGGAAACCGTTCTTCCTGACCGCGGGCTTCTTTCTTCCCCACGTCCCCTGTTTTGCCACTCAGAAGTGGTTCGACTTGTATCCAGATGACGCGTCGGTTCTCCCGCCAATGCCGAAGGACGATCGAGACGACACGCCCCGTTCATCTTGGTGGATACACTGGAGCCTGCCCGAACCGCGGCAAAAGTGGATCGAAGAGAACGACCAGGCGATCAATCTAGTACGCTCCTATTTGGCCTCGACCAGCTTCATCGACAGCCAAATCGGTCGCATACTCGATGCCCTGGAGGAGACAGGGCACACGGATGACACGATCGTCGTTCTTTGGAGCGACCATGGCTATCATCTCGGAGAAAAATTGATTACCGGCAAGAATACGCTCTGGCGGAACTCGACTCGGGTGCCTCTTATATTCGCCGGTCCCGGAGTCACTCCAGGCCAGGTATGCAATCGGCCCGCCGAGCTGCTTGACATCTACCCGACTTTAGTCGATCTGGCGGATTTGCCGGAGGTAGATCACCTAGAAGGCTTGAGTTTATCGCGTCAACTTACCAATGCCAACGCTCCGCGTGAACGTCCGGCCATCACTTCGCACAATCAAGGCAACTTCTCGGTCGTGAACGAAAAGTGGCGCTATATCCGGTACGTGGATGGCGCCGAAGAATTGTACGACATCGTCAACGATCCCCACGAGTGGACCAACCTCGCTGCCAAAAGACCAGGGGTGATGAATTCCATGAAAAAGTGGATACCGAAGATCGACAATGGACCTACTCCTGGCAGCCGAGCTAGAATTCTCACTTACTACGACGGCGTACCCGTTTGGGAAGGACAAATCATTGGAGAAGACGACTCTGTCCCCCAGGATAGCATAGATTATCGCGACTGAGCCGAAACTCGAATATCAACCGTATCATAAATTGCGGTTAGAACTTAAGATTGAACAATTTCCCTGCCATAATTTAAGAGAAAAATAGATCACTATGAGAAACGACAGATACATACTTCTGCTCTTGCGGCTTGGACTATTAAATCTTGTGTTGATTGCGGTTCCCACTCGGGCTCAGACAGAAAAACAAGCGACTGAATAGGCCCCGATTGTGCCAGAGCCTACGCTCTCAGAGGTGCATTACGGCGATCACGAACGGCACGTCCTCGATTTCTGGAAAGCGGATTCCCGTCCGCCGACTCCACTGGTTTTTGTTATTCACGGCGGCGGCTGGAATGGTGGTAGCAAGGAGAGGCTATCTAGCTTCGTGGATACGAAGGCGCTCTTGAATGCGGGTATCTCGGTAGTGGCGATTAACTATCGCTTGATGAGACACTCCCAAGATGTGATCCCGTCCGTCAAAGCGCCTTTATATGATGCGGCTCGGGCCCTGCAGTTCGCGCGCAGCAATGCGAATGAATGGAACATCGATAAGGCCCGCATTGGGGCGGCGGGTGGTTCAGCTGGCACCTGCTCCAGTCTCTGGTTGGGCTTTCATGATGATCTTGCGGATCCATTGAGCGAGGATCCCTTTGCGAGAGAATCGCCGCGTCTCTACTGCGCTGGCGTCATTGGGGCTCAGACTAATTTGGATCCCAAGTAAATAAAGGAATGTATCCCAAAAATCACTTATGGTAGCCATGCCTTTGGGAAGAAAAACTTCGACCAGTTTTTAGCAGATCGAGAGCAGACTCTTCCGTGGATATAGTAATACTCGCTGGAACGCGTGTGGGGCGCTGTACAAGCAATCACCCCCCTCGGGTTAACATGTGCTGGGCGCCTGGCGTATGGCGGACGTTCGATCTAGAGTTTAGGCGGCTGCGTCGCGATTCAGAGGGCAATAAAGTCGACGACGCGGTGTTCTCGGTCTGGCATAACGGGGTGAAAATCCACAACAATTATCAGACCAAAGGGACAACTTCCAATACCCAGAAGGGACGCAGTCAGCCTGATTCTGGCAAGAACGGAGGGCTTTCCGTTCAAGATTACAGCAACAAAATCCAATTCAGAAACATTTGGGTGGTGGAGCAGTAGGCGGGTTCCAAATTTCTGTTTCCTTGGATTGGTTGGATGGCAAGGCCCTAAGGCGCCGCGCGGTGGACTTCAACGCTCGTGTCCGGATTCGGATCGGAGCGTGGATCTTTCAGAAGCCCGCTTTTCATGCTTACACGCAAAGGATTGGCTACTGTATCCATAAAGAGGTGTTCGTAGTTGTCGCCTCCGACGTCTCCAATGCCGATGGGTTTTACTGTATCGCCGTCGATCGTTTCGACGGAATAGCCAAGGCGATGGTCCTCTTCCGCAACGCCATCTATCGGTTCCACACCGCCGCTCCAGACAGCAACAATAATCTGCTTAGTCTCTGGCGGATGGTTGCCCCCTAGACTATCAGGGCTTACGGCATACGCCATTACCAGCGAGGGGCCATCTTCTAGCGGCGTCACAGCGACCGACAGGCCGTGCGCGTCAACGTCTCCAGCCAGGGTCAAGTGGCCGGTAACCTCTACTATTACGGGAGGATCATCAGGCGCATTTCCAAACTCGCCGATAAGCAAAACGGTATGCCGCTTTGATGCCTCGTTTGCGGGACGAGTGGTGACCTGCACAGGGTGCGCTCTCGCTCCCGAGCGAGTGACAACGGTGAATACTCCTGGCGCAAGAGAGTCGGGATCTGCCACCCGTCGGGAGAAGGTGACCGGCAACCCGTCGGCGCCTCGATACCGTAGTGCAGGAATGGCGTTATCTAGGCCAAAGAATGCACTGATGATCCTCGGTGGTTCATCGTCGAGCGAGGTCTTCGGTGGAGTGGAGCTTTGCGCTTCCGCCACCCTTGTCAGCGCAGTCAGACCCAAAGCTCCAACGAAAAGGCCGATGATCAAGTAGCGGCTGATTTTTTCTCTCTTCATTTTACGAATAGATACCTATTTTTTGGCTGGATCTGTCAAATCTCAAACCTGGTTTTAGCCTTTCTATGCGACAAGCAACCATGTATCGGAAAAAGAAAGCAGCCTTGCTGACCGACGCCACTACCGTTACGAAGACCTTGCCGCCTCTCTTGAGCAGCCCGAATACTGGGGTTTTGCCAGCGGCTCCACGGCCCCTTTTGCCTCGAACCCTGCGAGCTCCGAAATAGGACTCGTCGACTTCGATTTCGCCCAAAAGCTCCATCACCTCTCTGTACTGCCATGACAATATATGCTCTCGAAAGATGTTATAATAGCGGTTCACCGTATTGCGGTTTATCCCTGTCAAACGAGCAGTCCTGGACGCTTCAATGTCCTCGCAAAAGTGCATCAGAATTTTTTCACGCTTATACTTCGATACCCCTTTGTTCATCATTAACTAGCAATGGTTTTGATTGTACCATGCTAGTCTAGAGCCTAGATTGATTGACGCATCGAGCTTGAGAATATCCTTAGCCTCACGGCTCGCTCCCCTACGTCAATTGGTCCGATTTGATTCGGAGGGTTCATAGGAAATGAATGGGTCACTGAGCTCGTGCCATGACTCGGCGCAATTGATTACAAAGACGGTTGGTCATGTCACCTGCGGCCCTTGGTTTAAGGTTTTGGCATGTTA
This sequence comes from uncultured Opitutaceae bacterium, assembly GCA_964404745.1. Lineage (GTDB taxonomy): Bacteria > Verrucomicrobiota > Verrucomicrobiia > Opitutales > Opitutaceae > Pelagisphaera. The sequence goes on from CAYOLG010000078.1 coordinate 7,599, forward strand.
GGCCATCTGTAGGGGATGGGCTTAGCAGCGGGTTGAGTCAGGTCGGCTTCTGAAGGCAAGGCGACGTGGACCATCTCCTTCTTCTCGTCGAGGTTTTCGTTGAGCTGCGCTTCGGTGATGGCCTCGGATGAAACTCCGCTCTCAGGGACCTCTAGGCCGGCCACCCAGACGATGGCATTGAGAACGACTTTGCGAAAGTCATCGATGGCC
>CAYOLG010000079.1:0-7747 GCA_964404745.1 uncultured Opitutaceae bacterium
CGGCCGCATTCTTCTCCGCGGCCGACTGACCACCACCTGCCTGGACGCACGATGAGCTCCTTAAATCTCCACGCATCAGCGACCGAAACCCTCTCGATCACGGTCCCTAATCGTGCAGCGGCGATCCCATTTCGCTTCTACACGGCCTCCAAGCAGCATGTGGTCGGGATCCTGCAGGGCAGCACCTACCCCATCGTCCCACAGATCGGATCGGTCAATACCATCGTGGACGTCGGGGCAAACGTGGGCTCTGCCAGTGTGATGCTTGCCCTCAAGTACCCCAACGCAGAGGTGCACGCGCTCGAGCCGGCCCCCGCCGCCTTGACGCTGCTCGATGAGAACACGGCTCCCCTGCCTCAGATTCACGTCCATCGGCACGGCCTCCACGATCACACCGGCTCCCTGCGGCTCTACCGCAGCCAGTGGGACCCGATGTCCGGCTCAGTCCTCGAGAGTGCCGAGAACACGACCAACTACGACGAGGTGGCTTTCACGAGCGCTGCGGAATGGCTGCATCAGCAGCAGATCGACGCCATCGATATTCTCAAAATCGACACAGAGGGCTGTGAAATCCCCATCCTGCGGGCTCTCGCTGAGCAGGCGACCAACGCCCGCGTCGTCTATCTGGAATACCACTCGGAAGCCGATCGCCGCAGCATCGATACCCTCCTCTGTGACTCCCACATTCTCGCCTCTTCAACCGCCAATCACCCCCACCGAGGTGACGTCTGCTACGTTCATCGCGAGACCGCTTACGCAGCCCACCACGGGCGTCTCATCATCGCTCCCTAGCCGGTCCAGAAAGGCTGCGGAGCCCACGATAGACCTTTCTTGACCCCCCAAACTCGCCAGATTACTCTCGATCTAAATGCCTCTGCCTTCGCGGAGCAGGTCAATTTCACGAAATATTGCAACAGACATATGTCCAAGAGTTAGCGATAAATTGGATGAAGTTAAAAACCCCCTTCAAAATACGTTCTCTTGGCATCTTTGTGAGGAATATCTTTAGCATTTCCCTTTAGAGATAGTATGGAAGAGAGTAAGCTAAACATCTTCGTCACTCAACCCAGCCTTCCACCGCTAGAGGATCTTATTCCGTATCTAAAACAGATCTGGGAGAGTAAGGTTCTTACCAATGTCGGACCATTTCACAAAGAATTTGAGATGGAATTGTGTTCTTATTTGGGAGTATCGAACATTTCGCTGTTTTCGAACGGCACCATCGCGCTGATTACTGCACTCAAAGCGCTGAATATCACTGGCGAAGTCATCACCACACCATATTCATTTGTAGCCACTGCGCATTCACTATTATGGAATAACATCGCGCCGGTGTTTGTGGACATAGACCCGGTCACGCTGAATCTCGACCCCAGCAAAATCGAAGCCGCCATTACGCCCAAGACCACGGCCATCATGCCCGTGCATGTGTATGGCCACCCCTGCGATGTGGATGCGATCGATGCCATTGCCAAGCGGCATAAACTCAAGTTGATCTACGATGCAGCGCATGCCTTTGGGGTGCAGTGCCATTGCGGTAGTGTGCTGAACCATGGCGACCTGTCAGTGCTCAGCTTTCACGCAACCAAGGTATTCAACACCTTCGAGGGCGGCGCGATTGTGAGCCCAAATGCCGCAACTAAGCGCTACATCGACAAGCTGAAAAACTTTGGCTTTGAAAACGAAGTCAGCGTCACTCAAACTGGTATCAACAGTAAGATGAACGAATTTAGCGCCGCTCTTGGCTTGTTACAACTGCAACAGATCGACGAGCAGATTGAAAAGCGCAAAGCCATCGATGCTGCATATCGCGAAGGGCTGAAAAACATTCCTGGCATTCGCTGCCACGCACCGCCAGCGCCGCAGAAAAGCAACTACAGCTATTTCCCCATCTTTGTGGAAGACGAGTATCCGCTCACACGCGATCGGCTCTACGAAAAACTTAAAGTCAACGGCATAAACGTGCGACGTTACTTTTATCCGCTGATTACTGAATTTGCGATGTACAAAGAGAAAGGTCTGCAAGTAACTAACGGTGTTGGTTTGCCATCGGCACAACGTGCGGCCGAACGAGTGATTTGTTTGCCGATTTATGCTGATTTAGCGAAAGAAAGCACCAAACAAGTTGTTGATCTAGTGAGGGATGAGGCAATAGCGATATGAAACTGGGATCTATGCAGCCATATTTTCTTCCCTTAAATTGGCTATTTTTAATCTAAGCAGTGGATGAATTCGTGCTATATGACGATGTGAGCTACATCAAGGTTGGCTGGATAAATCCCAACTTCATCCTAGCTAATAGCAACAGGCAACTCATAACCATGCTCATGCAAGGCGCGAGGCCATAGTGAGCTTATTAATCAGGTCGAGATTGGCAGGTTGCGCAAGATCGTTCGCCTCGTGCTGGTTGGAACTCTCCTTTATTCAGCTGAGGGCATTGAATTACCGCCAGTTGGGTAAGGAATTCGTTACAAATTTATCTATCATCGATGTATTAAATTTCAACGACCGTGAATATTGCCCAAAATTGCTTGATGAGTATTATCATCAAGTATCTATCAGATCTTTAACAGGCAAATATTGCTCCCGGCTTGGGATCGTTTGATTTATTGATCGAATTATCATCCTTGATGAGTAATTTTGGTAAGACTAAATAGGGACTCAAAGGAAACGTTCTGAAGAGGAATCTCACTCGATTTTCAGTTGAGTATCAGTCAAACCAAATGCTTATCGATGATCATGATCGATTGTTGTAATCTCTGAATATCTTTTATGCTAAGCGTTCCGTACCTAATCAACTTTTGCCCCACTGGCGTGGTGAATACCAAGCACGACAATCCTGCCCTTCCGATAGCAGTCGAGGAGATTGTCTCTGACTGCAAAGCCGCTTTGGAAATGGGTTGCCAGATACTCCATCTGCATGGCCGTTGCGAGCGCGGGGAGCAAACGGGCGACCCGGCTGTTTATGGCGAGATCATTACGCGTCTTCGGGCTACCCCACAGGGACAGAAGGCGATCATTTGTGTAACCACGACGGGGCGGTACCAGAATGATCCTGAATCACGTGCACGTGTTCTTTCGCTCGAGGGCCATGCCAAACCTGATATGGCCAGCTTGACGTTGTCATCCTTAAATTTCATGCATTCTGCCAGTGTGAATCCACCGCAAACCGTCGAGTATCTAGCAGCGCAAATGCTCGAAGCTGGAATAAAACCTGAGCTCGAGGTCTTTGATTTGGGTATGCTGAATATGGTGTATGTATTAATTCGTAAGAAACTTATTCACCCGCCGTTCTATATCAACCTGCTATTGGGCAACATAGCGACTGCGCAGGCCAATGTGCATCATCTTTCGGCGTTGCTGGCCGGGTTACCAAGCGATGCAGTGGTGTGTATCGGCGGTTTAGGTCGCTACCAGACGACGGCGAATCTGCTTGGCCTGTTGTTTGCGGATGGCGTCCGCGTGGGTTTGGAAGATAACCTGATGCTGGATGGTGCGTTGGCTACAAACAACCAGTTAATTGAGCGTGTGATACAACAAGCGCAGTTGTTGGGTAAGGAACCGATTAGTTTGGAGCAAGCGCGCCAACGCCTGTTGGGTGAATAATGAAAGATTTCTACGAACGATTTGATACCCGAAAGCCGGTGCTGGTATTCGGCTTGAATACATTCTCTGAGTTGGCGGCTTACGTGTTGTCGCATGATTCGCCTTTTCGCGTGATTGGGCATACCGTGGACGTGGCCTATTCTAGCAGCAAACAGAAAGATGGCTTGCCAGTCTTTTCCTTTGAAACACTAGAGCAGAATTTCGCGCCTGATGAAGTGAATCTGCTGATTTCAATTGGCTACACGAATATCAATGGTTTGCGTAAAGCGCGTTATGAACAAGCGAAAGCGCGTGGGTATGCTTGCGTGAGTTATGTATCGTCTCGCGCAGCGGTTTGGCCCAGTCTGGTGGTGGGCGACAATTCCTTGATCTATGAAAACACCGTGATTCAACCTTATGCGACTGTCGGGAACAACTGCGTGGTGCGCAGCAACGTGCATATTTCACATCATGCACAAGTAGCCGACCATTGTTTTATTTCTGCAGGCGTTGTTACGGGTGGCAATGTGAGTCTGGGCGAGCGATGCTTTATAGGCTTGGGGTCTATAGTACGCGATAATACGAAACTTGCAACGAAATCATTCATCGGCGCTGGCTCGTTGGTTGTAAAGGATACCGAGGAAAACGGGCTTTATGTTGGTTCCCCTGCGCGTTTGCAAAACAAACCTGCAGATGAAGTTTGATCGATCGCGTATAGATAAGGCTTTTCGATGAACATCCTACTCTCCGCCGTTGGACGTCGAACTTACCTCGTTCGCCAATTTCAGCAAGCTTTGCAGGGGCGGGGGAAGGTAATTGCGCTAGATACGAATTTCGATTCGCCAGCGATGCTAGTTGCCGATGAACGCTATCTGGCACCGCCTGCGCATGATCCGGCTTATGTTGACTGGGTTCTTGCGTTGGCATTGCGAACGCAAGCGGGTCTTATTTGTTCATTACACGATGTGGAAGGTTTTGTACTCGCGCAACATAGGCAGCGTTTTGTTAATGCCGGCATTCAGGCCATTTTACCTTCACACGATTGGGCGCGATTGTGTTTGGACAAGTTGGCTTGCGGGGTGTTTCTGCGCGATGCTGGGTTCGAGGCGCCTTGGACCAGCACGTCATTGACGGAGACCGCGGAGTCGCTTGCAAAGGGCGATTTGAACTTTCCTTTGGTGATCAAAGCGCGACTTGGATTTGGATCTTTGGCGTTGGCGGTGTGCCAAGATTGGGCGCAGTTGGTATCCGCCTATCATAAGGCGGCTATCGAATTGGGGGATTCTCCGTCCCAGGCGGTCTTTCCTTTGCACGAAAGCGAACGTGTGTTAATCCAGTCGTGGATTGCGGGTAAGGAATACCGGATGGAATTGCTGCACGATTTGAAAGGGCGCTATGCCTCACACTTTATTTGTGAGTTGCATCAAATGCGTTTTGGTGAATCCGAATCCGTGACCACCCGCGACCCTGATCTGTTGAATGACTTGCCACATCGCCTGAGTAAGTTGTTTGTGCACAACAGTATTTGGGGTCTTGACCTGATTTGGGACGGCGAGCAGGCAATTATCCTCGACATCAATCCTCGATTCACCGGCGCCTATCCGTTTTGTCACCTTGCCGGCGCCAATGTGCCTGCAGCGCTGGTTGCATGGGCGATGGGGCAGGAAGCCAAGCCAGAATGGTTGCGGATGGCGAGTGGGATTAGGGGGGTTAAAATTTTTGAGACTATGGAGATTGACAGATGACTGGAACCACATTGACCGACGCAGATTTTCAATACAGCTACACCCCGTTGGAAAAACCTGAGAGGATCACAGACCATCAGTGGATAGATGGAACGGTGCCGTTGGTGACCATTCACTGCATCACCTACAACCATATAAACTTCATCAGCGATGCAATCGAGGGTTTCCTGATGCAGGAAACTACTTTTCCTGTCCAGATTTTGATTCATGATGATGCATCGACGGACGGGACTGCAGAAATTCTGCGTAAGTATGAGGCGAAATATTCCCGATTGATTAAGGTAATTTACCAGATGGAGAATCAATATTCGAAGGGCAACAAAGCGAGCCAATTCCTGGCTCCCCTGATTCGAGGAGAATATATTGCAGTTTGCGAGGGAGACGATTATTGGACTGATCCTAAGAAGCTAGAGATTCAGGTCAGTTATTTGGAAATGCATCCAGAATGCGTGATTTCAGGCCACGACCATATTGTTATTGATGAACACGGGAGTAAAATCTCAAATTCTAGGTCCCCAAAAATACATATAAGAGATTTTGCTGCTGAAGAATTACAGAAAAGGGGTTGGGCTGACATTATGCCTTTAACATGGGTCATCCGAAATATATTATCAAAGGAGCCTATTCCTGAAAGTAGGCACATTAAAAACGGAGATAATTTCACGCTATCTCGCTTAGGAGAATTTGGTGGTAGCAAATATCACGATGAAATATCTCCAGCCTGTTATCGACATCATCAAGGTGGAATATGGTCTATGCAACCGGATGATGTGAAGCGCGATGATCACATCAATACCTATTTTTGGATATATCGGTACTACAAGCGAGTGGGAAAAGAGTCACTTGCTATCCATTGGAAAAGTAGGTACCAGGATCATGTAATGTTAGACGTCAAAAGTAGCTACTTAATTTCTGTATTGTTGAGAAGGCTTCCTAGGCAATTAAAAGCTTGGATTCGAGGTTGTCTGGGTGAAAAGCGAGTTAAATTTATCAAGAAAAAATTGGGTCGATCCTGACTTCTGCTTAATCCGGGACAAAAATGAGATAGTTTGTCGATTCAAGAGATATAGAAAAAATTTTCAAGATAGGCCTTGAATTTCGGGTTATGTTTTAAGGCAAGAGAGTTCAAATATATCCAATCCTCAACGCTATCATGAAAATAGAAATAGCCAAAATTTTCTGTTACTTAACATTTGATTGTCACGCCCTTAAGCCCTAATTTTGCAGAGATCGGATTAAAATCGAAGTACCCAAGAAACACAAGGAACTGTATATTAGGAGCTGTGCCATCAAGAGGAATCTGGTACTCGGACCGTTCTCATTACAATCGCAAAACATGACTCGCTGCTTCTCTGAGAATGTGCCTCACATTACCGAAGGTCTAGAATGAATCCATTTTTTATAAATCGCCATCGCGAACTTCGCAGCTCAATAGAGCTAATCAAACCTGCGATCGCTAACGGCGTCACCCAACGCGTTACTAGCGCCATCAAGCTTGCCATCGCACTCACCGTCGCCATAGCAACCGTACTTGCACTACCCGAGGCACTACCATACCCCGCACACTAGGCGCAGGGCCAATCCCAATCCATCTCCACGATGGACTCCCCTCCGTATCAAATCGGGACAATTGACGTAGCGGAGTGAAGATGGCGGAGATATTTCCCATCAACGTCTGCCAAAGAGTGCTGCCAATGACTTTGCAAACAAAGATATTCAACCTTGCTCTCGGGGCGGCCATAGCATCGGCTGGACCAGGTTTTGCCGAGGACAGCTACCCGCTTGTTGACGTGTTGCTGCAGTCAGAAACCACAATCATTGGGCAAGAGATTGTCTACCCAGAGGGTCCTGCACAAATCACTGTTGCCATTGTCACGATGGAACAAGGGCAAGTCACTGGCTGGCACCGACATGACGCCCCGCTCGCCGCCTATATGCTTGAAGGTGAGTTGACCGTTGATTACCGCGAGGATGGAACGCGTGTCTACAAAGAAGGCGACACTTTGATCGAAGCCCTAGGATCTCGGCATAACGGCGAAAACACCGGCGATGGAATAGCGAGGATATTAGTGGTGTTTGCAGGCGCAATTGGTACCCCTAACACGGTTTTCGAATAAACCTTCTCAGACAGTTAAAGCCTCCGACTTTCGATGGCCTTGGAACGATTGAGTTCAAAGGCCCGCCGTTCCTCAAACCTGGAAAAGCGAAGTCCGGGTAGATGTATGGGCCCTGCACGCCGGTCCGGGCAAGTCGACCAAAGACGCTTTAAAGGAAAAATACTCCGCTGATTGGAAGCTCCCTACGGCCCTTAAACTCACCCCGCCTATGCATGGGCTTCCCCAAGGGTGTCAGCACATTCTGCGGCCGCTACGCCAAGCTGCGCGAAAGAGACTGCGGCTACGCGGCGAAACTCAGAA
>CAYOLG010000080.1:0-7698 GCA_964404745.1 uncultured Opitutaceae bacterium
ACTTACGCTCGCGGAGATCGAAGGCCGCACATCTCCAGAAGTTAGTAAACTCACTCAAGTTTATTGAGCCGCCAGGCAATAATTTGCTGTGGGCCCGAATGACGTGAGGGGATTGGGCATAGGCCCTTCCTACTGCATTGTCAGGGGTCGAACGATGAGTCCGTGATAACCGTCAGGGATGATGAGGCAGTCATTCCTGATTAGTGGTCGACAGGGATTGCCGGGCGTGGTAAATCGCTCGAGTAGTTCCGGCTTTTTGGGATCCGAGATGTCGGTGATCGTGATCTCGCCATAGGCACGGCGCGCGCAGTAGAGCCGGTTGCCGTCAATATTCGGAACTCCCATATGCGGTGAGCCGGGAACATATTTGATAATGCCGACCTCGTCGATGGACCGAGTCTCTTCACGGTCGAGAAGTACATAACCTCCGCGAGTGGTGACGAGTGACTGACTTCCTAAAGCGACCTGACCGTTTGGTGAGCCCAGCCTTTCGGGGAAATTGTCGCCGGTGAAAGCTGGAGGGTCGGATTTGAGGTCATACCAATGAGTTCCCGAGACGTGCCAGAAAACGGTGGTGTAGCGATCGTCAACCAACCCCTGCATCAATTGGTCGCCATAAAGCAAGCCGTGCCGGTTGTCCTTGAGCACGACCGCGGGGTTTGCCGGATCGCGGACGTCGAGGATGTGAAACTGCCCGGCTCCAACCTGGATCAGGGCGTAATGTCCGTCGCCGGGTACTTCAACCTGGCGTATGGCGTCGGGAGGCGAGGCATAGTAACCGATCTGTTCGAGCTCGTCTGAATCCGGTTTGAGACGGCAGATACTGAGGCCACCAGCGCTCTGCGCAAGAAAGACGAGGTCACCATTGATGGCGACATCAGTGGCGAAGCCCTCTGTCTGGAATACGGAAAGGCGAGCCATGACCGGCCAAAGGCGCATCACGTGGGCTCCGCCTTCTCCGCAGGCTACGACGGCCCGGTCGTCCGCAAAGAAATCCACCCCGTAGACCTGCTGGCCGGGATGGTAGAGACGATATCGAGGCTGGGGAGCTTGAATAGGGCGGGGGCCGATCCTGGGTGGTGTCCCCATATCGGGCAGATAGGTTACAGCGGCCGGAACGTCGAGGATGTGAAGGTCAGTGTCGCCTCCGGCCATGAGGAGGTGCTGATCCACAATTGCGAGTCCTCCAACGAATCCGAAGGGGCGGCCGTTCTTTCCCTGGGGGAGTTGGTGGTGGCCGAGAAATTCAGGAGACTCGGGATCGTTTGCATCGATAACGAAAATCCCGTTGTAAGTATCCGCTGCGTAGACGAGCGGACCGTCAGCGATGACCCGCCAGGTATCGTTGCCGATTTCGTAGAGCCTGGGGAACTCGATGCGCGAGACCCAGGCAGGTTCGGCAGGATCAGTGAGGTCAAAGATTTCAAGTCCGTGCCCGGCTCCAAAGCCGGGGTCGTCAGGGGTTTTCCTGGGTTGGTTTTTCAGGTGGTGTCCGGTGGAGGCATAGAGGTAGTTCCCGGAAACGGAAACTCCGTCGCCGTAGCCCTGAAGTTTTGACTTCGATACGATTTTCGGGGTCCAGGGATTGGTGATATCAACGGTAACGACCTCCGCGGCTGCCCAGACTCCGACATAGGCAAAATGATCGCGAGCAGTAACAGATTGAGCCTCCCCGGTTCGAACAATGCTGATGTGGCTTGGGTTTGCGGGGTCGGAGACATCGACCAGTTCGACTCCGTAGTGGCGGCAGGCGACGAGAAGGACGTCGCCCGTCAGGGCTATCCCGGTGGCAAACTCGATCGTGTCATAGTGCTTGATCAGTCTCGGCTCGACCGGGTTGGTGGCATCGACCACAAAGAGCCCGTCCTGCCGCGCAGTGATGTATACGATGCCGTCCCGAACGACCAACTGTCGAACGCTGCCCAGGTTGCCAAGTGTTCCCACCAGTTTGGAGGAACGAGGGTTCGATACGTCGAGGATCTGCAGTCGGCTTTTCCCGATGGTATAGGCGAGGTCTCCCTCAACTACGACGTCCTGAGTCGGCCCGATTCCGGCATCGGCGGCGATGGGAATGACGGGGCCGTAGTCGCTATCCTCAGCTCGGGCTAAGGAGGAGAGGCCTATCAATAATAGTAGCAGGACGGTTCGGTAGCTCGAGTTCACGATAGGCATTTTTCACGCGGGGCAACGACAGGGCAATAAGGGCGACCCCGTGTTGTTGATAAGGAGTTAAACTGAAGAGATTCTCACATTGGCAGCGCTTGTGCCATGAATCAACGCGAATTAGGAACCGTTTCCACGTCGCGATGAAACGTGGCCACTCCGAGGATTCGGAGCGTGGTTCCCGAGGATTCCGACTACAGATCGTAGATCAAGAGCCCTTCGTATCCTCCCGGAATTAAAAGCTGATTGCCGTGAGGAACAATTCGCGATGGGTTGCCTCGCGTTATAATCGTTTTAATCCGCTTGGGTTGATCGAATTCCTGAATATCCAATACTTCGATTTCGCCACCGGCTCTATGGCTCACATAGAGGCGATCTCGGTATACGGTAGGCTTTCCAATGAGAGAAACGCCTGGCGCTTTGCGCAATGGAATCGATCGAAAATCGCCTCTCTCAAGTTCATCGACAATGCGATAGCCTCCGTTCCCCACAACGAGGATTAGACCATCCATTGAAGCGACGCCATTGGCCGTTTTGATTCGCCCTAACGAGGTTTCTTCCAAAAGGGATATGCTCTCTAGCGATTCCAGATCATACCATCGAATCCTATCAGTCGGTTTATGGTAATGACCGCTTTTATGCCAAAACACGCCCGCTACGCCATTCGAGGATAAACTATCGATTATGTTGTCTCCTGTGAGGATGCCTTGACCGTGTTCGCGAAAGACCAGAACGGGACTCCCTGGATCTTGAACATCCACAATTTGAATACTATGCGCTCCAACGATAAGCGTTGCAAGATCTCCAGACTCCGACACGACGACCTGCCGAACGAATTCACCCTCTACTTCGTAACGCCCAACGAGCGCAAGCCGGCCCCGAGCTGCCTTTCGCCAAATCGCCAAACCCTGAGTTCCCTCCGCCACGTAGACGTAATCGCCCCGTGCATACACATCCAAGACCCGATCTTTAGTAGGCTCCACATATACTCGTTCGAATTTCGGCGATACGCTTACGATGTGAAAACCGCCTTGGCCAGCGGCCACATAGGCGAGGTCCCCATCCACGGTAACGCTGTACACCTGCCCTCCCATTGGGTACGCTTGATAGCCATCAGTCTCGCGATCCGTCGGCATGGGACCGATAAACAAAGACCGCTCTTCGTAGTCGTCGATCGTTGTTGCGATACCGTGAGCTGAAATCACGCGACCTTCGGTGGATCCACTGGCAATTAGGATATGGTCCTTCGCAACGGCCAATCCCGTAACGACATGCGGTCCCTTGCGCTTCTCATAGTATGGCAGTTGATGCTGTCCTACGAAAGTCGGCCCTGCAGGATCGGATACATTCAGAACGAAAAGCCCATTATAATTGTCCGCCACAAACGCATGGTCATTCGCAACACGCACCGACCACAAATGACTATCCGTATGGTATTCCTTCGGAAACTTCGTTCGAGAAACGAGTCGAGGACGAGCGGGATCAATTAAAGAGTATATCTCAAGTCCATGGCCGGCTCCGAACCCTGGATCGCCCGGCTTATCGTCTGGCTTCGCTCGAGAGTGCTGACCGGTCGCCGCGTAGAGATGTCCGTCATAAACAGCGACGCCGTCACCGTAGCCATCCAAACGGAGCTTATCGGTAATCACAGGATTCCAAGGGTCTCTAACATCGACAACGACTACCATCATCTCTCCCCAGACACCAACGTACATGAACCCATTGGAATAAGTTACCGATTGCGACACACCCGTTCTGGAAACGCTAATATGCGTTGGCTTACGTGGGTTCGAGATGTCAACCAGCTCAACGCCATACAATCGACAGGCCAGAAACGCAACATCGCCTCCGATCGCCAATCCCGTCGCGAACTCGATGCTGTCATAACGAGAGAGCAAGGCTGGTAGCCTCGGATTCGATACATCTACGATGAACATACCGTCGCTTCGTGAAACGATATAGGCAACTCCCTCTCTGACTTGTATTTGGCGTGTCGTTCCAAGGCCGTCCAATTTTCCGAGAATTTCAGGTTTAGACGGGTCGCTAAGATCTATGATCGACAGCGTTCCTTCGCCAATAAAATAGGCATAGTCGCCCTTCACATCGACCGCCATACCCGATCCCGCGCCTAGTGGAGCGATCGCAGGGAGAACCGGCCCGTATTGATCAACATCATGACCAGACCCAGTTGGCAGTTGCCCAATTACGCGATGGGGGATCGAGCAAGCGAATAGGACAACTAACATAGCCACCCTCAATCTTACGAGTATCGTATTCATCTTAATCTTACATTAATTCAAGAATTATCTTCCCCCAACCCTCTCTAAGGCTGCGTCCAGTCGAAGACCTGGGTATACTTGCGTCGCGGAAGCCTGGGACCTGAGGGAACTTGATGCTTCGGAAGATGCTCGGCCAATCGCGCTTTCACGGATTGGTACTGGGGATCCTCAGCTAGATTTTTGAATTCATGTTTATCAACCCGATGGTCGTAGAGCTCCTCATCGCCATTGGCATATCGGATATAGCGCCAATGCTCCGTCCGGACCGCGTGATTGCCGGGCATCTGCGTCGTCAATGCCGGGAAATTCCACTCAAGCATTGGATCATCCAACAGCGGGACAAGACTGCGCCCCTCGAGACCATCTTTGCTCGGAAGCCCGCACATTTCGATCAGAGTCGGATAGAGATCAATCAGGCCAACCGCGCGAGAACTGCGGTCGCCTGCCGATCTATCTTGCGGTCGAGCGATAATCAACGGCACGCGCGTGGACTCCTCCCAGAGCGACCGCTTCTCCCAGTGCATCTTCTCGCCTATATGAAACCCATGATCGGACCAAAGAACGATGATCGTATTATCCGCATACGCGCTGCCATCAAGAGCATCCAACAACTGTCCCACGCAGTGATCGACGAAGGTCGCCGTTGCTAGATACGAGGCGACCGCCTTGCGCCATAACCCATGTCGAGTGATGTTGTGATGGCTCATCGGAGTCGTATCGAAGTAGCGAGTGAATTTCCTCCCCATCGGCGGCAGGTCCTCAAGGTCGTCCGATCTCGTTTCAGGGAGCTCAACTTGATCGAGCGGGTATTGTCCGTAGAAATCTTCTGGCGTAAACAAGGGCAAATGAGGAGTCAGAAGACCAACAGCTAAAAAGAACGGTTTCTCATGTTCCTTTTCCAATTGCCGAATGGCCCAGTCCGTCGTCTTCGCATCGTTCATATCTTCGGTTTCGATCGGGACCGGACCAAAGTCGAAAATGCTTGGCTCCGGCAATCCGCTCACGCCTTGAGGACCAACTATGCTCCGCATCCAGTCCCACCCCTTTCGCCCGCCGAACTCGTCCCAAGAGCCCTCTTCTTCGTTTGTACGGTGATGGATCTTCCCCGCTGCCAACGTACGGTAGCCATTTTTCCTGAAATACTGAGGGATCGTCACGGCATTCTTCACCAAAGGAGCATCCCGCATATTTTGCTCCACATCGTAAACGCCATTGGAAAACGGATACGTACCCGTCAAAAGACTAGTCCGTGACGGCTGGCAAATGGGGGCTTGGCAATGAGCATTCGTAAACAGCACCCCTCGCTCCGCCAGATGATCCATATTGGGAGTGATTGATTGCGGATGCCCTTCCAATCCTCCCACCCAGTCATTCAAGTCATCGACTGCAATGAACAGCACATTCGGAGATCTCGAGTTCTCTGCCGCAAAGGCCGACAAGGCTATCAACGGTGGGGCAATGAGGACTGTAAGAACGAACTGGGATATTCGATACATGACTTTTTGACAGATTTTAGCGGCCTGAATGTGGGGAAGGTTAATTGACCGAGAAAGAATACAGCTGGGCGTTATAGAGAACAAATTCGATTTTGATTTCCTGCGAAGGAAGCTCTGCAAGAGACTTATCGAATGGGACTGAGCAATCCACAAGATCAACCCCCTCGACCGTCGCCTCGTAGCCGTCGATCGGTTCTCCATTTCGATCGAGAAGTCGCGCTTCCAGCTTTCCGAATGCCACATTGCAATTCACGTTTAACGCAGATCCTTCGAATCGAAGAGGCTTAGTGATCAGCGTTCCTCCATCGAAACTGGCTTCGACGGATACGAATCGATCTTTGAGCAAGGTCGCCAATCCGATGTTCCCCTCTGGAGGATTCGCCGCATCGGCGATCTGAGTCGGGCGATGGCGAAAGTTACGTCCTCCGTAATAGAATCGCAGCTCGTCTCCGACTGCAATCGGAGGGCCCGACATGCTATGTAGCATGAAGCGGTCCCAGGTCCCAATTTCTCCCAACCGGAAGAAGGCTTCGCGAAACGGGCGTTCGAAATGAATCCCGTCGCGGCTTACCGCCAACTGAATATCGATCGTGCCAATTCCTGGCTTACTGATGTAACGTTGAACCAATCCAAGATACAGTCCCTCGTAGGGGAACACGCTCATCGAATAAATCTGCGTACTCACAGGATCCTCCAAATCCGGCCCCATGATGAAGTCGGCCGGAGCCCACTCGAGAAAGTCGTCGCTGACGGAACGAACAACCGCCCTTCCATTGTAGACATCCTCAAACCAATCGTGATGCCCCCATGCTTTACGAATTTCCGGAAGCACCTTCAGCGTGCGGCCGTAAATTGCGTATTCGCCGCCCTTATACGGGTCGACCATAATGTGGCTGATGTCGATAATATCGTCCGAAGCGAAATCCTCAGCCTTCGTCCAATGCAATCCGTCTGGACTGAAGGCGATCCCCAGGCCGCGACGCGTACCGGGATGAGTTGCGTTTTCGTCCCTCGGCAGATCGCGTTGAATCGAGAGAAACGCTAATTTGTAGCGACGATCCGGATCGCTCTCCTCGACATCCTTCAACACGAAGTACGGCTGATACATGTAGCCGAAGGTCTTGGCGGAAATGACAAGATTCGTTTTCACCCCATCCCGAATCACAATATCCAACTCCGGTTTCTCCCATCGGATCCCATCGCGACTCGTGCAATAAGCCAGCCCCTTGCCCTTCGACTGAATATCCGTGGTGTACCACATTTTGTAGATCCGCTCTTCCGCATCGAAGATGACAGATCCCTGAGGCACAGTCGTTCGCCCCTCCCAAGGATGCTCAGGCCGAACGATTGGATTGCCCGAATGCTTGGCCACCGGATGCAACCGACGCATCACATTGTCGCTCTCGGCGATTATGTAATCGTCAATGAACAATTGGCGATGACTCCCGATATCGATCGCATCATTCGCGTAAGTCGAATCGCCAAGAGAAAAGAATGCAGCAAAGGCAAGCAATATTGAGGAACGTAAACGCATGATCGACAAGATCCACCCCCTCGACCGTCGCCTCGAAGTAGTCGATCGGCTTTCCATTTCGATCGAGAAGTCGCGCTTCCAGCTTTCCGAATGCCGCATTGTTGATAGGAAATTCAATTGTTCCGATTTGATCCGAAGGAGTAGTTGATAGGTGATTTTGGGGTATTCATATTTATTTCTTCAACCTTTGGTGACTGTTCATCCGTAAGACTAAGCTTTTCTTGGA
>CAYOLG010000081.1:0-7556 GCA_964404745.1 uncultured Opitutaceae bacterium
CACGGCTACGGGCTCCGCCGCACTGATAAACCTGTGACCTCCTGGAACGACCGCATGGAAGATTGGCTCAGGCTTAAAGGCTTTTTAGCGAAGTAAGAGCGAGATAGGAATCGCTTTGACAGCCTCTTGTAACCCCCAAAAACCAGAATGAGTAAGATGAAAATCGAATTCCCCCTTTTTCGTTCCGTCGTGGCCTTAGCCTGTTTCGCCCTAGCAAGGTTCACAGTCGTAGCTGAGCCATCCTTTCCCGAGCTTGAAACGCTTATAGAGACAGCAGACGCCAATCCAAAAATTCCCGGCGGGTCCGTGCGAATTGTCGAAGGTCGTGAGATTGTGTTCGATCGCTACTTTGGCACCTTTACAGAGGATTCGAAAATCGCTTGGGACGAGCAAACGGTCGTGGCGATCGCCTCCATCTCCAAATCCGTCACCGCCACCCTGGTTGCCGTTCTCGTGGGGGAGGGAAGTCTCTCCTTCGATGATCCGATCGCCAAATACCTCCCGGAATACGCTGAGATCACGCTGCAAAGTAGCGATCAATCTGTTCGCTCCCCCACGATCGCGGAGTGCCTTTCCCATACCGCTGGATTTCCGGGTGGAACGATGTCCAAGCTCCCTAGGAATTCTCCTATCAAACGCGGCGATCAAGCCGAGGTTGCCAGACATTTAGCGACTCAAGGTCTGGCCTCGCGCCCCGGTACGAAATACGCCTATACCTTCAGAGGCTACGCTGCCGTTTCCCGAGTGATAGAAGTCGTCACGGGTCGCCCCATCGCCGCGGTGATGCAAGAAAAGCTTCTTGTTCCTTTAGGCATGGAAGAAACGACCTTTACTCCGGGAGTTTCGCTCGTTCGTCGCCATCCGCTTTTCGCCTCGCGCGCCGAGGGTCAGAGCGACGAGGAAGTAGCCACTCAAATCGAAAGCCTTCGCACTCAAAGAGGACCCTTCGTCAACACTGCGGGAGCCTTGGTTTCTACCCCGGACGATCTCCAACGCTTCCTTCAGTTTCACGCCAACAAGGGGCGTGTCGGCAAGCGGCAAATTGCGCCTGCGTCCGTGTTAGCCGAACTATACCGTAAACAACCCGCAACCAAGGACTACGGTTTGGGTTTCAAACTTAGCGGAGGCGGGGTCGTTGGACACGGGGGAGCAACTGGAACCTTCGCTAGCGTCGACCTTGAGACCGGCCGCATTCTTATCGTTTTGACCCAAGCTGGCGCTCCAAATGCTCGACCGCTCCTTGCGGGAGCCACCAAGGTCATTTTCCCGTAATAGCCGATATTCGTATAATAAAAACAAATACAACCGATCCTATGAAAAGTTCAAAACTCAAATCTGCGAAATGCTTATTCGGATTCGTCGGAGCCCTATCGCTTTTTTCTACTGCCCTTGTGGGGCAAGTTAAAACTCCGACTCACGCGCATGTCTCCTACGGGCCGGAGGAACGGCAATGGTTGAACATTTATTTGCCTTCCGGCGATGAGGCGACTTCTGTGTTTATCTACGCCCATCATAACGGTTCGACAGCGGATGACGTTCAAAGTAACTGGGCGGATTCGACGGTAGCGTCAGGAATTGCTATCGTTAGTTGGGAATCGATTGCGAAGGTCCAAGGTATGTCGGATTTTCAAACCTGCACGGCGGATGCGAAGGCGATGTTCGCATGGGTGAAGGAAAACGCGGCGACCTATAAATTCGACACCAATAAGATTTTTATCGGCGGACAATCGCGGGGAAGTTTCGTGAGCTGGGAACTCGCCCACAGTTTGGACCCAAGCATTGTAGGGATTTATATGGGACAAGCCTTGCCGGGGCAATCGTTCAATGAGCGTTTGTTGGAGCTGATCACGAAAAAAGCGCCTCCTATCTTTCTGGCCTACCGCAAAGAACCCGGAGTGGTTGACGACATCCACGATCCTGCCCATGGCCTGAGGGTACTGGAGAGATATAAAGAACTGGGCATCGGGGATAGCGCCGAACTGGTGCACAGCTTGAGCGAAACGAAGAATAGTCAAGTCATGCAGTTCGTTCCAAAATTTGTGTGGTCAGTAGTAAAGGACAAGCGCTGAGCGGATCCTATTGAGGCGAAACGAAGCCGCGACAGGCGAAAGTGTCGAATGGAGATCAGCTTCGCGCGGTCCGCGAATCTGCACGGCTTCAAGAGGCCGAGGTTGAGGCGACCGTGGCGGCAGAGTATCCAGGGCCATATTATCTGCGCCATCGAAAACGTGAAGATACTGATCTCGAACGCGCCGAAACGGACGATAGGGATCGCCTCGGCCCAATGCCGCAGCCTGGCACCCTTTTCGCCCAGATGGGACGACTTGAAACGCCCAAGGCGGAGACAATGGAAGCGATGCTTAAGATTGCGGCGTCCAACCAACAACTGAAATGCGTCGCTAAATCAACGTATCCACGTTTTGAGCAACGGACTCACACGTTCAGACCCTTCTCCGTATTATTCACCCTTGCCGAGAAGATCCCTAGAATACCGCTTCAGGAAGGTGAAAAGGGGGTTTTCACTCCGACGAGGTTCCAATCCAGAACCTCGAAGGCGAGGTCATTGGCATTGGGTTATAGGAGCCTTAGATATCGAGTTTGTATTTGCTGGCCAACGAGCTGAATCCAATGGATGACGCAAGCAATTGGCTGGCCTTCGACAGTACATTACTGGGGTCTAGTCTGGATAATTAGGATACGGAAATTCGGGTGAGTGTAACCATGGAACAATTCGCTGCCGCCGGAAGAATCAAGTACGACAACCGCTGGGACCTATTCGATGGAACTCTGCTTTTGATCCTAGGATGTATACGTGAAGTACCAGTTCTTCGATGGAATTGAGAGCGAAGTGTTCTGGGTGCCAATCGCGCATTGAATCTGGGCGAATATCCTACTTCTTCTTGCCTTTTCCACTGTTTGGGTTTCCGCCGCCGTTTGATCCACCACCACCAGTAGTATCGCCGGTATCGCCGGTATCGATGGTGCCTTCGAGGGAGACTCGATCGAAAACTCCGATTGCGGTGGGGCTTGTTGAGTCGGCTCCTGCTGCCACTGCCAAACCCAAAAGCGCATTGGATCCGAGTGGAACCGGATTTGAGGCCACTATCGTCCAGTTGGAGTTGTCTGGAGAGGTCTCAAGGCTGACCTGATCCCCCGATCGAGAAATTCGGACGTATTGGAAATCTGGTGATGCAGTTGAATAGGATTGCTCGATGGCTCGCTTTCTAGGCTCGACCCGAATTACCGATCGAATCGATCCTGCTGCGGAAATGAGAATGCTTGCTTGTACGTCGTTGCCTTTGGTCGAAGCGCGTACCATGAGGCCTGCGAGGGATTCTGAGTTGGTGTCTACGAAATCGCTTAGTCGCGCGGTCAGTGTGAAGTCTCCTTTGACTGGAAGGTAGGCGAAGCGATTGGAGTCGTTGCGATTTCCTATGGTACCTTGGTGATCGCTGACGAAGAAGGCGTCTATGCTGCGATCGTAGTTTGTAACTCCCAGGTCTGCGCTTTCGCCGATATCGACCGACTGGATGCCGTCAACAATACGGGATTCGGTGAGAGGAGGGTTGAGGGTGAGCGTCTCGCTAATGGTGAGCACTTCTCCAGAGCCTGACAGCGTTGCAGTGATTGTGAGTTCGGCAGATCCCTCTTGGTCAAGGTTGAGCACGGCCTCGAAAGGTTCACCGTAGGTAGTGGCCTGTAGAGCCCCGTCGATATGAAATTCGATGTATTCAATCGCGTCTGGGTCTGATATGTCCAGACTGACAAGAAACGGTTCGTTTCGGTACAGCTCCTCTGAGTCCTGGGAGTTAATGGCCGCAATGCCGATCGAAGGGGGTGTCGGTTCGGTAACCGAAAACAGAAAAGATTGTACGGAGTAGTATTCGCCATCCGATACCTGAACCGAGATCAAGCTCTCTCCGGCCGTATCGGCTGTAGGTGAAATATTGAGGACTCTAGTCGAACCTGTGCCTTCGACGACAAGTCCTGAGTTAGGGACAAGTATCTGATTAGAAGAGGAAACAGTAACCGTCAAAGCGTTGGCCGGTGATTCATTGTCGTAAACATCGAAGGTAGCAAATGTTTCGCCCCCACCGATTTCAATGCTCATGTCTGCAATTGCTTGGATTGTCGGGGCCGTATTGATCTCTTGGTGTTCGACCGTGTTAGTATACCCTGAACGTCCAAACTCATTGTATGCGCACACGCGGTACGTGTAGGTGTTGTTGGTCTGGATCGACAGGTCTTGGAAGGTTGTTGCGTTTTCAGCGGTCGAGCCGATAATCTCGAAGGAGCTACCGTTGGCCGATCGTTCAATATGGAACCCGTCCTCGTTGTCGGAGTTGTCAGTCCATGATAGGTTGATTGCTTGCGACGTTGTCACTCCTGTCCAAAGGCAGGCTGCAAGTATTGACCTCTTTGTTGCGTTCCAAATCGTTTGCTGCATCGACGTGTTGGTGGTAGGAAATTCAATTGTTCTCACATGCAACGGGCGGCATGTTGAGTGGTTAATCTAAGGGTTTTAAGTACGATTCTAGGTGATTTTAGTAGGTGTGTTAGGAAAATCACCTATATGAATCGGTGGTGAGGTTGAGGGGTCAATTTAAGGGTTTCAAGTCAGATTTTAGGTTTTTTAGCAGGATCGGAGGACTTCTGTTGGTCGTTTTGCAAGACTGGCAGAGGTTAAATTCGCACAAATGAGCCCCTATGATAGCCTAATCGCTTCCCGAGGCATGGAGCAGGGCGGCATCCATCCTGTCCCGCAGGTATCTTGATTCCGGCGGGCGAGTTGGCTTAGAATATGGTCTCGTCCTCAGGCGGTATGGGATCGACGCCATCGCAGCGATTCGCATCTATCGCCCAACGACCCAGCGAGGTATCGCTCCGGAAGGGAGACGTTTGGTCCTATTGCTGCTCGTCCTCGGCGGCGCTTTGGTCGATCTCTAGCTCAGCGGGCGGCTGCAGGACGGTCGCATCTGCAATTGGCCTCTGATCGCTTTGTTTTTCTTCCCATCGTGTAGGTGGGCGCTGGTCGAAGTCGTCCTGGAAACTTGTTTCCTGGCTCTCGCCGAGGTCTTGCCGCTTGGGCTCATTTTCGGAGGGCGAGTCGTTGGTATGGTCCCATTCTCCGTCGTAGACAACGATGCCTGCGGGATCGTCGCGTTCGCGAGCGTAGCTAGCAAGCCGTTCCCGTCGTACCGGTTCGCAGGGCTCGAGTTCTTAGACGATACCCTCAAGAAAACTGGCGAAGGGCAATTTGGGCTCTTCTCGGTCGGACGCAGGCGGCGGCGTTTGGGCGCCTTGGCAGTCGGTGGCGTAGGCGTGCATGCCCAGCGTTACAAGCAGGGCAGAGGCCTTCTCGGAATTTTCGAGTAGGCCTGCGACGCGGATTAGCCGCCCGCAGACTGGGCAAATGAGGGGGTCGACCTCCCAGACCTTGAGGATGAGTTCGCTCCAATTTTTGCGCGGGATGCGGGGTATGGCGTTGCGGGGAAGTTCTATGATTTCGATTGCATCGCTTCCATCTTTTGCGGGAGGCATGAAGTCATCGGGGTGCGGCTTTACGGGCCTCCCCTGATCGAATATCTGGGCGTGCAGTTCATGTGTCTCGGCTTCGTGCACCCTAACGAAGCCGGCATAGGACCGGTAAGAGGGCAGAGGCGCGTCAGCGGCGCTGGCTCTTCGTCCGTTTTCAGCGCGCTTGCGGCGCCCGGCATGAATGCAGAAGCCTCTATGGCGCCACTGGCGCATCTTTTCCGCTTCCTGGGCGGAGAGTTTGCCCTTCTTTGCGAAAAACTTGAGGACGCGTGCGCGAAGCAGTTCGGAGACCTGTTCTCAATCCTCTCTACGCACCGCGTGGAAGGTATGCGTGCCTGATCGCATCGGCATGACTGGTTTCGCAGCGGGAGTTGGAGTGACCATGGCATCGGTCATCGGACCTGCAGACGGAAGACCCGATTTTGCCGTACCTGTATATGCCGCGTTGGGCGCACAATGGGGCGTGCCAATCGATGTCCCAGAAAACGCTCCCGCTCTGCATCTTTATCGCGGCGAATGACCAGGTCATTCCTTGGGAACGATCGATGTAGCTGTTCGCCGCGTGGAGTCAGCAGGGGCGTTGGCCGAGCTCCATATTTTTCCAAGCGGCCGTCATGGCTTCCCGGAAAAAAGGGGGCGGCGCAGACCACTTCATGGACCGTTTGCAGGAGAGGATGACGCTAAACGGATGGTTGAGTAGGAGACTATAGGATACAATCCTATGCTGTTAAATTTCAAGGTGGCGGCGGTTGGGTCAGATTTAGCAACAGCGACGAAAGCGCCGACCCATGTACAGTTTCTTGGCAGGACTTTTGGGCAAATCGGAGATTGCCTGAATGTCTTCTTTCAGACTATCCAAGCTGTTCCCTAAAATTGAAACGGTTTGATTCGAATGACTACTATACCTGTTAAAAACGCTTTTGCCCTCGTATGTTTTACCCTGTTTTGGATGAGCGGGTCTCTTGTTTCCCGGGCCAATATGGAGCCGATCCCACCCTTCATGGGAGATTGGGAAGGTGGCTGGGTCGATGCCCCGAAAAATGACGGTAATGCCAAGAATAATCCCGGCTTGGTGGCCCGCGTGATCGGTTTGGGCAACGATCGCTACGAAATTCAGATAATGGAGGAATTCGACAAGCGGGCCGACTTTAAAGTCAAAACCGAAGCGATGTGGAAAGACGGCAAGATGATGTTCGACCAGAATGGATACTCGGGCAAAATCACTGAGAATAGTTTTACGGGCAAAAAGGCCGGCGGGGCATTCGATACGTCGTTTTCACTGAAACGCGCCCATCGCGCTTCGCCTACCTCGGGGGCGAAGGCGCCTGCGAATGCCGTGGTGCTTTTCGATGGGGGAAATCTGGATGCCTGGGAGCGACAAGATGGGGGAGACCCCACCTGGCTTATCAAAAACGGCTACTTCGAAGTATTGCCGAAAAAAGATAACGGTGGCGTGGGCGGCTCCATCCATACCCGTCAGAGTTTTGGCGACGTGAAAGTCCACCTTGAATTCCGTTTGCCCTACGAGCCCGAGCACCGAGGGCAAAAACGGGCCAATAGCGGCTTTTTCCTTCCCGGTGGATACGAGGTGCAAATTCTCGATAGCTATGGTTTGGGCGGCATGTGGAACGAGTGCGGTGCCCTCTACAAGCAATCGCCCCCACGGGTTAACATGTGCTGGGCGCCCGGCGTATGGCAGACGTTCGATGTAGAGTTTAGGCGGCTGCGTCGCGATTCAGAGGGCAATAAAGTCGATGACGCGGAATTCACGGTCTGGCACAACGGAGTAAAAATCCACAACGGCTTTCAGATCAAAGGGACAACTTCCAATACCCAGAAGGGACGTAGTCAGCCTGAGTCCGGCAAGAGCGGAGGGCTTTCCCTTCAGGATCACAGCAACAAAATCCAATTCAGAAACATTTGGGTAGTGGAGCAGTAGGAGCGTTCCACCTGTTCTAGCGGGTGGGGTGAGAGAGGGACGATTCGCGGCGAAAGCGGCTAAAAACGCGCCAGAGCGG
>CAYOLG010000082.1:0-7104 GCA_964404745.1 uncultured Opitutaceae bacterium
TCCTACGTTTCTACACGATACGAAACAAAAAGAGCGGCGCGACGATGAGAGCCGCGCCGCTGAAAGGCATTTAAGTTATTCTTTTCCTAGAATCGGAAAGACGCTCTTAGACGAATATCCCGGCGAAACGGCAAAACGAAGCGCGAGGGGCTGAATCCTCCATCGGCTCGTTGCACGTCGTCCAATCGAGTGATGGAAAGCTCGTCTTCATCAAAGACGTTCTTGACGTTCAATTGCAGATCGAGGGTGTAGGTTTCGAACTCCTTTTGCCATCCGACTACGGCGTCGAAGAACAGCCAGCTATTGAACTCTTGCACACCCAGCGTTGGGTTCGCTTGAGGCCAAATGCGGCCGCCTGTGTAGCGAGCCCCGCCACCGACACGGATATTTTTCAGCGGACCCTCATCGAAGGTGTAGTTGGTAAATAGATTCCATTTCTCTTGCCGTTGTCCCGGAGCCAATCCTCCGGCCAAGGCTTGCATGGAATCGCCCGCGGTTTGGATACCCGCTATAGCGTCTCCGACCGTGGCTCCTTCTCCTAGGTCAAGTCCATTGCCGAATCCAGTGGCATCGTAAAGCGGCTCGCTGGCGAACTGCTGGAAGAACGGCTTGCCTGTAGGGCCTTCCCACCAGCGAGTAAACTCGGGAAGGTTGGCGCCTAAAGTGGCTTCGGTATCCGAATAATTGAATACAGCTCTCCAATTGTTTGTCAGATTGCCTACCATTGTGAATTCGAAACCTTCACTCGCTTCCGACTTGGTTGCCACTTCGGCCGTGTGCCGCTGGGCTTCGTTGACGGAGTTAGATATGAGTCCCGAATCTTCCAACTGATCATAGAGCGTGTTGATAGCCCCCATGGCATTGCCATTGACCCAGGATGGGAAGGAACTGATGTTGTTGGAAGACGTCTCGAAGACGGCCGCCTTCAAGAATACTCTTCCTTGCAGCGCGCTATAGGTGATCCCGATATCCTCCGTTTCTCCATTGGGAATCGGATTGATGCCTCCTTGCTCTCCGGGCGCTCCGAATATGTCCTTGTCGGAAAAGTCAGAGATCCCCGCATTGGTTGAGAAATTATAGGTCAGAGAGAAATTCTCATTGATGTGATAAACGCCGCCGTAGGTTTCGGTTTCCCCGACAAATTCCTGTACCAGTGCATTGGCTTCATCAACGACATCGCGTTGATTATTGAAGTCGTTTCTAGCGCCGTTACCGGCTGGAGAGAACAGATAGAAATCATCCTCGCGGTAGCCGTAGGTCAGAATTAGCTTGTCGTTGAGAAAATAGCTCTGGCCCGCGACCATCATGGCATCGATTCCCGACTGTTCACCCTTTACGCGATTGGTCGCCCATCCGCTCGTCAGCGTTTTTGTCAGGCTTTCGGAAGCTCCGGGGAATCGGTTGGCATACCAAAGACTGCTGAAGGGAACTGTTGTGGTGATGCTACCAACCTCACCATCCCAATCGCTGCCGTAGCCGACTCCTGGAAATGATCCAACGCGGTAATCCGCAGCGTCGGCAGGGTCGTCCAAATAGTGCCGGATATACACGCGATTCCGTCCGTTTTCAGGTGTTCGATTAAAAGGACCACCGTAAATGGGATTGCCATTGGGGTCGGTCTGTCCCCAGTTATCGGTGTCGTTCCACACCAGCATTTGCGACTTGCGGCGCAAGGGAACGCGGTCGCGACTTTGAACCATGGCCGCTAAACGGTGGTTGCCCATCCAGCCGTCGGTATTGATTTCATGGGAAACGGTCCCTCGGATGTAATCGTCTGTGAAGTAGCGGAAATCCCGCTCGAGTTGGGTTTCGAAAAAGATCCGTCCCGCGTTGGGGTTGGGCGATCCGTCGGCCAAGGTGGCGTTAGGGTCTCCCTGCATAGAAACGTCGCCACCCATTCGATGGCTAAAGCGGTCCGTTTCGTATTTGGCCCAAGCCAGCTCGACGAAGGTGTTTTCGCCTAGCTTCTGGGTAATGTTGGCTGACATATTGCGGATGTCGCGAGCTCCCCGCATGGAAAGGGGGCCTGATGCTGATGCGTAGACAGGAACCGTGATTGTCCCTTCTCCAGCTGGATCGTTGAGAACGTTGTTCTCGAAAGTGAAGGGAGTATCGATGGCATTGGGGTTCTGCGTGCGCGCGTTTCCGGAATTATTGGCGACGGACCCAGATCCGTTGTCGATGTAGGAAATCCGTCCGGAGGTATTACCTCCAGCCCAGGAGCCGGCCACGCCTTGAGCCGCTCCAACGCCTTCGCCGGCTAGAGGTCGGCCAGCCGCAAGCCATACCGATACGTCGTCAGTGACGCCGAAAAACTGGGTCGGCTGGTCCATAACGTCTCCATACTCGTATTCAAAATCTACAGTCGTATTTTCAAAGGGCTTGTACTGAACCGCGGCATGCCAGCGATCGTCGCGTCTGGCAACCCATGGCCGATCGTTTTCGCCATTTTCATTGTGCAAAAGATTTAAGCGGAGGGCTAGTTTTCCATCGAGGAGAACCTTGTTGGCGTCAAGGTGGGCCCGGAAACGATCCGCATCGCCCACCGTAATATTGAATGTGGTGAATTCCCGACCGAAAATCGGCTTCTTAGTGGAAGTGTTGATCAAGCCGCCAGCCTTCGCGATACCGAATAGAATCGAGTTCGGGCCACGGGACTCATCCACGCGCTCGACGTTGTAAACATCTTGATCGATACTGTAGGCGAAATAGTTCCTAGACAAATCCGCATCGATTCCTCGGATACGGTAGCGGGCATCGAATGCCGTTAGCTGATTGGCCGACCCGTTACCATCGTCTTGCGATAGTTCGGGCGTCAAATTGACGGCGTAATCTAGGGCTTCCTCCACGCTGTCAGCAGAAATGTCGGACATGAATTCGCTGGTGTAGACCGAAAGGGCGGCCGGCGTGTCTTTCAAGCGGCTGTTCAGACGGCTTCCGGCTAGCGTGTTTTGGGCCGCGTAGCCGACGTCGCCAGAAACGTCGATGCTGAAAGGCGAGAGTTCGTAGACTTCATTGTCGCTTTGGGCGAATAGGAGCGCGGAGGGCCCTATGATGCAGAGGGATATGATCCCTCGTAGGAGTGAACTAGGTCGTTTCATAAGATGCAGTAGGTTAGCGTTGTGTAGCGATAAGAAAGTTGAGGACTGGCGGAGAGGCCCGGCCAGGAAAGGGTAGTTTTAGCAACTGGATAAAAGATTGATTCTCCAGCTCATGAGCGGGCCAGATAGGTGAGAAATTTACCTATAGCAGTCGGGTTTTAAAACCATATATTAGTTTAACAGTAAACTAGAGAAGGAGCGATTCGGTTTTAGGCTTGTTGGCGTAGCGTATTGCCTGGGTTCCACAGGCCTTCCGTTTCGATAATCTGCTGGTGTTCAGGGATGCCTTGTTCTCGATTGCAGATGAGGCGATCGAGCAAACGGATTCCGGTTTCGGCGATTGAAGCGGTTTGCTGGTCGATTCCCGAAACAGGACTCCCGGATTCGGTTGAGAGAGACAAAAAGCCTATATCGCCGGGCATGTCGTATCCAGCTTCGGCAAGCAAATCGTGGATCTTCCGAAAGGCTGAAACGACGACCTGGGGTTTCCAATTTTTGAGCCAGCTAGTTAAGGCCTTCAGTTCGCAAGCTTCGTTGGTTTTAAAGGTTAGCGGGGGGATGAATTGGGTTTCTTTCGTGAACTGCCGTTGAAAGTGATTGTGGGCGGCTTCCCATTCTCCGTAATTCTGGTCCACGCTGTGTTCGGCCAGCACCAATCCTCCGGTTCTGTAGCCCATTTTACTCAGATTTTCCCAGGCCATTTTCATGGATGAAAAGCGGTTGATTCTAACAGAATTGAGGTGGGCTCCTTTAGGGCCATCTCCCAGCCAAATGAGCGAGAAGTCGCTCATAATTGGCTTGAGGTTGGTGAGGGGGCAATTGGCTTGGTAGATAACCAGTCCGGCCACGCCTCGCGAAGCGAGGATGTTTTTCAATCGATTGGGGTTTAGCGAAGGATTCCCAGCCCACGTCTTGCTCAAGCTATAGCCTAGACGTTTGGATTCGATTAGAGCGTTCTCCCATATCGTCTCTTCGAACACGCCCTCGCTTCTTAGGGAGACTGGTTTGTCGCCATACTGCAGAAAGCTGATGTTTACGTTTGAGGCTCGAGGCTTGCGGGTATCGCGATAGGCGCAGAGCGCGCCCATCATGGGATCGCGTCGGTATCCCATTTGGTTGGCGAGGTCGAGTATCTGACTTCGTTTTGCAGGACTTACTCGTTTGCTCCCCTTCATGGCTAGCGATACCGCTGTCGTCGAAACGCCGGCTTCTTTAGCGATGTCGCGAAGGGTGATTTTCCGCATAGGTTTAACTGTAAACAAGGATTCTCTCCGGCTATCAAGTTGGTTCTAAAGAGAGCCTAAAATAATATCGTTCGGCTTTAAAGACTTGAGGGATCCCGAGCGAAAAGGATAAGGAACGGGCTTAGGTTTTTATGGCAAATTGTAGCTATCCCCCGATTTGGCCCCGGTCTTGGAAGACACTTTTCTTTTGTGCTAGTCCGATTGCCTGTCTATTGACGACTGTCTGGTCCTTGCCTCCACCTCCGGTTTATTCGCCTGAGGAGCAATTGGCTCGATTTGATTTAGCGGAGGCCGGGTATCGAGTAGAGCTTGTTGCCAGCGAGCCTCTTATCGAAGACCCGGTCGCTATGGTTTTCGATGGGGAGGGTAGATTATGGGTAGCGGAAATGCGGGGATTCATGCGGAATATCGATCGGGAGGGCGTCAATGATCCGATCGGGCGAGTGTCCGTTCTCCTAGACACCGATGGCGATGGCGCAATGGATGAGAGTCGGGTTTACTTGGATGGGCTGGTTTTGCCTAGAGCTCTGTCGATTCATCCTGACGGGATTTTGATCGCGGAGAGCAAAGCCTTGTGGTTTGTAGAGGATTTGGACGGGGACCTGGTGGCTGATCGTAAAACCTTGATAGATCCCAACTACGCCCAAGACAGTGTTGAACATTCGGCAAATGGGTTGCTCAGAGGTTTAGACAATTGGATCTACAATGCCAAAGAGGGGCATCGGTATCGAAGAGTAGGTGACGAATGGATACGAGGAGAGACGGAGCGGCGGGGTCAATGGGGTATATCCCAGGACAATTACGGACGGCTCTTCTACAATTACAACCATTCGCAGTTGCACACGGATTTGGCTCCGCCAAATTCGCTGACTCGCAATCCCAATCACCAGCCTGTCACGGGTTTGAGCGTATCCGTTACCGCCGACAATCGGATTTTTCCCATACGCCCAACTCCCGCTGCCAATCGGGCTTACATACCCGGAGTGCTGGACGAGCAGCAGCGAATCAAGAAGTTCACCAGCGCCTGCGCCCCCTTCATTTACCGAGGCGATCTGATGCCGGACTTTTTTGGCGATGCCTTTGTCTGCGCCACAGTCGGCAATTTGGTTAAAAGGAATCGGGTATCGTTGGCGGGCGCATCGGTTAGCGGATCTCCAGCTTACGGCGATCGCGATTTTCTGGCCTCTCTCGATGAGCGCTTTCGTCCTTGTTGGATCACTACAGGTCCCGATGGGGCGATTTATGTAGCGGATATGTATCGAGGCATTGTCCAAGATGGCGTACACATGTCTACCTACTTGAGGGAGCACAGCATCGAGCGGGAAATGGATAGTCCTATCCATTTGGGACGCATATGGCGGATCGTTCCTCAGGATTTTAAACAGCCACCGGCTCCCAGTTTCGCGTCAATGGACAGAGAGGAGCTGCTGGGAGTTTTGTCTCATGCAAATGGCTGGTGGCGGGATATGGCCCAGATGCATTTGGTGGAAAGAATAGGGTTGGAGGCGATTCCTGGGCTGCGGAAGATCGCTTTATCGGGTGACAATGAACTGGCCAGGCTGCATGCCCTGTGGGCGTTGGAAGGATTGGGCGATCCTGAACCAGAGAGACTCGTCCCGTTACTCGAGGACGCATCACCAACTATCCAGACCCATGCGTTGCGGGTTCTGCATGCCTTGAAATTAGATCGTGAATACTGGTTGGGAATTTTTAGCGATTTTGCGGGACTAGACCTGAGTGAGGAAGTTGCGTTACAAAGCATTTTGACCTTGGGAGACCTTCCGATCGACAAGGCGGAACGAATGTCGGCTCTTCGAGCGATCGCTTTCCCACGCATAGAGAACCCGCTATTCCGGGACGCTCTAGTGAGCAGTTTGCCTGGTCAGGAGGTTGGATTTATTGAAACGCTGGTGACGGACGGTGCTATAGATTCCTCTCCCGGTCTCGGATTCCTCGTGGAGGCCTTGGCGAGCACGGCAACGCGTTCTCGAGACAGCAGTTCTATGGATCGATTGATACGAGTATTGTCTGAAGAATCCGGATGGCTAAGCGATTCCGTCTGGAAGGGCATCACCGCCTTGGGGGGGAGCTTGAAGCGAGAGCCCGTAGCCTTGAGCGCGCCTCCCGAGCATTCTGAATACGAGTCTAGCCTTCGGGAATTTTTCACCTGGCCCGGACATCATCCGATAGCGGCGAACCAGAAGAACGGTCCAAGACCACTGACAGAATCGGAAGAGAAACTTTTCTTTCAGGGGCGCCAGGTTTACTTGGCTAATTGCGTCGTTTGCCACGGCCCTGATGGAGAGGGGCTTCCTATGCTAGGGCCGCCTTTAGCGAATTCCGATTGGGTTCAGGGCGATGAAGGAGTTTTGGTTAGAATCCTCCTTCATGGTTTGACGGGGCCGATATCGGTCAACGGCAAGCGCTACGCTGCTCCGGAAATTCAGCCAACCATGCCTCCTTTGTCGACGCTTTCCAACGACCAGGTAGCGGCGGCCTTAACCTACATTAGACGAGAGTGGGACAACAATGCTGAGCCGGTTACGCCAAGATCGGTATCCACGTTGCGAATCCAAACGCAAGGACGCATGCTGCCTTGGACAGAAGCTGAATTGAAAAACTTGGAAGCGCTTCCTTCTCTTTAGAAGTAAAACCGTCTGGAACTCTAATTTGGGTATATATTCGATTTTTTGGACACTCTCTTAGAGTTTTACCGTGAGGTGAACCTACTACGATAAGAAATTTTGCTATGTATAAAG
>CAYOLG010000083.1:0-6136 GCA_964404745.1 uncultured Opitutaceae bacterium
TAGAGCAGCTGTTCGCGGATGGTAATGCTGGATTGGCCTACCACTTCAACAAAGAAGACTACAAGAGCCAGTTTTCCTCGGTGATCGCTGATGGGTCTCGTTTCCAAGCCATCGCGGTAGATGTCAATGAGACCTTCCCGAATGGTGACCTTAATCCAAATTTGGGACGCCTCTTTATTTCAGCAGGCGCTAACGGGGGACGAACGGTCACGCTCGATCAGGTTCGGGACAGCCATCGGGTCACGGGCTTCGTCAAATATGATGCCACGGAAAACGTCGATGGCCTGCTTGGCCAATTGCTGGGCGACCACACGCTCACGGGTCTTTACGAAGACGCGGGTAGCAACACCATAAACATCAATGCTCTCACCCACGCTTGGGGCGTCGATTTCCAGCAGAACGGATCGCCCCCAAATCCCAATAACGCTACGGGTGTGGGCACTTTGGTTTACGTGAGCGACGATATTCGAGGGCAGTCCAGTTCAGCGGGCTCCAATGCCTCCAACATGAGAACCAAACTGGAATTTCAGGACCAATATACGGTGGCTTACAGACGGGACGGGGGGCATGAAACCGCCACCTTTTCTACCCGGCAAAACCTGCCTTTGGGAGCTTCTCTAAACAAGAACGCCATCGAAAGCACGGCCTTTATTCTTCACAGCCGGTTCCTCGACGATCATCTGATCGCCACCTTTGGCTACCGTGAAGACGAAGTCGATGTCTGGAGCTTCAATGATCCCCCAAGGGTGAGCTCCAACAACGGAACGGGTAACGCTAACGTGCGCGATCTCAGCCCGGCCGGGTTCTCTCTGCCCAGTTCGCCTACCTTTGGCTCTAAGACGGACGCGACCAACTTAGGTTTCGTCGCTCACTTGCCCGATGAATGGATGGACAACGTCAACTCCGGAATGGGCCTTAGCTTCCATTGGGCTGATTCTGAAAATGCCCAGATTGGCCAAGAGCGCACCAACTTATTGGGCGAAAAGCTAGGACCAGTTAGTGGTACGACCGAAGAGCAAGGCTTCACGCTCTCTTTCGCCGAGAACCGTTTCAGTGTAAGAGTTAATTGGTACGACACCATCCAGATCCAGGATGACTCTGGATTAACAGGAGCGTTCAACAGCTTCTTGGGCCGCATCTTGGTCAACTATGCGGATGTCACCCGCCAGCGAAATATCGAAACCAATCTGGGCGAGTTCAGCGACATCGATACGATGAACAGCTATCCGTCGGCATTCAATAACGCTCAGTGGGTGTTCGACACGCTAGATATCAGGCAGACTGCTGACGGCGAGGGTGTCGATCGGACGAATCCAACCGGTCTTACCTTCCCGACGGACCTGCGCTCCGAAGGGCTCGAATTTGAAGGTGTTGCCAATATCAACCAGAATTGGAGACTCTTCTTCAACATTTCCAAGCAGGAAGTATCCACCACCAACACCGCTCCTTTGATGGCCCGCTTCATCCAGGAAACGGTTGATCCGCTCCTTGCCACCTACGGGAAGTTTTCGACCAGCGATGCCCAAGTGGAATCGATCACAAGCTGGACCAATCGGGTAGGCCTCATCACCTCCAAAGTGAAGATCGCCGAGGACGGAGGCATCAAGACCAACGAAATTCGCAAGTGGCGTTGGAATGTGGGTAGCAACTACACCTTCGATTCGGATTCCAAGATGAAGGGCTGGAATGTCGGTGGCGCTGTTCGCTGGCAAGATGATATCGGCATCGGTCGCCCGGTTATCAACGACCCAGAACTGGGATTCATTCCCGATTTGGCCAATCCGATCTATGGACCGGACGAACTCATCGCCGATGCCTGGGTGGGCTGGGGCCGTCCCTTGAATATAGCGGGCCAGGAAGGCGATTGGCGTTTGCAGCTCAACGTTCGCAACCTGTTCGACGAAGACGATCTGATCCCCGTCCAGGCTAACCCAGATTTGACTATTCCCGTCGTCCGCATCCCAGTCGAACGCACCTGGGAATTACGCTCGACCTACCGATTCTAGGTTAAGCGAGAGTTACTATTTCAAAGCCGAGGGTCCACAATGAGCCTCGGCTTTTTTTGATATAGTAGCACAGGTTTCCAGCCTGTACACGGAGATTGAAATACAGGCAAGATGCCTGTGCTACCTCATCGGAGGACCGAGCCGGTCCTCCCAACCAGCTTATTCGTCAAGGTAGGGTGGACTGTCCTCAGTCATCCAAATTGAGTTTATCCGTCATCGTGTTCCCGATACTGCGGAATCACTAAGATATTCCGCTCCACGGAATAAATAGGATGGCGCTCCCGCGACTGCTGAATCGCCATTTAAGGTTCTTGAAAACCTATATCCAACTCTGCTGGATCCTGCTGGACTCCACTTGGTCGAGGACTCCTAGTCCCGCGTATTCGCGGGACGTTGACGACATAACTCCTACGGCAATTCCTTAGCCAGGATGTTGCGGAAATCGACACTCATCTCCCGCTTGGGATGGACCTGAATTCCTATTGGGCCCTCCGGAGCGATGGTTTCCGATTCGTAGGTCATGATCTCCGTTCCGTTGAGCCAGGTGGTGTACGTGTTGCCTATTACCTGCACCTTGATCGTATTCCAATCCTCCATATCGAACACTTTCTGAGCGGTCTCAACCTGAATGGGATATCCTTTCCCGGGAATATAGGGCAGGGCAGTCATGTCGCGTTTCAAGCTGCCAGATTCGCCGATTTGTATTTGCTCTTTGGTGTCGCGAAGAAAAATCCCCGTATCGATCCGTCCCTCCCCAAACTTGAAGTCAGCTTGAACAATGAAGTTCTTGTAAGCTTTTTCCGTCTGCAGGATATCGCCTTTTTGTTCAGGATCATTAACTGCGTGCAGGATTCCGTTCTTCACTTGCCAACAGTCGGCGGTTTGGTAGGTCCAACCGCTTAAGTCTTGGCCGTTGAAAATGGGCTCTAAGCCGTCTTTGCTGGAGGAACATCCAGAGAGCAGCAGTAGGGCGGCGAGAGGGAGGAGAGCAGTGGCGCGTTTCATATGCCAAAATCTAAAGCGCGTCGGGAGATGAAAGTACAGCGATTATCTATTGGCTGCATTCTCGCGCAATTTCTGCACTTGATCTGGGGTCAATTCTCTCAGCTTTGGCGAGTTGCTCAGGGCAATGGGCTCTCCGCTGCCAGCATACAAATGCAGGGTGACTTCAGCGCCCTCTTGCTTAAAGGCGTCCACACCAGTCCTGAACTTCAATTCGCGAACTTCTCCCTTGGTAAGATCTCCTAGATAATGGGCCTTCGCTTGCCCGCCGCGCCCGCGAATTTCACCAGTATCCGGATCTTCAATATCGTAGGTGACGCAGGCTACCATGTAGGCGTTGGTAGCATCGGCCTGGGGAAGAATAGAGGCATCTATGGTTATCGTATCCACTTTCGCGGAATCTACTAGCTCTCCGCGATCGATCAGGTCCTGCACGGAAGTCTGATAATCCTTATTCCGCTCCTCGATCGCCTGAGCCCGTCGGCTATCGCCCGCATTACGGGCATCGGATGCCATCATGGCGCTGCGTCGCTCGGCCCGAAGCATGTCCGCCATGGCGTCCAGCTCAGTCGTATCCTGTGACATTTCCATGTCGGTTTGCATTTCCAAAATTTCGGCGAATTTCTGGGTGATCTCCCATTTTGTGCGGAGTACGCAAGGGGTGCGGATCGGCAATCGCTTTTCCGTATCTCCCAAGTCGATGTACAGGTGCCGCTTGCGCACGGTGGAAACGGGGTAGTAGCGGCTTCCCGATTCGGCCATGACATCTACGCCAAGGAATAGGTAGGCTTTATCGACGCTTGGCAGTTGTCCTCCGCCCTCAGTTTCCCCGGAGGCGAGTGGACAAACGCAAACGAGTAGCGTGATCGCGGCAGTCGCCGTTCTAATCAACAAACTATGTTTCATTCCGAACACCACTTCCCCTTCGCAACTGCTTTAAGCCTACGCGGATTCGCTTTCATGAAAAGCCTATTTTATGACCGCATGGATCTCATTTGCTCCCTTTTATTTTTCGATAAGACGGAAACAGACGGCAAAGACCAATATAGTCTGGGTCTCCCCCTATGATACGCATCTGTCAAAAAGCATCGCTCTTTGCTTGACGATTGCGACGAAAAATTGTGTAAATGCGTCTGCTGATCCTTTTCCACCCACACGTGTGTGCTCCCTGATTTTTTGGGGAAACTCTGCCCATGTTGCTCACGCTCCATTGGCTTACCTACTCGGAGGCGGAGGTAGGGGATGACTGGCCGTTCACCTGGCCATATCAACAATCGAACCTACACTAAATATGAACAACCTATACTCGAGACGCTTGGGCGCCCTGATGGCTGCCCTGAGCGCATTGATGCTGAGCCTTCCTTCTGGATTCGCTCAGGATACCGGCGAGGAAGTTTTCGAACTCTCGCCGTTTTCCGTAGACACCTCTGGAGACCAGGGCTGGCGGGCGACCAACACGTTGACCGGCAGCCGCACTAACCAAGAGCTCAAGAACGTCCCCCTGAGCGTGGACGCCTTGACGACCGACTTCATGGAGGATCTGGGCATCCAGACCTTGGAGGAGGCGTCGCTCTACATCGCTGGCGTTGACGTGGTGCCGGACGACGAGACCCGCAATGACGCCAACCCGTCTTTCCGCGGCCTGGCCACGGGCGGCCGCGAGAACGCGGCGGCCTCGAGGAACAACTTCCTCTGGTACCCTCGCACGGACAACTACAACGTCGAGCGCATCGACTTCAACAAGGGTTCCAACTCCTTGATGTTCGGCGATGCCTCTCCTGGCGGCCTGGCGACGGTCTACACTAAGCGGGCCCGCTTCAACGACTTCGGCTCGGTGACGGCCAAGTACGGCAGCCACGACACCTACCGCATCATGCTGGACGTGAACCGGAAGATCACCGACAAGCTGGCCTTGCGTGTCAACGCGGTGGACAAGAACGACCGGTCCTACATCGACTGGGGGGACGACTTCCTCAAGGCTATGGATCTGGCGGCGACCTTCAAGGCGACGGAGAACACGATATTCCGCTTCGAAGTGGAAGACATGCGCTTCGAGCGCGGCCGGGCCAATTCGAACTTGGCGGTCCGCCAGGAAGCGGCAGAGGGACTCGCTCTTACCGGTAGCAATGTCTACTACACCTCGGATGGAGACATCTATAATGGACGTAGCAATTCCCTCATTAACGAGAGATTACCTCGAAGGGTTATTTGGCGGCCAGATGGCAACGGTGGCTATCTGGATCCGGAGCCGGTGGCCTCGTCGGACAGGAGAAATGGCGCTAGAGGCGATCAGTTGATGCTGCATGAAGGGGCCGTTCAGCAAGT
The DNA here is from genome assembly GCA_964404745.1 of uncultured Opitutaceae bacterium. Taxonomy (GTDB): domain Bacteria; phylum Verrucomicrobiota; class Verrucomicrobiia; order Opitutales; family Opitutaceae; genus Pelagisphaera. The sequence continues at coordinate 5,334 of CAYOLG010000083.1, forward strand.
TTACTCGTATGCAAGCCGTGATTACGGCGATCCATTTATAACGCTAGGTCCGGTCACCCCGGCTGTTAACGTATGGGGTCCGCGTAGCTTCATCGAGCGGGACATCAATAACTACACCTTCATTGCCGAGCAGACCTTCGGGGATCTGTTCGTAGAGCTGGGCCTCAACAAGCAGGAGCAATTCCAATTCCGCAACGACAACGATTTCAGCACCGGTATCGGTGTAGACGGAAACGGGCGGTTGTATAATGATTCCAACCTAGACCGGAAGTGGTTCGGCAACGACGTGAACACGGTCCGCCTCTCGGCCTCTTACCCCTTGCAAATCGGAGAGAATATTTCCCACTTTTTCGTGGGCAATGTGACCTACCAGGACGACGAAGCCTATTCCTATCGTCAGCGCCTAGTTAACAAGGCGGGAGCCTATGTAGCGGAAACCGGCACTTACGACACCAAGACCGACCTCGAAGGACTGCAACGGATTCGCGTTCGTTCATACTATGACGGAGGTTTAGGCGACCTTCGCGATGAGAACCTCTATGACGGGCTCCGTCCGGAAAATTTGCCTCTAGTCCCTGGCATTTTCGAGCCGATGTGGGTGGATTACACCACTGCCAACAAGCCTTACACGGACAAGCGCTACGCTAAGTCAGCCTCGTTATCGACCAATGGCACCTATTTTGGCGGCCGTCTCCGCTCGCTGCTCGGCATTCGCAAGGACGAGACCACGGTGAAGCGCTACTTGCTGCCAGGCGGCTCGCTCTCAGATCGCGTCGACCAGTTCGGCGAAATCGCCTACTGGG
>CAYOLG010000084.1:0-5198 GCA_964404745.1 uncultured Opitutaceae bacterium
TCTCTATTCTGTTCGTCCTTGGCCGCAGCGACATGCGGCGTTTGCGAGTGCCCACCGTTAGGTTGATGATAGACAGGCAAATGCGGATGGTTTTGCGCGCCCCAGAGAATATCATAGGCGACATAGTCATGCGTTCCCGGCTCGAACAACACATCGACGCCGCGCTCCCTCAATCGATCCCAATTCTCCGTCACGCACGCGCTTGACCATAAACGGTCTGCAAAGCTTTGCATATCGTCCATGGATTTTCCCATTTTCAGCGCCATCTTACCCATGCTACGCTCAGATCCCACCATAACGCCTTGATACAATTTGGAGCGTTTTGGATCCAGATCGAGATCGCCAGCCTTGACGGCTTCAAAGAATGCTTTGTTCGCCTTTTCAGCTTTGGCGACTTCTTCCCTCTCCGCTCTTCGAGTCGGAGAAAAGTAAGCAGGAGCATGATTGGAGCAGGTCGCGGTGAAACGCTCGTCATTTATCAAGGCGACCGCAGGCGCGATGCCGTTCTTAGAGCTACCCGAACCGGCCACTTTTCCTTTTTCGAAGTAATTGGTTTCCGTATACGCTGCAGTGGTTGCCCGCATCAAGGTCATCGACCAAATCCAGAGAGTCGTGTAACGCGGATTCAGTTCTTTCATGAACATGGGTTGCATTTTTTGTTCCAGGCCCTGTTTGCCCTCAATCTGCCTCGACGCCCTTACGAGGGTCTTAACGATGCCAACGCCCCCTTCCAGCAGTTTCGCCTGAAAGTTAGTGGGGCGCGTGTCTTTCATTAGCGTCTCATAGGAGCCATTGGCTCCGGTAATGCTAAATCCCTTCGCCTTGCCTTCGAGCGGAACAATCATACGCACAGGGATGCGGTAGTCTTGTCCCGGCCACCATTCGGCGACATTGATCTCGATCAGCTTCTGTCGCGTGTCTCCAACGGGATGCCAGTCCTGTAGGATCTTTATATCCAGCGTACTTTCATCAAGAATTTCATCGGTACTGAAGAGCGGTTTCTCGGCGGCGAAAAGCATTCTAGTAAAAGCAAGCGTTAGGGCGGCGAGCAGCGGAAATATGCGGAAAGCCTTCATAAGTGTTGTATTCGTTTTTTATTTACTCAAGGTGATCGCCGATACCATTACCGTTCTTGTCAGTTACGCCCGAGAGAGGATGCCCCACTACCGCCTTCCAAGCTATTTCGCGGAAGATCTTGTCCAATTCATCGCTTAAGAAGCTTGGATTATTGCTGAACTTGATAGGCTCTGAAATGAGTTCAGGGGATTTGCCGTAGATCGTGGCGTAGAAAACATAACCTTCCAGGCGATCGAAGCCGGGGCCCAAATGCCCACGTTGATCGGCCCAGATGGAATGTTCTTTTCCGCCAATCACCTTATACAGGCCTTCGACGCCGGGAAGTTCTCCCCGATTGAAGCGTTTGGCCGCCTCCGTCATGGCGGCGTTCGTCGGAAGGATGTACACTTTGTTTGTGGTCTCCCGAATCGCAGTCACGAGCTCCGTGAAGACATCGTTCGCGACATCGTTGAGTTGATCGAAGACCTCATCGGTAAAGAATGATTCCGATTTCGGGTTTCCTTTGCGCTGATATTCCATCTGGACCTGACCCAGCGTGGGCCAAGCATCCATCAGAAAGTACTTCATACCCGGATTGTATTTTTCACAGAAATCGATCCAGCTCGTGTAGAATTTCGGTCGATCAGCGGTGTAGGGCCCCCAGATCATCGCCTCCCACTCCGCGTTGGAAATTGCAGTCAAGAGTTTGGGCACCGGCTTCCAATCGAATTCGAATATGCCGTTTTCCTGCTCCCACTTATAACTCACGCTACCAGTACGCCCCCCGCCATTGTGCAAGCAAAACGGTTGTTCAAACCCAGCCGCGCGGGTGATGGACGGCAAAGTTCTATAGCCAGGCGCTGTAAAGCTATGGCCCGTCCCCACGATGCGCAGGATACCGTCGGCAGGTTTCGGAAAGGACATGGCATCTATGGATTCCACATAAGTGCGGGCGGGCTTGCCGCGTTCATAAATGGCCTTGATCTCTTCAGGCGTTTTAAGGCTGACGGCGTGCGACGGAAACGCATTCTCATCCCATCCTGGATCGAATGTCGGAATCGCGCGCGCGGCAGCCGCTTGGGCCAATTGGTTAGCGGCCTGGAATTCTTTCGGGCTCAGCTTGCCATCTCCATTCGTATCAGCCTCCGGAAAGCGTTTGAGCATTTGAGCCATTCGAGCTTCGGAAGATGGTTGAGCGTAAGCATTCTGAGTGGACGCCAGCGCCATCAGAGCCAGGCCGGCAAAGAATGGGATAAAGAGCTTCTTGTTCATACAATTAATTTTTTGGTTAGTTGGGTGAAAGGGTCTTAAGGCTTAAGGATGGCCGACAGGCTGTTATTTGAGAATTGCCGACATATTAAAATTCACGGTTTGCTCTACGAGGTGGTCCTCGAAAATCCCGGTGTCTTTCGTGTACCATCGAGCAATACCCGTAATGGTCTGTAAGATGTGGACAGCAGCGATGTTGATATCGAGATCCCGGAGTTTTCCTTGGTCCGCCAGTTCGCTCAATGCTACGCAAATTAGGCCCAGGTAATTTTTGCCCCGTTGAACCACAGCATCCTGCCGCGCGGGTTCAAGATGGCGCCGCTCGGGAAAAAGGAGCGCGAATTCCAGTCCGTTTTGAAACAATCTGCGAAGATGCAGCCGGATGATTTCCCGCAGCCGTTCCTCAGGGTCCTCAAGCTGTTTCACGGGCTCAATGACATCACGCTCCACTCCGTCTATAGCGTGAATCAGGATCTGAAAAAGCAAGTCCTGCTTCCCAGTGGTGTGGTGATAGAGTCCCGCTTTGGTCATGCCGACCGCCTAAGCAATATCACTAATTGAGGTCGCTCCGTAGCCTTTTTGCACCATCAACCGGGCTGCCGCGCGGAAGACCCCCTCGTTACTTGCCTGTCCTTTTGGAGTCGGTTTAGGTTTGGCTGTTTTTAGTAGGGTCAAAATGGGGGAAGTAAGCTTGTTCGGCTCAGGCAGAGACAAGCCAGTGGGAGAGCTCATGACAGATTACGAGCAGGGGGATACTTTGCGACAAAAAACCTACCGATCGTTCGGAAATCTTGTAAAGCCAACGCTCCGTCCAGGAGAACGCTTAATCCTTCACGCACTTATTTCTTTCTACGCCGATTTTGAGGAGCGCAACCAGTGAGAATGGAATCAAGTCAAGTTGAGTAATTCAGGTTTCACTCATCTCTAACGATACAGTACAACCGGGCGGACGTGCGGATGAGCAGCTTATTGTTGGTCATTGCCGGTGTTGCCATGCCCATATCGTCCTCAGCCAGACGGTTGACGCCAATGGGTTTGTACGACTTTCCCGCTTTGAAAACGTAGGTTTCTCCGTCTTCGTTGAGACAGAAAACTTTTCCATTGTAGGCCCAAGGAGATGCGGTGAAACCCGACTTGCTATCCTGTAGGCGTTCTCGCTCAAAGTGGAACGCGCCGGTCTTCGGATCCATAACCGATAGGAGGCCCCGGTCCAAAAGCGAATAGAGCAATCCTTCATAAACCAACGTGGTGGGATTATAAGGAGCCGCTCGCCAATCGCACCAGACTATGTAGTCATTCGATCGCAGCGTCTCGTCGATTGAGATATCGCCCGAAGCTCCAGGGCGAATCGCGTAGATTGGCTTATGGCGACTGCCCACGTATCCAGAACTCAAATAAAGCAATCCATCCGCCGCATAGGGAGTCCCGATCGTAATACTCGACATCCCCTCAAACGACCATAGCTCCTCTCCTTCCAAATCATAGGAAATGACCCGATAAGTTGCAGGGACGATCAGCTCCGTCCGTAATTCGTTTTCCCATACATAGGGAGTCGACCAATTGCTTTCCGGCTCGCGATCGATCTTCCAAATCTCTTCTCCAGACTTCGCATCGATAGCCATCAACCACGACGCCTCATCATTGTCGTTAACCAGATAGAGCCGTCCTTCGTGCAGTACGGGCGAAGCCGCCGTACCCCAACCATGACGCGTCTTGCGAGCGGGAAGACTTTTCGACCATTGAAGCTCGCCTTCCAAGTCGAATGCGAAAATCCCGAGATTCCCGAAATAGAAATACACTCGTTCGCCATCCGTAACCGGCGTTTCGGATGCATAACTATTCTTCAAATGGATCGACGATTCAGGCGGCGCTTCATGAAGCGTCTTCTCCCATAAAATTGTCCCAGAGTTGAGATCGAAACAGTAAGCAACCCAACGATGAATCGTCCTAGGAGCATCGGGTCGATTACCGCCAAAATACAGCCCTTTCTTCGGTTCCTCCGATTCACCTGAGTTGATTACGGAGCTAAGAAAAACCTTGTCGCCCCAGATAATCGGAGATCCCCAACCGCGACCCGGAATGTCGGTTTTCCAAGCGACGTTTTCAGTGGCGGACCAACTATCCGGCAGCGCTTCGCCCGTCCCGATCCCACGTGCGCCAGGACCTCGAAACTGGGGCCAATTGGACGCTTCGGTGGCAATGAGCGTCGCGGCGAAGGCAAGTGTCAGAGCTGCCAGCAATGAAATGGGGAGGAAAGTCTTCATAGAGATTGTATTCGTTTCCGTCTAAGCGCGAAAGTTCTCAGCATTCGAAAATGGCCAAAGGTCTTGGAAACTTCAATGATCTTCACTCATTCGACTAGCGTTAGGCTTATACAGCGGAAGCCGTGATAGAATTCACTCGCGAGACGGGATGGCAGTCGCGTGGGCCTCTGCTAGGTCATCCGTTCGCTTCCTAAGCTGATTTAGAATCGCTTCGAATTCCGGATTCGCCACCAGGTTCACGAGTTCGTCAGGATCGTTTTCGAGATCGTGGAGAAACTCGTACTCGGGGTCCTGGTCAGTGTAACGGGCGTACTTGAAACGCTCGCCTCGCACGCCTTCCCAGGACATCGAATAGCGGGGATTGAAATGTTCGCAGTAAAAATCCTCCCGCCAGTCGCCCGAGCTCGTTTCGCCTTCGAGGACTGGCTTCAAGCTTGCTCCTTGGTAGGTTGTGGGAATCGCTACCCCTGCCCAATCGAGGAAAGTAGAGGGCAGATCCAAGTTTAAAGCCATTTTATCCAGCAAGCGACCACGGAATTTTTCGGGTTGGCGCGGGTCGTAGATAATCAAGGGCACTCGCTGCGATTGCTCGTGATGCGACCACTTGCC
>CAYOLG010000085.1:0-4868 GCA_964404745.1 uncultured Opitutaceae bacterium
GACGGATAGCGTGGGGTGGTCGCTGGCCAAAAGCTCGACGATGGGTTTTTGCTTAAGCATATATCAACATATTCGGATATATTGATATGTAATTTATCAAGGCAAGTCAATGCCGTTTTCCGAAGTGGACTAGTTATTTCTATCTTCAACCTTTTGCAAATGGCGTGTTGAAATTACGAGGCTACCGACTCGGTTTGCAATTTTAGCTGGCCGCAGGCGGCGGCGATATCGTGGCCTTTTTCTCTGCGTATGGTTGCGTTGGCGCCATTATTTTTCAGGCGATTGTAGAACCGGTCTTGCCTACTGATGCTGGGGCGTTTCCAGTCCATGCTTGGGACGGCGTTGTAGGGAATTAGGTTGATGTGAGCGCCGAGTTCCAAAGCGATTTTGGCGAGGGAATTTGCTTGTTCGAGCGTATCGTTAATGGAATCGATGAGGATGAATTCCAATGTGACCATGCGTCCTTTAGAGGCTCCGTAAGCTTTAATGGCGGGTATAAGAACCTCGAGGGGGTATCGTTTGTTTATGGGCATTATGGCATTTCTAACCTCGTTAGTCGCTCCGTGCAAACTAACGGCTAGTCGAAACTGTTCGGGTTCCTGAGCCAGTTTGAGGATTTTGGGAACGATGCCCGATGTAGATACGGTGATGCGTCGAGCCCCAAAATTTAGACCCCAGGGGGCATTGAGGATGCGCAAGGCGTCCAGCAGGTTCTCATAATTGGCGAGTGGCTCTCCCATTCCCATAACGACGATGTTGTCGAACGACGCGATCGATTCGTCGGCTCGCGGCGTAGAAGCGTCCTCCTGGTGGCAGACGTGAATCAGTTGGGCGACGATTTCCCCGGCGCTCAGGTCGCGTTTCCAGCCGACAAGTCCAGATGCGCAAAACTTGCAGCCATAGGCGCAGCCAACTTGGGTGGAAATGCAGATCGTCTTGCGGGATTTGTTGAGGCCCACCCCGATTTGGGGCGCCCGTATGACTACGGTTTCGATCAGGGATCGGTCGCCCAGCTGCAGCAAGAGCTTTTCGGTAGAGTCGGCCGACTGTTTGTCCAAAAGGCGTTTTGCTGGGGCGATATCAAATGACGCTGAAAGGGCGGAGCGAAGCGTTTGTGGGAGATTTGTCATATCATCCCAGGCGGTCGCCCGTTTTTTGTAGAGCCACTGCAAGATTTGCTCTGCCCGGAATGCTGGTTCGCCTGCCCGTTTCAGCCAGTCCTGCAGAGTGGGCAGGGTTTGGCCAAAGATAGGTGGTTTTGTTGGAGAGAACTTCATTTATGGGCTAGCGTATTCCTTCTGCAATGGTTGAGGGTGGGTCGTTTGTCTAGACTGGATCGCGAGACCGAGGTCCGTGTTGAAGCCAGGTTGCCGGGCAGAGCCTGTTTTGGTCTACGCCCCCAAAGCTATAGTTTTTCGAGGGTGGTATTATGGCTTGAACAAAATGGGATGAGCGCAAATGTGAAAGCCCTTGAGCCTAATTCATAGGTATATTTTGCGAGGGGCCTTTGTTACGAGCATGGGGGCGGTCGCTATGTTCGCATTCCTTTTGCTGACGGGGGCTGTCGTTAAGGACATGCTGGACTTACTGGCGGAGGGGCATTTGACGATACCCATTTTCTTAAGGCTAATTCAGCTGCGTTTCCCGGATCTATTGGTGTATGCCCTGCCTTTAGGTTTGCTTACTGGAATCCTTCTCACGATGGGGCGTTTGTCTGCCCAGAGCGAGATTACGGCATTAAGATCTTCAGGAGTGGGGATTTTCAGGCTATCTAGCTCAGTAATTGTTTTTTCAATACTAGGAGCTCTGGGCTCTCTGGTTGTCAATTTTTATTACGGGCCCAAAGCCATGGCTTCTTTTCGGCAGGAAAAAGAAGCGATCATCCAGAAAAATCCTCTTTCCTTTATCCAGGAAAAGACGTTTGTCCGAGGCTTTTCTGGACTGGTTATCTATGTTGGCGAGAAAGATGGAGATCAATTGAAGGACCTTTGGATTTGGGAATTGGATGAAGAGAATCGGGCCAAGCGATTCACACGAGCCGAATCGGGCGAGGTTCGCTACAACCAGGAAGAGAACACGCTTGTTCTGATCCCGTATCGTGGCTCTTTTGAGGCTCGAGACCCGGATTCCCCCGAAGACTTTAGGAAGATTCGGGCGGCGCTTTCCTTCGAATCAACCAGCATGGTGCTATCGCTGGATCGAATTTTCGGAAAAGTTACCTTCCAAAAAAAGCTGAAGTGGATGACCTTCAAGGAACTTCAAGATGTGGAAGCGGATGCTCGAGCCCAGATGGATTCCGCGAATCCGGAAGAGAGGGAAGAAGCGACTGAACGCTTTCACAAAGCGAAAATGGCGTTCCACGAAAAGTTCGCCATGGGGTTTTCAGTCATCTCCTTCGCGCTCATTGGGGTGCCTTTGGGGATTCAAGCGTCACGCAAGGAAACATCCGCAAATCTCTTTCTGGCGATTGGCTTGGCTCTGGGCTACTACGTTATGATGATGGCGGTTAGTTGGATGGACGGTATGCATGAATACCGTCCGGATTTGCTCTTCTGGGCACCCAATTTCTTGTATCAGGGAATAGGGCTCTGGTTGTTCGTCAGGGCTGACAGGGGATCGAAGAACAATGATACTCCAAAGGGTTTGGAAACCGCTCGTCCGTAAAGAGAACGGCCGCCTCTACCAAAGAGGCGGCCGCCGAAACGAGGAATGGAAAGTGTTGTGCAGTCGAATGCGATTCGGCTCTCGATGATCCTAACGTATTCTCGGGTTCCTGTCTATCGGGCCTCTCCCGGTGGGATGCTCCTGCTCGGCATTATAGTAAATCGCTCACTTGCTGGGGTGAAATTCTCGGAGACTATCAATTGCAGATTGAATGCCCTCCGGAATGGCGGCAGAAACGGACTGATGGAAATTGACTTCGAAGAGATCTCGCGGCTCGAGCGCTACCGATTTTTGACGCATGTGGTGGTGCCTCGCCCAATTGCCTGGGTCTCCACTCTATCTGAAAGCGGGGTGTTGAATGCGGCTCCCTTCAGCTTCTTCAATGTATTCGGATCGGATCCGGCCTTTGTGGCTCTGGGGATTGGCGATCGCAAAGATGGAAGACCTAAGGATACCGTCGCCAATATCGAAATGACCGAAGAATTCGTCATCAATATAGTGACCGAGAAGCTCGCTAAACGAATGGTGCAGACATCCTATGAGTATGGCCCGGAGGAAAACGAATTGGATGCCGTGTCTCTGACAACATCCCCATCAGTCAAGGTGAAACCGCCTAGAATTGAAGCGTCGCCAGCTCACTTGGAATGCCGCAAGCTCTCGATCCAGAAAGTGGGAGGCAACCACCTCGTTTTGGGCACTGTCGTGCACGGGGCGGTTGACGATGAATTCTACGATGAACGCGCAGGATTGGTAGAAACGCGAAAGATGCTCCCGATCGGCAGGATGCATGGCTCGGACGGATACACGCGAACCAGTGATCAGTTTTATATCGAGAAACCCTGATTCCGTCGATCCGAGCTATGCCGGCTAATTCTCCTAAGATTGAAATACGGGCGCCATTGGGGCCTTATTACGATGCCCATTGCCACTATCAAGATAGCCGACTGAGCTCCTGGTTTGCGGAGCGAGGCTCTGAAGTTGAGGGATTCGGAATTCGCAAGGCGGTCGTTAATGGAACCAAGCCGGAGGATTGGGCCGATGTAGCAAAATTGGCCTCCAAATATGAATACGTGATTCCTTCTTATGGATTGCATCCTTGGTTTGTGAATGAAGGGTTTGGGGATGCTATTAAGGAACTTGAGCGCCTGTTGAAAAGCCGAACCTATCCCATCGGAGAAATCGGCTTAGATCGTTGGATACAAGGCTACGACATCGAGCTGCAAAAGGTGGCTTTTATATCTCAACTTCGGTTGGCGAAGCTATACGAGGTGCCGGTGGCTATTCATTGCCTTAGGGCTTGGGGAATGCTTTTGAAGATCCTGCAGGAGGAGGGGCCCATTGAATCGGGTTTTCTTCTCCATTCCTATGGGGGACCGGCAGAAATGATCCCGGACTTTTTGGAAATAGGGGCCTGCTTTTCCATTTCGGGATACTTCGCCTTGGAAGGGAAGGAGCGAAAACGGGAAGCCTTCAGGGCTGTGCCTTTGGAGCGATTGCTAGTGGAAACCGATTGTCCCGATATGCTCGGTCCGCAGACCGTTTGCCCCGCGAGATTGGGTGAGCGAGTGAACGGTCCCAGCAATATTGGAGGCGTATACGAGTTTGCGGCAGGCCTATTTGGCGTCCCGTCGCTAGAATTCAGGGATGCTATCGAGGCGAATTTTCTCCAACTGTTTGGAAGATGGGTCAGTTAGCCGCAGTTTCCTGCTACGTTTATTGGGGCCTGATTGTGGTCTATTGGACATGGCTCAATAAGGTCGAATCGGAAGAGCTTTTGATGCACCGAGTGGTGTGGACGTTTTTGATCGTGCTAGCTCTGATGGCTGTTCGCGGGAGTCTGAAGGAGTATTGTCAGGGATTTGCCAACGGACGCATTTTCAGGGCCCATTTGCTGGGCGCCGTTTTGCTTGCCTTGAACTGGTATCTTTTCGTCTACGGCGTTACCAATGATCGCATCACGGATGCTAGCTTGGGATATTTTCTTTGTCCCTTTGTATCTATATTTTGGGGGCGTGTAATGGAGAAGGAGAAGCTGAACAGAGTACAAATCCTATCGATAGTCACGGCTATGGTTGGCGTGGGAAGGCTATCCTTAGAATTGGAAGATTTTCCGTATATCGCGACGGGAATAGCATTGACCTGGGGAACCTACAGCATGCTGAAAAAGCGTATTGGCTTGGGGATATTTTCCAGTCTTGGAATGG
>CAYOLG010000086.1:0-4695 GCA_964404745.1 uncultured Opitutaceae bacterium
AAGTCGGTATCGAAGGAATGACGGTAACCGAAGTTAAAGGCTTCGGGCGCCAAAAAGGCCATACGGAGATCTACCGTGGCAGCGAATACACGGTCGACTTTCTCCCGAAAGTGAAGATCGAGATCGCTGTCCAGGATGATGCGGTTTCCGAAGCGGCTCAGGCTATCGTCAAATCGGCCAAGACCGGAAAGATCGGCGATGGCAAGGTCTTCGTCCTTCCGCTGGAAGACGCGATCCGTATCCGCACGGACGAGAGTGGCGAAAGCGCGCTTTAGTTCTGCCCAAAAAGGTTATATTTTTCGAGCCGGATCTCCGAAAGGAGGTCCGGTTTTTTATACGATACCAATTCCCCCCGGGCAGATGCCCAGAAGCTTGCCGCATAACCCCCGCTGCCTTACCGAAGTGATGTTGGGCTATTCGGAGCGGACGATGGGCTGAGTGTCGATCGCTTTGCGCTGGTAGATCGCGTATGCCAGAGTGGCTAGAAAGACAACGACGAAGTAGGCCGGAAAATATCCGAGAGCCCTTTTGAAAAGAGCGGCGTCTAGCTCTCCTGCATCGAGCCCGCTGAATGATTCGCCATGCCTAAGCTTGTAGATAAGCAGTGAATACAGTAAGCCGATACCGCCGTAAGCGAGATTATAGGAGAGGCCTTTGAAACTCAATGCGGTGGCCCTAGCGTCAGAAGGTGTCACTGCGTTAAGATAGTTGCTAACGAGATAGCCGGCGAGCCCGATCGAAAAATAGATGAAAAGCATTGGGGCAACTCCCCAAATGGGGAAGAACCAGGTCATCCCGTACAAACCAAGGAATGTGGCAGCTCCCAATAAGAAGTAGTTGAATGGCTTGCTGCGATTCTCGCTGAGCCATCTGCCAATGCGAGGCGTGAATACCCCGAGGATACCAAATCCGGCACTGATAATTCCAAAAGACGCTTCGGGCAATTCTATCCGGCGGTAGTATTCGCTATTCAATGTTAGAATCATTCTTGCTACATGATCGATGAGAAACCCGCCCAGTATTATCATGAAGGCCAAAGGCGTGTGGAGAATCCATCTGCCCGTCGAGATGGTTTTGGAAAATGCCGCTCTTATGGTGGCTCCCGTTGGGGCCTCGCGTGCCTTCCTTCGAGCATCTCGCTCGGATTCGGGCTCCTCTAGGCGCAGTGAGGTTATCAGCGCCCCAATGCCCAGAAGAAGTGTCATGATTAGTGGAAGCCGAATGGCCGTATGCGAAGATATTTCTGTTTCGAGGCCCAGAAAACCGAGGAGCTGGTTTAGACGATCTGCATCGTAGAGCAGAGCCCCCATGGACATGGCTATTATAAATGCGATTGATTGCAGGCGCATCTGGGTTTCCAAAACCCGCCCCCAGCTCCTTTCTCGCCCGAGGTCTTTCAACGTATCGTATGCGAGAGCTTCATCGGCCCCACTGGCAGCCGCTTCGGCAGCTCCGCTTAAAATACGATTTGCCAAAAATAGGTAGAATACCAGCGGCAAATGGCCAATTGGAGCTAAGCAGAGCAGCAGCATCTCGATGATCATGATAACTGCGGATGCCACTACCAAATTACGTCTGCCAATGGTGTCGGCTAACGCTCCTGAAGGTACTTCCAATAGAACGATGCTAGCTGCCCAAGCGGAGTTTAGAATGGCGAACTGCTCCAGGGATAAGCCGAAATCCAGGAACAGAATGGTAAAAACGGGATAGTAGAATCGAGCATTGAAGAGGATTCTAAACGCGATGAATCGTCTGATATTGGGGATAGAAAGAGGAGAGTCGGCCGATACTGCGTTCACTTAGCGGCAGGTATGCCCGCGGTATGGTTCCAGAGCAAAACCAAAAAAGCGCGTTCCCTTTCAGTCAAGACAGGCGAAGCCGCCTCTGGAAGATAACTCTCTACCATAGGGTAGGTCGCGTACCGCGGCGGTAAAGTCGACATTCAAAAGATAAACGCGATCAACTTCCTGGCAACCATCCAGGCTGTGTTGATGACGTATATCCAGATGAAGATGGAGAAAACCATCATGGAAACGATACTCGCGGCACTAAATCTCATGGGAAAACAGTAGTCTAGTCCTGCTCGTAAAGGAAGTGTTAATTAGCGTTTTCTTTACAAACAGGGGAAAGACTGAAAAAGCATGAGACTTTTTATGAAGGAATGCGCTTAAGGAAGTCGCTCAATTGGATCCCTAGGCGCTCTTGGCAAAATGCGACGAGGTCCTGCGAAGGAGGGGCATTGAACTGGCGTGGGCCGGTGTCCAGTTCGAAGGTCATTTGGTAGGCGTGCAAGGCGTGCCGATTAAGAGGAAGCGAATTGGCGAGGTGATCGGTCCAGCCAGATTCGATGAACTCTAAAAAAAGCGATTCATCGGGTCCGTAAAGTTTGTCGCCTACGATAGAGTGGCCGATGTGTTGGGCGTGAACGCGAATCTGGTGTTTTCTGCCGGTGAGGGGTTCCACGTGGGCGAGGGTGAAGTTGCCGTTTGAGTGGAGGGGTGAAAACCGGGTTTGCGCTTCTTGTCTGCGACCATTTGTCCGGACGGCGGATTTGCTATGGATGATACTGAAGGGATCCTTGCCGATAGGGGCATCTACGAAAGCGATTTCATTCAAGTTGCCTTCCAGAATGGCTAGGTACTGTTTTTGGGTAGTCCTCTTCTCCAGAGCCATTTGCAGGTGTCTGGCTGCTAATCGATGCTTGGCCAGAAGGATGATTCCGCTGGTCTCCCGGTCGAGGCGGGCAATGAGATGAGTCCGTTCATAGCCCAGGCACTCGCGGCAGGCCCCTACCAGTGATGACCAAGGGCCTTTTTTTGAAGGGTGGCAGACTACGAGAGGGGGTTTATTAATGAGGATAACATCGTTGTCGTCTTGGATAATCCAGGAGCGCAATTCAGTTTCGGTTATCTCCCATCCCCAGTCGGTCAGTGGCATTTCGGTGAGTCGATCAGTACAGCTTTTGGCCTTCAGCGCTTCGGCTAAAAACCGTTGAAGGGAAGCGAGAAGAGTTGCCAAATCTGCAGGGAGGCCTTAGTTTTAAAATTCGAAGGATGGTTACTCAATTCGTTCCGGTAAATTGGTTGGGAAAAAAGGAAATGGGTTATTTGGGTAAACAACTTGCCCCGGCCTCAGGCGAGGGCGGTAAATGATGAAGAAAACAAAAACAAAGGAGAAGTGTAGATATGCAAGCCAACAACCACGATCTAATCATCACGGGTATTCATATGGATCTGACGGACTCGCTAAAGCAAAACGTCTCGGAGAAGGTTGAAAAACTGTTTCGCCACGAAGATCGAATCATCCGGATCAAGGTGGAGTTAGAGTGCGACCACACAAAAAGTGGCGCTGAGCACGAGTTTATTGCCAAGGGGCACATCGAAATCAATGGACCGTCTATGAACGTATCGGTTAGAAACGAAGACTGTCACAAGGCCATCGATTTGCTTGTGGATAAACTGGACAGAATGCTTAGAAGGCGGTCTCGCTTGCGTCGGGTGAAACGCAAAGACACGCACGATGTGGATATTCCGGCTAATCTCCCTAAGGTTTAAGCCAGCAACAATGAGAATGGGTGGCTGATGTAAGGTTGACCGCCCGTCAGCGAGGCACCCTCGCTCTATCGAACGGCGGGGATTTGAAGACTGGGAGTTCACCTTCGGCAGAAAGCGAGCGCTGATTGCCCGAAGCCCACTTTTCGGAAGAGCTTTGCGGGTCTGGGAGTTCGCTTACGAGGGGAGAGGGGCATTTTGTAATTCGCCATCAAATGGGGAATTGGGTTAAATGCGACATTCGTCAGAAAAATACCTTGAAAACCGCATTCAGTGCCCCTTTTCTCCGTCCTTCGATCATTTTCGGATGATCATCGTGGTCTGCGCGGCTAGCTCAATTGGATAGAGCACCTGACTACGGATCAGGAGGTTGGGGGTTCGACTCCCTCGCCGCGTGCCACCGGAAGCGCTGACAAAGTGCAGAAAATCAGGGTTTTACAGGGGGAAGATAGAAATTCCATTCTATTCCATCCAAATCCAACATAGCTTGATCTCTGCCGTTTCGAGGTCCGCGATGCCGAAGACGGCAAAACTAAAGCCTGTAAAAACAGAAGATGGTAAATGGCGGGTAAGTATTCAAGCACGGGAAAGCGTTGGCGTTTGTTCACTCCATCTGAAGCCAAGGCGGAGGTGGAGGTCCGAAGGATAAAGTCCCACATAAACAAGCATGGGTCAAAAGCACTCGTGTTTCACGGCAAGCGAGAGTAGCGATGCGAGAACCACCATCAATAGACTCAACAGTCACCATCTAAATGGTGAATATGAGCTTACACTAAATGCCGCTGTAAGCTTTTTCTTAGACCACTTAGAAAAGGCAGAGGCTTCAAAAACCTCCTCGGAAGTCTTCTACATGTCTCTCAAGCAGAGGAAGAACTTGTTTTAGGAGAAGAACAGAAAGAAGTGGACGACCAATCACGTTGGGGAGTGGAAGGCTATTAATTTTGGGCCGCTCCCACGTGCCAAGGCATCGGAAGAAGACAGCTTAGTTGAACTAGGGTTTCTCCATACCTTCGGACGAAAGTTTATTGACGAGATAACCTCTGAAGACGCGAGGACATCGATGAAGAAATGCCACGACACTTCAGACGCAACACCGTGAACCGCTATTATAATATCTTTCGAGAGCATATACTCTCATGGCAAT
>CAYOLG010000087.1:0-4167 GCA_964404745.1 uncultured Opitutaceae bacterium
CTCCACTGCGCCACGATCACCGTGCCGCTGCTGGAGCGAAACTGATTGAGAATACTTGATCTGAAAGATTCTAACCACGGATCACACAGATATCACAGATGAGAATTAGTGGTAGGGCTGCTTGTCCCTAAGCAGCCGCGTTCGACCCGAATTGACCTATGCGGCTGCTTGAGGACAAGCAGCCCTACCATAGGCATTTTATATTTAGATAGTGAGAATAGCTTTCAGAAACAACAAGTATTTGTCCGCTAAATACGCGAAAGGACGCGAAATAAAAAACTCATCCGTGATATCTCAGAGAGTGTCCAATAGACCCAAAATTTGTAGGGTCGCTGCTTGCGGCGACCGCGTAAGTAAAGCATCAACTGCTTCTGCGGTCGCCGCAAGCGACGCCCCTACACCGATAAATCCGATATTATCGACTTATTGGACACCGTCTTAGTAATCCGTGGCTTAGAAAAACTATCTCTAACCACTGATTACACAGAGAACGCTGATGGAATTAGGGTAGCACAGGCTTCTAGCCTGTGAATATACCATCGGATACAGGCAGGGATGCCTGTGCTACTATTGAAAAAAAAGCCCTCGCTTTGCAGCGAGGGCCTTGAAATTTTGTATCCTGTTTTTGCTTTCAGCTTTAGAAGCTGAAGGTATTGGTCAGGAAGTACTGCTGCTCGACCGGTACGCGAACGAAGGTGACAGATCCGTCTGGATTGAATTCGATCGGAATATCTTCGTCGCCATTCTTGCGGTAAACGTTACGAGCATTGAACTGCACGCTCCAGTCCACGCGATCGTTCATGATCGGGCGGCGGTAGCGGAAGAACAAGTCCCCGTTGATGTCGTCCGGTCCAAACCAAGGATTAGCAATGTCAGGAATGACGTCCCCAAGCTCGTTGAGCAAGTTCGGGTAGCCACCAGCAACCTTGTCCTGATAGCGCAAGCTGCCGCCAACCTGGAAGCCCTTGAAAGGACCATCGAGGAAGTCGTAGCGAGCTGTGGCATTGATACGCCATTCGCGCTGTTCAGGAAGCTGCGTTCCATCCAAGGCCTTAGCCAAGGTGATGGGACGCAGTACCTGTCCCGTGAAGCGAGCGCCAATTTGGTCAGACTCACGCTGGAACGGAGATCCACGCAGATCCCAGAGGCTGTAGCCGAAAGGACCGATCGGGCGCTGCAAGCGTTCTGCTTGCTCGAAGGCGAGATCGTAAGCAACCGGAGCCGTATTGGAGGTGACCGTCTTTTGCTGGGCCACGTTGAGCGACAGCGTCAGGTTCTTGGTCACCTGGCCAACGATATCGACTTCCTTACCTTCGGAAACGAATGAACGAGTCGAGTTCAATCCAGGTTGCGGATCAACCAGATCCACACGCTCGCCGCTCTCCAGCGTTTCCACGCGGTGGTTGCGGATCGCTTGAAGCTCTGGAATCGTTGCGTCGATTATCGCCTGGTAATACTCGTCCCATGAGGTCACGCCGATGAGGTCGGCACCAGTACCGCTAAGGCGTTGGCGATTGTCCGGAACCGTGTCGGGCTTTTTAGCCGCGTCGCTGGTTACCGGATCACCCCCGTCGTTGTAGTTTCCGGGATTGGCGAAGAAGTCCGCGTAGTCTCCAGTAACGTTTGGATCAGGCGTATAGCCGTCCGGGAACAAGTTCGTCGAGGTATCATTCTCAGCCGAAGTAATACGGTCCAGATAGAAGTCGATACGACCACCGATCGCGCCCAAAGCTCCGTTGAGATTCGTACGATCGTTGTTCAGCGAGGTCTCGAACTCGTTAAAACGCAAAGCCAACCGACCTTCGAACAGAGTTACCTGGAAACCCTTCTCCTCGGTGGTGCCCAATGGCGGAGGCAAGGGTTGATTGAGAATGTTCACCGAAACCCCAGCAGGCTGGAAGCTATCAGCCTCATAGTAGTGAGCCTGCAAATCCATGCCCCAAGGCAGCTCGAAGAGATACTCTTCAGGGAACTTGACAACCAAGCTCTTGGTGCTCGTGTCACCGGAGTTGATACTATCTGGCTCCGGACGAAAGTACAACAGATCAGCGTTGTAGGTGCCGTCAACCTCTTGGATGCCAGGCAAGTCCAGACGGGTAGCGCCATCCGGGCCAGCTGCGCCGTATCCACCAGGATTAGGAGCCAAGAAGGCATCCTGAGTATCCGAGCGCTCGGCGTAGAGAGCTACCACGTGACCATCGAGCAAGGTACTCTGGAGAGAGAACGCTTCAGACTCTAGCTGCTGCTTGTTGAAGCTAGCCGGACCTTCGTTCTCAATGATACGCCAGATCGCTTGCTGGTCTTGCTTCAATGCATTATCGAAGTACCAGATGCCATACTCGTCACCAATCTTGGGGAAAGGCGTTTCCAATACCCCGCTAATCCGCACTTGGTCCGCGCTGGTGAAGTTCAAAGCGCTTGGGCCGAGGTAGACTTGCGTCTTGACGATACGACGGAAGTTGTCGCTCAAACCATTGGAGATTGAGGCATCACCTGGCCACTTGCTATTGTCTGCCCACCAGGAACCGCGAATTTGACGCTGCAAGTTGATGTTTTCGCGGTCCTCATAGAGGCCCGTGATGGTGTGCGTACCAAAGATCTTCGACATGACGTCATTGTTGGTTATCTTATCGAAATCGATGGTCGCGAATGCAGTCGCCCGGAAGGTGTCTTGCTCGTTCTTGCGAGTCCGCGAGAAGTTGTCATTCCAGCGGATAACGGGACGACCCAAGTTCTCGTTAAAGAGGCGGTCAGCAATACCGTCAAAATCGGAATCTCCAGGAGATAGATTTTCCGAAAGGTCTAACTGAATCGCCTTACGGTCACCTTGGTCAAAAGGCGTAAACTCGAATTGGTCGCGGGTCTGCGTGTCGAAAGCCAACTCCAAACCAGCGCTACCATCAAAGAATTCCTGTACTAGGAAAACTTGATTGAGGTCGAACTCGGTAACGATATCATTGGTCGTGCCCATGAAGAGCAGGTTGTGGTAATCAAAGACATCGCGGTTGCGGAGCGACTTGGCCGAAAAGCCAGTACCACCCGTTGCCGCCGAGCTCCAGCGAACGTCCTGAGTAGCGAAGCCACGTGGACGCCAGCGGCCCATGATACCTTGGATCCCAAAACCGCCGAGAGCATTCGATAGCTCTGGATCATTGTCCCAACCGGGAACTTGATCATCAGGCGAGTTGAAGTTGATAGCTGGGAATAGGAAGTAAGGTGTCGTATTCGCGCTGCTCTGACGTCCACCTTGCGTGGGGTCGTTATTGAATGGGTCGCCTCGCTTGAAACGGTCGACCGTCGTGCGTGGTACAAACTGGCCTTCCAAGGCGATGAACTCCTCGCGGGTGCCGTCAAATGTATCCGGAATTGTCTCGATACCGGCATCCAGAAGGGCCGCCACATTGGCTTGCGTCAAAACGCCGTTGTTGATGTCGGCAAGGTCTGTACCAGGAACAGCGAGGATACGATTGATTTCCTCTTGTGTGCCCAGTCCATTAAACCAGGAAGAGAAAGAGTCCGTAGGCGGAACCACGTCCGGCGGATTCGCGTCGATCTTGCCGGTCTCATAGCTGCCTCGCAAAGAAGTGCGGCCGAGGAAATTGCTGTTCTCATTCTTGAAAAGCGTCGCTTCCCAAGCCAAGTACAGACGAGTGTCATCAGTAAAAGCAGGCTTTTGCTTGTACTTCTGCTCTTCACGCAAACCAGCAACCCGGATAGCCAAGCGGTCGTCGATCAGCGTGCGGCCGATGTCGAAGGTGCCTCGCAGGGATCCGCGATGGTCGAAGCGGATAGACACTTCGGTCGTGTCCTGGCCGATGTAGGCCCGCTTCAAGTTGTTGTTGATAACCCCGCCAGGAGATCCCAATCCGAACAGGATCGAGTTCGGGCCGCGATTCACGACGACACGGGAAGTGTTGTAGGAATCAAAGGGGATGTCCGTCTGGAAGTAGTCGCGGGTCAGATTCGCGCTCACCAAACCGCGGACGCGCTGTCCACGCTGCGGATTGACGCGAGACTCGACCGTGCCGTTGCCGCCGTCGGAGTTGGAGAAGTTCCCCAACGCCCCGCCGACTTCGACGTTGCCGATGAACTGAAGCAAGGACTCGCCGTCGGTGGCGCCGGTGTCCTCCATGAATTCCTCGGTCACAATCGCGATGGACGCGCCAA
>CAYOLG010000088.1:0-4122 GCA_964404745.1 uncultured Opitutaceae bacterium
CGATTGTGACCGAGGAATTCATGGAGGACACCGGCGCCACTGACGGCGAGTCCTTACTTCAGTTCATCGGCAACGTCGAAGTTGGCGGGGTTTTGGGGAATTTCTCCAACTCCAGCGGCGGCAGCGCTCCCAGCAACAACACTGAGGAACAGCGCACCAATCCGCAGCGTGGCCAACGCGTTCGCGGTCTGGTGAGCGCGAACCTGACCCGCGACTACTTCCAGACGGACATCCCCTTCGATTCCTACAACACGTCCCGTGTCGTTGTGAATCGGGGCCCGAACTCGATTCTGTTCGGCTTGGGATCTCCTGGTGGGGTGATCAACAACAACCTGAAGCGGGCCTACATCGGCCAGGACACGACTGAAGTGTCTATTCGCTTCGACCATCGCGGATCCTTGCGCGGCACTTTCGATATCGGCCGCACGCTGATCGACGATCGCCTGGCTATCCGCATTGCCGGATTGCGCGACGAGCAGAAGTACAAGCAGAAGCCGGCTTTCACCGACGATACTCGCCTGTACTTGGCATGGGAAGCGACGCTCTTCAAGAATGAGAACAGCAATTTCCTCGGCCGCACCTCTTTGCGAGGCAGTTTCGAAACCGGCGAGATCAGAAGCAATCCGCCGGACGTCATCCCGCCTACGGACTCATTCTCTTCCTGGTGGAACGGTCTGGGCACCCAGGAGGAAATAAACCGCATCCTCAGCGTGCCGGGAACCGATTTGGATGACATCAACAACGGGGCTTTGACCCAGCAGCAAGTGGCTACGCTGCTTGACTTGGGCATCGAGGCCATCCCCGACACCTTTGATGGCACCCGTGAGGAGTTCATCGCCTTGGAGGGCCAGTTCGTGCCTCGCACGACGATCGACCGTTTCAAACGCGGCAACCCGTTCCTCGATGATCCCACCGAAGGAGGCCGCAATAGCAATGCCAGCACCACGCCGTACTTCCTGTACCCGGCCGTCAACTATGAATCGGTCGATGACCAGACTCCTGGCTGGGATAGCGGCGACGAGGTGCTGCGGACCGCTCTAGGCGGCGTTGGCATTCAAGGCATCATGGGCCGTTTCCGCCCGAGAGGCTTTGCCACTCAGGACGTGCAATGGACAGCCGCGGCCACGGGTGGCACTGGCTTCACGGCGCGCTCGCTCAACGACCGCAACGTGTTCGACTACCACAATCTGCTGTTCATGGGCACGACCAACAGCGTGGACACCGATTTCGATCTGAACCAGGTGTTCCTGGTGCAGGAGTTCCTCGACGGGAGCGCGGGTATCGAGCTGGCCTTCGACGAGCAGACTCGCGATCGGGTGGAGTTTCTGCCCTTCGACACGGGCGACAAGAACATCCAGATCGACATCACCGAGAACCTTTCTGCTGGCGACTCGAACTTCGACGGGATTCCGGACCGGCTAGCCAACCCGAACTTGGGCCGCCCTGTTATTTTCTGGGGTGACAGCTTCGAGCGCACCCGCCGGAATGAGCAGGAGACCTTCCGGGCCACGGCTTTCGCCACGTTGGACTTCGAAAAGGTTACCAACAACGACGTCATGTCCAAGATCTTCGGCAAGCACACCATCACGGGGCTGTACGAAGATCGCGAGAACATCAACCTGACCCGGGCCATCCGCGGCTCTTGGTGGGCGGATAATAGCAAATGGCCTGGCAATGCTGCCATCTCCAATGGTCTGAGCGACAACTTCCGCCGCATCGTGCACACGCAGGTCTACTTGGGGCCAGACGCAAGGAACTTCCAGAGCGCGGGCGATGTACGCATCGATGGCCCTATCACTGTGGACTTCCCGTGGATTGGTGACGAGTACGGCATCTGGTACTTCGACAATGCTCTCAAGCAAGACCAGCAAGCCATTTGGCGGATCATCGAGAATGAGGGCGGAGCTACCTACAACAAGAGCCAGCTGGAGTCCGAAGCCTTTTCGGTCCAGAGCACGATTCTCGACGGCCACGTGGTGGCTCTTTACGCCGAGCGCACGGACACGCAGGACGCTTACCTAGCCCCCAATCCGGGCGGCTATGGAGCGGCTGGCCCCGATGGAGCGACGCGCCTAGACTTGCCTGGCATTCAAGAGGTTGACGGCACCTACAATGCTGACCTGCTCTACTTCCCAGCGGAGCCGAACAGCATCAACTCTGGCGACACGAGCACCAAGAGCTTGGTGGTGAAGTTTCCTGAGAAGTACCTCTTCGAGCTTCCGTGGGGCATGGACTTGCAGGCCCACTACTACGAGGCCGACAGCTTCCAGCCTGCTGGGGTATCGGTGAACTTGCTCAATCAACCCTTGCCTCCGCCATTGGGCGTAACCGAGGAAAAAGGTTTCCAGATCACGATGTTCGAAGGCCGCCTAGCTCTGCGCTACAACGATTTCGAAACCTCGTTGAACAACGACCGCACCAACCTCAATGGCGGATTGGGAGCAATCGGCGGACGTATCGACTTCTACCTCGACCGTATCACATCGGCGGAGAACGATACCTCGACGAACCTGTTCCCGGATGGCTATTCGCCTGATCCGAACGTGACCGGAGATTATGCGGACTTCTTCGCCAATCCTGGAAACTACACGACACCTGGTGGCCCTGCTGCGAACGACGCGGCCAAGAAGCCGGACACGGTTCCGGACAACCGCCAGCGTCTAAGCGGCACGGGAGCGGACCTGATCGGGGTGACCACTTGGGAAGCGTATTATCAGGCGATCATTGATGCCACTGTTCCCGAGTTGCAGGCAATTCGCAACCACCGCGTGGAAACGCTGGAAAGCGGCGAGCGCGTGGATCTAGTGGATCCGCAGCCAGGTCTAAACTCGACTCGCGACTTCGTGGCCACCGGCAAGGAAGTGGACGTTGTAGGGCAAGTGACCAAGAACCTGACGCTGTCGCTCAACGTGGCCCAGCAGAAGACGGTAACTTCCAACACCGGTCCGGTGGCTTGGCCCCTCGCTCTCGAGCAGGCGGAACGCTTGCAGCGCCCGATCGGCCCCTTTGGCTACAGCCTCTGGGAACTGCGCGGTTCGCCCTTCCAGCGCGAGTCCGACCAGATCGGCCAGCGTTTCACCAACCAGGTACTGCGCCCAATTACCTTGGCTCGCGCTTTGGATGGTACGCAACTTCCTGAGCAGCGCGAGTGGCGTATCAACGCCACGGCTCGCTACGACTTCCTCGATGGCCCCTTCAAGGGCGTTCAGGTTGGCGGCAGCTTGCGCTACCAGGACAAGGTCGCTGGCGGCTATCCGAACCTCCTCAACGAGGACGGGGATGTTATTCCAGACGTGACGAATCCCTGGTTCGGACCGGACGACATCAACGGGGACTTGTTCTTCCGCTACCGTCGCCCGATCATGAACGACCGAGTTGACTGGAGCGTGCAGCTCAATGCTCGCAACCTGTATCGCAAGAACGGTGACGACGATATTCCAATCGCCTTCAATCCGGACGGATCGACTACCTTCATTCGCGTACCGGTCGAGCAGCAGTACTTCCTGACCAACACCTTCAGTTTCTAATCGAGCTGTCGGAATAATAAGGATACAAACTTTCAAGGCCCTCGCTTCACAGCGAGGGCCTTTTTTCTTGTCTATCGATTTGTAGGAGCGGCTTTATGCCGCGATAGAGTCCAGTTGTTGATCGCGGGGTAAACCCGCTCCTACACTATAAGAAAAGTAGGGGAAGATTTACTAAGACGGTGTCCAATAAGTAGATAATATCGGATTTATCGGTGTAGGGGCGTCGCTTGCCCGTTCGACGGGCTCAGGGCCATGAGCTCAGCCGAATGGCGGCGACCGCAGAAGCAGTTGATGCTTTACTTACGCGGTCGCCGCAAGCAGCGACCCTACAAATTTTGGATCTATTGGACACTCTCTGAGATACCACAATTGAATATTTGGATCTTAAGGCTCTTCCGTTTTTCGCGTCTTTTCGTGTATTTGACGGACGATTACTTTTCGGAATCTCAAACCGCATCCGTTCTGAACAATCGTTTGCGGTAGGCTCGGGGGGATTCGCCGATGGCGTTGCTGAAGAAGCGGGAAAAGGCGGACAGGGTGGTGAATCCGAGCTGAAAGGCGATATCGGTTAAGCTGAGGGTGGGGTTCTGCAGAT
>CAYOLG010000089.1:0-3822 GCA_964404745.1 uncultured Opitutaceae bacterium
AAATGAACGTGCCCGGACGTCGCGTTCCAACCTTCGAGCAGATCGAGCAAGGTGGAGCTCGACCTCCGGGCGAGCTTAAACTGACCTATGCCTGGCCGCGCGGAGATGCCCCCTTGCTTGGATTAGCTGACACGGGGATCGCGGGGGGAGCTCTTGTGATCATACTCAAAGGTCGCCCACCGTCTTACAGGTCGGTAGGAGCGAATACTTCGACTAGAGCGACACCGCTCTCTCCAGCCCCGCCTGAGAGAATTACGCTGAAGACTCGGTTTGGTTCCAGATCGACTACCATCGCCGAGTTGGGACTACCGATGACATAGCCTTGGGAATTGACAGCGGCGGCAACGAGTAAAATCTCCGCCATGTTGTTCTCGGGGTCTCCCCAGTCGTCGTTTTCATACAGCAGAGCGTTTCCAGGCAGCGTTTCCCAAACTTGGATATTCGGATTGGGAAGGGCGGTAGTGCCTGCCGGTAACCCGACGCCTGGACCTTGGGCCCGAATTAGGACTTTCTGAGGTTTGTCGCCGATGACAGTGAAGCCCGCTATCATGGCGGAATCCTGCTCGGAACCTACGAAGGCCCGAGTGGCAATGTTGAATAGCGTAGCATCCGCGCCGGGATTGGTCTTGTAAGATTCATCGTAGACTTCCACGGTTCCAATACCCGTTCCGTCGTCGACGCCTCTAACAATCAAGGTGTAGACGCCCTGGGTCAAAGTCGCCCGCATGGCGGCGTCCAAAGAACCGGTAGGCAGGGACCTGCCGCGAACGAGAACCATAGCATCTGAAAGTTCTGTGGATCCTCCCCAGACCGTATTCGGATTTTGGGGAATGTCTACCGAGCTCGAGGTGGGCGGGTTGACACTGTAATCCGTCTTGAATAGCTCGATAGTAGGGTTTTCGATGGCCCTGCTGAGGCTGCCAGCTAGGTTGGGTCCTTCAGCCACTATCGTCACATCGAGTGGGTCGCCTCCGAATACAGTGAATCCTGCGATCATCGCTGAATCGCCGGTTAGGATTTCAGATCGCGTCGATATGTTGACGACCTGCGAAGTTCCCGGGGAATCCACTGTGGTGGCTCCGTTGATGACGATTTTAAAAAAAGCTCCATAGCTATTGCTTTGCGAGTCCTCTATGGCATAGAGGAAGACTTCTTCAATGGATTCGCCATCGTCAAGAATGGCGACGTCGGGATCGGTATTATCGACTTGATACGCGTAACTGCCATCTGAAGCGATCACCAGATAGCCATGATCCGTTTTGATGCGGGTACCCACGTTGCCGACTTCGCTATCCACTTGCGTTACCGTAAGCGTTTCACCATCAGGTGCGCCGTCGTTGTCGAGCAGTGAACCGATGACATAGCTACCGCCTTCAGTGATGGCGTCCTCATCGTCGTTTACCGTGACATCCATGCCATTGATAGTGATCGTCAGGGTAGCGGAATCGGAACGGGTTTGGGTATCGATTGCCCGGTAGCTAGCGCTGTCTTGCAGCGATTCACCGTCACCCAAAGCCAGTACGGCAGCATTGCCGTTGTCGAGCTCGTAAGTGTAGTCGCCGTTGGCTGAAATCGTGAGGGTTCCGTAGGTAGTGGCGATTTGGACGCCAACGTTGCCAGTATCATCGTTGACGCGGTCGACAGTCAGCGTCTCGTCGGTTGGCTTTTCGTCATTGGTCAAAACGGAGCCGCTGACTGAAACGGCTCCCTCGTCGATTGCGTTAGCGTCGTCATTGGCGGTAACGGATTCGGTAGCTGCGACGGCCGCGACAGAAAGGACCTCGCCCCATTCCATTTCATAAACATCATGCAGCATGCCTTGGGCTTGGAGTGAAACATCGCCGATAGCGGATGCAGTGAAGGCGAAGGTGTCCGCGCCGGGCAAGAACTCGGATGTGGTGATTCCGTTCATGCTTTCTACGCCTGTCAGTTCGATGTCGTCGAAGTACCAGCCGCCGAAGCTATCCGTTTGGGTGAAGGCGAATCCGCCTGTATGATCGTATTCGAATTGGACATGGATGGTTCGCCCCGCGAATTCCGAAAGATCGACACTCCTGGAATTGAAGGAATTCTCATCCGGACTGCCTCCTTGACCTTGCGGGGTCTGTCCTGCTTGAGAAAATACGTTCAGCCATGAAACGCCGTTATCTAGGGATACATTGACTTTGGCGAATTGGGTAGTGGTAGCGGCCCGGACCATGCTTTCGAACGCAAGGTTGCTGCTCCCTCCGATCACGTAGGCATCGGGAAAAGTTATCGATTGACTGGTCCCTATTTCGCCGGTGGCCAAGTGGAAGGCTGAACTTCCGCTGCTGGCGAAGCTGTTGTCGATCACCTCGTAGTCGCCGAACTTCCGCGCGATCAGGTCGCCGATTCCGGACTCGGCTCCCTCAGTGAAGTCCCCGCTAGCCGTGATAAAGGAACGGAATCGAATTCCGGTAACGTTTTCGTTCTCTGGACGCGCGGCGAAATCTGGTAGGGCGACATCGAAGTTGGCGGCGGTGCCGACCTCGACTTGGGCGGGCCCGGTGACCGTTGTCACGGTAGCTTCTCCGTCAGTAGGAACTTCGGGATCGAAGACGGTAACTTCGTAAGTGTAGCTCGTTTGCGGAGCGTTTTGAATGCCGGAAATGGTGACCTGGTAAGTGACATCATTGTCCGGCTTGGGATGTATGTGGCTCTCATTGGCGTTCAGGTCGTCATACACCCAGACAAGGGTGTTGTCTCCCAACGAGCCAGCGTTCGTGTTGTCTGGATCGGGATCAAGTGTTTCCAGAGCGACGTTTATCGGAGAACTATCCCGCGTCATGGTCACTGTGGCATTCTTAAAATTGGCGTCCTTAATCGAGAAAGACCAGCGAGGATGCACGTTGTGATAGGGAACGTAGCCGTCCTGAGGAAAGGCGACGTAGGGGAAGTCCGTTGGCGGATGGGCGCCGAAGTTAGCGTTTGAAAATACGTGTAGCGCATTGGCTCGTCGGACGGTGGTAGGATTCCCGGGTATGTTCGCTTGGGCTTCTGCGGGTATACTTGCTGCGGGTGTATCGCCGGTCCCCATCTCTTGCATGGGTGGGTAGAGGAGCCAGCGGCGGTGGCCCACCGATGTATTACCCGCGCCTCTGTCCTGTATGTAGCCGCTCACGGAACTAGGCCCGTAGGATCCGATGGCTATATTGGAGTCTTGGGCTCCCTGGATACCATCCGCTGAAAGATAGTTTTGGAATCCTGCCAGGTCAGGAAAATGGCTAATGTTATTATTGCCACTCATGATGAGGGCCGTGAGCTGAGCGATGCGATTCCACTCGTCCAGAAAGACGATATCTGCCGGTATACCTGCCATGGCTCGGTAATAATTGATACGCAGTAGGGTCGCCTCTTTGAAAAGCTCGGACGTATCGCCAGCTAGAGGCGTGACGGTCTCTATTGTCTGAGTCCCGGTCCCCGGAAAAGGACTGAAAGACCCGGTCCAATCGATGGTTGCGTACTCCGAAGCCCAATAGATGGCGTTGAAAAAGGTCCGGACCTCTTCGCGATTGGAATTATCGACCTCGAATGAACCGATATCTAAAATGTGGTCGGAAAGAACCCGGATGTCGGAGGATGTTCCCAGATTGATTCGCAAATCCTCTTTTTCCTCGGGAAGGAGGATAGGCTGAGCGAGCGAGAGCTCCAGCAAGCCAAAGCTGAGAAGTAGAAAGAGAACATGGTAGGCGGACGACAGTTTCATAAGCGTAAGTTGGCTTGGATTAGCCATGTCGAAGCGGGGTGATCCCTGAAAAGGATACCCAGAAATTCAATGGATTTTCGTGATAAATGCAGTTC
>CAYOLG010000090.1:0-3726 GCA_964404745.1 uncultured Opitutaceae bacterium
CTTCCTCGACATGCTTGAGAAGCACGCGATCGCCAAGAGGTTTTACATTCACTTTAGTTGATGCGCTCATATTTTAGTTATTTCTTACTAGATTAGAGTTAGTTAGATTAGGTTATCAGTTAGGCGGATTCCACAGCGCGATTGCCACGCGTGTAAAGAACCCGAAATTCTAATGCTGCTTACTTGCCTTTGTTGTTGTCGTCGTCTTCGACTACTTCGAATTCGGCGTCGACAACGTCCGCAGGCTTAGGCCCCTTGCCGGCTGCCGCTTCGCCTTCATCAGAAGGAGGAGCAGTTCCGGCAGCCATATCTTCCATGTTCGGCATGCCACCGCCAGCCGCGGCTGCCTGGTAGAGATCGGCTCCCAGCTTATTCAAATCTTCCAAGGCCTTCTTGATCTGGTCGGAATCATCCGATTCCAAGGCTTTCTTGGCATCCGCCAAGCCCGCCTCAATTGGGCCCTTCTTGTCTTCAGGGAGCTTGTCGCCCGCTTCGCTAAGCATCTTTTCCATCTGGTAGATGGTGCTATCCAGCTGATTGCGATTCTCGACGCGTTCCTTCAGCTTCTTGTCTTCTTCCGCATGGAGCTCGGCTTCCTTAGTCATCTTTTCGATGTCCTCTTCCGAAAGGCCACCTGATCCAGTGATCGTGATTTTCTGGTCCTTGCCGGTGCCCTTGTCCTTAGCGGATACATTTAGGATGCCATTCGCATCGATATCGAATGTCACTTCGATTTGCGGCGTTCCTCTAGGAGCTGGCGGGATGCCATCCAAATGGAAATTCCCAAGAACCTTGTTGTCGTTGGCCATTGGTCGCTCGCCTTGCAGCACCTTAATCTCTACGGAGGGCTGGTTGTCGGAGTATGTGGAAAAAACCTGAGACTTCTTTGCGGGTATGGTCGTATTCCTCGGTATCATAGCCGTCGACACGCCTCCAGCCGTTTCAATTCCGAGAGTTAGCGGGGTAACGTCGAGAAGCAGTACATCCCGAACGTCACCTTTCAATACCGCTCCTTGAATCGCAGCGCCCACGGCCACCACCTCGTCCGGGTTAACTCCTTGGTGCGGCTTTTTACCCGCCAATTCTTCGGCTATCTCTACTACTTTGGGCATGCGGGTCATACCGCCGACGAGTACTAGCTCGTCGATTTCAGAAGTGGTGAAGTCTGCATCTTTAAGGCAGCTCTCGAAGGGCCCGCGACAGCGGGCGAAAAGATCGTCTGTAATCTGCTCGAGCTTTGCTCGGGTTAATTGCATATTGAGGTGCTTTGGTCCGGAAGCATCAGCCGTGATGAAAGGCAGATTGACGTCGTAGGTGGTCGTCGAAGACAGGGCGATCTTGGCCTTTTCCCCTTCCTCTTTCAAGCGTTGAAGGGCCATTGGATCACCTGCTAAATCGATGCTGTTGTCCTTCTTGAACTCGCCGACCATCCAATCGATAATAGCTTGGTCCCAAATATCGCCACCCAGCATGGTATCTCCATTGGTTGCTTTGACCTCGAATACGCCGTCGCCAATTTCAAGAATAGAAACGTCAAACGTACCGCCGCCCAAGTCGAACACGGATATTTTTTCGTCGCTCTTCTTGTCTAAACCATAAGCGAGCGATGCAGCTGTCGGCTCGTTGATAATGCGAAGCACATCCAAACCGGCGATCTTTCCCGCATCCTTGGTCGCCTGACGCTGGCTGTCATTGAAGTAGGCTGGAACGGTGATAACCGCTTCGGTGATCGTCTCACCCAGATAAGCTTCCGCGTCTGCTTTCAGCTTAGCGAGGACGAACGATGATATTTGCTGAGGGGCGAACTTTTCCGTCTTTTCCCCCACTTGGCACTCGATAAAGGCGTCTCCATTGTCCGCCTCCACGATCGTGTAGGGGATTCCCTTCGCCTCGGATGCCACTTCCCCATATTTACGTCCTATCCAGCGTTTGGCAGAGAAAATTGTGTTTTTCGGATTGGTTACCGCCTGGCGCTTCGCTGCCTGACCAACCAGCCGTTCGCCTGATTTAGTGAAGGCGACAATGGAAGGAGTTGTGCGAGCCCCTTCGGCGTTGGGCACAACCACAGGCTCATCGCCATCCATCACTGCCATGCAAGAATTTGTAGTACCTAAGTCTATTCCTAGTACGCGTCCCATACCAACCGATTAGCAAGGTTCGTACCAAGCATTCGAATTTTACTTATTATATTGCGCCACAAAGACTTACGATAAACCAGTCCATCATACTACTACCTAAACCGGTAATTGAACAAGCCAATATGTCACAGATGGTGTCACACTTGAAGCGCGACTGTGACAAGCCACGGCCAAGTTTTTTCACATCCGCACTACACCATTTACGTTGTTCGGAATCGTCTATCGAACATGAATCAATGGACTCATCTCAGCAATTGGGATCGTTTTTGTCCCAAAATCTCTTTGACGGCCTCTAAGGACAAAGTGTTGATTACGTTTTCAGCAGTCAGCCAGCCTTTGCGGGCTATATTTATGCCGGCTTCGACGAAGCCAAAGTGCTCGGGGGCGTGGGCGTCAGGATTGATACTCGTGAGCAACCCTTTTTCAGCGGCGCTCTTCCAAAGCCGCCAATCCATATCCAATCGATAGGGATTGGCGTTAAGCTCGACGATCACCCCATTGGCTATAGCCGCGTCAATGACCTTTCGGGCATCCACCTCATAGCCGTCCCGCTTAAGCAGCAATCGGCCAGTCAAATGTCCCAGCATCGTCGTGGCCGGGTGCTCAATCGCATTGATAATTCGGGTAGTCATCTCCTCGGCCGGTTGCGAGAAGGACGAGTGAACAGAGGAAACCACATAGTCTAGCTGCATCAGTAAATCCTTATCCAAATCCAAGGAGCCATCCGGCAAAATGTCGCATTCGATTCCGGAGAAAACGTAGGTCGAATAGTCTCCAGAATCATTGAGCATTTTAACCTTTTCAATCTGCGCTTCCAATCGAGCTTCGTCCAACCCATTGGCTTGAAAACTCGCCTTCGAATGATCGGCCACACCCCAATACTGCCAACCCAAATCCTGTGCAGCTGCCGTCATTTCCTCCAGTGAAGCCCTTCCATCACTAGCCGTCGTATGATTATGGAAGACTCCCTTGATGTCCTTGTACTCGATCAAATCGGGAATTTGCCCTTTTTCAGCCGCGTCAATCTCACCCCGACCCTCGCGTAATTCTGGCGGGATGAATCTTAAGCCGAGGGCCTCGAAAATGTCGCCTTCGCTCTGGGCCGATTTCCCTGCTTCAAAACTCTCCGCATCCACTGGCTTAAGTCCCCACTCGCTTAGGCTAAGCCCGCGTTCAAGCGCCCGCTGTCTCATTTGCACGTTGTGATCCTTGGATCCAGTGAAATGATGCAAAGCGAAGTAAAACTGCTTTGGCGGGACCACCCGCAAATCGGCTTGTAAACCACTATCAAATCGCACGCTGGCCTTAGTGTCGCCTTTGGCTGTCGTTTCCTTGATCCTATCCTGGGCCACGAACCAATCCATGATCGGCATCGGTTCCGCGGAGCCGACGATAAAATCCAAATCGCCAACATGCTCACGTTTGCGTCGAAAGCTTCCCGCGTGCGAAGCCATCTCAACTTGCGGCAGGGCCAGCAGGCCATCGAGAATAGGCTGGGCGATCTCGCGGGCTTTCCACCAGAGATGGCGCATTCCGTAAGCTTCCCGATTTCGGATCCCCTCCGCGATCTTTTCCTGCGACCGCTTAC
>CAYOLG010000091.1:0-3650 GCA_964404745.1 uncultured Opitutaceae bacterium
ATCAGTCGTCGATTGCCTGAAAGACGAGTTGGCGAAATTTCCTGCTTGTCGTGTCCGTTCTGAAGCCGTGCCGGGTTTGTTTGAGAATGACGCCGATGATCCCCTCGTTCGGATCAGCGAAATACTGAGTATTGAAGTAGCCGCCCCAATTGAAGGTTCCCTCGCTGCCTAACCCACCTTCGATAACGCCGTTCTCGTTCAAAACGCTAAAGGCTAAACCGTAGTGGCGGGTTGGATCTCCCATGTCTTGCTGATTGGCCATGACGGTATCGATGGTTGTCCGGCTAAGAAAACGCGTCCCATCGAGTTCTCCCCCATTCAGATACATTTGCAGAAAAGCGGCGTAGTCCTTTGCTGTACTCACTAGTCCTCCGCCTCCGCTAAAGTAGGTTTTTGCACCGACTATGGGAAAGTCCGCGTCGTAGTAGTCCTCGAGCCCTGCGTACTTGGTCCAGCTTCCGGTTTTTCCGGATTGGGCGGTAACCAGCCTACCCGCTTTCGCTTCGGTCAGATAGAATGAGGTGTCATCCATCCCGAGTGGGCTAAATAAATGCTCGGCCAGAAACGCGTCGAAAGATTTCCCGGTTAGGGTTTCAATAAGGAAGCCAAGCACATCTAGGCCTAAAGAATAGCGGTAGCGTTCGCCAGGCTCGAATACCAGCGGAAGACCGGCAAGGCGCTTTATATTGTCGGCGAGCAAATGGGGCTCCGTTGTCCAAGCATCGATGATACCCGCCTTTTTGTAGATGGCCTTGAAACGCGGATCTCGATCGATCATACCGTAGCCAAGACCGGAAGTATGGGTAAGCAGATGACGTATGGTGATTTCCCCCTTGGCTGGAACCGTCGTGTACGCGCCGTTAGATTCGTCATAGGTATCCAGTATCCGGGGATCACGAAACTCATGAATATATTTCGAAATCGGATCATCGAGTCGGAAAAGCCCCTCTTCCCACAGCATCATGGTGGCGGTAGCGGTGATCGCTTTCGTCTGGGAGGCGATCCGGAAGATGTCGTCCGTTCTCATCGGTCTTCCCGACTCCACATCAGCTACGCCAAAGGCTTTGTGGTAGACGATCTTCCCATTACGGGCGACCAAGGCTACGAGTCCGGGAATATCGTCATTGGCAATAGCTTCCTCTCCCATGCGATCAATCCGTTGGAGGCGCTCTTCCGACATGCCCACGGATTTCGGAGAAGCCGCAGCCAGAGGTGGCGATATCTGGCTCGACGGCGTTTGAGCGTGGCTGAACGGAAAGAGGGTTACTAGAACGATTAAGAACCGAATGGGCATATATCATATTTCCTCGAGCGAAACCCTACTCTCAAGTTCAATCTTAGTGGAGTCCCCAGCTCGTTTCCCGCAAGCTCAGAGAAGGGAACGAGAACCGCATGATCTGTAACCAAGGTATCAGGGCTCCAGCAGGTGCATTTTCGTCGAAGCTTGGTAACGCTGTTCGCGCATTTCGAGTTTGCCTCATGCGCTTAAAATTTCTGTAGTCCGTGCTATTATCTCTTATATGCCCACCATATGAATTTATTTCTCAGTTTTGTTTCCCTGATAGCCATTCTCTCACTGAACCATCTCGTATTTGCCCAAAATCGCCCGGCTGGAGCCGGTGGCGGCCAGCAACGTCAGGGTCCTCCTCGAGAAGGGAGCTCCTTCGTTGCTCAGGTTCAGAGCAACGACGCCAACAAAGATGGCCAGCTCACGTTCGAGGAGGCATCCGCCGCCCCCATGTTTCGCCCATCGCTATTCGATTCCATCGATACAGATGGTAGCGGAGGCATATCCATGAAAGAAGCCGCCCTAGCGGACAAGATTGATAAGTACATGGGCCCCAAGAAGCGGATCAATTTCGAGGGTAAAAACTGGATCGCGGATCACGCCATCGGGGCCAGAGTAGTCGAGTATAACGGTAAGACTGCCCTGCATATAGTAGGTCGGGAACAATGCTTGGTTTATCTCCCAATTGAGGACTTCCAGGATGGCGTGATCGAAGTCGATATCGCGGGCGATATTTTCTCAGGTGTTGGGTTCCGCGCTCGTGAGAATGGGCAGCGAGCGGAAAAACTCTATTTTCGTCCCCAGAATGCCGGTACAGAACGCGCTCAAAATACGGTTCAATACGCTGTCATTGGCCGTGAAGGTGGACACTGGCGCGATTTGCGAACCAACTTTCCCGGAAAATACGAAACCAGCGCCGATATTTCCCAGGGCGAGTGGTTTCACGCGAAATTCGTCATCAAGGGCGAAAGCCTGAAGGTCTACGTGAACGATTCTACGGAACCATTGCTAATAGTCGACCCTCTCCTAGATGGCGTTAGCCGCGGTTCCGTTGGCGTCTGGGGATGGGATTCCTACTTCGCTAATTTCAATTATACGCCGAGCAAGTAAAGATTCCCGAATATACTGAGGGACCCGTTGTCCCTTTGCTGGCCTCGGAATTCTCTACTCGCCGATTTCGCTGGGCATTTGTTCCCCTTCGTGGAACCGAAAGCGTCCGTTCTAGCACGTCTTGACTTGAGTGTTCTTCCAGTCTTTTGGGGCCAGGGATTCGGCCTCGATGTTGGTCATCGACGGCAGGCGGCGCAGGACATCGCTGAGGTAGGCCATGGGCTCGATGCCCCGTCGTCGGTAGGATTCGAGGATGGTGTAGATCACCGCGCTGGTCTTGCCAGCCTCGGGGCTCCCGACGAACAGCCAGTTCTCGGCCCCCAGCTTGCATGGCCGGATGGCTTGCTCGGTTAGGTTGTTGTCTATGCGGGCCTGCCCGTGATCGACGTAGGCCGAAAGCTTCCCCCACTGGTTGCGGGCGTAGTAGATCGCCTCAGCCAGGACGCTTTTGGCCGGATAGCGCTCGGCCTCCTTTTGCAGGAGCGCTTCGATACTCTCGAGGACGGGAAGGCTTTCCTCCCGCCGCTGCGGGAGATACGTGAAGAGCTTCAACGCGCGTTTCCGAGAGGAGTGCCTCAACCGCGAGCAGCTTTGGACTCTGACCGAGGCTCGAGTGGCAATCGAAGACTGGCGATGGAAGTACAACAACATACGCCCCCATCGCTCGCTGGGCTGTATTGCCCCGCTGGAGTTCGCTCAGGAACTGCCGGAGGAAAGCGAACCGAACCCATGTTGGGCCTCCAGTCGGCCTACGGCTTCCTCGCGTCCCAACATTGACACAAGATACAACCTTAAACACATCGTTAATGCGTCTATGCCAACGAAAGCGACGGCTTCGTTTGGGTAACTCGACCATCCCGATTTGGGGTGCTATGCAAGAATATGATAACACCCCAGAGTGCAAAGATCGAAATTGCCCCTACTGCCAAGAAAGGAGTTTCTGATCGCGATAGAAAGGAATTCCGTACCATCAACGCACGAAGCCCCACCAAGTTAAATGGCTTCGTCACTGTGTAGACCAGCCCCACCCTGTTTTCGTCCTTGAGTTTTCGAATACGGTCGTTTTTCGTTCCGACTTCTCGCCCCTGTGGCGATTCCTAACTGATGGGGCAGTAGCTCAGCTGGATAGAGCATCGGATTTCTAATCCGGTGGTCGGGGGTTCGAGTCCCTCCTGCCCTGCCAGAGGGACGAGAAGCCCCGAAGGGGGTTTGACGGAACCCGCCACAGCGGGTGGAGATGGGACGCCGATCA
>CAYOLG010000092.1:0-3274 GCA_964404745.1 uncultured Opitutaceae bacterium
ATAAAGAGTGTTGAATAAATCACAAATTTGTAGGGTCGCCGCTTGCGGCGCCACTACACCGATTAGATTCGATTTAATAATCCGCTTATTCAACACGTTCTTAACCCCATGAAACTGGCCCAATTAATCCTCTTCTTCTCCTGGCTCCCCACGCTATCCGCCGCCACCGACAAACCCAATTTTGTCATCATCTTCATCGACGATCTTGGCTTCGGCGATATCGAGCCTTTCGGCTCTGTGATAAACGACACGCCCCACTTGAATCGCATGGCGGCCGAGGGCATGAAGCTCACTTCATTCTATTCGGCGGCTCCAGTTTGCACGCCCTCGCGAGCCGCCCTATTGACCGGTTCGTATCCCAAGCGGGTGGGGCTTGATTTTGGCTCATGGCGAGGCGTGGTCTTTCCTCGAGACACGGAAGGCTTGAACCCTGATGAGATCACTATTGCCGAGATTCTCAAAGATGCAGGTTACGCGACCGCTTGCATCGGGAAATGGCACTTGGGAGATCAGCCCGAGTTCCTCCCGACCAAACAAGGCTTCGACAAGTATTTTGGCATCCCTTACTCGAACGACATGTGGCCACCCCACCCTCCCGCTCAGAACTGGGAGGTCGACGTATGCCCGCTTCCAATAATCCGACAAGATGAAGTTGTGGATACAGTCGATACGATGGAAGACCAAGGCGACCTCTGCCGCCTATTCACCGAGGAAACCGTAACCTTTATTCGCGAGAACCAGGATAAACCATTTTTCGTCTACCTACCCCACGCTTTTGTTCACCACCCGAGATACGCTCGCCCGGAATTTCTAGAAAAGGCGGGTATCGACCCCGACGGCCCCCTCGACAATGAGCGCTTGATAGGCGATCACCGCGGATACTTGACCGCCCAACGCACGCGAGCCCAAATCGAGGAAGTCGATTGGTCAGTCGGGCAAATATTGGATACGCTTCGGGAACTCGATCTCGATGACGACACTCTGGTGATTTTCACCTCTGACAACGGCGGAGCTTCCGGATGCGTGAACACGCCTCTGCAGGGAGGAAAAGGATCGACTTGGGAAGGCGGCATGAGGGAACCGGCCATAGCCTGGTGGCCTGGAAGCATTCGACCCGACAGCGTATGCGAGGAGATCACTACCACCATGGATCTTTTGCCTACCTTTGCCAAACTAGCCGGAAGCCAAGTCCCGACTGACAGAAAGATTGACGGCAAGGATATCGCTCCACTGCTATTCAGCAAAACCGGAGCCAAGACGCCCCACGAAGCCTTCTACTACTACGGGCAGTCGGAACTGAGAGCGGTGCGCTCCGGACCTTGGAAACTCCACGCAAACGGGGCGCTCTACAACTTGGAAAAGGACATCGGTGAAGGCTTGAATGTCGCCAGACAAAATCCGAAAGTCGTGGAACGGTTAAACGCTCTTCTCGATAAGTGCCGAGCCGATCTCGACAATCCCCAAAATGTCCGTCCAGTGGGCTATAATCCAGAGCCGGCTCACTTGTTGCCACCAGTGAATTAAAGTAGAACAGGCATCTTGCCTGTTTAAACACAGGCTGGAAGCCTGTGATACCTTTCGAATCCATCAATACTAACTTAGACCAAAAAGATGTTTTTAAACGCGCCGGGACGTCGCGCTCCACCCTTCACCCAAATCAAAAAAGGTGGAGCCCGACCTCCGGGCGAGCTTAGATATAGCCTTTAGCCTTACTGCAGGAGCGGCTCACGCTTTGATCGGCCTCGAAGATTTTTTGATCGCGGCGTAAAGCCGCACCAACAAAGGTATCGTTACCTAAACTAATGAAATTCACCTACCTACTTCTCTATTTTTCTCTTTTCGCCTTCACCGCTAAATCCGAACAACGACCCAACTTCATCATCATCCTCACCGATGACCAGGGCTACGCGGATGTCGGCTTCAACGGCTGCGAAGACATCCCCACGCCGCATATCGACCGCATTGCCCACGAGGGCGTTCGCTTCACCAATGGATACGTCACCTACCCCGTCTGTTCTCCCAGCCGGGCAGGCATGATCACTGGCCGCTACCAAGGACGCTTCGGGTATCGACGGAACCCTACACTCAACCCATTCGACGAAAACGCTGGTCTTCCATTGGAAGAGGAGAACATGGCGGAGATCCTGAAGAAAGTGGACTACCACACCGGGTATGTCGGCAAGTGGCACCTAGGAACCCATCCGAAGTTTCGCCCCAACGTTCGTGGTTTTGACGAGTTCTACGGTTTCGTAGCTGGCGGCCATCGCTATTTTCCAGAAGATCTGGTGTATCAAACGATTGAGGACGTCGATCGGCGTGGCGGCTGGTACAACACCAAATTGCTCCGCAACGAGCAGCGCGTGGAAACTGACGAATACCTTACCGACGAACTATCCAACGAGGCCGTCGACTTCATCGTCAAGCATCACGAGAAGCCTTTCTTTCTCTTTCTCAGCTACAACGCCCCACATACGCCCATGCAGGCCAGCCAGAAATACTTGGATCGATTCCAGCATATCGATGACCGGCTGCGTCGCGTCTATGCCGCCATGGTCAGCGCGGTAGACGACGGCGTGGGGCGCGTTCTTGATACTCTCGACAATCTGGAATTGGACAAAAAGACGCTCGTCTTTTTTCTCTCCGACAATGGTGGGGCTGCTAACAACGGCTCTCGAAATACGCCACTAAGAGCGAACAAGGGGACCGTCTACGAAGGCGGCATGCGCGTGCCCTTCGCCTTTCGCTGGACGGGAAAGGTTCCCGCAGGGATCGACTTCCATCATCCCGTCAGCTCCATGGATATGCTGGGAACCATGGCAGGTCTAACTGGAGTGGAAATCACCCGGGATCGACCACTCGATGGGGTCAATCTGATACCCTTCCTGACCGGCGAGAAAAGCGGCCCGCCGCACGAGGTTCTATTCTGGCAGATGTTCGACAAGGATCACGCGGTTATCCGCTCGGGAAACGACAAATATATTGACCTCGACAAGGAAGACAAAACCGAGCTGTACGATCTTTCCAATGACAAGGAAGAAAAGAATGATCTGGTTGACCGACAAGCGGAAAAGGCTAAGAAACTTCAAAGCCAGCTCGATGCTTGGACAAAACAGCTAGAACCCGCCCGCTTCGATCCCTTGGGTACCTGGAATCCACCCGGCCCGAATCGATAGGGGCTCACGCCCTGATTTCCTTGAAACCGAAACTCATTGAAAAATTATCAAGGCTCTAGACTAGCATGGCGTATTCGTTAACCAATACATCCATTAAGTTT
>CAYOLG010000093.1:0-3181 GCA_964404745.1 uncultured Opitutaceae bacterium
AGCGGACCAGCGTGATGTCCTATCGCATGTTCTTCAACATGATTGGGAATATCTCAGCCGGCTGGCTCCTTGCCAGCACCCAGTTGGATTGGTTCGACAGCACCCTGGAAGGCGCTCGCTATATCGGTCCTCTTACCGGACTCGTCTTCATCCTGTTCGGAATCGCCCCCGTCTTCTTCATCAAGGAGTGCAGGGCCGTGCAATCGCGCGCCGCCAAAAAACAGCTGCCCATCTTGCGATCTCTGTTGGCAACCTTGAAGGACCCATCTTTTCGTATCCTGATCATACTGACCGTCTTGATGCTATCCGGCTGGACCTTCGCGATGTCCATAATCGTATTCATCAACGTCTCGTATATATTTCCTGGCGACCTGAAAGCTTCGTCCATCTTGGTCGGGGGCATGGGAATGATTCAGACCGCCGTGGTGGTAATCGCTCTCATGCTAGCCACCCGACTCTCCAAATCTGTCGGCAAAAAGGGCATTCTCAAGATCTCCTTCTCCATCCAGTTCATTCACGCTCTGGCAGCCTGGTTTCTGATCACGCCCGACCATCCCTATCTTCAGGTCGTCGCCTACGCCATCGGAGCTGCAGGAAATATGACCTTCTTCCTCATGCTCCATTCGATGACCAGCGATATTTGCGACGCCGACGAGCTCGAGAATGGAACCCGTCGGGAAGGCATGTACGGAGCGGTCATCACTTGGATGCAGAAGCTCTGCGTATCCATCGCTGTGGCGCTCGTCGGGGGCGTTCTCGTGATGGTCGGCTTCGATCAAACCGAAGGCGCCATCCAAAGCACCCAAACCGCTCTTTCCCTACGCCTCATCTACAGTGGCATCTTCGTAACGATCAGCATCGTCGGCCTCTCCCTCTTACGCCACTATACGCTCAGCGAGAAAACAGTGCTCCAAATTCAAGCCGTTCTGGCGGAACGTACAGCGTCCAAAGAAGCCGAATCTGGCTAAGCCTCTCCGAAGAGGCTCCGCAGTTCACAGCGACGCATTCATTTCCTAGCAACTTGGAGAGAAATCGCCATTCAGAAAATGGCTCTTTACTCGCGATTAACCACCTTACGCCTTAATTTTGCGACTCGCTGAGAAATCGCTGGTATAAATCGGCATGAGTTTGAGCCGCATTTTCAGGCTTCGCAATTATCTGCAAACGAATGCGGGAGCTGTAAGTTTTTCCCGCTTCAACATCGTATCCAAAAGCGCTAGAATACAAGGCGCTATATTGCTCTACGGAATTCCAATCTTCCGGCGAACCGGAGGTTGGCAACGGCGTGGTGCAACCGGTCAATCGGCGTCTCCGGCAGACTAGACTTTATCTGACCCCGGCGGAAGCCTGCCATACGCCTGCAAAAGCAGCTAATTCCGACCTTGTCAGCCCATTGTGGCCTCAATACCGTTTCCCCGGATCAAATGGGACCAATTGAATTTTCTATCAATCATGCTCATATCGAGACTCCTCTGCTTAGTTAAAAATAGCAGAACTGTCTATTGGTGAATCAGGCCCTCTGGTTCTCCATGCTTTGACGGCGTACAGTGGAGTAGTTCAGACCAAATCAGACACATAAGTCACTCTTTGCGCCAATATTTGCCAGCCCAGTCTATTGAAACAAGTTCAGACTTGATATTGTGTTGATTCATGTAGTCATGAACTGCCTTTCTACAAGAATCCTCTTTAAGGCCATAGTCATCAATAATACAGAACCCTCCAACTGATAATTTCGGGTAAAGATGAGTAAGTACATCCATGGTAGATTCATACATATCGCCGTCTAGCCTTAACACTGCAAGCTTTTCTACTGGAGCATTTGGGAGCGAATCCTTAAACCATCCTTTGATAAATTCCACTTGGTCATCAAGTAATCCATATCTCTCAAAATTCTCGCGAACCTTCTCTTCCGAAACACCCAGATAATCATTATGCAGATGCCAAA
This sequence comes from uncultured Opitutaceae bacterium, assembly GCA_964404745.1. Lineage (GTDB taxonomy): Bacteria > Verrucomicrobiota > Verrucomicrobiia > Opitutales > Opitutaceae > Pelagisphaera. The sequence goes on from CAYOLG010000093.1 coordinate 1,946, forward strand.
AGGATTGTTGATCTGAGGGATATTTATCTAAATTTGGTTTGGGCAACCCCTCGAAAGAGTCTGCAACAAAAACTTTACGATCAGTAATACCATGAACTTCAAGTACTGCTCGCATAAATATACACGCGCCTCCTCGCCAAACACCCGTTTCTATAAGGTCGCCAGAAATATTTTCCTTGATTGCTGTCTCTACGCAGTGCTGTATGTTTTCAAGCCTCTTAACTCCTATCATGGAATCAGCATATCCAGGCCACCCTTTACCAACAATTCTGTCCTCATAACTGGATAGACTTGGTCGCATAATCATCATGCCTTTATCAGCTAGCACCTTGCCGATAAAGTTAAAAATAAGGCCCTTCAATGCATTATCAGGCTGAACCGCAGGCTGGGGTGGCTCAGGCCACAAGATAAAAGAAAGAGTATTTTTTAGTAATTCAAGGTAGCGTTCTTCAGAAGTTTTAGACATCTTAAATCTCTTTGAGCCCATTTATTATAAAAGGTGGAAGGGCAAAACCTAAACTTTATATTGTTTTAATCAAGAGTGTAAGTAGAGCAAAAGCCCTTTTCTCTTCCACCCTACCCTAAACATTCTGAGTACTGCAACTGGTACTGGCAGGTTAACGGGCCGATATTGCTAAAATCGGCCGATGAACACATATAAACGCCACCGATTCCCGCCTGACATTATTTCCTGCGCCGTCTGGCTATACTATCGCTTCAATACTATTTGCTTGCCATTCCCTTTCGTAAAAAGGCCCCATCCAGCTATATAAAAGTAGCATTTGCATCTCTCCTTCAGCGAAAGCAAAGATTTGCTAACAATCTTGAAATAGTTTAACCAAAGGGTTGTTATTGGTGCAGCATGATGACGGATTTTGGCATTCTCGCCCGCCCACCACGTGGCGACTTCCTCTGTCGAATCACTCAGTCGTGTTGAATTGGTATACTGTTGGGAGTGCACTCGATTTTGAAAGAAGCATTCCCTCACTCTTATCGTTCGCCCACGTAGCGCTATTTCAGCAAGAAAGATATCGTCTGATCCCTTATAGTTTCCGTGTAAAACCGACCCATCGAGGGACGACCTTCTGTACAGCCCAAAGAAATCGGTACATTTCCCGAAATCGAAAATCGAATTACGAAATCGCTGCGCCGGAGAACTCGACGAAAGATCAAGCTTTTCGAGATCCCACACGCCAAAACAAGTCCCGTTCTCGTCGATCCTCTTAACACCAGTCG
>CAYOLG010000094.1:0-3147 GCA_964404745.1 uncultured Opitutaceae bacterium
CTGGGTTCAGAACGTCGTGAGACAGTTCGGTCCTCTATCCGCTGTGGGCGTAGGAAAATTGAGGGGTTCATTCTTCAGTACGAGAGGACCGAGAATGACGGACCGCTGGTGTTCCGGTTATCGTGTCAACGGTAGCGCCGGGTAGCTAAGTCCGGAATGGATAAGCGCTGAAAGCATCTAAGCGCCAAGCCACTCCCAAGATAAATTTTCCCTTGAGGGTCGTGGAAGACCACCACGTCGATAGGCTGGATGTGTAAGTGCAGTAATGTATTGAGCTAACCAGTACTAATTACCCAATAGATTTAGTCGTCATATTCTAGGTTCTGGGCGCTTGTATTACTTTCTGGAAAAGATAGCGAGATAGTCGGCAGCGATTTCTGCCAAAGCTTCGAAAGGCATTGGCTCAAGAAGTTAAAGACTATCTGCCAATGAGATTTTGACTTAACTTAAAGGCGCGCGTTCTCTGGCAAGACGCTCAGCAACGCCTTTTTTAAACACTTTTGGTGACCATAGGCGAGGGGCCCCACCCGTTCCCATCCCGAACACGGCCGTGAAATCCTCAGCCGCCGATGGTAGTTGGACGTTATGTCCTGCGAGAGTAGGTTATTGCCAGATTATGGCCCGGTTTTCCGAAAGGAAGACCGGGCCCCTTTTTTGAGATGGAGTCTTGGATCGATTGACTGGCTGCGATGCCGGCAGTTCCGGAAGCTTGCTATCGTCAATTGGAATTGATGTTTTGGCTCGATGCAATTGGGCCTGGCAAGATTTCTATTCGGCACAGCAATTCTTAGCCTCGCTATTTTTTCTTCGCGGCGAGGGCACGGCGAAATTAACCGTCCGAACATCGTGTTAATTATGGCTGACGATCTCGGATGGAGCGATCTGGCTTGCTATGGGAGCGACTTGAACGAAACGCCGCATTTGGACAACCTCGCTCAAGAGTCAGTCGTCTTTACTGACGCTTATGCGGCAAGCCCTGTCTGTTCGCCTACGCGCGCTTCGATAATGACGGGCAAGGATCCTGCCAGACTGCAAATGACGATCTGGCGGGAGTGGGCCAAGAGGCGAGGAAACCGCAGACTGCTTGAGCCGGTCGCATTAGACGCTCTCCCTTTGGAGCACGACACGCTAGCGGAAGTTCTTCGTATTAGTGGGTACCATACCGCCCATGTAGGAAAATGGCATCTGGGAGAAGCAGAGGCCTATCCTCAGGCGCACGGATTCGATGTGAATATTGGCGGGACGCTCTGGGGAGCGCCGGAAGCCTTCTTTTATCCGTATAGTAGTGAGTACCGACGTTATTTCGATGGATGGCGCTACGTTCCAGATTTAGAACCGGGCCGCGAAGGAGATTATTTGACGGATCGCCTTACCGATAAGGCAATCGAGATTATCGAGCGCCATCAGGAGGAACCCTTTTTTCTTAACCTTTGGTACTACACCGTTCATACGCCGATTGAAGGGAAGCCTGACGTCGTGGAAAAGTATAGACGCAAGATAGCTAGAGAAAATCCCCAGAATCATGTCAATCCCCACATGGCGGCCATGGTGGAGAGTCTGGATGAAAATGTAGGACGCGTGCTTTCCAAAATCGATGATTTGGGCATAGAAAACCGGACGATCGTAGTCTTCACTTCCGACAACGGGGGTTTCATCGGTCGCTGCAAGTTGAACCCGGAGCTTCAAGTGACCAGTAACGCCCCTTTACGATCAGGCAAGGGCAGTTGCTACGAAGGTGGAATCCGAGTGCCATTGATGATACGCGGTCCGGATACCTTAGCAAACCTCAATCGTAGTGAAATAGTCTATACAAGTGATCTTTATCCGACGCTTCTGAAAATGGCGGGATTGTCGGACGGCATCAAGCAGACTTTAGATGGGGTGGACATCAGCGGATTGCTGATTGATCGCGATGCTTCTCTCGAGCGAAACACCTTGTATTTCCACTACCCTCACTACTACCGCACAACGACACCGGTAAGCGCGATACGGGAGGGCAAGTGGAAGTTGCTTGAGTATTTCGAAGATGGACGATTGGAGCTCTATAATTTGCAAAGCGACCTAGGGGAAATGGAAAATCTTGCTCAATCGCGACCACGCTTAGCCCAGCGTTTGCGGGAGAAATTGGATACGTGGCGAAAACGCGTCGATGCCCAACTACCGGAGTCAAATCCAAACTTTGTGGAAAATTAGGGATGATGTCGGCTCTGAGATTGGCCGCCACCTTTAGAATGCCCTGTAGAACTTTAATCGCTGGAAACGAAGTCGAATACTAGCACCTTCTCCACATTCGGGCGAACGAGAGAGCCGAATTCCTTGTGCGATGTATGGGGCAGGTAGATTTCGCGCCCGGCTTCGTCATCGAAGGTTACGAGAAAGCAATGAGTAAATCCGTCTGCAAGTCCCTCTGGGCTGTTGTTGGTTCCCCATTCGTAGGCGGCGATTTCGGGTATATCACCAGGAAGTGATGAAAATTTCGCTTCGATGGCTTGCAACATTTCATCGCTGGTTCCCTCTTTGAATTGAAAGAGCACAACGTGACGGAGCTTCCCGTCGACATAGCTGGCGCCTTGCGAATCGGTAGCGAAAAAATCGATCACCGTAACTTTGTCGAGCGAAGGTTTGAGGATTTCCACGAACGCTTTGTGGTCCGGGTGCGGGAGGTAAACCGCTCTGGCCGCCTCATCTTGGAAGGTTACGAGAAAACAGTGGGTGAATCCTTGAGCCTTACCCTCAATACTCACGTCGGTGCCCCACTCGAATTGCGTAATTCCAGGGATCTTGGCAGGGAGCGCTCGGAAGGCTTCTTCGATGGCCTTTATCTGGACCGGAGAAGCGTCGTCCTTAAATTTGAATAGCACCACGTGGCGCAGCGGTGGGGCTGTTTCCTGGTCTGTGTGGGTCGAGCAACTCGTAGTCATAAAGATGAGGGCGATTAGCGTTAGAATTCGTGTGGATATGGATAGAATGGATGGATTCATAATAACGATGTATCGGTACGTTGCTTGTTTACGAGGGTTGGGTACAATACCCCGAAGCTCTTGAAGGGCGTAGCCCAGCAATTGCGCTGGCGAAGACTGTTGCTTCGGTAATTTGGTAGGGAGGACCGTCTCGGTCCTCCGTCTTCGAGTTTCGGAGGATCGAGAC
>CAYOLG010000095.1:0-2957 GCA_964404745.1 uncultured Opitutaceae bacterium
TGATGCGTCTAAATAGGGTTTTTTGCTTTGTTCGGAATCGGGATCCTGAAGCGGTAGTCTGGCTGGAAGTTCGGCCCGCAAAGAGCCATTCGATTATTCTTTTCGGGGTATGGTATCGCATCCGGCTAGCGAGAGCGTTTTGGGTTTCGAATGGCGTCTTAGGCTCTGCCCCCGGTAACCAAAAGAGCTCCACCGGCGTTGTCGAAAACATCCCCATCCATTCGTTTTCCACATGACTCGCTCCTCAGTATTAGCCGTTTTCGCCTTCGTTCCTTTAGCGATTTTCGGGCAGTCTAGCGATTCAGCCCGGCAATTGACCTTGCCGGACGTCATATCGTTGGCCCTGAACCAGAATCTCTTTCTGCAGCGTTCAGAGATTCAGATCGAACTGCGCGAAAATGACGTGGTGGCGGAACAGGCCGAGTTTTCGCCCAGCCTGACTGGATCATCGGGAGGTACCCTCAGTTATTCCGGAGACGGCAGAGACGCGGTTTGGAAAACAGGGGAGTTTTCCCGTTCGGCTAATGCGAGTTTAAACTCGTTCATTATATTGTACCGAGGCGAGGAGCGCAACGCCTCGGTCGAGAGGGCCAAGGCAAGTTTGGAAGCCAGCCTAAAGGATTTTGATCGATCGGAGCAGCAGATTCTCTTTCAAGCGGTCTCCCGCTATTTGGAGGCCGTTCTCCGTTTTAAGGAGATCGATATTCAAGCAGAGGAACTGGCGACGCGTGAGGAGAATCTCGAACGTATCATAGTCGACTACGAAGCGGAGGTACGCATTATGGCTGATGTCCAGAGGCAGAAAGCCCTGGTAGCGGACAGCCAGCGCCGTCTAGATGCGGCCAAGCGAGCCTATCAGAATAGCCTCTATCTGCTGAAGGACTTGCTCCTGATTCCCCCGCGAGAGGAAATAGCTCTGAATCTCAACGAATCCGATTGGCTGGAACCCGATAATTTGGATGATCCGGCCATCGAAGAATCGCTGGCTCGCGTCTTCGAGCGACCCGATCTATTGGCCCAGAGATTCCGCATCGATGCTGCTCAGCAAAACGTGCGGGCTGCTAGATCCGGCCGGAAATTGACGGTCAGCGCTTCGGCGAATGCTCGGACCAGCTATAGCAACAACAATCCTTTTGGCGGATTCCAGGCTCAGTTTCTGGAGAATCAGCCGGAGGTTTCCGGCGGCGTATCCTTCTCGTTGCCCATTTTCGATCGTAGGCGCACCGAAACGAATATTGTAAGAGCCCGGTTGCAGCAGAATCAGGAAGAGTTGGACCTGCGCGATTTGGAGCAGGTGGCGGAAACAGATCTTCGCTTAGCCGCCCTCAATTTCAATACAGCCAAACTGCAGCTGCAATCTTCCATCGAATTGCTGAAATCGGCGGAGATCGCTTTAGAAGCGGAACAGGCTCGTTACGATGCGGGAGCGGCAACTTTGCTTGACGTGACGACCCTGCAATCGACGCGACTGGATGCGGCTGTGTCGGTCGAAGAAGCGCGATTCGACCTTTTTATCAGTCGCCTCGATATATCCTTTCAGGATGGAACGATCGAGGGATTTCTCATCGATCAATTAAACACGAATATACCGGAGTTGCGGTGATATAGAATGAAAGCTAAATGGATTATAACTCTACTGGTCCTGGCAGGGGCTGGTTATGCCGGATACCGATATTTTGGAGCCGAAAAAACGATCGAGGCAGAAGGCCCCACCTATAATTTCGCCAAGGTCGAACGGAAGACCATTCAAAATATGGTTTCGTCGACGGGCACCTTGAGCGCGCGAGAATTAGTGGAGGTCGGATCGCAAGTTTCCGGCACGATTGAGGATGTGTATGTAGACTTCAATGACACTGTGGAAGCGGGACAACTGGTGGCGCTGATTGATCCCTCAGTATTGGATGCTCAGGTAAAAGCGGAAGAAGCGGACCTGATGCGGGCCCAGGCAACCTTGAAGCGGGCAAAGGCCGACTACGAGCGATTCAAGCCGGTTAATGAAAAAGGTTTTCTTTCCGGAAAGGATTTTCTTGGATACGAAATCGCGTTGCAAACAGCGGAAGCGGGAGTGTTGAGCGCGGAAGCCGCCCTTGAGCGGATTAAGCGCAATCGGGAGTTTGCCGAAATCAGGGCCCCGATCAGCGGAGTGATCATCAATCGGAATGTGGAAAAGGGGCAAACGGTAGCATCTAGTTTCAATACCCCGCGGCTTTTCATTATCGCAGAGGATTTGAGTCTGATGGAAATCCTGGCCAATGTCGATGAGAGCGATATCGGCCAAATCGAGGAGGGTCAGGAAGTTCGCTTCACCGTCGCTGCCTACCCGGAACGCAACTTCGTTGGAGCAGTAACGGAAATTAGACTACAGCCGCAAGTTGTGCAAAACGTAGTTAACTACACGGTCGTCGTTGAAACGGAGAACCCGAGGCGGGCGCTGCTGCCTGGCATGACCGCTACTCTCGACTTTGTGGTGGAGGAAGTTGAAGACGTGCTTACCGTGCCAGCATCGGCGCTAAGCTTAAAGATGAGCGACGAAATGCAGGCGAAGATGCAGGAGCGTCGCGAAGAGATGCTAGCCCGTCGCCAAGCCGCTGGTAATGGCGAACGTCCGCAACGCGGGGAAGACGGTCTACGGCGGCAGCGCGGCGAAGGCGGAGGTTTTGCTGGAGGGCAAGGCGGAGGCGGATTTGGAGCTGGTGGAATTGGCGGTCGCGGAGGCCAGGGAGGAGCTGGATTGGCTGGAGGTCGCCCCGGGGGAGGTCGTCGCAATTTTGGCGCTCTTTGGTATTTCGATGAAGCGAAAGAGTTGCAAATGATGCTGGTTCGTACCGGGGTGAGTGACGGATTGACAACTCAGGTCTTAGCCATGGGAGAAAACGAGATTCCCGAGGGAATGGAAGTGATTTCCAAAGTGCTAAACCCTTCGACTAGCGAGTCTACAGCCCAGCAAGACCGAGGAT
>CAYOLG010000096.1:0-2904 GCA_964404745.1 uncultured Opitutaceae bacterium
CATATCAACAATTTCAGTTGGGTGTAGATCGATACGCCGTATCAACCAGGTTTTGCCAAGCCGGAGTCTTCAATCTATTTCTTAAAGTCTCAAATGTTGGTCTCAAATGCTCTGGTAGGGCAAAAATAGCAATGAGACGTTCAAGCGCCAGGTCCATGTCTTGATTGGCGAATCCGGCTAGCGCGGATGCTGTTAGAGCAGCCACATTATAAGGCATCGCTTCTATTGCTAGATCCAAGTTGGATTCCTGCCTCAGCCTATCGCCCAAGTCACGATAAATCTCGGCCATGGAAAAGTAGGCCTCCGACCGCATCGCTCGCAGTTGGGACTCCGCTCCAATCTCCGTGTCCGCCCCTCCATCGTTAACAACTAGGGCAAAGGCATCGAGAGCTCTTTCTGTGTCTCCGAGCGATTGAGAGACTTTTCCCAATTCCAAACGCAAGGCTAAGTTCTCAGGGTTGTGTTCCAATCCTTTCTGCAAAGCATCTAGGGCATCGCTCAACCTACCGTTGGCCTGGTACACCCTCGCCAAATAGAGCCGCGATTCCAAATTAGCAGGTTCCCATTCGAGGACTTGCTTAAGCGTATCGATCGCTACAAAGTCCATCCGATTCATAAAATGGATACGGGCTAGCCCAATATTCGCGGGAATCAATTGCGGCTGCAAGGCAATCGCCGTTCTGTAACGATCCTCTGCCCCCCTGCTATTCCCTAAGCGCTCAAGCACGTAGCCCAGCTTATAGTGAGCGCTAGCGAAGGCAGGATCTATTTTAATAGAATCAAAATAGTACTCGCCCGCCTTCTCCAAAAGCCCCTGCAGCTCAAAATAGTTGCCAATATTATAGGCATAGCGGGAACGCCCCCCAGCCGAAGCTACATTGTATTCCAATTGGGCTTTTTCCAGGGCAGCTAAATCGGACGACCGGACCGGCATAATCTGGATGGATAGCTCCGCCATCTCGTCTTTCGACCCCCATCCACCTAGGACTTTTTCAGGAGGGTCGCTCGGATTGCGAATATTGGCGCTCGAATTGTCATACACGTACTCCATGTGCAGAGTAGATCCACCCGGAATGCGAAACGGCTCCTCGTAGCGATAGTCTCCTTGCCAATTGAAATCCCAATCCGGAATCTTGAAAAGCCAATGGCGACTACCATCGGGAAATACCGCATAAGCTCCCAGCTCCTTCCCCAAGTAGTGAGCATGAGGATACAATCCCACGATCTCAGAATCGACCGGAATTTCCATGGACTCTTCAACGCGGTATCCTCTTTCACCGGGCTCAATTTCGATGTCGTAATCTCTCAATTGGAGGACAAAGGATTCCCGGTTTGGCGCCTCATCGGTGAAGTAGAGACCAATTCGGGGAGACACTTCTTGCTCCTTGCCGATCGGCAACATGTGCAATTGCACGACCAGATCCGATCCGGGATCCAAATTCCAAGCTGTTCCTGGGACGCTTTCGTAAGGGGCCTGCCCGGGCGTCCAGCCAATTAATTGCCCCTCAGGAGGAGCTGCTGCCCCAATTCCCATGCCATCGTACCCAAGGCCTGGCTCTGCCTCGTCACGTTCTCTGGAGGCCGAGGTCCTGTCCACTTGCACCAAAGCATGGTGAATCGCCAGCTGGGAGGAGGGCCTAAATTCAATCGCTCTTACATATTTCCGCGAGGCTATGGGAACGTCCAAGACGAAATTCCGATATACGTCCGAGCCTTCCGCCTTCAGCGTGTAAGGTTCCGGAAACTCGATTACCAAGTCGGGCTCGCCCAATTGCCAGCTATCCGGAAAATCGGGGACGCTCGGAGCCGTAGAAAGATCTCCCGATTGGCTACCCGTCTCATACCACGTATTCAAAGTTCCTATTTCCTTTTCGGTCAGCAGTCGTTCTCCCTTGAACCTCGGGCCGAAACGGGGATCCGGCTTCCAAGGGGGCATAAACCGCGAACTCACCACTTCGCTGATTTGCCGAGCTCGACGCTTTACAGAATCATACTCGATCAGCGGAAATGGACCAATGCCTTCCTCCCGGTGGCAAACAGCGCAATTATCGTAAATAATCGGGGCCACGTGCTCAGAAAAAGTAATCTCCTCTGCCCAGCCGAGATCGAGCAACGCAAACAAAACCAGCAAACTGCCAACTCGAAGAGCCATAGAACCAACGATCGAGATTGGGCAATGCTGTACCTAGAGCAAGCCAACAAAGCCTCTAAGTTCCGACCAAAAAAAGCCCGGGCGGTAGGCCCGGGCTTGAAAGCTTTTATCAGGCAGCCAATGGCCTAGAATTCGAAAGTAGAACGCAAACGGAAGACTCGCCCTTCACGCCACGTCACTGAACGGAGGCTGCCATCCGGTTGAGTAACGGTGGTAATAATGTCACCATCGCTTAGAGCGTTCTGCACATTCAGTTGCAATCTCCAATCAACCTTGTCGTTGAAGATCTTGGTTCGGTAGCCTACCCAGAGGTCGAGCCGCTCGATTGAGTCGTCCGAATAAGGACTCGTGAGATCCGGCAACTCGAGAGACTGGCCATCCACTTGCTGAATAGTGATTGGATAGCCCACCGCTTTGCTGTCTTCCCAGCGGAATGCGCCGCCAGCATGCCAGCCACCAAGCATAGAATCCTCTTCGAATGTGTAATTCGTGGCTAAGTTCCAACGCCACTCGCGAAGCTCGCCGACCAGCTGCCCTTCCCGAGCGAGCGAGCTATTAAGCGAATTCAAGAGCGTATCGAAAACGCGAACATTGACCGGCTGGTCCGACTCGTCGGAGATCAGGCTCGAAGCCGGATTGCTCGGATTCGTCCATTCATCGGAACGGAATGTCAGGTACTCGATCGTAGCCGGAGCGATATTGCTGGTGGTCGCTTCCTGCTGAGAAATGTTGGCGGAAATGCGCCAGTTGTC
>CAYOLG010000097.1:0-947 GCA_964404745.1 uncultured Opitutaceae bacterium
GCGTTGGGGTAGCTTGTGGGGTACGCTTGGTCCATCGATCCATTTGCCCTCCATAAACTTAACGATGGGACGCTCGGGAATGCCGAGCTCGTTTCGGTTCAGTTGATCGACGATCTGATTGGTGGCAGTAACAGCGGCATTAAACAGATCGAAAAAATCCTTGGGAAGCGTCAGCATGGGAATACGGTCCTCCTCGGGGATGGATGATTGGACGGCGTGAAGTGCGGCCTCCCGGGTGAGGTAGGTGAAAGACTCGTTGAGCGGGTATCGCAAGTCCGAACCTCCGATAGCCGAGCGTACGCAGTCTTTCGATGGCCAAAAAAACTGTGCTGAACTGGTCGGCGCAAATGCGGTGAAGATAGGGGGAATTCAGCGGGAAGCCGATGGCTACCGAAGCTAACTGGCTTAAGTCTAGCTCGATAACCTGGTTGCGATACAAGAAGTGCTCGAATATAACTCCCCGAATGCCTCGGGCTTCCAAAATGCTTATCAGCCGTGAAGGGCTGAGACCCGGATCGCTGAGCGTGAATTTCTCGATAGAGTAGCCCAGCCTTTCGGCGCGATTCCTGGCTGCGTCGCGAAACTTGGCCATATTCAAGGCTAATGTGCCATCCCATTTGGTTACACGGACGAGGGCGATTACGGGGAAAACCCCGACGCGCTTTTGTAGCGCAGGTCGGACATAAGAGCGGCCACCAGCGGGTGCCGCGTGTAGCCAAGCTCTTTGGCTGCATCGGCGATTTTCTGTCGCGTTTCTTCGCTTTGACCTGGCAATCCGCGAAGGGCTCGGCTAACAGTAGTTTTGGATACGCCAACGAGGTCCGTGATGGCTTGCAGGCTGGGGCGTTTCGTAGGTATTACGGACATTTAAGGCAACCAGTTACGTAAGGAGGGCTAGGGCTGCGACGGGATTTATAAGGCGCCGCGGGCATCATAATCAGATCAAT
>CAYOLG010000097.1:957-2833 GCA_964404745.1 uncultured Opitutaceae bacterium
ATTTGGCCACACCATCTACGCTAGGTCAACGATGACTCAATGGATTGGAATTTTTTGGTAGTGCCCTTCCATTGTACCGATTGCCAGGCAAAGAGGGCAACGCGTTGCGTAACTAAGCCAGCTACTTCAATTACCGGGTTCACAAAAGTGCTGGCTTTCCAGAATGCAGTGAGCTAAGAGTTCTTTATCCTCTTTGCCAGTCCGCATGGATCAATCTATTTTCTACCCTCCCGCAAAACGCGCGGTTTCCCCGCTTTCCCCATGGGTCAAACATTGGCTCCAATGGGTAAGCGGAGGCTTGTGAAACCCGCTCCACTAATGAATCTCGGAAATGATCAGCCTAGAACCAAACTAAAATGAAACATAACAAACCTATGTACAACCCTATATTCAGGAAATGGATACTTCCGTTTCTTGCCAGCGGACTCTTTTTGGCGAGCGCCGCTTTTGCTCAAGACGAAGAGGAGCTCTTCGAACTATCCCCCTTCTCGGTTAAAGCTGACGACGGGTGGGTAGCTACGGAAACGCTAGCAGGCAGCCGCTTGCGCACGAACTTTAAGGATGTGGCCTCCCAGGTGGAGATCATGACCATGGAGTTTATGGACGACTTCGCGGTTAACAGCGTGGAAGAGTCCCTGATCTATTCACTCAACGTTTCCAGCCCGGAGGATTACGTTTCCGGCAATGGAGAGGGGTTTGGAAACGAGCAGATTGGCAACTTCAACCAAATTCGCGGAGTGCTCGGCGGTACGCTGTCGCGCAGCTTTTTCCCGATTTCGATGCCGACTGACAACTACAATGTCTCGCGAGTAACCATAGCCAGTGGCCCGAACTCCATTCTCTTCGGAACGGGTAGCCCCGCGGGCGTTCTGGATGTCACCTTGAATCGGGCCCAACTCGGCAACGACTTCGGCAAGGTCAAATTCGAGGTCGATAGCTGGGACGGCAAGCGCTATGTGCTCGACTACAACAAAGTCCTCTTGGAGGACAAGCTAGCCTTGCGAGTGGCATGGCTCGATGAAAACGCCCAGCAGGACATCAAGCCAAATTGGGACTACAGCAATCGCTGGTATGGCGCTTTGCTATACAAGCCCTTCGAGAACACAACTGTCTCGCTGCACGGGGAAAAGATTAAGCGGGATACAAACCGAGTGAATCGCTTCCTGCCCTATGATCGGGCCTCGCCATGGTTCAATACCGGCCAGCCGGTTTTCAGCAATGTGGGAGGAAACTTTGATTCCTCTCAGCTCGGAGGCATCTTCAGCCGGGCGGGCGACCAGCCGACTCTAGTCATGGACGGCACCGGAAGCTACCAAGATGCCCAGATCTTCTACAACACGGCTCAAGTGATAGGGCCGGAAGACCTTCCAGGCGTCTGGAATCTCAATGTCGAGGCCGATGGTTGGACTTTCATCGACGATAGCATCTTCCCCGACGATGTTGATTACTATGGTACCGCCGAGTACCGGGTTACCGACGCCACGCAGTACAACGCATTTGTTGAACAGAAGCTGGCTGAAAACTTGTTCGTTGAATTTGGATACAATCTCGAAGATTATAACCAGCATACTTGGGATACGGGCTTGAGTCGAGACGTCCACGTAGACGTGAACGAGTTTACCCCGGACGGCGCTCCCAACCCTCACTTCGGCCAATTCTACACCAATGGCAATGCTCAGTGGCAGAACGATAACGACAACCGCGAAAATTGGCGGGTAACGGTTTCCTACGAGTTCGATTTTGCTGACAAGACGGATGGCTGGATGAACAAGCTGGGGCGCCATCGCCTGGCGAGTTTGGTTTCCAATGACAAGTACCAGGACAAGGGCCAACAGGGTATGCGTTACCGTTGGCTTCCGGATGTCAACGGCAACGA
>CAYOLG010000098.1:0-2783 GCA_964404745.1 uncultured Opitutaceae bacterium
GCCAGCCGTAATTGGCGCCTTTTTTCACGACGTTGAGCTCGTCGCCGCCCATGGGTCCGTGCTCAGCAGCCCAGATTTCCTTGGTTACTGGATGCAGGGCCATGCCTTGGGCATTGCGTGTGCCGTAGGCGTAGACGGTTGGGAGCACGCCGTACTTCTCCAGGGAGTTGTATGGGTTTTCCGCGACAGGCCTTCCATCGTCATGCATGCGATGGAATTTGCCCTCTGGACGGGCTAGACTTTGGGAATCCAGCATGCGCCCACGGTCGCCGATCGATAGATACAGGAATCCCTCGGAATCGAAAAGCATGCGGGCTCCGAAGTGATCGTAAATTACCGTGTAGTCTTCGGGACGCGGTGTGTAGACATCCTCTTGATCGACCCATTTGTGGTCCTTTATACGGCCTCGAACAATGCGGGTGGCGCAGCGGCGGTTAGGCTCGTCATCGATAATTTCCGGCACTTCGTCTATATAGCAGAGATAGATCCATCCGTTCTCCTTGTAATTGGGATGCAGGGCCACGTCCATGTACCCAAAGGGTTGGCCTGTAGGACGCGTTGCCGGCATGGGCGTGTTGGCGATGGGCCGATAGTCAACTTCGCCATCGACCAGCAGCCGTAGACGGCCGGGGAATTCGGAAAAAACCGCTGTTCGCTCATCGACGAACTCCATGCCCCAAGGTTGTTCCAATCCTTCGGCCAATACCTCGACCTTCAGCGTGTAATCGTCGGTTTCCGAAATGGGCTTTGGCGGCGGCGGCTTCACGCCCATCTTCTCTTCGCGGTCCAGGATGAAGTGGAGGACGTTATCAATCTGATCGTCACTCAAGACCTGCCCCCAAGCGACCATTTGAGTACCGGGAATGCCGAATTTGATGTTGTTGTGATGCAAGTTGTAGCTGGAGCCGTAGTTCCACATGCCATCCAGAAATCCTGGGAATTGGCCACCCTCCAAGTTGGGTCCATGGCACTGGGCGCAGTAAGTGGCGTAAATTTTCTCTCCGTCCTCGATGTCCTGGCTGCGAACAAACGCGGATCCGATTAGGGAGAATGCGACAGCGAAACAAAGAGATTTGGCTTTGGGCTGGGAAAACATGGGGGAAGAAATAGGTGTTCCTCGGGAGCCTGTCTACTCTCTTCTATATTCTGGGAGGCTATTAAGAGAGTGCCCAGATATGGTAGCACAGGCTTCCAGCCTGTGCGCAAAGCCCCCTCCGCCCAAAATTCAGAAACCTATTGTCTCTGCAGAGCAGAGACACCTATTTGCGACGGAGGAGCAACTAGCGATACCGCAGTCGCGGGTGAGCGATGTTAAAAACGTTTCGCTTCCGCAACTTCCCCCGCAATAGACCGTTTGAGCCGGGGATAGAGAACACCCAAGGTCGTGGCCCGGACGATGATGAACACGATGAACGCAATCCAGAGCCCCGTGTTGGCCAAGGCGCTGGTCAACGGCCAGCCAATGGCGATGAATATGGCCAGGGTGATTAGGGCGGTATTTCGCATATCCCGGGTTCGAGTCGATCCGATATAGATGGCATCCAGCTGAAAAGCGGCGAAGGAAAACAGGATATACAAAGCGGCGAAAGGGAGAGTGGCGATGGCTGCTTGGCGGGCCGGCTCGAGATTGGTTAAGGCATTCGTGGCCAAAGGCCCAAACCACAGGATTCCGAGAGAAAACAGAAAAGCTGTGGCGGCTGCGAGAATGCTCGTTTTGCGTATTATAGTCGCAAATACGTTCACGTTCTTGGCTCCCTTGGCTGCTCCCACCAAAGCCTCGGTCGTATAGGCAATGCCGTCCAGGAAGAAGGAGCTAAAATTAATGAACTGCAGCAGGATGTGATTGGCCGCCAAGGTTATCTCGCCTAGTCGAGCCCCTTGCTGGGTAAACCATCCAAATCCAAGCAGCAGGCAAAACGTTCGGATCATGATATTCGTGTTGACGCCTATCATTTGAATGATCTTTTCCGTATTCAGAATCATAGGCCAAGACCAGAACGGATCGCTATCTTGGCTCCGTTGTCCCAGGATTCGCAGTGTCAAAAAGAGGGCCAGCAATGCGGTTGCCCATTCGGCGATCATGGTGCCAAGACCGATACCGGTTACCCCCATTCCCAAATATCCAGCCAGAATGACATCGAGGGCGATGTTGAGCGCGTTGAGGAAAATTTGCGTTGCCAGCAGCGCTCTCGAATGCCCGAGCCCTATCAAAACGCCCATGAGGGTGTAAGTGGACAACGTTGCGGGAGCTGCCCAAATCCGAATGCTCAAGTAGTCTTCCGTTAAAGTCTCGACCTCCGGGCTACCGCTCAGCAGGCGCAGGGCGAAATGGAACAGCGGAACCTGCAGCAGAATCAGGGCGACTCCAATGGCGATGGCTATGAGAAGCGACCTCCCCGTGATCGCTCGCGCTTCGACTTCATCGCCGGACCCAACCGCTTGGGCAATCATACCCGTTGTCCCCATGCGCAGGAAACCAAACGTCCAGTAGACGAAGCTGAATATGAGCGATCCGAGGGCGATGGCTCCTAAGGAAGCGATCGAGGCTGTGCGACCGATAACAGCCGTATCGGCCAGCCCGAGCAAAGGAGTGGCTGAATTTGCTAGAATGATCGGCCAAGCTCGACGAATGATCAGCCCATAGGTTGCGCTTTGAACTGAGGAATTGTGCGGCACAATAGGATAAACAATTAGGAGAGCCCCTTTGCTCAAGCATCGCAAGCGCATCGTTTTGCAGGGATCCTCTCAGATCTTCCGTGCCACTAAAAATGGTAACCTTACCA
>CAYOLG010000099.1:0-2664 GCA_964404745.1 uncultured Opitutaceae bacterium
AAGACTTCCTCTTCCTCTTCCTGCGCCCAAACGGTAAAGGTCGCGCAGGCAAAGCTAAGCGCAACGAGCGCCGCTTTGGATGGTTTACGATAATGTTGCTTATTCATAGGTGATCAGCCGTTATCTGCTTGTAGGTTGTGCAGGGAGGCCAATCACGCTAAGGCGCCAATCGAAGAATCGAAATGGCCGTGGAGGTCAGATTATTCTTCGACTGGTAAGCCGAGCAAAGGTGATCAGCCAGCTGCGGGTTAGGAATTAGGGATTAACTCAGGTTAGTGAGGTATTCTTGAAAGTGGGAAAGGTGTGTAGCGAGGTTTGATGAGCGTGAATCCCGCAAATGAATTGGGAATTTTCCTCTCAATCAAAAAAAATTGAACGTTTTTGCCGCGGGCTGTCAACAGAAAGCTCGTGTCTCCTGCCCGTATGGGAGAATCCCTGAGATCGATAGGGGTTAGAGGACGATGGATAAGGGCGAATTCTGCCATCGTTTGGCGGAAAACTACACTCAGAATCGATGAACTGGTATCGTTGGAGGGTGTGGATATTGATGTATGTCTAGGTAGTCGCGGTCTTTGGGCCGCGAAGTTGAAGTAACTCTAGAGTAGCACAGGCATCCTGCCTGTTTATTGCACAGGCTAGAAGCCCGTGCTACTTTAATTTCGCGGCCCCGTCGCCGTGGGACGGCGACTGCAGATTTACGAATTTAGGAGGATCGAGCCTCTGCTGATTCGGCTGACCGAGGACAGTCAGCCCTACCTAATGAAAAGGCCCGGCATTGTAGCCGGGCCTTGTGTCTAAATTGCGATACGCTCTCGCTTTAGAAGCGGAAGGTATTGGTCCACATAATTTGTCTGGGCGGCTCGTAGCGAACGCGAGCGACTGTGCCATCTGGCTGGAAGCGGAGGTTCTGCAGATCGCTGTTGTCCCAGTTCTGGAGGTTGCGGATGTTTATCTGGGTAGACCAGTTGACGTCTCCGAACACCTTCTTGCGGTAGCCGAAGGTCAGGTCGATCGCGGTGTCGTCTTCCACCCAGAATGGGCTGTCGACTCGTGGAATGATGAGTCCATCTTCTCGAATCGTGTTCGGAAATCCGCCCGCGAACCTGTCTTGCCACCGAACTGCGCCCCCGACCGAGAAGCCATTGAGCGGGCCTTCGGTGAAGCGGTAGTTGGTGACGAAATTGAACCGCCACTCGCGCTGTTCAGGATTCGGCTTCCCTTCGTTGCCTTTGAGAGCGAAGTAGTCGAGCAGGAAGTCGTTCCGGTTGATAGCCATGCTTTCGCCAGCGAGAGGGCCGATCGGCAAACTCCAGTCGAGCCACCCGTATTGGAGGATGTGAGGGGCCCAGAGGTCCTCGATGATCCGCTCCAGACGGGGGGCGAAGTTGGTGAGAATGGTTTCTTGCTGAGCCGCGTTGATGGCGATGCGCCAGTTGTTGGTCGGATTGATAATGATCTCCGCTTCCATACCCTTGGACTGTATGTCCTGAGTATCCGTGATCTGGCCCGCCCATTGCGTCTGCACGCTGCCATCCTCCAAGAGACGGTAGTTGTAAGCGGTCTTGAGAGCATCGGTCAAGAAGGGCTCGATGTCGGCGCGAGCGGCTTTGAGTTCTTCCAAGTAGGGGAACTCCTCATCCAAAAATTGTTCGATCGTGATACCTTCTTCATTGAGTCCGGTTTCGGGATCGAAGTCTTCCCGGATTTCGCCGAGGAAATCCTCATCGAAGATGCCGTCCTCGTTACGGTCGACGCGCCAAATGTCACGATTAAGGCGGCCCCACCAGGTAAACATTCCAGAGATATTCTGGTTGTAGTTGTTGGAGGTGGGAGCCGTGGCTCCGCGAAGCTCGGCGTCGAACCAGTTGAGGCGAGCGACGAGCTTATTGTTCCACATGTAGAAGCTGACGCCATAATCCTGGCTGCCCCCTTCTGGAGAGGCTACCGGAGCGCGAACTTCGTCAACACGATCGGTTGCGGGAATGAAATTCTCGCTGGTGTTGTAGTGGAAGGTTATGTCGTCGAACATTTCCGGCAGCGGAATGATATCGCGCGGCCAGTAGGCGACGCCGCCCCAGCCGAAAATGGACTTTTTAACCGGTACGAAATTGCCTTTCTCTTTGGTCCAGCCTTCGCGGGAGAGATCTGGGATTTCGTCGGGGCCGATCAGGTCCGCTTCGGTGTTGAGATAGGCGTCCACATCGTCCTCGCGATATCCCAGATTCGCTACTAGGTGATTGTCGAAGAACTTCGACTGGGTGTTGAGGGCCAGCGAGTTCACCGTTACATGCTGTAGTCGGTAGTTTTTGGTGGGCACTTCCGTTGGCGTGTAGGTGTGCAGTTGCCAGGACTCGTCTCCATTGGAACGGTCGAGACCGATGTTCTCCGGCGTTGCGTCGGGGCCCAGATTCCAGCTGTATTTCTGGTATGTATTGTTCAAGGTACTACGTAGATCATAGACGGCTGGATTGATCTCGAAGTCGGAAACGTTTCGGTAGCCGTCCCAAGCCTCTAGTTGAGGGGGGCCGATGTAGACCAAGTTCGGGATGTTACGCACGTTATTAGCCGTTTGACGGGCATTGGCCGGGCCGATGTGAAGGGCCGGATCGGGCGTGCCGAACGAATTGTTCACAAAAGGAACCCGGCGCTCGATGTATTTGTTCT
>CAYOLG010000100.1:0-2520 GCA_964404745.1 uncultured Opitutaceae bacterium
AATCGGTCCGGCTCGCCCGAAAAGAACTTTCTTGCCCGAATCGCGAGAGCTGGCAGACGCTTCTCGAAATATGCCTCGCCCGAGTGGGAAAGAGCTTGGACGATGCTCAACGCGGCAGGCAAAAATTCGGTCCTAATTTTCGTCCCCAAGCCGAGGGCTGACCCTCCTTCTCCCCGCTGTTTCCGTTTTCCTGGAGAGCGGCCTCAGGAAACTTTAGCCTAAACCTAACACCTTCTAAGCCGTTTTTGATCGCAATGAATAGCTTTTTTTCCACCTTCTTTGCCATGAAAAGAGAACTCTTGCCCAAAACTGCCGCTCTCGCACTAGCAGCGGCGACGCTCTTGATCGCAACGACGGCCTGCTCTTCACAATCACGGCTCGAAAGCCACATGGCTAAGGCGGAAGAGCATTTCGCAAATGGGGATTTTCGAGCGGCTGAGATAGAATACAAAAACGCCCTGCAGATCGACTCGACCGTCGCTGAGGCTTCGGGCCAGCTAGGACTAATTTACTTCGAGCAGGGGCGTCAGCGATTGGCCATGCCTTTGCTTTCGCAAGCCACTCAGATCGACCCCGAGAATGCCAAGTTCCTGGGCCCACTTTTATCGATTCAATCTCAAATCGAGCCCCCAGAGGAGGTCTGGAAGGCCGCCAAGGATTTACTGGCAAAGGATCCCGCTGATCGATATGCCCTCTCCGCTCTGCAATCGTCTGCCCTGAGGCTTGGGCGCGCCGACGAGGCACGCTCGATGCTGGAGAACTTGGCTAGCCAGGGAAATTCCGCAGCGGCAACGACTGCCCTGGCAATGCTGGATGCATCGTCGGGCAATTTGGATTCCGCTATGTCCAGTTTGGAACGCGCCATCCAAATCGATCCATCTTACTCGCTTGCCCATCTCGGCAAGGGGAACCTTCTGTGGGCAAAACAAGATCTGGAAGCTGCCGACAAATCGTTTTCCGCTGCCTCTGCCAGCGCTGCAGGAAAGCCGAATCTCATTTTGGCCCACGCCCAATTCAAGCTGCAAACCGGTAACCAACAAGACGCTAGAGTTATGCTTGAGCGCGTTGAAGCCGACTATCCTGACTTTGTACCCGGCCTTGTAGCCAGAGCCCGCCTCTATGCTGTCGAAGGATCCACGGACGATGCTCTGAAATTGATGAAGCGGGCCGAGCAATTGGATCCGATTAGTCCTGAAATTGCGATGCTCGCCTCCCAATTGGATTTGAGAATGGGGGACGCCGCATCCGCCGTGAGCCGAATGAAGATCGTAACGCAGCGATTTCCCAATTTCGCAGACGGCCATTACTTCCTGTCTCAGGCCTTGATTGCCGACGATCAACCATTGCAAGCCAGCAGCAGCCTTCTCAAAACACTCTCTCTGCAATCCGACCACGTCGGAGCTATTTTGGCCCTGTCGAATCTTGAAATCGATCAAGGAGACTTCGGTAGCGCTGAAGCCAGATTGCTCAGGGCGGTCGAGATAGCTCCCGATAATCATCAAGCGAGCTTTCTTCTCGCCAGAGGATACGCCTTAGAAAAGAGCTTTTCTAAAGCCCTCGAACTCTATCTTTCTTTGGCCGAAAAAATCCCCAACGATCCTGCGATGCCCTACCAAGCAGCATTGCTTCAGATGGAACTGGGGGATTCTGAAAGCGCTCGGAAATCTTTCGAAACCTCGCTTGAACGCAACCCCGCGTTTATTCCCGCCCTAGAACAGGTACTGCTGCTAGAGGCCAGCGAAAAGAAATTCGATCTCGCCAACGCTCGGCTAGCTCCGCTCATCGAGAAAGAGCCTGATTCCGCTATTCTGCAATTTCTCAGCGGCAAGTTGGCCCTCGCGCAAAATGATTCAAAAGCCGGAATCTACAGACTTAAGCGAGCATTATCGCTCGATCCGACCCTGAGGCCGGCTTCCTACGCCCTCGCCCAAACCTACCTCGCCGTGGGCGAATTAGCTGAGGCGCAAGCGATACTCGATGGAGTAATCGCCGCCAATCCAGAGGATGTGGAAGCGATTTTCTCCCTGGGGAATTTGCACGAGCAAAGTTCGGCCTACACCACCGCGATGGAGAACTACAATACTGTGTTGAAGATCGACTCCAATCATTACCGAGCGTTGAACAACCTGGCCTACCTTCTGAGCGATAAGTCTGGGAACATTGAAGATGCCTACACAATGGCTCTTCGGGCCCGCGAGTTGGCCCCCAACGATCCTGCCGTCGCCGATACCCTAGGATGGATTGCCTACCTGAAAGGGGACTTTTCGTTTGCTAGGGATCTTCTTGAAGAGAGCAGCAAAAAATTGGCAGATCCTTCGGTGGCATACCACCTCGGGAAAGCGTATGAAGCCCTTGAGATGAATACCGAGGCCAAGAACGCTTTCGAAAAAGCCCTCAGCTTGGGCTTGAGTGGAGATGAAGAATCGGATGCCAAGAATGCGATCGGAGCCCTCTGAGAGAGTGTCCAATAAGTCAGGATGCGCGCCGCAGCAGGCATTTTTGGCTTTTGGCAAGGCGTAG
>CAYOLG010000101.1:0-2486 GCA_964404745.1 uncultured Opitutaceae bacterium
AGAGTTTTACCGTGAGGTGAACCTACTACGATAAGAAATTTTGCTATGTATAAAGTGTACCCGAAGTTTTCGTCTTTCTTCTGACAACACTGATCACCGCCCCAAATAGCTTTGCGTTCTTGGTGCCCTTTGCGGTTAGCTAAATCCAGGTAAACAAGAATGAAAACCATTAGATGGGGAATTATCGGCGTCGGGGACGTTTGCGAAGTGAAGAGCGGGCCCGCCTTTCAGAAGGCGCCAGGATCGGAACTGGTTGCCGTAATGCGCCGGGATGGAGCCAAAGCGGAGGACTTTGCCAGGCGACATGGGGTGGCGAATTGGTCGAGCGTTGCCAGCGATCTTCTGGAAAGTGAACAGATAGACGCTATCTACATTGCGACCCCGCCTAACGCCCATGTCGATTACGCCATTCAGGCGCTGAGCGCGGGAAAGCATGTGTATTTAGAGAAGCCTATGGCTCGCAATGCCAAGGAAGCTCGAAAGATACTGCAAGCGGCAGAGAAATCGAGCCACAAGCTCGTCGTAGCCCACTATCGAAGGCGATTGCCGCTCTATCAGCAAATCAAGGAGATTTTGGCAAACGAAGAGCTGGGCAAGGCTCGATACGTATCCTTGCAAACGATACAGCCAGAGAACGATCCATTGATTGCGGCTAGCGAGGATTATTGGCGGGTGCAGCCGGAGATTTCAGGAGGAGGGATTTTCCATGACCTCTCGCCGCATCAACTGGATTTGATTCTCTACTTTTTTGGGGATCCTTTGTCGATCAGCGGCACGGCATCGAGGCGAATGCCCAATGCCCGTTGCGATGACTGCGTGGCGGGACAGATGTCCTTCTTTGGGGATGTCGTCTTCCAAGGCTATTGGGACTTCGCTTCCCAGGATGGAACGATTGTGGATGCCTGCGAAATCAAATGCGACCATGGGGCTTTGCGATTCAGCTTCTTTCGAAGCCCAAAACTAGAGATCGTTCGAAGTGGAAACATGGAGACAGTTGAATTCCTCCCTCCCGTGCACATTCAGCAGCCCATGATCGAGGCCGTGAATGCCTATTTTCGGGGCGAAGCGGAGAATCCCTGCGATGCGGCTACGGGCGTTAAGGTCATGGAAATGATCGATAGCTTATCGGGAAGCGCATAAGAAAGTTATTCGTTCCCTGGGTTGTTTTCGAAGAAGCTCTTTAACGAGTATTGTTCAAGCATTCAGAAAATGTTGCGATTGCTGAAATGGGTGGCGGGCGATCTCACGCCTTCGCGCGGCTACGGCGGCGCCAGCCGCGCGCCCATTTCGAAAGGTTAGAACAGGCATAGTGCCTGTTTGTAGAGATCAGAGCACAGGCTGGAAGCCTATGCTACCTTTTTGGGCGCTCGGAGATCGCTCGCTACCGAAACGCATTGGTCCGCGTCAGTAGATCGCGTCCACGATTTTCGGGAAAGGGATCGATTATCGATCGGTTTCAGAACCGCTCCCCGTTCTGGATATCCGGGCGTTTGGGTTCAGGATCGAAAAAGCGGGCATTTTCCCCAACCGTATCGTAGTCGCCGATGTCTTTTCGGGCCCACTCGATATGCTTCATCAGTTGGGTGACGATGTCGGGATGTTCATCGGCTCTATTGGTCGTCTCTCCCACATCATCCTCGAGATTGAATAGATAGGGGATCTCGATATCGATATCGTCTTTGGCTTTGCTGTAGTGACCCCATTTCGTATCAGCTTTCCGAGGAACGTGTAGTTTCCAATTCCCGACACGTACGGCTTGGATCTGCGTGCGCTGATAGTAGAAAAAGGCTTTTGTCGGGCTTCTCGCTCCAGGGATTCCGTGGATAAGGTCATTGATATCGTGTCCGTCAATTACCCGATCAGGAGGAGACCCGGCTCCAGCCAGGCCGGCAAGCGTTGGTAGCATATCCATTGTACTAGCCATTTCCCTACAGATCGCGCCCGCTGGCACGCGCCCTGGAGCGCGAACGATAAAGGGCACGCGGAGGCCGCCTTCCCAAACGGACGTTTTCGCCCCGCGAAGGGGAAGGGCCAGGCCTCCATGCTTTTCCGCGTCGGGACCGATCGCCCGTTCCAAGTGGGCGCGGCTCCGCCCTAGATACCAAGGACCATTGTCGCTGGTGTAGATGACGTAGGTGGATTGATCGAGACCTTCGTCCTGAAGCGTGTCGAGAATGCGTCCGACGTTCCAATCGATCTCCTCAATGATATCGCCATAGACTCCGCGTTTCGATTTTCCCGCGAATGGTTTGGATGCTTCGAGACGGATATGCGGCATGGTGTGGGCAAGATAGACGAAGAAAGGAGACCCTTTGCTGTCCTTAATGAACCGGATGGCTTCGTCTGTGTAGCGCCGAGTCAGCTGGCTCATATCCGCAAACAATTCGATGAGCGTATCATTTCGAAGCAAATGGACCCGGTTGTCGTTGCTTGAGGGCGTGCCGAAAAAGGTGTCGAAGCCTTGATAGGTTGGGAGAAGCTCGCGC
>CAYOLG010000102.1:0-2412 GCA_964404745.1 uncultured Opitutaceae bacterium
CGGCGTCCTGCCAACGAGCTGCCCCTCCGATTTGAAATCCCTGAAGCGGGCCTTCTCGGAAGGTATAGTTGGTGATCAAGTTGAAGCGCCACTCGCGTTGCTCGGCGGTTGGCTGGCCTTCAAGGCCCTTATAGTAGAAGTACTCGACCAAGCGCTCGTAGGTGGTGCTCTCGAATGTGGCCCCCTGAGGCGTACCTGTTGGGTTGCCCCAGTCGAGGTAGCCAAACTCCTGCATATAGGGAAGGAGGAAGGTGTTGACCAGATTGGTCAAACGGGGGGCGATATTGTCCATTACCACTTCCTGCTGGGCCGCGTTGAACGCGATACGCCAGTTGTTGGTAGGATTGATGATAATCTCGGCTTCCATGCCCTTGGAGGTGATGTCCGTGGTGTCGGTTATGGCGCCGGCCCACTGGATATTCACATCGCCGTCGGAAAGGAAGCGGGCGTTGAAGGACTCGATGAGCTTTTCGTCGAATACAAACGGTTCTAGCGGAGCGCGAGCGCGCTTGGTTTCTTCCAGATATGGCCATTCGGCAGCGATCGCATCTTCCAGGTTTTCGAAGCCCTCAATTGAATCTTCGCCGGCGAAGTATAGTCCCAGCTCCTCATCGAATTGGATTCTCTCTTCAACAATCTCAGGATCTACTAGGCCGTCGCCTTGGAAAAGAAACTCGCCGGTTTCATTGTCGTAGGAATCGAAGCGGCGCGAATCGCGATTGAGGCGTCCGTACCATTGGAAGATACGCACGAAATTCCGATTGTATATGCCGGAAGTCGGAGCTGAGGCATTTTGGAGCGTGGCCTCGTAGAAATTGAGGCGAGCCACCAGTTTGTTGTTCCACATGTAGGCGCTGATTCCCCAGTCCTTAGTATCGCCGAACTGCGATGCGACGGGTTCGCGGTACTCGTCGACGCGCTCGAGCGAAGGCACGAAGTTGTCGGAGCTGTTGTAGTGGAAGGTGATGTCGTCGAACATCTCGGGCAGCGGAATGATGTCCTTGGGCCAGTAGAGTACTCCTCCATATCCGAAAATGTCCTTTTTAACACTATTGGAGACGCCATCCTCCAAGCGCCAATTTTCTGGTCGCACATCGGGGATTTCATCCAAGCCAATTAGGGGCGGTTCCGTGTTGAGCAAGTTTTTGACCTCGTCTTCACGGTAGCCCAAGTTGATGACCAGATGGTCGTTGAATAGCTTCGATTGGGTGTTGGCCGCGAGCGATCGTACGGTGGTCTCCTGGCGGCGCACGTTCTTGCTCGGAGTATCGATAGGCGTCCAGGTTCCTGGCAACCACTGCTCGTTGCCGTTGGAACGGTCGAGATCTTCCGTCAAAGCGTTAGCGTCCGAGTCGGGTCCTAGGTTCCAATTTAGTTTGTTGTAGGTCTGTCCTGTCGTGCTTCTCAGATCGTAGTAGGCCGGATGGATGATGAAATCCGATACCTTGTTGTAACTGGTCCAGGCATCCAATTGCTGGGGGCCAATGTAAACCATATTGGGCGTATTGCGGGCGTTGTTATTTGCCTGACGGGCATTGGCTGGCCCGATGTGGAGGGCGGGCTCTGGGGTGCCAAAGGCACTTCGGAACCAGTTGACCACCATTTCGTGGTGACGATTTTCGTCGCCCAAAAAGGTGAGGGTGTGACTGCCGAGGACGTTAGCCAGCTTGTCGTTATTCATGCTGTCTCGGAAGTCGTACTTGGCGAAGGCGGTAACACGCTTAGCCGTACGTTGGTCGTCATTAGTGCGTTGCCCTGACTTGGTCATGATGACCGGACGCCCGAAATTAGGGTTAGGCATGGCATTGTAGTTGCCCGATTCGATGTAGTTCGGGTCCTCCGGGAGGAGGATAGTCTCATTGACATCGAAGGTAATGACCGAGTTGCCGCCATTGAGGGCCGTATAGCTATCGCGATAGAGATCCTGGAAATCGTACTCGACAGAGATACCGCCTTTGCCTTCCCAGAATGTTTGCTCTAGGGCGAAGGCGTAGTTGAAGAAATCGCGAGAGTAATAGTCGTTGTCCCAGCCGAGGTTATAGCGGCTGAAGTCGAAGGTTTCTAGATCAGTGAAGCCTTGGTCGATCCAGCCGATGCCCATGATTTCGCCGAGATTACCCGGGTAAAGACCTTGCGGAGCTCCGCCGTTGTTTCCGCGATTATTCGGGTATTCGCCACCGGACCAGTAGTTCGGCACTTCGTTGAATCTCCCGAGTGAACGTCTCTCAATATTGATTCCCGGGATTTGATCCGTGTAGGAAAAAGCAGGCTGGTCGTAGCCATTGCTGCCATCCCAGACAAAACCATAGGCGCCGCCACCCCAGCGAATGTTGCGGTAGGTTAGGGTTGGGTACTGGGCGCCTTCGGGAGCATCAGCTGGATTGTCGCGGACTATATAGCCGGCGTCCAAAA
>CAYOLG010000103.1:0-2385 GCA_964404745.1 uncultured Opitutaceae bacterium
CCGACACCCACACTTTATTCGCTTGATTTCGTGAAGCATCTGAAGCTCCGGAAGGACAGCTGGCGAAACGAGTAAATCATCTCCCTCAATCGATTCGACCGCTCGCTCGGAAAGCAGCGTAACGTCGCCGCTGTAGAGCCAAATCAAGACATGCGTGTCCAGGTAGGTCGCGATTCCATTCGCTGGACCAGTCGATGGGTACGTAGCTTTCCGGACTGTCGTTCATGATCCGATGCCTCGTCAAGCGCGAGACTTTCGACGACCGTTCTAGTGGCTCGATCCTTAAAATGCGGCCCTTTCGTTCGATCTCCACCGGTCTTCCGGTTTCGAGCGCTTCGTCAAGAATCCGGTAAATCGAGGTTCTCTGCTTGGTCGCACTAATCTTCACTGGGCACGTCAACTATCAAATACGCGCGTGCTATTCAAGCAAACCTACGGTTTTGCAGACAGCCGACGATTGCAGATCGCGCCGGGGGTCATTCCTCAAAATCTTAACATCGCCCGCGATGTCAACCGATTCACGGTTTTACCCCATCCCGATCTCGCCGATCCGCCCACACCTGCAAAAAGTAGCGTTGGCATCTTGCCTGTAGATTTTCTCCACCTGTACAGGCTGGAAGCCTGTGCGACATTAAACCTGGTCAACCCGTAGCGCGAAACTACCAACGTATGTCGAGCAGCCGGCCTACTTTTCGATTCGTTCTGAGATTGCCCGGCCGTAAGCGCGTAGGTCGCCTAGGTCGTTTTCAAGGAGCGAGTAGACGATGGCCCAGTCGATCTTGTCATAGGCATGGACGGCGAGGTTGCGGAATCCGACAGCTCTGACGAGTTGGTCGGCTAATTTCCGGGAAATAATCTCTTCCTCGGCCAAGGCCCGGAAACCATCGCTCATGCTCTGCGGGGGAGGGCGGTTCGTTCCGGCAAGGGCCATAGAAGCGATATCCACGCATAGTTGAACGGCCCGTTCGAGATTGATCGCTATGATGTCTTGCAGGTCGATGTCGGCTTCGAGCTCGGAAAGCGAACGGGGAGCTTTTTCTCGAAGGCGGTCTAGGCAGCGGCCAAGGGATTCGAGTTTCTGGGCGACGATGACTCCGTTCATTTGGCGAAGGACCTCATTCGGCGGCGTTCGAGGAGAGCTTTGTGGTTGCTAGCTAGATCTGCATTCCAATTCCAGAGCCGCCTTATGAGCATAGCGTAAAGATCCGGATCCTCATTTTTGATGCGCTCGCCGGAGGAAAGTATCGAAGAAAGTAGCGGCACTGGCGCCGTGAGAAGATCGACCAGGTCGATCGGATGGCCACTGGCGAGAGAAAGCGCTTCCATGAGGGATTGCTTTTTGTCGCCAGAGAGTGGACCGGTAGCCGCCACGGCCACGTCGAGGTCACTATCAACGCGGGGCGAGCCCCGCACTCGCGATCCGAAAAGAATGACCAGCTTAAGCTCTGGGAAAGGCACGAGCGCCTCGATGACGGTAGCTGAATTATTTTTAGGCATCGGTATCGGTTATCGCGTTCCGGAATTCGTCTAGTGGGCCGTAGGATTCTCGTTGGCAAATGACCAATGGCGAGGGAAAAATGACAAATGGATTGTGGATTCTTAATTGCGGATCGTAGATCGCTACTTCATAGCCCGTGTAGGGGTCAATCCTTGGCATCTTGACGCCGCTTGCGGTGTCAACCGATTCAAGGTTTGACCCCATCCCTGCTCACCCCTGCTGGTGGCTCTGATTGCCCATTACGATTTAAGTGACGGCGATTTATTGGATAACGAAGTCGGTGGGTCGAACTGCCACTTGGAGGCGATGCGCTCGACGGAGCGAATTATGTCGCGGTTGAGGTACAATACCCTCGATGGAACAGCGGTCTTTGGCGGTGGTACTCAGTGGAATGCCTGGCTGGAGGCCGATGGGCCGGGCGCCTTGGAGGATTTCACGGTATCGTTTTGGTTTCGCACGGACCAGGTGAACCAGGGACACCGGTATTCATAACTGTTTGCCTCGAACCCTGCGAGCTCCGAAATAGGGCCCGTCGACCTCTATTTCACCGGAAAGCTCCACCACTTCCTTTTACAGCCATGACAATATATGCTCTCGAAAGATGTTATAATAGCGGTTCACAGTGTTGCGGTTTATCCCCGTCAGACGCGCCGTTTTCGACGCCGGAATGTCCTCGCAAAAGTACATCAGTACCGAGACGTAGTCGACACATTCATTTTTCTTCGCTTATATTTCGTTCACCCTTTATCCATCAGTAGCTAGCAATGGAAAACAGTGTACCATGCTAGTCTAGAGCCTTTGCAATTAACAATCAGCCTTCGTCCTTCCGCCCTAGTTATTGACACTCCATGCGCTAGCGATATGCTACTGGTATGAAATCGCTACAC
>CAYOLG010000104.1:0-2269 GCA_964404745.1 uncultured Opitutaceae bacterium
GGAGGACCGTCTCGGTCCTCCGACCTCAGAATATGGAGGACCGAGACGGTCCTCCCTACCTTATACCATTCGCCATTTACTCATTCTTTTTGGCGGATGGTATTAAGTAATGCGCCTGCCATTTTTTTGGATTCGAATTCGCTAGCGGGCGATCGTTGAATGGCGCGAAGGTTAGCGCAGGCTCCCGGTTGCATCGGGCATAGCTTAGAGCGACGACTGGCCTGTAATTTCAATGGCTGTGTAGCGGGCCTGATGCCAGCGCTACACCAATGCGAAATTATGTGTGGAAGACTATTACCCTCGAATCTTTACTCAGCCGCGTAGCGGAATGGATCGGTACGGATTTCCTTGACTTTGAGAGTCTAGAGGGCGACATAATTCGCTAACAGGTGTAAGGTTTCTCCTCGAGTTTGGCTGATCTCTCGAGGGGTGATCTTAGCCGAAGTAGCCAGCTATTTCGGTCAAACATCGGGGGCATGCTCCCGCCGCCTGGTTTCTTACAAACCAAAACAATCCTACTTATGAAAAATCAGCCTATCCGCGATTTAGGGAAGCTTTCCCTGTGCGTGCTATTGATCTGCGTTCCGATGGCGAGCGCTCAAGACACCGGCGAGGAAGTTTTCGAACTCTCGCCGTTTTCCGTAGACACCTCTGGCGACCAGGGCTGGCGGGCGACGAACACGTTGACCGGGAGCCGCACCAACCAGGAACTGAAGAACGTCCCTTTGAGTGTCGACGCGTTGACGACCGACTTCATGGAGGATCTGGGCATCCAGACCTTGGAGGAGGCGTCGCTCTACATCGCTGGCGTGGACGTGGTTCCCGACGACGAGACGCGCAACGACGCCAACCCCTCTTTCCGCGGCTTGGAGACTGGGGGTCGCGAGAACGCGGCGGCCTCGAGAAACAACTTCCTCTGGTACCCGCGCACGGACAACTACAACGTTGAGCGCATCGACTTCAACAAGGGGTCTAACTCCCTGATGTTCGGCGACGCCTCTCCCGGCGGTCTAGCGACGGTCTACACCAAGCGGGCCCGCTTCAACAACTTCGGCTCGGTGACGGCCAAGTACGGCAGCCACGACACCTACCGCATCATGCTGGACGTGAACCGGAAGATCACCGACAAGCTGGCCTTGCGTGTCAACGCGGTGGACAAGAACGACCGGTCCTACATCGACTGGGGGGACGACTTCCTCAAGGCTATGGATCTGGCGGCGACCTTCAAGGCGACGGAGAACACGATATTCCGTTTCGAAGTGGAAGACATGCGCTTCGAGCGCGGACGGGCTAACTCGAACCTAGCGGTTCGCCAGGAGGCTGCCGAAGGGCTCGCCCTCACCGGAAGCAACGTCATCTACACATCGGATGGCGATATTTACAACGGCCGTAGCAATGCGACGATCAATGATAGTATTCCTGCTCGAGTCATCTGGCGTCCGGACGGCAACGGCGGCTATTTGGATCCAGAGCCTGTGGCCGCAGCAGATCGTAGAAACGGCGCTCGCGGTGATCAACTGATGCTTCACGAGGGCGCAGTGCAGCAAGTGTATTCGTATGCGAGTCGTGATTACGGAGATCCGTTTATCACGCTCGGTCCTGTCACCCCGGCGGTCAACGTATGGGGGCCTCGCAGTTTCATTGAGCGCGACATCAACAACTACACTTTCATTGCCGAGCAGACCTTCGGAGATCTTTTCCTGGAGCTGGGGCTGAACAAGCAGGAGCAATTCCAGTTCCGCAACGATAACGATTTCAACACAGGTATTGGCGTCGATGGCAACGGCCGTCTCTACAATGACTCTAGCCTCGACCGGAAGTGGTTCGGCAACGACGTGAACACGGTCCGTCTCTCGGCCTCTTACCCGTTGCAGATCGGGGAGAATATTTCCCACTTTTTCGTGGGCAATGTGACTTACCAAGACGATGAAGCCTACTCGTTCCGCCAACGCATGGTCAACAAGGCGGGGGCATACGATGCCGAGACGGGCACCTATGATCCCAAAACGGACCTCGAGGGTCTACAGCGCCTAGCCGTCCGCTCTTACTACGACGGAGGATTGAATGATCTGCGCAACGAAAACCTCTATGACGGGCTCCGTCCTGAGAACCTACCCTTCGTACCTGGCGTGTACGAGCCAATGTGGGTGGACTATACGACTGCCAACAAGCCGTATACGGACAAGCGCTACGCGAAGTCGGCTTCAATATCGACCAACGGCACCTACTTTGACGGCCGTCTGCGTTCCCTGCTGGGAGTGCGTAAAGA
>CAYOLG010000105.1:0-2227 GCA_964404745.1 uncultured Opitutaceae bacterium
AACGCGTTCTTCCACATCATTGATTCCATGGGAAGCGGGGATCGCTCGATGTATTTGGCTGAGGATTTCTTGTTGTACATGGTTTCCACGTCGCCTTGAACATCAAAGTAGATAAGCTGGCCGATAGGCATACCCGCGTAGATGCGCACGGGTTGAGAGACGGAAATTTCCAGGGTCCAGTGATTGCAAAACCCGACATCCCCTTTGCCAGCTGTAGCATGAATATCGATACCGAGTCTCCCGACGCTTGATTTGCCTTCCAGGAAGGGGACGTGCTTATGGGTTTCCGTGTACTCCAGGGTGGAACCGAGGTAGGTTGTGCCTGGCCTGAGCACGAATCCCACTTCGCCAATCTCGAAGTGGCGTATTTGATTGTGCTGCTTGGCATCGAGCACATCGGCCGTATAGGTAGCCAGATGCTTGCTTAGGTGAACATCATAGCTGTTCGTGCCGAGGGCCTCTCGGGAAAAAGGCTCGATGACGATTTCACCGAGCTCGATGGACTTTTGGATTGCTCGATCGGACAGGATCATCCTAGCAACTCCCTGAAAGCTTTCGCGACGCGAGGCAGGTTTTCGCTGGTCAGTCCTGCAACGTTGATGCGCCCGCTATCCACAATATAGATACTGTAGTCCGATCGAAGCTTTTGGGCCTGCGCTTTGTTCAGACCGGTAAAGGAGAACATGCCTTTCTGGTCGATCAGGAAGCTGAAATCGCGAGAAACGCCTGCTTCGGAAAGAGCGGAAACGAATTGATGTCTAACATCGTGGATACGGCTGCGCATGGACGCCACTTCGTCTACCCACTTTCGTTTCAGGGTTTCGTCACTGAGGATTGTTTCCACGATGGCCCCCCCGTGAGCGGGAGGATTAGAATAGTTGGTGCGCACCGCTATCTTGACTTGACTGGCTACTCTCTCGGCCTCGTCACCGCCACTGGTAATGATATGGAGAGCGCCGACACGCTCCTGGTAGAGCCCGAAATTCTTCGAGAACGATTGGCAGACGAAAAGGGGCAGACCTGTCTCCGCCAATCGGCGGGGTCCGTAGGCATCTTGGTCGATGTCCGTACCGAATCCTTGATAAGCGAAATCGAGCAACGGTATCCAGCCCTGGGCGGATGCAATTGAAGCTACCTCGTCCCATTGTTCCGGACTGAGGTCCGCCCCAGTCGGATTGTGGCAGCAAGCATGGAGAACAACCAAATCGCCGGCGGGTATGGTTTTCAAGGACTCGAGGAAAGATTCGTAGTCGAGAGCGAGCGTTGAGCTATCGAAATAGTCGTAGCCCTTAGGCTCGAGTCCGGCGGCGGAAAAGATCCCTTTGTGGTTGGCCCAGGTAGGATTGCTCAGCCAGACCGCGTTTGTATTCAGATTATCCTTTATAAAATCGCCTGCGACACGGAGGGCTCCTGTCCCCCCCGGCGTGTGGGCGGTGACGATGCGACCCTCTAGAGATGAAGCTAGGTCGAGACCGAAGCAAAGCTGTTGCGTGAGGCTGGCGTATTGCGGCGAACCCGTTATGGGCAAATAGCTTTTGGTCGAGTTGGTCTCGGCCAGGAGCTTTTCCGCAGACCGAACGGTCGTCAGTATGGGGGTTACTCCCTCGTCGTTGACGAAAACCCCGACACTTAGGTTGACCTTTTCGGGATTGGGGTCGGCTTTGAACGCCCCAGTCAGACTGAGAATAGGATCTGGCGGAGCTAGAGTGACAGAATCGAATTGCGACATGGTGTTTTTTTCAATGCCTCGTAATCCTTCCGAAGCGCAGGTAAAGCTAGGTTGCCCCCCATTCGTGTCAATGACTCGATCAGCAATCGAGCAGATCTTTATTTGCCTAAAATAGGAGGGGTCGATTGACTAATCGGGAATTGGATGAAGCTGGACCTGGAAAAGCTATCGATGGAATCCCGGGACGCGTTGCGGGCGGCAGCCCTTTGGGGACCGCGCTTTTCCATGCCTGTATTGTTGCAGGCGGGATTTGAGGCGGCTACCTTGGATCCGCTGTTTGATAGTGGCGAGCTGGAAGAAGCCAAGGGATCGCAGGGGCGCTTTTTCGATCCTATGCTAATGGAAGACGAGCTGGCGCGGATACCCTGGTCAAAAAAGCGCAAGCTCTCACTGCGGATAGCCGAGGCCTTGGAGCGAACTAGGGCAGCTTCGGAATTGATAGGCCAGCACCATGTAAATGCGCAGAACTTTGCCAATGCCTGAAGGGCCTGCCGGCGA
>CAYOLG010000106.1:0-2132 GCA_964404745.1 uncultured Opitutaceae bacterium
CATATCGGATTAAAACTATCTGAACCGGCCCCAATAGTCCTGTCAAACCACAGATCTGGAAATCCCTGCCTATGCTTATTCGTGCCTCAAGGCGTCAATCGGATCCAAATCGGAAGCCTTCTTGGCCGGGTAAAGTCCAAAGAAGATCCCGATAAAAGCGGACACTCCCAATGACAAAACGATAATATCCGATTTGATAATCGTCGTCATGCCTCTGAATTCGCTCAGCGCTTCGCAAACCGCGAAAGACACAGCGATACCGGTCAGGCCACCGACCAAGCTAAGCACCACCGCCTCGATCAGGAATTGCATCATGACATCGAATCCACGGGCACCCACCGCTACGCGAATGCCTATCTCTCGAGTTCGCTCCGTAACCGATACCAGCATGATGTTCATCACCCCGACCCCGCCAACGATCAGCGATATGGCGGCGATCCAAGCGAGGAATACCGTCATCGTCTCCGTGGATGAGGTGAAAGCCTCCGTAATTTCCGTTTGGGTTCGCAAAGTAAAATCGTCTTCCTGGCCATCAACCAGTTTGTGGGCGAGGCGTAAAACCTGCGAGACCTCTTCTTGAGCGGCATCCAAAAGCTCCATACTTACGGCGCTCACATAAATTTGGCTCACATAGCGGGAATCCCCTCGAAGGCGGAACGCAGCTGTCGTGAGCGGCACCATAATAATATCATCTTGGTCGCGACCCGAGCCGCCTCCGGATCCTTTCTCGGCAAGCACCCCAATCACCTTGAACGGCACCGACTGGATACGGATATTTTGCCCTACAGCATCTCCTCCAGCAAAGAGATTCTCGGCCACAGTAGCCCCAATCACCGCCACTTTCGACTTCGCCCGAATATCGCGATCCGTAAAAAAGGACCCCTCTCCCACTTCCCAACTGCGGATTATGGGATAGTCAGGGGATACGCCTTGCACTTGGGTAAACCAATTCGTTCCGCCGCCCACTACCTGCCCGCTGGCGTTCACGATACCCGATACCGCCATCACTAAATCGCATTGCTCGCGAATCGTCTGTTCGTCGGAAAGCAGCAAAGTACGCGAACTACCAGCCCCCCTGCGAACGCCGCCAAATGCGTTGGAGGACGAGTTAACCATTATCAGATTCGTACCCAAAGAATTTATACGATTTTCGATATCCCGCTGAGCCCCTTCTCCAATAGCCACCATTACGATAACCGCCCCCACGCCGATCACAATCCCCAGCATGGTCAACACGCTGCGCGTGCGATTTTTCATGAGACTGCTT
Organism: uncultured Opitutaceae bacterium; assembly: GCA_964404745.1. GTDB lineage: Bacteria > Verrucomicrobiota > Verrucomicrobiia > Opitutales > Opitutaceae > Pelagisphaera. The sequence continues at coordinate 1,268 of CAYOLG010000106.1, forward strand.
TGAGCGATTGCGAGTAGCTTAAAGATTTTCATTTTAGACTATTGGTAGGGCTGTCATCGAGTCCATACGTCCTCACAACCCGATAACGCCTTGGAAATTCTCCAGTTCCTTGCGGGCATCCCGCTGATCCTCGATCATCGTGTCCCGCACGATCAAACCGTCCCGCATCTCGACGCAGCGCTTGGTGAACATGGCGATGTCCGGCTCATGAGTGACTAGTACGATTGTGATACCTTGCTCGTTTAGCTCCTGAAAGAGCCCCATTAAATCGAGCGATGTCCGAGAATCCAAGTTGCCAGTGGGCTCGTCAGCCAGTATCAAAGCGGGGTCGTTCACCAGAGATCGGGCAATGGCTACCCGTTGCTGCTGTCCACCAGAAAGCTGCTGAGTCTGATGATCCATGCGGTTTTCCAAACCGACTCGAGCCAGACACTCTGCCGCCTTCACCTTGGATTTCACCTTCGTTTTTCCCCTTTGATACACGAGCGGGAGCTCCACATTTTCCAACGCGGTTGTCCGGGCCAGCAGGTTGAATCCCTGAAAAACGAATCCTATTTTGTCGTTGCGAATATCCGCCAACTCATTCCGCGAAAGCTTATCGACCGCTACGCCATCTAACTCGTAACGTCCATCCGTGGGCCGATCCAGACAGCCAAGTATATTCATAAACGTCGACTTTCCAGATCCGGAAGCGCCCATGATACTAACAAATTCGCCCGGACCAATGGTCAAATTGACGCCACGCAAGGCGTGCACAGGTTCCGCCAGTGGATAGGTCTTCGTGAGATCGAATGTCTGTATTACTTCGGGCATCAGCCAACTAAACTTCCTTAGAACATTCGGCCGAATCCGCCACGGCCACGGC
>CAYOLG010000107.1:0-2074 GCA_964404745.1 uncultured Opitutaceae bacterium
CGCTTGCGACACCGGTGTCGTATGCGATGCGACAACGCCGTGAACTCCCGCTAGAGCCGCATCCGCAGACGGGTTCGAGAGGGGCCTGGGCTGCGTTATTTGTTCCCACCGTGCTACAGCACGCTTGGGAACAAGCCGCCTTGCCCAGACCCCTCTCGATTCCCGCCATTCTATCAAGCCTTTTTGCATGTGGTATAAATTTCGCGTCGTATTCTCATGCGCTGTTTCGAAATTCTTGTCGCAAATTGGGATCGCGCGCGGCTCGCGGGCTCAATGATGCGACCAGGGTAGCGGCCGATCTCCGAGCGGCCATAAACGCTGTACCGAATGGCCGCTCGGAGATCGCCGCTACCAGATTCAGCGAAACAATCGAACGCCGTAATTCTTAGAGAGCGTCCTATATCGTCCAATCTATAGATTGCCCTTCGCCTCAAAACTGAATACATGCAATTACAATGAAGCGCCGCCAATTTCTAGGAAGGCTCGCAGCGGCTGGAGTTGCCGCGAGTCTCAAACCTCCCAGCATCCTGCATGCCGATCGCCATTCAAGTACGGACAAGCTGAAAATAACCTCGGTTGAGACCTATCCCGTTAACCTACGGAATCGCTCGCGCCCTGGATCGTTGCCAAAGTTCAAGTCGGATTTCGATCCCCAGCGCTGGAGATACCGGGGTCCGTTTTCCCAGCTTACCGGCGCGATTGTAGTCGTTATTAAGACGAACCAGGGGATAACAGGCTACGGATTTGGCTCGGGAGGAAGCGTAGCGCGGGAAATCATACAAGGACATCTTAGACATCTACTGATAGGCTCGAATCCGCTGAACGTGGAGTTGTTGTGGGATCAGCTTTATGCATCTTCAATTTCCTATGGCAGACGGGGAGTGTTTGTCATGGCCCTAAGCGGAGTGGACACTGCCTTGTGGGACATTCTGGGTAAACATGCCGGACAACCGGTCTATCGCTTGCTGGGCGGGACGACCAAGGAACGTATCCCCATTTATCAGACCGTGACGAACGACACGGCGACCGAGGCGGCGCTGTCCGTCGGCATTAAGCATTTCAAGGTCCCTATAAGGGATGGGCTTTTCGAAGGCGAGGAAGGCAAGCGACGCACTATCACATTTTTGAAAGAAACGCGCAAGAAGATCGGCCCGGATTGCTCGCTCATGATCGATTGTGGTTCGAAATGGGACGATGTGGACTACACAATCGATATGGCCAAGCGGCTGGAAGAATTTGAACTCTATTGGATCGAGGAACCCCTTTCGCCGGACAATCTTGTAGGCTACAAACGTCTAGTTGAGGAAATCCAAAGTACAAGAATTGCGAGTGGAGAACATGAATACACCCGCTTTGGTTTCGCCGAATTGATACGGTACAAAGCGGCCGATGTGCTGCAACCGGATGTAAGTTGGTGTGGCGGAGTGACCTCCTTGCGCAAGGTTGCCTCCATGGCGGCCGTTCATGGGCTGGAGTTTACGCCGCATCGCGGTGGCAGTCTTTACGGGCTTCCTCTTTGTCTTTCATCGACGCAATGTCGCTGGGCCGAGAGTTTCGGTACTAACGATTCGGGTTCAGAGCTCATGGAAGCCATGACCTCGCCGTCCGAGGGTAGCTACTATCTCCCTTCGGACAGACCTGGCTTTGGTACCGCATTAACAGAGAAGCTTATCCAGGCTCATGCGATCGGTTGACCACCGTCTTTGGATTACGGCAAAGAAGGGTATAATCCTCATTCGTTCATCGTTGATACAAATAGGCATTTCCGGGAATCTTTTTCGCCTCGGTGAATGGGAGATGCGAGTCCCGGGATTTTATGCGGCGGATGGAAATGCAGAAAGTCCGTTCTCAGTTGTCCAATTTGCCCGTACCGTTTCGATGAACCCAGCATACGCTGAGAATCCACAACCTTTAGCATTCCACCCATTCAACAACCCGTCCCATGAAAACGCGAATCCCAGTTCTTTTTTCCGTCACCGCCACACTCGCTTTACTCCTAGGCGCCTGTTCCCGCAATGAGGATAGCGATTCAACGGCCCAAGAGACGACTGTTTCAGCTTTAATCAAACCGCCT
>CAYOLG010000108.1:0-2027 GCA_964404745.1 uncultured Opitutaceae bacterium
TTCAACTTGTCCAAGAATTCCTCGCTAGCGATTTGAAAACGCTGCTTTGACAATCGAATCTCAAGACAGTCGACAAGTTCTCCGCGATGACTTGTCTCACCCACGCGATGACTCCTCTAGAAAATAAGCCCAACGTCCTCTTCGTATTCGCCGATCAATTTCGGCGCCAAGCCACGGGCTTCGGAGGCGAGACCAATATCCAAACCCCTCATATGGATCGCCTGGCCAGCGAGAGCATCGACTTCGAGAACGCCATATCCGGCACTCCCGTCTGCTGTCCCGCCCGAGCATCCCTCCTGACGGGCCAGTATCCACATCACCACGGAGTCATTATCAACGACGTTCCCATGGACCCCGAGGCGGAAACAATGGGCAAGCTCTTCGCGAATGCTGGCTACCACACGGGCTACATCGGCAAATGGCACGTCAACGCCAACGGTCGCAACGCTCCGATTCCCGTCGAGCGCCAGCACGGATTTCAATACTGGAAAGCGCTGGAATGTAGCCACGATTACAATACTTCTTACTACTACGAAGGTTCCTCAACCGAGAAGAAAACCTGGGAGGGCTACGATGCGATCGCTCAGACGAACGAAGCCATCGAGTATCTGAAATCTCACGACAAGGAGAAACCCTTTTTACTGACCCTATCCTGGGGCCCTCCTCACGATCCCTACGATACGGCTCCTCAAGAATACTTGGACCGTATCGACGAAAACGAAATCAAACTAAGAAACAACGTTTCCGACGAGGATGCCGCGGAGGCAAGAACCCACCTCCGAGGCTACTACGCCCATATTCTCGCCCTCGACGACTGCTTGAAGTCGCTCTCGGACGCGCTAGATGAAACCGGGCTCGCCGAAAACACGGTTTTCGTATTCTGGTCCGATCATGGAGATATGATTCTCTCTCACGGAGAGTTCTTCAAGCAACGCCCTTGGGAAGAGTCCATCCGCGTGCCGCTCCTCATTCGCTTCCCAAAAGCATTCGGTCGCCAAGGGATGAAACCGCCCGCCTTCATCAACACGCCTGACATATTGCCAACGCTCCTGGGCTTGTGCGGCATCGATAAACCCGACTCAATCGACGGCAGCGACTATTCGTCCTACCTTTTCGACTACGCAAACGACCGCGACGGCAATATCAAAGCTCCCGCCAGCTCCGCCCTGCTCGCCTGCCAATCCCCCTTCGGCCAATTCACCCGCGACGTCGGAGGACGCGAGTACCGCGGTCTTCGAACTGACCGCTACACCTACGTGCGCGACCTGAACGGCCCCTGGCTCCTTTACGACAACGAATCCGATCCCTTTCAACTGAGCAACCTCGTCGACGATCCCTCCACCAAAGGACTGATCGACAAGCTCGATCGCGAACTCGACGAAAAGCTGGCCGAGCACGACGACGGCCTTGTTCCCGGCATCACACTTTTGGAAAAATTCGGATACGCTGACGACGTCGACGAAACAGGTACCATGCCCTTCTTCGACGAATGGAATCCAAGCTGAGGACACGCGCATGACCTACGCCCCATCCAAAACCCCTGAGAACAAGGAACGCGTTTCGTTTATTCAGAAACTCGCCTACGGTTTCGGCGCCTCCGCGGACATGATTGGCTTCCACGCGCCCGCCCAACTCATCATGCCGGTCTACACAATCGCTCTCGGCGTTAACCCCGCCTTAGTGGGCATCGCCATTGGCATCACGCGCGTGTGGGACGCCTTTCTTGATCCCGTAATGGGGGCCATCTCAGACAAGACGCAATCGCGCCACGGGCGGCGGCGCCCCTACATCTTTTCGGGGGCCATTCTGGCTGGCCTCACCTTCGCCCTTATGTGGCAAATTCCGATCGGATGGAGCGACACCGGCTATTTCACGTTGCTCATCGGATCGCTCATTCTCTTCTACACTGCTTTCACCATTTTCACTGTCCCCTATCACGCGATTGGATACGAAATGACGAGCAGCTATCACGAGCGGACCAGCGTGATGTCCTATCGCATGTTCTTCAACATGATTGGGAATATCTC
>CAYOLG010000109.1:0-1969 GCA_964404745.1 uncultured Opitutaceae bacterium
TGCACCTCGGCGTGACTGAAGCCGGTGACGGAGAAGACGGTAGAATCAAAAGCGCAATCGGGATAGGAAGCCTGCTCATGGACGGGCTAGGCGATACGATTCGAGTTTCCCTAACGGAGGATCCAGTCTACGAAATTCCCGTAGCGAAAGCCTTGGCCCGCAAAGCCATGAGTCATTGGACAGATGCAAGTCCTCCATCCGCGAAGGCCGACTCCATTGACCCCTACTCATTCAATCGACGAACGGTACACTCCGTCCAACTAGGCCCGGACATCAAAATTGACTCCGAAACGCCGCCTTCTGTCATTGCCCGATCGGCCATTCCGCTGTCCGAAGTGAATGAGCTGGCAACATCAATCAGACAGGCCAGTCCGATTCTTTCGGATACACCAATCGAATCATTGTGGGTTCGCGTTGATTCTCTGGAACAACTTAAAGCGATTCCATCAGTTTGGGAGTCGATTGGAAGCTTGGTTCCTTCACTCACCTTGGAGGTCACCCGCGAGATCGATTTGCAATCGCTTTCCAGGGGTTTACCTCGAAAGGGCATTCCGCTCGCGTTGTTGAGGGATTTCGGTGACGAAGACTACAGCCAATACATACGCTTTCTGAGAATTTGTTCCGACTTCCAAGCGATACCTATCGCGGGGCTCAGCCCCAAGTGCGAAGATGGGATATTTTCGGAGCCGGCTCCGAATCTCATAATCACCTTAAGATCAGGTCTTTCGAGCGAAAAGCCGTTGCATGAAATTGGCATCTACCGGAGCCTTGCCGAAAAACTTAGCAAATGGCAAAACGCATCACCAATTTGGATACGTAACGGACGAATTCCCTCTGGCGAGAATCAAGATTTTCTAGATCGACTGCTTGACGCTAGTCTTCTTTGTGGCAGCCTACTCTGCGACGGCATTGGCGATCTGGTCAGCATCGAATCCGAGCCGGATATCGTTCGGGCCACCAAGCTCGCCTACAACCTTCTCCAAGGCGCGGGAGCCCGAATCTCCAAGACCGAATTCGTCGCCTGCCCCAGTTGCGGCCGAACGCTATTCGACCTGCAAACGACAACCCAGCGCATCCGCGAAAAGACGGGTCACCTGAAGGGCGTGAAAATCGCCATCATGGGCTGCATCGTCAATGGTCCCGGGGAGATGGCCGACGCTGACTTCGGTTATGTCGGAGGGGCCCCTAGGAAAATCAATCTTTACGTGGGCAAGGAATGCGTCCGCTACAACATCCCCGAACACGAAGCCGATGAACGCTTGATCGACTTGATTAAGGAGCACGGCAGATGGGTGGACCCTGAAAACGCGCCCATCACTTAAGAATGTCAAGGTTTCCTTGCCTATCGATGATCGATAGCCTACCAATCATAACTACTCCTCAAATCCCCAAATGGTGTTCGGCAAACTGTATCTCGGTGTCGATGGCGGTGGCTCGAATACGCGCTCATTGCTGTTAGATCATCAGTTTAATCCCATAGGATTGGGAAGCGCCCTAGGCTGTAATCCTCACAACTACGGTTTCAAAACGGCAGGCGCTCGGATCAACGAGGCTGTCACAATTGCCATCGAATCTATAGATTTCGAAAACTACGAAATCGACGCTGTCTACTGCGGTGTTGCCGGAATACGTACACCTGAGGAGAAAGCCCGCCTCGCAGATTCACTCGCTGACTTCGATTGGCGTCGGGGCGCTAGATTAGCCATCGACTCTGACCTTTCGATAGCCCACGAAGCCGGACTGGGAATCAATCCAGGGATTTGCTTGGTAATCGGCACCGGAGCTGCCTGCATTGGCAAAAACGACTCGTCTAATCTGGTCACATACAGCAATCGCCAACCGGATGGCGATGAGCCCGGCAGCGGCTACGCAATCGGGCAAGATGCTATAACGGCTGGAGTTATATCAGTTGACAGCGGGGAACGCAACGAAGTCGCTAAAGCCGCTCAACCCCTTATTGAGCTCGCCC
>CAYOLG010000110.1:0-1957 GCA_964404745.1 uncultured Opitutaceae bacterium
CCCTATGCGCCCCGCAGGGGCAGGCGGCAGGATTGGGCAAAGGATGAACCCAGCGCCTGACTAGAATGATCCAGCAGAGCTTGGGTAGAAACATCAATACCTACCCCAACCCAAACGGGGTCTTTTGTGGACGCGAAGACAGCCGCTCCGATGGCTATACCCGCACCGATCCAAGAGTTAATAGGCTCAGAGTTCATTGCCTTTTTCATCTCTCCTCCTCAGCGTCTTTCGGCTTGTGGAAGAATTCGAAATAAGCGCCAAGGCTGGCAAGAGCCGCTAGCCGATAGCGAAGGCAAGATTTGCTCGATCTCCGTCGCTCGAATAATCCATCCACGCCATCATTGCAAAGATTATGCACATGATGATTACCGGCGATAAGTAGGCAATTTTTTTGACAAGCGCCTTAATCATTTCCGACCTCCTGAAATCTCAGACCTGAATTGATGTTACCAGCCCGATCACGATGTGAGAAAACTGGAGTCCCGTTTCCTTTTCGGGCGTTATGGGAACCCGCGAGCGCGGATCAAATTCGACTGCACTTTCCCGCGATTACTCTGAGGGTGCTAGTTGGCGGGAGGTTGGAGTTTTGCGATGGCGTGGCGATATCTTTTGCTATGAAGACATTATTCCTTTTCAGCACGAAGGTGTCGAAAGGGCCGTCACTGGAGCAAAACAATTCACCCCTCTCGCTGTTCTATGTGCCCCTTGTATTCAGCGCCAGCATGGCAGTGAAATTGGTAACTTAGTAACGCTCGATTAATGTATGTCTCCGTGTCTGGCTCTATGACGTAATCCTTGGTGGGTCGCTTGCCAATCTCGACTCTGCAAACACTTGTCTTGTTGGAAACATTCCGCAAAACCAAGATATCGTTCCGACCCTCGAAGTACGACGTAACGATCCCGCCACTCTGCTCCCGGAAGGCTGTTTGTTTCGTACTCCAAAAAACCGAGTAAGCAACCAGCGCGGAAATAGCGATTAGTGATCTCTTCATTTCCAGCCTTATAGAATCTCAAATCGGACTTGATGTTAACAAGCGGAACCGATTGGGCACAAAAGCTCGGCGAGGAGTGCAGCTCTTCCAGCAACGCTCAGTCAGCGGTTAACAGCCGACATCTTGCTCCTATCGAAGCAAGGCGAGCACCGTGGATGGCAAATGATTGGCTAGTGCCAGCATGGCGGTACCCGCCTGTTGAATGATCTGCGTTCGCGCCAGCTCAGAAGTCGATTGTGCGCACTCCGTATCCAAAATACGGCTTCGAGCTCCCTCAGCTTGACCTTCTTCCACATCGAGTGCATGGCCAGTCGAGTAAGGGCGACTATGAACATGAAAGAGGAGATGCTCGCGTATAGAGCGTCCTTCGTGATTTCGTGGGCGATGGCCAGTCCGACGCAAATTGCCATCAGAACCTAAAACTCGTACTTCTTAATGAATTGCCAAATCGCGCCCATTATTCGTCTTCGTTCTCTTTTCCTTTATGGAAGGAGTAAAAGTAGGTGGCAAGGATGGCAAGCAATGCCAGAACCGCAGAGAAGCCGAGATTTACTAAGTCTCCATCTCTCGAATAATCCGAGTACGCCATGCACGCAAACGCCAGCATTGCGATAACGAACCCATGGTGCTCAAGCAACCTAGAGGAAACCTTCATCATTTCCTCCAAGGCAGGAATCTGGGGTTACCCGTCCAAATGAAGAGTGTGACCCAAATAGTGGGAGGCAAACCCCCGACCAGCCATGCGCCTGAGAACGCGCTCACAGCATTCAAGTAGTCATCGACCACTGGTACGTACTCCGTACGCAGGCCCGTTTCATGAGCAACCAACCCGACGATGAAAGCCGCGGTATGCAAGAAGGCCCACCAAGCTAATACCGTCGCTAATCGATATTTCATCATCCCCGACTTTCTGACCTTGATCTCCTGCAACGTGCGACGGATAGACAGCTCAGATTCTTCAACCA
>CAYOLG010000111.1:0-1925 GCA_964404745.1 uncultured Opitutaceae bacterium
CTCAGACTCAGTTCGCCGGGATGTTCAGAAGAGCTACGATGTTTCGGGATGTAAGCTCAATACGATTTGGCCGATCCCCAGCAGTCATTTTTGGATCGATCTACCAGATGGGGTTGGGAGCAGGATCCGAAAGAAATTCAAGCTAGATGATGATTACCTCTTTTATCCGGCCCATGCTTGGCCTCACAAGAATCACGAGATCTTGATCGATGCTTTTGCCCTGTTGCGTAAACGGTTTCCAAAGTTAAAATTGGCGCTAACGGGTGGAAAATTCGCTTCGGATCATCCCGCTCGGAAAAAGATCGAGAAGCAAGGCCTGCAAGAATCGGTGATGCATTTGGGCTACTGTTCGCCACTAGAGATACACTGCCTATTGGAGGGAGCCAAGGCCCTGGTTTATCCATCGAAATTCGAGGGATTCGGTCTACCGGTCGCGGAAGCGATTATCCTGGGAACGCCTATAGCCTGCTCGGATATCGACACGCTGAAAGAAGTTGGAGGCGATGCAGTAGTGACCTTTGATCCATCGGACCGCAATGACCTCGTTCGGGCTGTGGAAAAGGTTTTGATGGATCCGCGAACTCGCGATACTCGCTCCGCCAAGGCTCAAAAGCGAAAATCACTGTTCGCCGCTGGTCCCATCGGCCAGAAAACCCTCAACCTTTACCGCGAGCTCTGTGGCCAGAAACCGATCGAAGAGGCTCGGGCGATTCCCCTGCCAACGTTTCGGTACGAGCGAGCCAGGCATTGGGGCCGCGAAGCCTTTAAGAGAACGGATAGGGGCCGATCTTTCAAGAGCTGGATAGCGTTAGCCAAGACGTTTTGCAGTAGTCCTGGCCACGGCTTTGCGGTGTGGAGGCAATTGCGATATCGCCGCCAGAGAGTAGAGGAGCCGTTCAGCGGAAGGTATGGCGATGGCTGGATCGGTCCGGATTTCCGAAAGTGGCTCATGGTCCCGGAGGGGGCTCGGTCTTTGACCTTGAGAATCGAATACTCGACGAGCGAAACATGCCGCAACATGCGCATGTGGCTATCGCTAAATGACGAAGAACCGATTCTGGACACCTATTCTGGTCACGTTGGGGTTACAATCACTCTTCCTTTGCCCGCCAACGGTCAAAAAATGGCCTTCCTTAAGGTCAAGAGCCAGCATCACTTCGTGCCAAAGGATATAGGACGGGGTAACGATGCCAGAAAGCTTTCAGCCAAACTTTTGGATATACGCTGGGACTAACAGTTTAGACAGTTGCCGAATCCTGCTCGTGGCGGAGCATGCGTTCGATGATTATATCCAAATCAGTTTTAGCGCGCCAGCCTAGGATCCGTTCAGCTTTGCTCGCGTCGCCGCAACTACCCTTAATATCGCCAGGACGATAAAAGCGCTCGTCAATCTTCACGATTAGATTGCCATTCTTTCGGTCATGAGCCGTTTCATTCAACCCGTCGCCACTCCACTCGGGCTCAATGCCTGCATGCTTAAATGCGAAATTGACGAAGTCTTTTACGGAATGCAGCTGGCCGGTGGCGAAAACAAAATCATCAGGATCGCTCAAGCCCATCATCATCTGGACGCCCTCCATGTAGTCCCCGGCATAACCCCAATCCCGTTCCGCGTAAATGTTCCCCAGAGAAAGAACCTCATTGTTTCCAGATCCAATTCGAGCAACAGATTGTATTATTTTTTTGGTTACGAATTGTTCACCCCGAAACTCGCTTTCATGATTAAAAAGTATAGCAGTGGCGGCCCACAATCCGTAGTGTTTGCGATAGGCGTTGATCAGCTGAAATCCGAACTCCTTGGTCAGTCCATAAGGGCTTTGCGGTTTTCTTAGGGTCTCTTCGTTTTGTTTGCCATTTTCGAGATCGCCAAATATTTCAGAGCTGCTAGCGAACAACAGCCTTGTGGAAGGCGATCTATCTCGAAT
>CAYOLG010000112.1:0-1852 GCA_964404745.1 uncultured Opitutaceae bacterium
AAGCCTATTGCCCCGAGCTTAGGGTGTTCGTGAACCATCGGGAACAGCGTCTCTTTAAGTTAGATACATTTTCCGGCTTGGATTTGATCATCACTTCATACGGCACCTTGATCCGCGATCTTCCTCAATTCGAATCGATCAAGTTCCGCTGCGTGATCGCCGACGAAGCACAGCACATCAAGAACCGGAAAACCCGAAATGCTAAAGCGCTGGCGAGCTTGTCATCCTCAGGTCGATTCCTGCTCACCGGCACTCCAGTAGAAAACAGCGTAGAAGACCTTGTAGCCCTGATGCATTTCATCCTGCCGGGCAGCCTGTGCTCCATACCCAAGGAAGCCCGCGGCGAAGAACGAGGGTGGTACGAGACACGCTTCATACGACAAGCAGGCCCCTACATTCTGCGACGCAAAAAGTCCGAGGTTGCCTCCGAATTGCCGAGCAAGATCGAACAAACGCTGTTTGTCGACATGGGGCCGGAACAAAGACGAATCTACGAAAAGTGCAAACAGTCAGCAGAATCAGAGATTTCTAAGATGGAAGAAAGCGGGGCCAGCGAGGGAGCTCTGCGCATGAAGGCCCTGACCCAGCTTCTTAGACTCCGGCAAATCTGCTGCGACCCACGCCTGCTTGACAAGCAATGCGATCCGGGAGCGTCAGCCAAACGATCGAGTTTTCTTGAACTTGTTGAAGAGTCGATCGACGGCGGACACCGAATCCTGGTCTTTTCCCAATTCGTTTCTCTCCTAGCCTTGCTCAAAGGAGAACTGGAGGAACGTGGCATCGATTACGCTTATATTGATGGCTCTACAAGGAACCGAATGGCCCAAGTAGATAAGTTTCAAAACGATGAATCGGTTCCGCTTTTCCTGATTTCGCTCAAAGCAGGCGGCGTCGGACTCAACTTGACCGGAGCCGATACCGTGATACACTACGATCCCTGGTGGAATCCTGCCGCCGAGGCGCAAGCCACCGATCGAGTCCACCGGATCGGGCAGAGGAAAATCGTTACGAGCTACAGGTTCATCGCCTCGGATTCGGTCGAGGAAAGAGTGCTGCAAATGCAGGACCGCAAACGCAAACTGCTGAAGGACGTTTTTGAGGCCAGCGAAGCTGCTAACGCGAAAATCAGCTTGGACGACCTCAAAGATCTGATAAGATAAGCGTTCTAAGCCAAGTAGCTGCTGGCCATACGCCAGACTAGCATGCCTCCTCTAATCTGAAGCTAATTTCCATTCGGAAATTCGCTTTCTCTCCAAGCACCTAGGTAAGCGCCTTACCCAGAATTTGTCTAACCACTGATATCAGAATATTTTCTTGGTCCATACGCCTGCCTGGTTCGGGTAAATGGAATAAAGCAAGCAGTCGCATTCCTGATCGATGGCAGCGAACGCATAGCATTTATCGATCCAGTACTGCTTTCAGAGCCCAACACCGCCCTGTAGCGAAATCAAACCTTTTGGTATGCGGAATTGGGTCGGATGCTATTCCACGCGTAGATCGCCAAGGCCAGCCAGATAAAACTGAACGCGAAAAGCCTAACTGAGCCGAAGGGCTCCTCATATACGAATACGGCAATTCCAAGGGCCATGGTCGGCATGATGTACTGCAAAAGGCCCATTGTCGTTAACGACACTCGTTTAACCGCATAGCTATACAGCAGGAGCGGAATCATCGTCACACCTCCGGTCGACGCAATCAGGATATCGTAGTCATAACCCATGGTTCCCCAGGCTAGCTCGCCTCGCTGCCCAAACCAGTAGAGAGCGACTGCCGCGAATGGAGCCAATATCGTGATCTCCATTCCAAGACTGGAAAATATCCCCAAGCCAATACGCTTTTTCAGCATGCTGTA
>CAYOLG010000113.1:0-1623 GCA_964404745.1 uncultured Opitutaceae bacterium
TCGTTGGCTTTGGCGGGCAGATTGGCAATTGGGCTCGACCGATTGACTCCGATTTTAGCAAGGATATCGACGAACTAAAGCGTGTGGCTCCTCGCATGCGAGAAGCGGGTACGCGGTTCCTGCGGATCATGTCCTACCCCAATTCGGAAGCGTCGCCATTGGCCCGAGAAGCTTGGAAGGAAGAGACGATTCGGCGTATCAAGGAATTGGCCACGATTGCCGAGGGGGAAGGAGTTATCCTTGGTCACGAAAATTGCAGTGGTTACGGGGAGTCGGCTGGAGGATATTTGGAAATTGTCGAAGCGGTAAGTAGCCCGGCTCTGAAGCTGATATTCGATACGGGCAACAATAGTTTGCACGATAACAACCTCGATGTGACTTGGGACTATTACAAAGCCTGCCGAAACGAAATCGCTCATGTGCATATCAAGTGCGCCAAGCCAGGTCCTGATGGTGGGGATTACGTAGCTTGCTACGCTCACGAAGATCCAATCCAGCAGAAGATTATACAGGATCTAGAGGATACTGGATACGATGGTTGGCTATCTATAGAACCGCACATTATGGCTGCAATACACGCAGGAAAGGACGTCGACGATTCTGGGGCGGCTAGGAAAGTCTGGGTGGATTTTGCCAAAGGCTTGGAGACGCTGGTGGCGGAGGTGGCGTAAGTGAGGGAACTGCGGTTAATTATGAGCTGTAGGAGCGGGTTTATCCCGCGATCCCTATTATTGTATTTTTTGGGTTATCGCGGGATAAACCCGCTCCTACATACGACCCCATTCAAATCCGTCGCAAATGAAGGATCGCCCGCGGCTCGCGGGCTTTTCTCTACACCCAAACAGAGCGCGGGAGCCGCGCGCGATCTCCGGAGGGAATGCCGGTCGAATCTTGCGTGACAGAGCGCTAGTGTTTTTGGAACTGCCATTATAGTCATCGATATACATACAAAAATGAATACACAGGTATTTGATTCAAAGGAAGAAATGGGGGCGGCTGCCGCCCAGACTGGATCGGAGAGATTGGCCGAGATACTAGACTCCCGCGGCGATGCGTCTATCATCGTTGCTACGGGAGCCTCGCAATTCGAAATGCTGTCGAGCTTGTCGGGTTCCGGTTTGCATTGGCCATCGATAACGGGATTCCATTTGGACGAGTATATTGGTATTTCCATTACACATGAGGCTTCCTTCCGAAAGTATCTTTGGCAGCGATTTGTAAGCCAGTTGCCGCTTCCGCTAAAGGCCTTCCATTTTCTTGATGGCGAGGGGGATGCTCAGGCAGAATGCGATCGCGTGGGACAGTTGATCAGCGAAACGACGATCGATGTTGCATTTGTTGGGATTGGGGAAAACGGGCACTTGGCCTTCAATGATCCGCCCGCGGATTTTGAAACGGAATCGCCCTACATAGTAGTGGATCTGGACGATGCCTGTCGTAAACAGCAATTGGGCGAGGGATGGTTTCCTGACTTTGAATCCGTCCCTGATAAGGCGATCTCCATGTCGGTTCAACAGATTATGAAAAGCGATATGATTGTCTGCACAGTTCCGGACCGGAGAAAGGCAGAAGCTGTGAAAAACGCAGTGTCGGGTCTGGTGTCTCCGGATGTGCCCGCTTCGA
>CAYOLG010000114.1:0-1595 GCA_964404745.1 uncultured Opitutaceae bacterium
TCAGACGCGTTCGAACAGCCCCACAGCAGGAGCATCATCGGGCAAAGAGTTAAGTACAGGTGTTTTTTCATGATTAAGTGTTTCCAATGTGTATATGGTAGGTCCGGCTGTCCCTAGCCAGCCGCAAAAGATCGCACGCAATTAGGCTGCTTAGGGATCCGCCTTCGTCTGGCTATGGCGAGACAGGCAAGCAGCCCTACCTCTCGACAGAACCGCTTTCCGCGAAGATCGTTGGGTAGGTAGATATTTTTCACCGAAGGGCACTGTCTGCAAAGAAGTTTAGCGGCTTTTGGGGCTTCGCACGATCTTCGCCATCTCTTTTTTGAGGCGATCCACGATTTCCGGGCGTTCGGTATACAAATTCCGCGTTTCCCCAATATCCTCTTTCATGTTGTACAGCTGACCCGGAGGGCCTTGAGACTTCGGCTTCGACTGAGGCGTTCCACCTCTATCGGCCAAGGGATCTCCACCGCGTACGCCTCGATCTGAAAAACCACCAGATCCTCGTCCATCGATAAACTTCCAATCCCCCGATCGGATCGTCATTAATCCGCCACTACCCGACTTCATGACAACCGACTTCCGCACGGGTATGTTGTAGGACTTTTCTCCTGTCAGCGCAGGTAGAAAGCTGAAACTGTCGGGCCCCGCATTGGGCGGTAGCTGCACCTTCACGATGTCAGCGAACGTAGCCATCAAATCGGTGAAGCAAACCAGCTGGTCCGTCGAAGCGCCCGCTTCGACCCGACTCGGCCAGCGGGCAATGAACGGCATGCGATGACCGCCCTCCCAAGCATCCGACTTCATGCCTCGCAATCCACCAGCGGAATCATGTCCCAAGCGCTCGACATCTTGGTCGTACCAAACGGGTCCATTGTCAGACGTAAAAATCACCAGGGTGTCTTCCTTCATGCCAGCCTTCTCCAAAGCCTTGAGAACGCGCCCGATCTCGTCATCCACCATCATCATGAAGTCCCCGTACATCGACGCTTCGCTCTTACCGACAAATTCCTCGGACGGGAGCCAAGGCGTATGGGGAGCTGGATACGCCAAGTATAGCATCAATGGCTTGTCGGCCCGAGCTCGGTCTTTGGAATGGCCTTCAATGACTTCAATAGCCTCATCGCTAAACCGAGGCAGGACGCCTTCGAGCGTTAGATCCGGGGATATGCCGCCTGCTCTGGAGAACTCCCCCTGAATCGGGGTCCAGCCTTCGGATGACACCGCTTCGATATAGTTGGTCGGCGGATGCACGGCTTTGTCGCCGCGAATGTAGAAATACGGAGGAATGTCGGTGGATGCCCGAATGCCGAAATAGCTATCGAATCCCCGATCGACGGGACCACCCGGCAATGGATTCTCGTAGCCGGTTTCCTCGAAGCCTAAGTGCCATTTGCCCACCATCGCCGTGTAATAGCCTTGAGACTTTAGAAGCGAGGCAATGGTCATTTGCCCTTCTTTGATCAAGGGCTTGGTCGGCCATACGGTAACGTCAGTACGAAACGGATACATTCCCGTCATCAGTCCATATCGCGACATGTGACACAAGGGGCCGGGCGCATGGGCATCGCGAAACATCATTCCTTCCGCCGCCA
>CAYOLG010000115.1:0-1591 GCA_964404745.1 uncultured Opitutaceae bacterium
TGCTTGCCGAAGATCTTGGACATGACGTCGTTGTTGGTAACCTTTTCGAAGTCCAGCGTGGCGAAAGCCGTGGCCCGGAAAGTCTCCTGCTCGTTCCGGCGAGTACGCTCGAAGCTGTCACCCCAGAAAATAACAGGGCGGCCCAAGTTCGGGTTGAAGTGGCGGTCCGGTACCCCATCGAAGTCCGAGTCCCCGGCGGAGAGGTTCTGGGTAATGTCCAAACGGATCGTCTTATCGCCTGTATCGAAAGGCAGGAACTCCACCCGGTCCCGGGTCTGCTTGTCAAATGCAAGCTCGATACCTGCGCTGCCATCAAAGAACTCTTGCACCAGGAACACCTGGTTCAGGTCGAACTCGGTGTTCACGCTATTGGTATCACCCATAAACAACAGATTGTGGTAGTCGAACACGTTGCGGTCGTTCAGAGAACCGGCCGTAAAACCAGTACCGCCAGTAGCCGCCCCGGTCCAGCGAACGTCTTGGGTGGCGAAACCGCGTGGGCGGAAACGGCCCATTACGCCTTGAATGCCAACTCCGCCGAGCGCGCTTTGGAACTCGGGGATCGCGTCCCAGCCAGGAGTCTGGTCATCAACCGACTCAAAGTTGACAGCCGGGTACAGAAAGTAGGGAACGCTGAATACCGTGTTCCTCATGCCCCCTTCGGACGGATCGTCGCCGAACGGATTGCCGCGCTTGAAGCGGTCGATCGTGGAGCGAGGAACAAACTGACCCTCCAGAGCAATGAATTCCTCCCGGGTGCCATCGAACGTATCAGGGATGGTCTCGATGCCCGCGTCCAAAAGGGCAGCGACATTGGCCTGGGTGAGGGCTCCGTTGTTGATGTCGTCGAGATCCGTTCCAGGAACGCTGAGGATACGGTTCACGTCTTCCTGACTGCCAAGGCCGTTCCACCAAGACGAAAATTGGTCCGTAGGCGGAATCACGTCTGGCGGATTACTCTTGATCTCGCCCGTCTCGTAGCTGCCCCGCAAGGAGGTGCGGCCGAGGAAATTGCTGTTCTCATTCTTGAACAGCGTCGCTTCCCAAGCCACGTACAGACGGGTGTCGTCGGTGAAAGCAGGCTTCTGCTTGTACTTCTGCTCGTCGCGCAATCCGGCAATGCGGATAGCCAGGCGATCGTCGATCAGCGTGCGGCCGATGTCGAAGGTGCCGCGCAAGGATCCGCGATGGTCGAAACGAATAGACACTTCAGTCGTGTCCTGGCCGATGTAGGCCCGCTTCAGGTTATTGTTGATCACCCCACCAGGAGATCCCAAGCCGAACAGAATCGAGTTTGGACCCCGATTAACAACGACACGAGAAGTGTTGTAGGAGTCGAAAGGGATATCCGTCTGGAAGTAGTCGCGAGTCAGATTCGCGCTCACCAGACCGCGGACACGCTGACCACGCTGTGGGTTGGTACGCTGTTCCTCAGTGTTGTTGCTGGGGCCATTGCCGCCGCTGGAGTTGGAGAAGTTCCCCAACACCCCGCCAACTTCGACGTTGCCGATGAACTGAAGCAAGGACTCGCCGTCAGTGGCGCCGGTGTCCTCCATGAATTCCTCGGTCACAATCGCGATGGACGCGCCAA
>CAYOLG010000116.1:0-1572 GCA_964404745.1 uncultured Opitutaceae bacterium
TGGCGGCGGAAGGAATGATGTTTCGCGATGCCCATGCGCCCGGCCCCTTGTGTCATATGTCGCGATATGGTCTGTTGACCGGGCGGTATCCATTCCGCACCGACGTCACGGTCTGGCCGACAAAGCCCTTGATCAAAGAAGGGCAAATGACCATTGCCTCGCTTCTAAAGTCTCAGGGCTATTACACGGCTATGGTGGGCAAGTGGCATTTGGGCTTCGAGGAAACTGGCTACGAGAATCCCCTGCCGGGAGGGCCTGTGGACCGGGGATTCGATAGCTATTTCGGCATTCGAGCCTCTACCGACATCCCGCCATATTTCTATATAAGAGGCGACAAGGCCGTGCAACCACCGTCCAACTACATAGAAGCCGTAGCGTCGGAAGGTTGGACTCCGATCCAAGGGGAGTTCTCCAGAGCCGGCGGCATCTCTCCGGATCTGACGCTCGAAGGCGTCCTGCCCCGATTTAGCGATGAGGCCATTGAAGTGATCGAAGGCCATTCCAGGGATCGAGCTCGGGCCGATAAGCCATTGATGCTATACTTGGCGTATCCAGCTCCCCATACGCCTTGGCTCCCGTCCGAGGAATTTGTCGGTAAGAGCGAAGCGTCGATGTACGGGGACTTCATGATGATGGTGGATGACGAGATTGGGCGCGTTCTCAAGGCTTTGGAGAACGAAGGCATGAAGGAAGACACCCTGGTGATCTTCACATCTGACAATGGACCCGTTTGGTACGATCAGGATGTCGAGCGCTTGGGACACGATTCCGCCGGTGGATTGCGGGGAATGAAGTCGGATGCGTGGGAGGGCGGTCATCGCATGCCGTTCATCGCTCGCTGGCCGGGAAGCGTTGAGGCGGGAACGTCGACAGATCAACTAGTTTGCTTCACGGATTTGATGGCTACTTTTGCCGATATCGTGGAAGTGCAGCTACCTCCTAACGCCGGACCCGATAGTTTCAGTTTTCTTCCCGCCTTGACGGGAGCGAAGTCGTACAACACGCCCGTTCGCAAATCGGTTGTTATGAAGTCTGGTAGTGGCGGTTTGATGACGATCCGTTCCGGAGACTGGAAATTTATCGATGGTCGCGGATCTGGTGGTTTTTCAGATCGAGGCGTACGCGGTGGAGATCCCTTGGCCGATGGAGGTGGAACGCCTCAGTCGAAGCCGAAGCCTCAAGGCCCTTCGGGTCAGCTGTACAATATGAAAGACGATATTGGAGAAACGCGGAATTTGTATGCCGAACGCCCAGAAATCGTGGAAAGCCTCAAGAAAGAGATGGCGAAGATCATGCGAAGCTCAAAAAGCCGCTAGGGAATTTTGATTAAATAGCGCCCGATGGGCGAATCTTCCTGTCTTTGTGAATAGAACCATGCAAAGCGATACTGCTAAGAGGTAGGGCTGCTTATCCCTAAGCAGCCGAATTGCGAGTACGGATACGGCTGGTCCCGCAATTGCGGGATCAGCCCTACCATCTAACTGATTTGACATTCTATATTATGAAAAAACACCTGAACTTAACTCTTTGCCCGATGATGCTCCTGCTGTGGGGCTGTTCGAACGCGTCTGA
>CAYOLG010000117.1:0-1529 GCA_964404745.1 uncultured Opitutaceae bacterium
TCGAAGCGGGCACATCCGGAGACACCAGACCCGACACTGCGTTTTTCACAGCTTCCGCCTTTCGCCGATCCGGAACTGTGCAGACGATCATATCGCTTTTCATAATCTGTTGAACCGACATGGAGATCGCCTTCTCGGGGACGGATTCAAAGTCAGGAAACCATCCCTCCCCCAACTGCTGCTGGCGGCAGGCATCGTCGAGATCGACGACGAGGTAAGGCGTTTCCGTTTCAAAATCAGCCGGTGGATCATTGAATGCCAAGTGCCCGTTTTCCCCGATTCCAACAAACGCAACATCGATCGTCGTTTCGCCAATCAACTGCCCGACGCGATCGCACTCCGCCCGAGCATCGCCCTCGCCATCGAGAAAGTGGAATGCTTTTAATGGGAGCGGCAATTGGCTAACGAATCGCTGCCAAAGATACTTTCGAAAAGACGCTTCATGCGTAATGGGAATTCCAATATACTCGTCCAAATGAAATCCCGTTATCGATGGCCATTGCAAATCGGAACGCGACAAGCTCGATAGCATTTCAAACTGGGAAGCCCCCGTAGCGACGATGGTAGCCGCTTCGCCGCGATCGACGAGCACCTGGCGCAATCGATCTGCTCCTGCCAGGGCTGCAGCCGCCCCCATTTCTTCTTTCGAATCAAATACCTGTATATTCATGCCTGTTAGTTCAAATCGAATCATTCCATCAAGTAAATGTCTTCGGGGCAAACCCCGGGGCATCTAAGTTAGCGGGCGATCTCCGAGCGCCCATTCTTGAACGGTTCTTCTGTAGGTGCTCGGAGATCGCCCGCTACCAACATCAGCAACGAAGCAAACCGGGATATTGGGTCCAATGTGAAAAACCACTATACAACCTCCACCACCAGAGTTTCCAAGCCCTTGGCAAAATCTACCCAGACTTTACGGGCCGCTCCGGAATCGTCGACATCTTTGCCGGCATGAATGGCAGCCATAATGTGAGGTTCAATGGATAGCCAACCATCGTAGCCGGTATCCTCTAGATCTTGAATGATTTTCTGCTGGATCGGATCCTCATGAGCATAACACGCGACAAAGTCGCCCCCATCAGGCCCTGGCTTCGCGCACTTGATATGCACATGGGCGATTTCGTTTCGACAGGCTTTATAATAATCCCAGGTCACTTCGAGATTATTATCGTGCAAGCTATTGTTGCCCGTATCGAAGATCAATTTCAGGGCCGGGCTATTCACCGCCTCCACAATCTCCAGATACCCCTCTGCGGATTCGCCATATCCATTGCAATTCTCGTGCCCCAATATAACGCCCTCGCCTTCGGCAATTGTGGCCAATTCCTTGATACGACGAACCGTCTCTTGCTTCCAGGCTTCCCTAGCTAGTGGCGACGCTACCGAGTTAGGGTAAGACATGATTCGCAAGAACTGCGTCCCCGCTTCTCGCATGCGAGGAGCCACACGCTTTAGTTCGTCAATATCCTTGCTGAAATCGGAGTCAATCGGTCGAGCCCAATTGCCAATCTGCCCGCCAAAGCCAACGA